>CANMLS010000195.1 GCA_947498785.1 uncultured Aquimarina sp. | reverse complement strand
AAAGGTGAAACTAAACTCGTAATAAGGTAAATCTGCTCCTGGAAACTCATTGGTATCAAAACCTTCTGTCTGATATGCTTTTACTAGGTGCTCATCTTCTGTGGCTGGATAATTCTTCCAATCATTCACTTTAAGAACTTTTACCTGCATACCACTACCACCATATAAAGTACTCATATAAGGTTCATCATCACCAAAGG
>CANMLS010000194.1 GCA_947498785.1 uncultured Aquimarina sp. | reverse complement strand
AAAGATGGTGCCGAAAAACTAGTTGCCAATACCAATGATTTAGGAATTCCTTTTGAAGTACCTGTGCAAACCTTTGGAACCTGTAAAATGCAACCCACAGGTACTTCTTATATGCCATGCATCCCTAATATTGTGCAGTGGATAGACCCCTATGAAGCCATTGTTCTGGATAATATGGGTCAAGCACTAGTCGATAATAG
>CANMLS010000193.1 GCA_947498785.1 uncultured Aquimarina sp. | reverse complement strand
AAAAACCTAAACGCTATCATAAGTGATACGGTACAAGCAGCAGGGATCACCGCTCAGATCAATCCTGTTTTTGGCGCTACTATAGCGTATCAGGCACAGTACAAAGAAAACCATTTTCAGTTTATACAACGTATAGCCAAGCAGTATAATGAATGGTTATACTATGATGGCTTACAACTTGTTTTTGGCAAACCCACTCT
>CANMLS010000192.1 GCA_947498785.1 uncultured Aquimarina sp. | reverse complement strand
CAGAATAGCCTCTATCCATTAGTAATAAATCTCTAGTGTTAATATGAGCTAAGTGCCTATGTGCAAAAGAAAGTTCACTTGTTCTATAATGATCAATTTGTGCATCGATACTAATTTGATTCAATACATCATATGCTTGAGAAATCCGAGCTAAAACTACTTTTCTATTGTTTTCAGTTCGAGTTTCAAAATGACCATAATT
>CANMLS010000191.1 GCA_947498785.1 uncultured Aquimarina sp. | reverse complement strand
TTATACAGTAACTGCAGAAGATGGTAGTACACAAGAGTGGACTGTTATCGTTTTTGTTGAAGGATCAGAGCCTCCAATAGGGAACGGTTCAGAATTTATAACGACTTGGGATGCTAGAGAAATCACTATACCAACAAATCCAGATTTTACTTATAATTATAATGTAGATTGGGATAATGATGGGATTGTAGATCAAGAAGGAAT
>CANMLS010000190.1 GCA_947498785.1 uncultured Aquimarina sp. | reverse complement strand
GCATTTTCTGGGGTAATTAACGCCTCTAATTGCTGGGTAGCTCCCTTTAATAATATATTATCAATCTCTTTTGATATGGCTATTTCTGTTATTGGAATATCTGTTTCGGATACACCATCGTCTTCTTCATTACATGATGACGATAATACTAAGAGCATTAATAGCATACTCAATAATGAGGTAATTGGTTTACTGTTTTTCATTTC
>CANMLS010000189.1 GCA_947498785.1 uncultured Aquimarina sp. | reverse complement strand
GAGACCATAAGCATACCCATCGATAGCCAAGGTAAAGGTGAGGCAGAATTTATGGTACCTACCACGTGGGAGTCTGACCATAAGGACGCGTGTATACCACGCTATTTTTATCTGGAGCATGATGGCGAAGAGTTTCCTCGTAGTTTTTATATAAAATCCAAAGGCAAAGAAGAGAGTGAGGTAGAAAGCAAACCACGAGTACGTGCC
>CANMLS010000188.1 GCA_947498785.1 uncultured Aquimarina sp. | reverse complement strand
TTTTGTGACATCTAATCACAAAATAGTAATAATTAACGAGGCAAGCCTCGAGGTATTATACCTGAAAGCGAATAAATTGGAATCCCAACCAAATGCAACTTAAAAGATATTTAGACGAACCATATCCTTATTATATGATACTCCCAATGCTTAGGACAGTTTAAAGATATTTTTAATTATTAAGAAGCGATTGATTTTTCGTAAAATA
>CANMLS010000187.1 GCA_947498785.1 uncultured Aquimarina sp. | reverse complement strand
GCCCATAAGGGACTTGCACCCTCTAGATTAATTATTTATCTTCGATAAATAATAGATGCCCATGCTGGGCACACACAACATATATATGATCATAGCAGCAAGGTGATCAATCAAATGGTTATTGTATTTTTGGTAAGGCGCAATGCTTGCAAAAAGTTAAAGTTAGCAACCAATGCGCAGAAATATCAAAAATCAGGGTAACATTTTGCCCTG
>CANMLS010000186.1 GCA_947498785.1 uncultured Aquimarina sp. | reverse complement strand
ATCGAGAAGATGTGTAAAGTACTCCAAGTAAGTAAATCCGGATATTATCACTGGCTAAAGTATCCTGAAGGTAAAAGAGCAAAGAGGCATAAAGAACTACTATTTAAGATTAAAATGATCCACAGTAAAAGCAAAGGTACTTATGGCTCCCCTAGAATAACCAAAGAACTCCAAATGTCGGGAATAAAAATATCACAGAAAACAGTTACAAAA
>CANMLS010000185.1 GCA_947498785.1 uncultured Aquimarina sp. | reverse complement strand
TTAAAGGCACTCCAAACCTGCTCTTTTAATATCGGTTGTGACTTTTGTTTCTCCTTGAAAATCATCCTAAAAAAAAATCTAGTTGTAATACCAGTTAAAACTGTTAAGTCAGTCCCTTTGCTCCTACTTCATTACAAAGTGGAAATTCTTGCCAAACTGACCCACCTATTCCTATTCTATTGACCCAGTAAATCCTATTTAAACAGACCCACCTAT
>CANMLS010000184.1 GCA_947498785.1 uncultured Aquimarina sp. | reverse complement strand
CTGGAGCACAAGGAACAACAGGTGCAACCGGAGCACAAGGACCGCAAGGAACTACTGGTGCAACAGGTGCGACTGGACCGCAAGGATCACAAGGGACAACGGGTGCAACCGGAGCTCAAGGACCGCAAGGAACAACGGGTGCAACTGGAGCACAAGGACCGCAAGGAACAACGGGTGCAACCGGAGCGCAAGGAACAACGGGGGCAACTGGAGCACA
>CANMLS010000183.1 GCA_947498785.1 uncultured Aquimarina sp. | reverse complement strand
ATCACCCATCAAGAAAAAATAATACAAAATGTGTGTAAACAATTGGATGGTATGCATAAAATCGAAGTATATGATGTGTTATTAAAAATAGAAAGTATGCTACGAGATTTTAAAAGTCCTATTCGATATAAAGAGGTTGAGAAGAGTATACAAAATACCTCTATAAAATCAAATGTAAGCGCTATAGATAGTTTTGGGTATTGTCACCTATTTGATGAGTG
>CANMLS010000182.1 GCA_947498785.1 uncultured Aquimarina sp. | reverse complement strand
AGACGTTGCAGGGTTAAATGAGTTGGGGAGTTATGCTTTTGAGGCTTCTAAGGAGCTTTTTTTGGTCAATACCAATGGGCATTCATCAGCACGAGCAAAAGACAAAAGTGAGATTGATACTATTGTAAAGAACAAACAAAGCAGTCAGGTAGCAACCGCAAATATACTAAGTGGTACAAGTAGCAAACAAGGGCTTACTGTAGGCTCTGTTATCAAGGTTAC
>CANMLS010000181.1 GCA_947498785.1 uncultured Aquimarina sp. | reverse complement strand
GGAGCGCAAGGAACAACGGGGGCAACTGGAGCACAAGGAACAACAGGTGCAACCGGAGCACAAGGACCGCAAGGAACAACGGGTGCAACTGGAGCACAAGGACCACAAGGAACGACGGGTGCTACTGGAGCACAAGGAACTACGGGGGCAACTGGAGCACAAGGACCGCAAGGAACAACGGGTGCAACCGGAGCGCAAGGAACAACGGGGGCAACTGGAGCACA
>CANMLS010000180.1 GCA_947498785.1 uncultured Aquimarina sp. | reverse complement strand
CTTTTTAATATGGCTTTATTTATCTTTATACCTGTAGCATCTTTACCTCTACGATAGTGTTTTTCTATAGGAAAATCGTTCACCAATACCTCATAGGTACAATACTCTTGATTGATCCGTAATAAGTACATAGGTTGTTCTTCATATAACTTTACACTTTTTTTTAATTCTTCCTTATAATTTTCTGAGGTGATTTTATTATTAGTTATCATTTTTTGTTCTTT
>CANMLS010000179.1 GCA_947498785.1 uncultured Aquimarina sp. | reverse complement strand
CTACACAAGGTCGTCTACGTTAATAAAAAAATTAAGTTGTTTAGATTAATTAATTTAGGCTGTGGTCATCAAAAAAAATCATTCAAAAAAGAATAATAGTATTTGGCTTACCAAATGACACACTCTTAATTATTTTAGGTTTTAAAATTGTTAGGTTCAGCAAATTTAAAAAACATAGAAGTAGCTATAAAACTAATATGGTGAATCGCTTTGTTTTCTTGGTGA
>CANMLS010000178.1 GCA_947498785.1 uncultured Aquimarina sp. | reverse complement strand
GACAAATCGATAGCACTATTTTAAGAAAAAAAATATGGGATTATTTTAAAATGTATCAAAAAGTATATGAAGAAAAAGATGTGAATAAATATCTTCTAGTGAACTTTGAGAATACTGCTAGAGAAATAACAGCTAATTATTTTGCTCACCCTACTCATGATGGGGACAACATATTTGATGAACTTAAAAGTCAATTTATGAAAAGTATATTGATAAAAGAAAAAGA
>CANMLS010000177.1 GCA_947498785.1 uncultured Aquimarina sp. | reverse complement strand
AAATGGGTACATACGTATGGTTACTGTTTGCTCACCACTTTTTAGTATCGCTCTGTTTATTTTTATAGGTGTTGCCAATTTGCTTCTACTATAGTGTTTTTCTACAGGAAAATCGTTCACCAATACCTCATAGGTACAATACTCTTGATTGATCCGTAATAAGTACATGGGCTCTTCATTATATTTTGGCATAGCCTCCCACATACGTTCTGTTACATTATTTATGGTTA
>CANMLS010000176.1 GCA_947498785.1 uncultured Aquimarina sp. | reverse complement strand
ATGACCCCAGATGCAGGAAGCAGTGATCACCATGCCCAAAACCGAGGGCATGTATTTATCCCAGAGGTGGGAGATCAAGTCATGGTAGGATTTAGATATAACGATCCCAACAGACCCTTTGTGATGGGGAGCTTGTTTAGCGGTACTACGGGAGCAGGAGGACAAGATCAAAACAATTATAAAAGCATCATTACCAAAAGTGGGCATACCATAGCGTTTAATGATACTAA
>CANMLS010000175.1 GCA_947498785.1 uncultured Aquimarina sp. | reverse complement strand
TATGAAAATTACAAATCTATCGTAATTCATAAATGTGATCAATCTTATTTCAAATGGTGTACTAAACGATTTGTAAATCAACTGCTACCTTCAGAGGTTAATACGATCAAAAAGTACTTGAATCATCAAGAATACAAACACTGGTCAAAAGCATCAATATATCTTAAAGCAGTTCGTGATCAAAATCTTTCCTGTAGCCTGTCTACTTTTTACAAATATTGTAGGCTACTTGG
>CANMLS010000174.1 GCA_947498785.1 uncultured Aquimarina sp. | reverse complement strand
ACTTTAGTATTCGATTTCCTTCCCATGCCGAAATTTAAACAAAATTAACGTAATTAAAAAGTTTATTTGGTATAATTTTTTTATACCGAGTTACAATTAAATAATATTTTTTAAAGGAAATTATAAACTAAGGTTGTTCTAGTATTGAAACGGTCTTAGTTTTTATTCGCTTTCAGGTATAATACCTCGAGGCTTGCCTCGTTAATTATTACTATTTTGTGATTAGATGTCACAAA
>CANMLS010000173.1 GCA_947498785.1 uncultured Aquimarina sp. | reverse complement strand
TATAAGGTTTTGAAAAAAGATAATCAGTTAAGATTATTTTAATGCCTCGTGGGCTTGCCCCGAGGATTATTTACTATAAACGCCAAATTTTATATTTAACGGACTTTGTTAATCTTCACAGACCTTTGAATTTAGCACAAACGCCCTATGGTTTTTATACGATGTGTGTGCCCAGCATGGGCATCTATTATTTATCGAAGATAAATAATTAATCTAGAGGGTGCAAGTCCCTTATGGG
>CANMLS010000172.1 GCA_947498785.1 uncultured Aquimarina sp. | reverse complement strand
GTATAGCAGCCTGTGCGCGGCTATTTTATATAATTGCGTTATAGACCCTGACGATAGGAAGAGCGGCTATAACTACCAATTATGTACATATAGCTTGGGTGGTAGTGGTGGCAATAGGAAGTGGAATTTTACTATATTTACAAGGTCGATAAGACATACGTTCTTTAAAAAAATGTAGAAGAAGAGTACTAGGGTAATTAGGCAAACTGATCAAAAAAATGCGTTTGATTAGTTTTCC
>CANMLS010000171.1 GCA_947498785.1 uncultured Aquimarina sp. | reverse complement strand
AATATATGAGGAACTAATGTAGTAAATCTTTTAAGTTTTTTTATAGCGAGGTGAGTATAAATTTTTAGTTGTTTTGCAGCGATGTAGATGCTCATTGCAGCGATGTAGATGCTCAATGCAGCAATGTAGATGCTCATTGCAGCGATGTAGATGCTCAATGCAGTGATGTAGATGCTCATTGCAGCGATGTAGATGCTCATTGCAGCGATGTAGATGCTCATTGCAGCGATGTAGATGCTCA
>CANMLS010000170.1 GCA_947498785.1 uncultured Aquimarina sp. | reverse complement strand
TCATTATACTGCTTGGCTATACGTTGTATGAACTGAAAATGGTTTTCTTTGTACTGTGCCTGATATGCTATAGTAGCACCAAAAACAGGATTGATTTGAGCGGTGATCCCTGCTGCTTGTACCGTATCACTTATGATAGCGTTTAGGTTTTTACCCAGCCAGGAGTGCATATGGGTGCCATTTTCTAATAAGATGGTCTTAGAATATCCACTCACCACCAATTTGCCATCAAAACCATTATC
>CANMLS010000169.1 GCA_947498785.1 uncultured Aquimarina sp. | reverse complement strand
CGGATAAAAAAAATAATTTTAGAGCATTCTCTTTTAGTGATTTCAGAAAAGAACCTTATGATAATATTTTAAAAAAATACAGGAGAAGTATGGTAAATATCAGGTTAAATTGAAAAAAAGTAAATAATCCTCGGGGCAAGCCCACGAGACATTAAAATAATCTTAACTGATTATCTTTTCTCAAAACCTTATACTCCTCTTCAATCCCTTGATTCTTGACATATTTAGCTATCATTTGTTCTGTGCCATGTTGACCA
>CANMLS010000168.1 GCA_947498785.1 uncultured Aquimarina sp. | reverse complement strand
CAATTGAAGTGTTTTTTGCTCTTCATAGCAGCGCTACGAAGTAAGAAAAAGACGAAAATTGAGTGAAAAAGAGCATTATTTTTATAGCGAATTAAAAAAAGTTTAAACCACTTCATTTAATAGACTTTTACAAAAAAATAGAAGTCATCATATTATAATTTATACAACCAAAAACATATAATAACCTGAGTTCGATTATTAAAACAAACAAATTTGGTTAGTATTTTGGGTTTGGAATTTGATTTGTGGTTTTTTAGG
>CANMLS010000167.1 GCA_947498785.1 uncultured Aquimarina sp. | reverse complement strand
GTGATGATGTACTCCCCATAGTTTTTTACATCAAAAGCTCCAATACCTCGCTGTGCTGCGGTAACCTTGATAACAGAACCTACAGTAAGCCCTTGTTTGCTACTTGTACCACTTAGTATATTTGCGGTTGCTGCCTGACTGCTTTGTTTATTCTTTACAATAGTATCAATCTCACTTTTGTCTTTTGCTCGTGCTGATGAATACTCATTGGTATTGACCAAAAAAAGCTCCTTAGAAGCCTCAAAAGCATAACTCCCCAACTCATT
>CANMLS010000166.1 GCA_947498785.1 uncultured Aquimarina sp. | reverse complement strand
TTTACGGTTTCTGCAGAAGAAATCATAGTAGGTAACGCATCGATTCATAATCGTTGGCCAGTAGCCTAAATATAAAAAAAGGGGCAAGTCAAAAAGACTTGCCCTTTTATCAAAATAGTATTTGTATCACCGTGGTATATAGCAATTTGATTGTGTAATATAGACGATCCTGTTCATCACATCTTTGACGATATACCCCAAAAAAATAACTTTATGATAGAACCAAAAACTACCCTTAGTATAGATGGAGAATTTCTTTTTAATTTTGAGAA
>CANMLS010000165.1 GCA_947498785.1 uncultured Aquimarina sp. | reverse complement strand
ATCTTGGTGATGATGTACTCCCCATAGTTTTTTACATCAAAAGCTCCAATACCTCGCTGTGCTGCGGTAACCTTGATGACAGAACCTACAGTAAGCCCTTGTTTGCTACTTGTACCACTTAGTATATTTGCGGTTGCTACCTGACTGCTTTGTTTATTCTTTACAATAGTATCAATCTCACTTTTGTCTTGTGCCCGTGCTGATGAATACTCATTGGTATTGACCAAAAAAAGCTCCTTAGAAGCCTCAAAAGCATAACTCCCCAACTCATT
>CANMLS010000164.1 GCA_947498785.1 uncultured Aquimarina sp. | reverse complement strand
ATGATGATACTACAGAAGACGATGTAAAATTTTCTGAAACTATAAAGATAAAAATTGATCAAGAAGGCAAAGGAGAAGCACCCTTTACCATACCAACCAATTGGGAAGATTACCAAAATGGTAAAGCAATGCAATTATTTTATTTAAAAGAAACAGAAAGTGAAGTAGAATTTCCAAGAGCTTATTATGTTGCTAACCCCAATAAGACAGAAGAAGAAAACAAGGCAAACAGTAACCGTATAATAGCATTAATGCTAAAAGTCTCCAACACCTTACAATTAAA
>CANMLS010000163.1 GCA_947498785.1 uncultured Aquimarina sp. | reverse complement strand
ATTTAATGCTTTGAAGATATTGTCTTGTCAATATTTTTTTAGTCTTACTCAAGACAAAAAGAGTACTTTTGGAATGTCTATACAATATACTTTTCTTCTTTTTAAACACTTAATTTTCTATACCAAGACAATATTTTCACTTGTATAATAATAGAAAAATTATTTGTTAATATAATATTTTTGATTATTTATAAATCGACAGTCTTAAACCAGTGAATGATAAAATTAAACAAGTATTTAATTTCGATTATGATAGAAAGTATGAACTGTTAGAAATCAATTTTTAAACAA
>CANMLS010000162.1 GCA_947498785.1 uncultured Aquimarina sp. | reverse complement strand
TTGGTTTACTGTTTTTCATTTCTAAAAAATTATAAATTAATTGTTATACTTTCTAAACTCAAAAACGTTGACTTAATACACTACCATTAGTACATTTAAATTCCTGAAAAAATCTTTTATAACAGATACCTTTTAACATCATTGTAAACAATATTAAAAACATCTACTACTAAGCTCTGGATTCCTGTATTTGTTTATCGCAGCAAAAGCCAGGAGTAAACAAATTGATAAAATCATGAGCTTGATATAGATCAGAAACTACACAAGGTCGTCTACGTTAATAAAAAAATTAA
>CANMLS010000161.1 GCA_947498785.1 uncultured Aquimarina sp. | reverse complement strand
TCTGTAAAAATTGAGAACTCTTCTACTATTAATGTTTCATTGACTAATATTAATAAAGGGCAGAAGTTGTATCTTAAGGATTATTCAGGAAATATCTTGTTTGATGCAACACTACATGCTATGCCAGTATATAGAAAGTATTTTAATTTTAAAACCGTAGAAAATGGCGTTTATTTTATTGAAACAGAAACGGAGTTTGATATTAAAATAACCCCGGTGATAAAAAATGTAAATGGAGTAGCTTTAATAGACAATTCTACTGTAACAATTTTTAAACCAAAAGTATTAGTAAA
>CANMLS010000160.1 GCA_947498785.1 uncultured Aquimarina sp. | reverse complement strand
GATTCGGATGGTGATATGGATACAGCTACAGTTACTTTTGATGTGACTAGTGTTAATGATACACCAACGGCTACGGATGATACACCTTCAGATGTTGCTGAGGATAGTGGATTAACCAATATTGCAGTTATAGGAAACGATAGTTTTGGTGGTGATGGTCCAAGTGCTACTGATATTGTAGTTACAGCGATTCCAGCCAGTGTTGGTACAGCGGTATTGAACAATGGCGGTACTCCGAATGATCCTACCGATGATAGTATTGACTTTACCCCGGCCTTGGATTACAATGGTCC
>CANMLS010000159.1 GCA_947498785.1 uncultured Aquimarina sp. | reverse complement strand
GAAATGAAAAACAGTAAACCAATTACCTCATTATTGAGTATGCTATTAATGCTCTTAGTATTATCGTCATCATGTAACGAAGAAGACGATGGTGTATCCGAAACAGATATTCCAATAACAGAAATAGCCATATCAAAAGAGATTGATAGTATATTATTAAAAGGAGCTACCCAGCAATTAGAGGCGTTAATTACCCCAGAAAATGCGACCAATAAGGCTGTAATATGGAGTAGTGAAGATTCTGCTATTGCTACAGTAGACGGTACAGGACTTGTTAAGGGTGTTGCCTTGGGA
>CANMLS010000158.1 GCA_947498785.1 uncultured Aquimarina sp. | reverse complement strand
GCACAAGGACCGCAAGGAACAACGGGTGCAACCGGAGCGCAAGGAACAACGGGGGCAACTGGAGCACAAGGAACAACGGGGGCAACTGGAGCACAAGGAACAACAGGTGCAACTGGAGCACAAGGACCGCAAGGGACAACAGGTGCAACCGGAGCACAAGGACCGCAAGGAACTACTGGTGCAACAGGTGCGACTGGAGCACAAGGAGCAACAGGGGCGACTGGAGCGCAAGGAACAACAGGTGCAACTGGAGCACAAGGACCGCAAGGAACAACGGGTGCAACTGGAGCACAAGGAACAACA
>CANMLS010000157.1 GCA_947498785.1 uncultured Aquimarina sp. | reverse complement strand
CAAGGAACAACGGGGGCAACTGGAGCACAAGGAACAACAGGTGCAACCGGAGCACAAGGACCGCAAGGAACTACTGGGGCAACCGGAGCACAAGGGCCGCAAGGAACAACAGGTGCAACTGGAGCACAAGGACCGCAAGGGACAACAGGTGCGACTGGAGCACAAGGGCCACAAGGAACAACAGGTGCAACTGGAGCACAAGGAGCAACAGGTGCGACTGGAGCGCAAGGACCGCAAGGAACAACAGGTGCAACTGGAGCACAAGGACCGCAAGGAACAACGGGTGCAACTGGAGCACAAGGAACAACA
>CANMLS010000156.1 GCA_947498785.1 uncultured Aquimarina sp. | reverse complement strand
GATATAGAAGGAGGGTTAGTATTTGATGAAAAAATAGTTGGAGAAAAAGGCGAATTCATTATTCAAAGAGCATACAACTTCTCCAAAGTACCTTCAGGGAAATACAATATCTATTTTAAATTAAATGATAGAGTATTTCATAAAGAAATCGCCATTAATAATATCTAATCTAATAATTTAGCTTAATAATTATTTCAATAAAGAGAGACTGTCTGAAAAGGCAGTCTTTTTTTGTTAAACCCGTTTTATGTATTAGAACTTCGTGATGAAGCTTTGAAATACCATAAATACTGATGTTTTCTTAATTTCTG
>CANMLS010000155.1 GCA_947498785.1 uncultured Aquimarina sp. | reverse complement strand
TAACCATAAATAATGTAACAGAACGTATGTGGGAGGCTATGCCAAAATATAATGAAGAGCCCATGTACTTATTACGGGTTAATCAAGAGTATTGTACCTATGAGGTATTGGTCAATGATTTTCCTGTAGAAAAACACTATAGTAGAGGAAAAGATGCCACTGGTATAAAGATAAATCGTGCCATCCTAAAAAGTGGTGAGCAAACAGTAACTATACGGATGTATCCATTTGGCGATATTTTACAAAAAGCCTTTGGAGACGATGAACCTTATTTTGATACGCTCGAAGGAGGTAGCTCTATATTTATAGAAGTGAT
>CANMLS010000154.1 GCA_947498785.1 uncultured Aquimarina sp. | reverse complement strand
CCTACTCATGATGGGGACAACATATTTGATGAACTTAAAAGTCAATTTATGAAAAGTATATTGATAAAAGAAAAAGATTTTTTACCCTTAAAAGATTATGAATTAGCCTTTTTTGGAGGGGGCAAAATAGCCACCTTTAAACAATCTAGTGCTCATGATACAGATAAACGATTTAGAGGGAAGTCGGCATTACATTTTTTATACAAGAAAGATGGAGAAGACTTTAGAAGAATAGTTTCTCCTTATATATATATATATATGCCAAAAGACAAATACAATGGTAAAGAAGAAGATATAGAATTAGAAATGATAAAGTAGTG
>CANMLS010000153.1 GCA_947498785.1 uncultured Aquimarina sp. | reverse complement strand
GCAGCAGAAGCAGCACGATTAGCAGAAGAGAAGCGATTAGCAGATGAGGCGGCAGCAGAAGCAGCACGATTAGCAGAAGAGAAGCGATTAGCAGATGAGGCAGCAGCAGCACGATTAGCAGAAGAGAAAAGATTAGCAGATGAGGCGGCAGCAGAAGCAGCACGATTAGCAGAAGAGAAGCGATTGGCAGATGAGGCGGCAGCAGAAGCAGCACGATTAGCAGAAGAGAAGCGATTAGCAGATGAGGCGGCAGCAGAAGCAGCACGATTAGCAGAAGAGAAGCGATTAGCAGATGAGGCGGCAGCAGAAGCAGCACGATTAGCAGAAGAGAAGCGATT
>CANMLS010000152.1 GCA_947498785.1 uncultured Aquimarina sp. | reverse complement strand
TTTAACCGTAGCTTTGAAGCTTTTATTGCTGAAGCTCGTAAACAAAGAAAAGGTAATTGGCGTACAGAATTCACTTCTTTTGGTATCAATAACTATATTCGAGAAGGATATGGAATGACACCTAATAATCAACCTGTTGCTGTTACTGGTGTAGCATTTGATACTGCACAAACTAATCTCACTATGACTTCGAATGAATCTTTTGAGTTATTCCCTGTTATTTCACCTAGCAATGCAACTGATAAATCGGTTACTTGGTCTTCTAGTGACACCTCTGTAGCTACAGTAGATAACAATGGGGTGGTTACTGCAATAGCTGAAGGTAGCGCAACAATAACAGTAACTAC
>CANMLS010000151.1 GCA_947498785.1 uncultured Aquimarina sp. | reverse complement strand
GAGTCTTATGTTATTTAATTGGGCTCCTGGAAAATATTCTAAAGGAGCTGTAAAGATCCATACATTATTGGATCTAATAGATAATATACCTTCATTTATACTAGTAAGTGACGGAAAATATCATGACAGTAACATATTGGATTTATTGATCCCCGTACCTCACGCTATTTATCTTATGGATAAAGCTTATGTTGATTTCCAAGCTCTCTATCGTATTAATGCTTGTCAAGCCATTTTTGTCACAAGAGCTAAGTCGAACATAAGTTATGATATCATAGAGAAAAATTTTAACATCGATACGACAACAGGTCTTAGAAGCGACAAAATAATAGTTCTAAATGGGTATAAGT
>CANMLS010000150.1 GCA_947498785.1 uncultured Aquimarina sp. | reverse complement strand
AGTTTTGCTTTATCATTTGGTGAGTAGTGCTAAATATAGAAGAGTTGTATTGACCGATTCAGTAGATAAGGTTTTAGTCGAAGTTTGTAATGGGATAAGTGATAGATATGAAATTCATTTTCTGGAGATAGGCACCGATAAGAATCATGTGCATTTTTTGATTCAAAGTGTTCCCTCATATAGTGTTACAAAAATTGTTACTACGGTAAAAAGTTTGATAGCACGTGAAGTTTTTCGACGTTGCCCCGAGGTCAAAAAACAATTATGGGGAGGTGAATTTTGGGGCAAAGGGTATTTTGTTAATACAGTTGGTCAACATGGCACAGAACAAATGATAGCTAAATATGTCAAGAATCAAGGGATTGAAGAGGAGTATAAGGTTTTGA
>CANMLS010000149.1 GCA_947498785.1 uncultured Aquimarina sp. | reverse complement strand
TAGCCATTCATCTAACTTTTTAAGTTTGGTGTAGCTATTGGTCAACCGATAATTGTTTAGCCATCCTATGCATACTTGGGTAATTCTGTCCAATCGTTCTATCAAGGACATCGGTTTGGTTTTCTTGGTCAAACCTTTAAGATTACGCTTAAATTTATTCCAACTACTTTTACTAACAACCAACTGGTACTGTCCTTTTGTACCTTTCTTGTAGATCGGCACAAATCCATGCCCTAGCAACTCAAAATTTATAGGTCTGCGTATACCGCTTTTTGCCTTGTTTATTGGTAATTTAAGTCTTTCTTGTAGAAAAACATAAATCCTGTTACCAACCTCTTTAGCTTTGCTTTTGGATTTTGTATAGATACTAAAATCATCTGCATAGCGAACATAACGAAGACCT
>CANMLS010000148.1 GCA_947498785.1 uncultured Aquimarina sp. | reverse complement strand
TGAACTTTCTTTTGCACATAGGCACTTAGCTCATATTAACACTAGAGATTTATTACTAATGGATAGAGGCTATTCTGCATTTTGGCTCATGTCATTACTAACTAAAAAATCTTGTAATTTTTTGATACGTCTAAAAGCAAAACGTTTTAATGTTGGTAAAACTTTTTTAGCCTCTAATAAAAAAGAACAAATAATCACATTGACCCCTTCAAACGAAGCTGTTAAGAAATGCAAAGAAGTTGAGGCACCGGTAAAGCCCCTTCAATTACGTCTTGTTAGAATATGGATAGAAGGTGGTGAGGACCAAGTGTTAATTACCAATTTAATAGATCAACGAGAACACAAATACACCGAAATATGTAAACTATATCAAAAAAGATGGCCTGTGGAAGAATCTTTTAAACACCTCAAA
>CANMLS010000147.1 GCA_947498785.1 uncultured Aquimarina sp. | reverse complement strand
CAATAAATTAATCAGGGGTTGAGCGCCCCAATATCATAAGTGTAACTAGACAATGTAATGTACATAACCAAAAAAAAAGATGAAGCATATATTTTTAAGACAATTAAGACACAATTATGATGTCGTCAAGAGATTTTTATACCATCAAGAATTCTGTATTGATTTTCATTTTTTGAAAATATAGGGGGATTTATCCCCTGAATATTTGCGGAAAAACACAAATGGTCAAAAATATAAAACATTATTAATCAATACTTTAGATAAAAAACAGAAGATACATTAAAAAAAGAGAGTGACTTAGTTTTAAAATACTAATTTTAATCCAAAGTAATGACAATTTAGAGTCTTTTTTTTCTTTATAAAATAAACTGTCAGGCGGCCATCCAGATACAGATTATCCTAATCGTATCAAGATATCTCT
>CANMLS010000146.1 GCA_947498785.1 uncultured Aquimarina sp. | reverse complement strand
AACCCATTTTTCTTCCATCCTGAGTTACAGCCATAAAACACACAAATAGGATCTTTTTTCACCCATATTAGTTCTATCCTGTATACTTTACCAATCGAAGTACAAATTGCTTCAGCGAAATCCTTTTAATGCCAAAATAAAAACCTGTATAGCTCATTTTAAAGGTGTTAAAATTGTAGGATTATATAAAGCTTACCTATAACAGCTATCGTTTCAATAGGATCCAAATTACCTATGGAAGACAAACACTTGATTAAGCCTTTACGATATTTATTTAATTGCACATAAAGATCATTAGGAGTACCTTTATATGAAGGATTATATCTTTTAAGCTCAATTATTATCTGCTTCTGGGTCTTGCATAGTGCCTTCTACCTCAAAATCTAGTGTTTCTATTGTAAAAAAGAACTCTAATTTATTA
>CANMLS010000145.1 GCA_947498785.1 uncultured Aquimarina sp. | reverse complement strand
ATTTATGAATTACGATAGATTTGTAATTTTCATAGGAACCTCTAGATAGATTAAATATTTGGAGTGCATCATTTATGGAAACCGTATTTTTTACTTTTTCTATGGTATCTACAATGGTTTGTTTATGGTGATTAATGATTGTTTTAATACCTTTTATGGAACCAATGATTTGATGGAAGGTATCTGCTAAATAAAAATAGGCTTTGTTTAGTTTTTTGATTTTAGAAGATTGATTGATCTTTTTGATGAGTTCAATTTCCTGATGTATGATCTGGTTGATATCACAACACTGATATTTATTTTCACTTTCATTTTTCCATCGAGTAAGATTTGATTTAGGAATAGATTTGATTTGCTCAGGAGATAAAATGTCATGAATGATTCCAGTTCTAGTAAGATGTTTTATAGCTGTATCCCAAGATT
>CANMLS010000144.1 GCA_947498785.1 uncultured Aquimarina sp. | reverse complement strand
TCTATCACAATTAACTTATTATCAAAACAGTACCTTATAAGAAACGCTTTTTTATAAAATAAACGTAGAAATTGCACTCCAATTCCATACTCCGTGCTTGAAAACCGTTCTTTTGTGGTCACAAAAAACATCTATAAACAAAAATAACCCCTTGAAAATCAAGAGGTTATCTGTTGTAGCGGGAACAGGACTCGAACCTGTGACCTTCGGGTTATGAGCCCGAACGAGATACAACATAACCCTCTGCTTATAAGGTGTTTAATTATTTTCAGAGTATCTAAAAACTAACATTTCGTGCATTTCAGTACTTAAATTCAGTACTCCACAATAAAGTACTGTTTATATAGTTTTCAAAATTTAAAACAAGTTACTAAAATTATTTTAGAAAGTTTAAGTAGCACGACGACCTCTATTCTCATTTTAAAAGAATCGG
>CANMLS010000143.1 GCA_947498785.1 uncultured Aquimarina sp. | reverse complement strand
GTCTGGCACACAAAACCGTTACACTCCTTTTTGTGTGTCGGCTGCTCCTCTCCGCTACGGCTACGCCAGTTTTGCGTGCAACGCAGCTTCGTTCAATCGCCACTAGGCTATGATTATTATTAAAGTTGAAGCTCGGCAGCTTCTGCCTTTGCGCACTTCAACTTTAATAATAATCTTCCTTACTCGAAGCGGAAAAATATTTTAAAAGGTAACGGAAGTAGTTGGCAAATGCGGGTGAGTTCCGTTAGCTTTTTAAAATACTAGCCTTAATGGCGACTGAATGACCCCACAATGCTAGGGAACAGTTCTACGACACAATTATATGTCTAAAGTATTATAATATTGCTTCCAAAAATCGTGTCTTAAACCTCAAAAGTTCAAGTATAGCAGCCTGTGCGCGGCTATTTTATATAATTGCGTTATAGACCCTGACGA
>CANMLS010000142.1 GCA_947498785.1 uncultured Aquimarina sp. | reverse complement strand
TGATGAAGCTTTGAAATACCATAAATACTGATGTTTTCTTAATTTCTGCATAGCACCGTTATGGTGAAATTAAAAAAGATAGTGCAGTTCCAGTATTTGCAGTAGTTCAAAGATGTAATAGATTTTAATGCATAATGCGGGTTAAAATGAATTGTCGTTTTTAAAAACAGGATTCAAAGTTGTCCGTTATAAACGATTTACAATTTTGATGAAATTTCTATTAGAACAATCTTCTGTAATTATATTGATGCTTTTTTTAGTGAGTTTTTATAATAATTGTTAAAATATGATAAGATTAAAATTATTTAAATGATTTATATTGATTTAAAAATCATTAAAAACATCTATATAGGGTTAAAATAGCATATATATATGCAAATATTGTTGTGTTTGATAAGAGTTTTCTGAGATACATTTGTACCATCAAACATTAACAATTAAAA
>CANMLS010000141.1 GCA_947498785.1 uncultured Aquimarina sp. | reverse complement strand
ACCATCTGTACTACTTACATAAATGATACGACTGTCTGTACTTGGATTAAAAACGGTCCAACCTTCGGCATCAAGAGATAAGTTTGGAGCCGAAACTACTGACTCAACTAACACATCACAAGTGGATGTAAAGTCTCCATCTGTTGTAGTTACTGTGATTTTTGCAGAACCTTCAGCTATTGTTTTGATAAGTCCGTTAGCGTCTACTGTAGCCACAGCTGTGTTAGACGAACTCCAACGAACAGTTGTATCTGTTGCGTTATCTGGTGATATAGTTTCTATCAAATCAAAAGTTTCTCCAACATTAAGGCTTACAGAACTTTCATTTAAAGAAACATCTGTTACATCAACCTTTGGTGTATTAACTATAATATCAGATGTAGCGGTAAAAGCTTTATCTGTTGTAGTTACTGTTATTGTTGCGCTACCTTCAGCTATTGCAGTAACCACCCCATTGTTATC
>CANMLS010000140.1 GCA_947498785.1 uncultured Aquimarina sp. | reverse complement strand
TAATACCTTAAAAAAATCCTTAAGCAACGATCTGGTATTACAGCATCTTTTAAGCAGTACACTAAATGACTATTTGATCTATTATGGAGAACATAAGGATAGTATCCAATATAGTGGTTTGATAAGTAGGATATCTCTACCTTTTAAGAGGAAATCAACATTGGGGCTTAAAGAAGAAAATCTACATCTACAATCAAAAGCTAAGCTAGATATCAATAAGGTAGATACCAAAAGCATAATACGATACTTTAAGACCGATATAAGTGATTTTGACATACAAAATTTTGAAGCCACTGTAGATAGTGACTTAGAACTTAACTATGATAGTGTTTGGATAGAAAATGCTTCCATAATTCATACTATTAGTCTTGCAGAAAACAGGTACAAAAAAGAAATAGGATTAACCATAAAAAGAGTGATCTAATGAGTACACAAATACCACCACCAGACGAACAAGAAGAT
>CANMLS010000139.1 GCA_947498785.1 uncultured Aquimarina sp. | reverse complement strand
TGGAATTAGTACCTTTCACTGGACACAAATAGTAAACCTTTAAGTATAGCATATTACTTTTGTGCATATGAAGAAAAAAAGATTTTACAGTAGAGAATTTAAATTACAGGCTATTTCGATGGCAGAAGAACGGGAGAATGTTTCTGCCGTAGCTAGAGAGTTAGATATCCGATCTGATATGTTACGTAGATGGATAAAAGAATACCATTCAGATAAGTCTACAGCTTTTGCTGCTACTAAGAAGCCAAAGGACAGAAAACTATCGGAGATTCAGCGCTTAAAAAAGGAGCTCAAAGAGATGACCTTAGAGCGCGATATCTTAAAAAAAGCCGTTCACATCTTTTCCAAGAGCGATGGCACAAATATAGATTTATAATGGATCATAAAGATATATTTCCTATCGAGAAGATGTGTAAAGTACTCCAAGTAAGTAAATCCGGATATTATCACTGGCTAAAGTATCCTGAAGGTAAAAG
>CANMLS010000138.1 GCA_947498785.1 uncultured Aquimarina sp. | reverse complement strand
CGGTACTCCGAATGATCCTACCGATGATAGTATTGACTTTACCCCGGCCTTGGATTACAATGGTCCTGTAACGATTACTTATGAGATTCAGGATTCGGATGGTGATATGGATACCGCTACAGTTACTTTTGATGTGACTAGTGTTAATGATACACCAACGGCTACGGATGATACACCTTCAGATGTTGCTGAGGATAGTGGATTAACCAATATTGCAGTTATAGGAAACGATAGTTTTGGCGGTGATGGTCCAAGTGCTACTGATATTGTAGTTACAGCGATTCCAGCCAGTGTTGGTACAGCGGTATTGAACAATGGTGGTACTCCGAATGATCCTACCGATGATAGTATTGACTTTACTCCGGCCTTGGATTACAATGGTCCAGTAACGATTACTTATGAGATTCAGGATTCGGATGGTGATATGGATACAGCTACAGTTACTTTTGATGTGACTAGTGTTAATGATACACCAACGGCTACGGA
>CANMLS010000137.1 GCA_947498785.1 uncultured Aquimarina sp. | reverse complement strand
ATCAAGCAGTTTTTCATATTATTTTTAATATGTGTGATCATCTGTATTCCATCTATGAAAAGTAGCTTAGCCAAATCCTTTCCTACATAGCCTTTATCAGCAAATAGTTTTCCATATATTTTATCCAAAAATCGCTCTTGTTTTAAAGGCGTTCTATCATCTTCACTGGCCTGTGTAATAGTAAAAGTCAATATCTCACCTTTATCATTGATGATGATATGAAGTTTGAATCCATAAAACCACCCCATGGTAGATTTTCCAGTATTAGCAATTCCTTTGAATACTTTATTTCGCTTAATACGTTTGTTCTTACATACTCTGATAGGAGTCGAATCTACAAAAGAAATCCCTGTACAACTGCCTAAACAACAAGTTTTCAAAAACAAGGTCATAGGCATTAGATTTCTTTGCATCAATTCTGTAAATCTATTGTAGGAGACTGTTTTCGGGAATTCTTCTTGCATATGTTTTTGAACATAATGAATATAAAAGTGTTTAAAAGTTCTAAA
>CANMLS010000136.1 GCA_947498785.1 uncultured Aquimarina sp. | reverse complement strand
TACCAACCTCTTTAGCTTTGCTTTTGGATTTTGTATAGATACTAAAATCATCTGCATAGCGAACATAACGAAGACCTGATCTTTCCAGTTCCTTATCCAAAACATCTAACATAACATTAGATAATAATGGACTTAGTGGGCTGCCTTGAGGGATGCCTCTTCGGCGTTTATAAAACCTACCATCTATAACATTGGGAGATCGTAGCCATTTACGAATCAATCGAAGGGTAATCGGACATGGTACCTTGTTGTAAATTAATTGTAGTAAAATACTGTGATCTACCTTATCAAAAAATCCTTCTAAATCAATATCTACAATATCCTGAAATCCATCGTTGATGTACCTCTGTGCTTGTAGTACTGCTTTATGGATGTTCTTCTTTGGACGGAAACCATAACTAAACGATTCAAAATCATATTCGAACTTTGTCATTAGTTGTTGGCTTACCGATTGTTGCAACCACCTATCTAATACTGTTGGAATACCCAAAAGTCTGGTTTTACCTTGACCTTTGGGAATAC
>CANMLS010000135.1 GCA_947498785.1 uncultured Aquimarina sp. | reverse complement strand
ACAACAGTGATATCTGATAAAGGAACATCTGATAAACATTCAACGGTAATCCCCGTTGGATTACTCGCCGTAGGATTGATCGTATCATCAACGGTAATGGTTTGAGTTACATCAATACTATTACCTGCTGCATCAGTTATACTATAGGTTCGGGTAATCACTCCTGGATTTGAACCTACAATACCACTATCTCCAACAAAAGAAACTACAGGATTAGCAGTACAGTTATCAGCCTCGTCAGTAACAACAGTGATATCTGATAAAGGAACATCTGATAAACATTCAACGGTAATCCCCGGTGGATTACTCGCCGTAGGATTGATCGTATCATCAACGGTAATGGTTTGAGTTACATCAATACTATTACCTGCTGCATCAGTTATACTATAGGTTCGGGTAATCACTCCTGGATTTGAACCTACAATACCACTATCTCCAACAAAAGAAACTACAGGATTAGCAGTACAGTTATCAGCCTCGTCAGTAACAACAGTGATATCTGATAAAGGAACATCTGATAAACATTCAAC
>CANMLS010000134.1 GCA_947498785.1 uncultured Aquimarina sp. | reverse complement strand
GGGGTATCACTATCCACATTTTGAGAGATAGAAAGTACTTTTATTCCTTTCTTTTTTAGCTCCTCTACAGTTGCAATTGCCAAACCACCAGTTCTAGAATAACGATCAAGGCTATGTACAATGATATTGGTAATTTTTTTTCGCTTTACATAGGTAAGCATTTCTTTATATGCCTTTCTTTCATCTGTTTTTGCACTTTCATAAGTTCCTCCAAAATAAGCACAGATTTCAAAACTATTTCTTAATGCGAATTCTGTACAAATTTCTTTTTGACTTTCTAGGCTAGTATTGTCTTTCTGCTTCACGTCAGAAACCCTTGTGTAAATAACGGCTTTGTTATTACTTATGATCTTTTGCTTATTATTCTTTGCGAAGTCTTGGAATTGTTCTAATGTACTCATTCTTACTCACGATTTTATGTGCCATTAATGAAAAATCTTTCAAAATGGTAATCATTTCTTTTGCTTGTTGATCGGACAAATCACTAAGTCCATCAAATCCTCTTAATTCTTCAATGGTAAGTACTCTTAATTCGTTATTGTCCTTCGATGTCTTCATTAATAACAGTTTGCTTTTATTCGTTTTCTTATTACGAATATATAAGCCTCGCACGTTGTTATTT
>CANMLS010000133.1 GCA_947498785.1 uncultured Aquimarina sp. | reverse complement strand
TAACAGTTACTGTTGCAGTGCCTTTACATCCATTATCATTAGTTACTTCTAAAGTATAATCTCCAGGTTGACTTACATTTATATTTTTTGTATTTGCTGTAAAATTGTTAGGCCCTGTCCATTCATAATTCACATCATTATCAGAAGATCCTCCTGTTATGGTTACTACATCGGTAGTACATGTAAGTATATCTTCTACAGAAGCAGTAGCATCAATTGTACCTTGATCTTTTGCAGTAACCTTTACATTGTCAAAATAATAATACTCATCAGAACCTGTAGCTCTAGATTTAATTATGATTTGTAGATTATCTCCACTTAGAGCACCTATCGATGCTTCAACACCTGAGGTACTATTACCGTCGATAGAACCAGAGTTTTTACTAAAACGAATCTCTTGTCCATCATCTAATTTATAATAAAGGTCAATAAAGTCAAAATTTGCTCCACTGTTTTCCATATCACCTGTACTACACAAATGAACAGAAATATTTACATCGTTTTTATCCGTTATATCGATTGACTCCGAGGTCCATATTCCTTTTTTATTTTTTCCAATATTATTAACTTTAAATCGATTGTTTTTCACATGAAAATTACCAGAACTTGTATTTCTGGTAGTCCAGCTCGTTGTTCCAGAATCAGATGTTGTTCCATTACTGAGGTTAAATTTTTCGAACCAAATATTGG
>CANMLS010000132.1 GCA_947498785.1 uncultured Aquimarina sp. | reverse complement strand
AAAAAAGAAATAGGATTAACCATAAAAAGAGTGATCTAATGAGTACACAAATACCACCACCAGACGAACAAGAAGATATAAGCTCAGGAAAACCAGATAAATCAGGACTTTATGTTGTGTGTAATGGCGCAGAATGTGCATGTGACAAGAGTAATGAAGGCACCAAGGCAATCTTAAAAGTACTTAGTCAAAATAAGATCTATGTCAATGATAAAGATGGTGCCGAAAAACTAGTTGCCAATACCAATGATTTAGGAATTCCTTTTGAAGTACCTGTGCAAACCTTTGGGACCTGTAAAATGCAACCCACAGGTACTTCTTATATGCCATGCATTCCTAATATTGTGCAGTGGATAGACCCCTATGAAGCCATTGTTCTGGATAATATGGGTCAAGCACTAGTCGATAATAGTGAGGGTACTTGTGCATTTGGAGGTAAAATCACTTTTGAAACCCATGGACAAACCCAGGCGGTAAGTCAACAAGATGCAGAGGCAGCTACCAATGATATAGCCACGGTTGTTAACCCCGCATTAAGCGAAGAGGATATAAATGAACTCATAGCTGGGCAGTTTACAACCAATACCGAGGATGAAAAAGGAGCCTCTGTAAAGACTATAGCAACCAACGATAATACCTATGGATATCATTTCACCAAACCTGATATCTCCTTTAATGTAAAAGCATATTCCTCGGGAACCCCTACAGATAAGCA
>CANMLS010000131.1 GCA_947498785.1 uncultured Aquimarina sp. | reverse complement strand
TGGACTTCCCCCCTTTTTTCGGACAAATTTATAAACCCTCTAAGCCGCATTAGTTAGTTGATTAATTTTTGTAAATTCTCTAATGGTTAACCCTTTCAAAGCAGAATGTCTTCTATTGGTATTATACCAAGCTTCAATATATTCAAATACAGCTAATTTAGCTTGATTTCTAGTTGTGAATCGATATGGGTAAATCGCTTCTACTTTTAAAGATTTAAAGAATGATTCAGCTACTGCGTTATCCCAGCAATTTGCTTTTCTGCTCATAGATTGTTTGACAAGCGGGTATGCTTTTAATCGTTTTCTGAACCTATCCGAAGCGTATTGTACACCTCTATCGGAATGAAAAATCATAGGCATTTCAATAGTTGTGTTCCTGCACGCCATCTCCCATGCAGGAATTATGGTACAAGAAGTATCCATCCGCTCACTTAGCTGCCATCCAACAATTTTTCTATCAAATAGATCTAAGATGATTGTCAGGTATAGCCATCCTTCCCCGGTTTTGATATAGGTAATATCGCTTACCCAAACTTGTGTTTTTCTAGATACTAGAAAACGTTGGTTTAATAAATTAGGAGATATAGCGTACTTATGTTTGGAATCCGTTGTGACCTTAAACTTCTTTTTCACTTTGCTTCTGATATTGTTTTTTTGCATTAATTTTGTAACTGTTTTCTGTGATATTTTTATTCCCGACATTTGGAGTTCTTTGGTTATTCTAGGGGAGCCATAAGTAC
>CANMLS010000130.1 GCA_947498785.1 uncultured Aquimarina sp. | reverse complement strand
ACAAATACAATGGTAAAGAAGAAGATATAGAATTAGAAATGATAAAGTAGTGATAACTCGATTTATAGGTACATATAATCTTGTGTTTTTGTTTTGTTTATGCAGTTGTGCGCAAAACAAAAAAATATTGTAAGAAATAATGAAATATTTTGAAATGATTTATAATGAATGCTTGAGGATTAATAAAATTCTTGATTCGAGATATAAAACGTTTTCTTTTTTAGAATCTTCTTTGTCTAAAATAGTTTATCAAAATGAAGATCATATGTTAATTTTTGGGTATTATCCTGAACGATATGAGTATGGAAAAACTATGGATTTAAAAGGAATGATGATGATTAATACTAACAATATGAACATAGAGTTTTCTTTAGTTCAGATAGTATCTTTTTTTAAAAATGATTGTGATTTTTTTGAAGAAGACAGTAAAAAATATTCCTTAGATGAATTACTTGATTACTATGATTTTTTTAGATTACATTCTAAAAATCATAGTAATTGGGAGGAAAAACTTCAAAAATATTTAAATGAAAAATATCCTTGGTAGTTACAAGATCGATTGAATTTTTCTTTTAACGATAAATGCATCAATAACAAAGAAGATATGGATTTTACTCAGATGGAACTTTTGACCTTGAAGAAATTGAACAATCTTTTTTTAGATAATATTTCCCATTATTAAATAGTCAGATACCATGGAAACCCCCGCTACCGCTAGTTTGTAACTAGTGGCGGTAAGAGTAAGCGATAAAGATGTGGATAAAGAAGAAAAAATAGTCA
>CANMLS010000129.1 GCA_947498785.1 uncultured Aquimarina sp. | reverse complement strand
ACTTATAAAATCAATCACAGGAAATCATAATTATAAAAATAACTTTTTAGCTTATTTTTAAAGTTTATTTGGTATTATCCTAAGTTAAAGATCTAATAACATGAAAATGTTTTTTTCTTCTAACTATATTACACAAAAAATTTCTTGAGATCAACTATCCATTGGTAAAAGTTGTAAAAGTATTCTACTGATGTCATTTTGATCAAAAGATCATTATTTTACACTTCACACACCAGATTTATTATATCTTAAAATGGAATCCCTTGGAATAGAATCTAGACAAGTTATATAGATTAAAATCAATCAACACCTTTTATAAGTAGTTGCATTTATACTTCTTTATAGCGATGTATACAGTTTTTTTATGATATATCTTTGGCTTTTAATAATATGACACTATTAATAAGTTTAGAATTACAACCTAATAAGTTTGTTGTAATTCTAAACAGTATTCTACATAGTTTTCCTTAAAAGATTGACTAAATAATAAATTAAAAATAGAGAATCATTAAACTAAAAACAAACATGAATAAAGTAGTAGTAAAATAAATCTACTAAATCAAAGCAAATTTCACACAAACAAGAATAAGTGATAGTATAATATTAATTTTCAAAATAATGAATAATCATACTACGCTTAAAAAATCAGAAAATTATGAAAAAACAATTTGTCCCAATCCCATACCTAACAGTATTTCTATTACTATTATTAACGTTTCCCGTTTCGGCTCAAAACCTACCTCTTGATGCCGAAGGTTGGACCGTTTTTAATCCAAGTACAGACAGTCGTATCATTTATGTAAGTAGTACAGATGGT
>CANMLS010000128.1 GCA_947498785.1 uncultured Aquimarina sp. | reverse complement strand
CCTAAAAAACCACAAATCAAATTCCAAACCCAAAATACTAACCAAATTTGTTTGTTTTAATAATCGAACTCAGGTTACTAGGGTACAAAATCAAGATGAAGCTACCTATTGGGAGCTATATTATAACAAAGTAGCTTATTGGGCAAAAGCTAATTTCTTTACAAAGAAAGATATAGACGACCTTATAAAAGAAGGTGAGATGTATTATAATATGATGTCTTATCAGCCTATAGAAAACTATGAGATGGTATTTTATGATGAAGGGCGTTTGGTGTGTTTTGAGAGTAAAAGCAATGATTTAGAGTTAAAAGGAAAATCACCACTTATAGCTACAGTGGTTAACCCTAACGATCCAAAAGATATGTTTAGAAATCCCGTTCAGTTTTACTTCTATATGCCAAAGGATAGTGATGAATTACAAATAATGTATTAAATTATATAATAGCATTAGCTTTGGACTAGAAGTATAGATATGATAAAAACAACGGCAACGTTTTTTAATTGTTTGACACAGAGAATATTATAAATCAGGAAAAACATACTTAGGTGCTTAAAAAACTATTCCATATTCTATTTATAACTACCTTTTTTACAAGTTGTAATTCTCAAATTGCTAATCCCAAATCTTTAGGTAAGCGTATTTTGGATTTAGATAAAATAACGTTCGATGAAAACATAGATACATTATTTAGTAAAGTTAAGCATAGAAAATTGCCTATTACAGATGGTTATTATGATAAAGAAAAGAAGAAAACGGTTACCACTGATACTTTGGCTTTTGACATAAGAATAAGCAAAAAAACACCAAACCAACCTTTATTTTATTTTTTAGATAAAAACTTCACAGAAGATTATTTGGTGTCTATATATACGGATAAAAAAAATAATTTTAGAGCATT
>CANMLS010000127.1 GCA_947498785.1 uncultured Aquimarina sp. | reverse complement strand
AGTCTCTCATCTCAATTATAGTTATGTTGCTCCTTATTTATTATTAAATTGTATCCCGAAGCAACGCAGGACACACAACGAACGCACAACAATGGCTATAAGTAATTGCTGGTTCTCGCCTACTTTGGAAATTCCTGCGGAATTTCCAACTCGGTGTGTACTTGCAAAGTTAAGTGCTAACCCACGCAACTACTCATAGCCGAGAGCGTTGTACAGCATTAAAAACAATATAAGATGGGATTAGATTCTGTAGAATTGGCAATGTCTATCGAAGATAAATTTGGAGTAACTATTCCAGATGCCGAATATGCAAACATAGGTACGATTCAACAAATGGCTGATGCAATCTTTCAAAGATTAAAGCTGGAACCGAATAAGAAATGCTTATCACAAATAGTTTTCTATAGAGTAAGACGTGCTTTTGAGGAGTTTGGTAACGAGAAGCAAAGTATTTCACCAAATACTAAAATGATCGATTTACTCAACAAAACTGATCTAAAATCTGATTGGACTAAATTAGAGAATCGAATTGAACTAAAAGTTCCGGATTTAGTTGACCTAGATTTTAACAGTACTTTGAACAAAGAAGTTCGCTTTTTAGGTTTCAAAATATTTGATCGAACGGAACCTGTAGCAGAAAATACTTTGCGAAAACTTACCGATTGGATTATTTCAATGAATTCCGATGAATTGATTCCCATCGAACGTATTTCGAGTAAATACGAAATAGAAAGAATTATTTGTGGAATAACGGAGGATAAAACAGGTGTTCCGATAAGTGAAATTGAATTGCATCATTCTTTTACAAATGATCTGGGAATAGATTAAATAAGTCGAGTAGGTAAAGGGGATTCTCACCCCTAAACCTCTCACAGAACCGTACGTGATAGTCTCCCATCATACGGCT
>CANMLS010000126.1 GCA_947498785.1 uncultured Aquimarina sp. | reverse complement strand
AGTGCAGAGAAATCACACATAAAACATACGGGCAGTAAAGGTTCTCCAGATGGTCACGGCAGGAGTTTATATAACGAGGCAGAACAAGATTTTGGAGGTCAACCCACCGCAACACAATTAGAAGCTTTACGTAAAGCAGGCGATTTGCTAGGGGTATAAGTATATAAAAGTAGTATATAACCAAAAACCCCAGCTCCGCAAAGTCTCCTGACTTAGCGGAATGATCAAAGAAGGATTATAAATGATAAGAAACAGTTACAATATTTTGTAGCTGTTTTTTTATGCATACAAAAGAGAACTATAGGTAACAAATGTGCCATATTGGTAACATGATAAAAAATGAAACTTTAACATTTATTGACTAATAGTAACTTATAGCGTAGCTACATTTTTATTGAAGAAATCCTTGAACTTCTTTTTGGTAAGCATGGTATCTATAATTTTAAAAACAGTTTGGCGATCTTCTTCCTCTAATTGATTAATCAGGTTTATTTTTTCAAAATCCTTTTTATCCTCAATTGTCACTTCTTCTGGCAACTCTCCTTCATAGTTCAATATTTGATCTGTAGTCATAGAAAACAGCTTTGCAAATAGGAGTAATTCCTTAACAGAAGGCTCTCTATTACCGTTTTCCATCTTATTATAATTGGTATACCCTATACCCAATTCGGCAGCTACTTGCTTTTGTAGTAATCCTTTTTCTTCTCTTATCTTTTTAATAATCTCACCAAGGTGCATGTCTACTGATTTTTACAGTACTAAAATAGCGAAAAAGTAGATTAGTTGGATTTAATTGCGGAATATTCTAAATTATAATTGCGATAAAGTGAATTTTTATCTAATTTTACCATTGAATAAATCGCAATATATTTTTGAATCGATTTATAATTATGAAAATCAAACCAATACTCACTTCATGAAAC
>CANMLS010000125.1 GCA_947498785.1 uncultured Aquimarina sp. | reverse complement strand
TATGATACTCCCAATGCTTAGGACAGTTTAAAGATATTTTTAATTATTAAGAAGCGATTGATTTTTCGTAAAATATTTGATTTGGAGGTACTTTTCCAATTTCAGTATGTCTTCTTTTATTGTTGTAAAACTTAATATATTCCTTTACTTTTTGGTATAAATCTAATCCACCATTAGGGGGATTGAGATATATTTTTTCATATTTCAGAGATTTCCAAAACCGCTCGATGTATATGTTATCAAGAGCACGTCCTTTTCCATCCATTGATATTTGTATCTGGTACTTTTTTAAAGTAGTTATATAAATATCGCTAGTGTATTGTGAGCCTTGATCTGAATTATGAATTTGTGGAGCTCCATATTGTTGAATAGTATCATTCAATAATTCAGTACACCATTCTGCACTCATTGAGTTAGAAACACTCCAGTTCAATATTTTTCGGCTATGAACATCAATGATGGCAGCCATATACATAAACCCGCGAAACATAGGGATATAAGTAATATCGGTTTGCCAAACTTGATTAGAATGGTCGATCTTAAGGTTTTTCAATAAATATGGATATAGATAACTTGTTTTATCTCTAATAGTAGTCTTTGGTTTAGCATAGATAGTTTGAAGCCCCATTAGTTTGTAAAGCCTTCGAATTCTCTTGACATTGACACGGTATCCTAAATCCAGATTGAGATAATCGGTCATGCGTTCTACTCCGTAATAAGGATGCTCTAAAAATTGCCTGTCGATCTCTTTCATTAATTTCAGGTTTAACAAACTTTCTCCTTTAGGCTTGTAATACAAGGATGAACGATGGATATCTAATAGTTTACATTGTTGAGTAAGGCTTAGTCCTGGATGAGATTGTACAACTTTTTGCCGTTTTTGAGTAGTGCTCATTTTTCCAAGACTTTCTTTAAAAAATCATTCTCAACCTGTAGTTGACCAATTTTACTATAAAGAACGCTTTTTTCCTTATCTG
>CANMLS010000124.1 GCA_947498785.1 uncultured Aquimarina sp. | reverse complement strand
TAGGGTTACCCATTTAGTTCGCAATTATTTTTAGTTGTTTAACAGTTACGGGTTCATGCATAGTACACCTTTCTAGTATTTTATCTAAAATTGACACTCTGTAGTTCCTTCTATTGAATCTAAAGAAATATTCATCGATGTATTTTTGAAGATATTCTTTATTGCAATAAGAATGGACTCCTCTCAGCCAGTTTTTAAAGTTTCTGATTTGTATATGTAACATTTTAAAGTTTTTTCCTTTATTTGACAAAGTTTGTTTCAAATCAGGATATTCTTCTTTGATTGGATTATAACCAGACCAACCATCAGCTAATATACTTGCATCATTTTTTATATGCGTGTCGAACAATGGTTTTAGGGATTTGGAGCTATAATCTTCTATAACTTTAGCATAGCCTCTACCTGATTTACCATCTCTATGCTCAAAAGCGATGACAATCCTCATTTTCTTATCACTTTTACTTCTTCCCTGTTCTCCCTTTTGAGGTGTGCCTATCTCGAACTCATCGACATGAACTTCATCTTCTAAAGGGTACTGCTCACTACTTTTCATAGCCAACTGTACTTTCTGACGAAATGCCCAGGTTGTTTTTTGATTCAGACCAAAACGTTCTGCTAACCAAATACTATTTGCCCCTTTTTTACTGGTTGCAATCTCATAAAGCATCCCAAAAGCTTTAAGAATATCAAACTTAAGTTTGTGGAATAAGGTTGCTGCTGTTGTAGATTCGTCGTAACCACATTTACTGCAACGACGACTACAAGGTTGCTTGCCTTTTGTGTAGGCAGTTGAGCTACATCGCTTACAATTATAGCCGTTTTCCCATTTTAATTCTGCCAAAAACTTATAACAATCTTCATTAGTTGTAAATCGATCTGTAAACACCTGTCTATCAAGCTCTTTTAATATCTTCATTTGTGGAATATTTACATATAATTTACAAAATAATACACTCATTTACAATGATTTGAGATTTAAATGGGTAACCCTA
>CANMLS010000123.1 GCA_947498785.1 uncultured Aquimarina sp. | reverse complement strand
AAGTTATTTTTATAATTATGATTTCCTGTGATTGATTTTATAAGTTCTTTGTCCATTTGACATACTTTTTGAGCAAGCCATTCTTTTAATTCTTCTATGGTGTCAAACTGTTGGTTTTTGAACCTTTGTTTAATGTATTGCCATATTTGTTCACAAGGGTTTAATTCAGGACTGTAAGGAGGTATTCTTAAAAGATATATATTTTCTGGAATCTTTATGTTTTTTGTGGAGTGAAAAGCAGCATTGTCAATTACCACAATTTTATACTCTTTAGGGTTTTGTAAGGCAAACTCATTTAGATAACTTTCAAAAATTTGATTGTCCACTCCATCAATTTCCCAAACAAAACTATCTCCAGTTATAGGGGAATAGCTGCCCCACAAATAGGTGTTCTTGAATTTGTGTTGATAAGCTACTTTGGGGCGTACACCTATTTTAGATAAACACCTACCCACAAATGTTTTTAAACCAAATCTAGACTCATCTTGAAAGTAGAGGTTTACAGAATCGAACTTATCTTTATTAAGACTGGTTCTAATATGATCGAACAAATTAGGGAGTTTTTAAAAAAGCTTGTGTAGCTTCTAAATCTTTTTTGATATTTGTTTTTCTGGGTATTTTCATTTTTGCTCCTAAGTTGTAAGTCATATATTTCCATAGCCATTGATACTCTATTTCAACGCCGTAGGTTTGCCTAATCCAATCTTTAGCATCCCAAAAACCTAAAAAAGAAGCTTCAGGGTTAGATAAACGTTCTTCGAGCCCTTTACGAATTTCAGGAGTAATTAGTTTTGACTTACGCTTTGACTTTATAGGTGATAACAACTCCAAAAGTCCTTGATTTCTATAAATTTTAAGCCATTTGTCTAAAGTAGATGGACTTATAGATAAACTACTTGCAATATTATCTAGCTTGTCAAAACGATTTAATTTAAGAAGTAGTAAAGCTTCTATTTTACGAACATTACGCAAGGTGGTTTGTTTAGACTTCAATTTTGTAAGTAATTCTGAACTTTCTATAACTTTAGTATTCGATTTCCTTCCCATGCCGA
>CANMLS010000122.1 GCA_947498785.1 uncultured Aquimarina sp. | reverse complement strand
GAATAGACCAAAAAACATGGAGAAAGGCCTTTGCTATTACATTTGATTATAACTCAAAAATCTAATGTATAATTTGCCGACAATATCCTTTATAACAATCCAAACAAGACATGAAAAGAAAAATGTTGAATTCTACAAGAACCTTAAACTTTTGAATTTACTCTTGAACAAAAAAAGCCTGATAGATCAATATTAATCTATCAGGCTTTCTTGACTATATAAGTAAAACTTTAGAGAATTACACCCCCAAAACTTCTACTATACTTGTTAAATTAATTGTCACCTATCCCATCAGCAATAATCCATGATGAATCGTCTATTAAAGCCCGTCTAGCTGCTAATGCTTCTGTAGAAGTAGGTACTACAGGAAAGTACACACTAAAAGGAACATTGTTTTGACGAGGTTGACTAGCAAAATTGATCAGAAGGTTCTCATAGTTTGTTACAGACAATGAAGTAGTACCTCTAAACATAAAAGTCATATCACTAACCTTAGGAATTCTCCATTTACTAACATCTGGATTCGCTAATGCTGCACGATAAAACATCATGTGCATATCAGTTACATTAGAAACATCCCAATTACTAACATCGGGATTCGCAGATACAGCAGAATTAAACATATCTTTCATATTAGTCACCTTAGAAACATCCCAATTACTAACATCGGGATTGGCAGATGTAGCTCCAATAAACATACCACTCATATTAGTTACCTTAGAAACATTCCAGTTACTAACATCTGGTTTAGCAGCTATAGCAGCTTGAAACATATTTTTCATATTAGTTACATTAGAAACAACCCATTTACTAACATCGGGAGTAGCGTATATAACAGCAGCAAACATACTGCTCATATCAGTCACATTAGAAACATCCCAGTGACTAACATCGGGATTGGCAGATGTAGCCTGTGCAAACATAAGCTTCATATTGGTTACATTAGAAACATCCCAGTTACTAACATCGGGATTGGCAGATGAAGCTTGCCTAAACATAAGCCCCATATTAGTAACTTTACTTAAATTAGGAACATCTGTTGCTGGAACTGTAAGATT
>CANMLS010000121.1 GCA_947498785.1 uncultured Aquimarina sp. | reverse complement strand
CTAAATTTTTACAAGGATGGTGCTGTATATAATCGAGTTGTACTAAGCAGTTATAGTAAAATTTGATAGCACATAGATGATTTTTTATATTCCTGGAGGATAGTCCAAATTTTCGTAGCAAAGAGATGTACCCTATAATATCGCTATAACTAGCATTTTGTATATCAAAATTAGCCATGCCTATAAATTGTTTGATATTGTGTTTATAGGTATTTCCGATTTTTTTGTGGTGTAGTGTTTCCCACTTAGTCAGTATTTCCATAGGATATTGTTTTTTTAAGAGTTACATAGTTTTGAGTAGTTTCTAAAGAAGTGTGTCCTAAAAATTGTTGTACGAGTTGTATTGTTACACCATTGTCTACCAGATGAGAAGCAATACTATGTCGTAAGTGATGTAATGAAAAACAGGGTTGTAATCCAATACGGATTTGTAATGCTTTTATCTGTTTTCTAAGTAGGTATTGACTAATGATTCTATTCTCATAGATAAACATATAATCAGAAGATTTCAGATTTTTATGGATGATGTAGTTTTGTACATATTCCATATGCTTATAAGGTATCGGGATACTTCTTTTTTTATTGAACTTTCCAGATTGTACAATCACCAAAGCTCTTTGTATATCGATATCTTTTACTTTTAGGTGTTGTAGTTCTGCAGCTCTAAGTCCACAACCATAACCAAAGATCAACAACAACTTTTCTATAGGATAGATACAGGCTTTGTATAATTGTTGTATGATATCTTTATCGATGGGTTTTCTTGATGTTTTGGTATTGTTTTTTAGTAAAGAAAGGTTCCCAAAAGGATGTTGTCCGATATGTTTACAACGGCAACACCAATCGTAGAACTGTTGTAGCGTACTAATGTATTTATTAAGTGTTCTGTTTTTACAGTTTGCTTTTTCTGTGATTAATTGGAGGTAGTATTTTTTAATGTCTGTATTGGTTATTTCCAGTATATTTTTTGATTGTTTCCAGATAATAAAATGGTTTAGGTTTCCACGCTTTAACCTGATGGTTTCACTACTATATCCAATAGTTTGTAGGTAGTTTAGGAAGGGTTGTATATACTTCATTGCACTTGTTCTTTTTCTAAAAAAACCGAACACTAG
>CANMLS010000120.1 GCA_947498785.1 uncultured Aquimarina sp. | reverse complement strand
GTACAGTTATCAGCCTCGTCAGTAACAACAGTGATATCTGATAAAGGAACATCTGATAAACATTCAACAGTAATCCCTGGTGGATTACTCGCCGTAGGATTTTCATTATCTATTACCGTAATTGTTTGTGTACACATCGTCTCATTTCCTGAACCATCGGTTACCGTCCATGTTACTATGGTATCCCCTAATGGTAAAGTTGAAGGAGCATCAAAAGCTGTAATTGCAATAGAACAATTATCCGAGGTGATTGGAGCTACTATTGTAATTGCGCTAGCTGTACATAACCCTGGATCTACGTTAATAGTCATAGGCATAGGACATATAATCACTGGATCTTCATTATCTTCTATAACAACATCAAAACTACATTTAGCTGTATTTCCATTTATATCTGTAACTTCAAAAGTATTAGTTGTTGTTCCTAATGGAAACATTGAACCAGATGGCAATCCAGTTGTTTGAACTGTAATCGCTCCTGAGTTATTATCTGTACCAACTGGAGTGATATAAGTAATTATGGCTGTACAGATTCCTACATCAGTATCTTGTGTAATGTTTGATGGACAAATAATCACAGGAGGTTCGTTATCAACAATAATAACATTAAAACTACATGTTGTCATATTACCTGCTCCATCAGTAACCTGAAAAGTATTTGTGGTTGTTCCTGTTGGAAAAGCAGAACCAGAAGGTAAACCGCTAGTTTGAACTGTAGTTGCTCCCGAACAATCATCTGTGCCTACAGGTGTTATATAGGTAACCACTGCTGTAGGTAAACCTGAATCGACGTTTTGAGTAATATCTATTGGACAAGTAATTATTGGATCTACAATATCTGCTATTATGGTTACATCCCTAGTTGCTGTAGCATCAGCACATCCTCCGGTACCAGCTACCGTATAGGTCATCGTTACTGTACCTGCCGCTACTCCAGTGATCTCTCCACTGCTGGCTCCGATCGTGGCGATAGTGATATCAGCGGAACTCCAGCTTCCGCCAGCCTCTGTGGAACTAAAAGTGGTCGTGCCAGCGATACAGGCTTCTGTTGTTCCTGATAAGGTTCCAGCAACTGGTGCTGCGGTAATGGTTACATCCCTAGTTGCTGTAGCATCAGCACATCCTCCGGTACCAGCTACCGTATA
>CANMLS010000119.1 GCA_947498785.1 uncultured Aquimarina sp. | reverse complement strand
AAACAGAGCGATACTAAAAAGTGGTGAGCAAACAGTAACCATACGTATGTACCCATTTGGCGATATCTTACAAAAGGATTTTGGAGATGACCGCCCTTATATGAGTACTTTATATGGTGGTAGTGGGGTTCAAGCAACAGTACTTAAAGTGAATAATTGGAAGAATTATCCAGCCACAGAAGATGAGCACCTAGTAAAAACATATCAGACAGAAGGTTTTGATACCAATGAGTTTCCAGGAGCAGATTTACCTTATTACGAGTTTAGTTTCACCTTTACCGCTGAGGTGCCTTACGAATACGAAGGCTGGAGCAATGGGATAGACTTACGTGAAATTGACAGCACTATATTAAGAAAAAAAATATGGGACTATTTTAAAGGAAACCAAAAACAATATGAAGAAAAGAATATCAATGAAATCGTAAATATTAATTATGATATGGCATTAAGAAATGGAGCAACTCAGTATAAAAATAAAGAACAACTAAATGGTTTGTGGGAAGAATATAATAAAGAAATAAATATAAAAGATAAAGAATTTCAACCTTTAAAAGATTATGAGTTAGCTTTTTATGGAGGGGGTAGAATAGCGACTTTTAAGCATCGTAGTGGTTTAGATATAGACTCTCGATTAAGAGGAGAGCCTGCACAGTATTTTTTATATAGAAATGAACAAGGTAGACTCAGAGCTAGGTTTTTAGGTATTTATTTATTTATGCCAAAAGACAAATACAATGGTAAAGAAGAAGATATAGAATTAGAAATGATAAAGTAGTGATAACTCGATTTATAGGTACATATAGTCTTGTGTTTTTGTTTTGTTTATGCAGTTGTGCACAGACTGGTAGTAACAATATAAACACAAAAGAAATGAACACCATAGCAAAAAAAGACCAGATAACTGCAAACAATATTGTAGACAAAATACAAGAACAGGTAAAGCGCTATCCAGAAGAACCCATGTACTTATTGCGGATTAATCAAGAGTATTGTACCTATGAGGTATTAGTCAACGATTTTCCTGTAGAAGAACACTATAGTAGAAGCAAATTGGCAACACCTATAAAAATAAATAGAGCGATACTAAAAAGTGGTGAACAAACAGTAACCATACGTATGTACCCATTTGGCGATATCTTACAAAAGGCCTTTGGTGATGATGAACCTTATATGAG
>CANMLS010000118.1 GCA_947498785.1 uncultured Aquimarina sp. | reverse complement strand
AAACCTTCTGTCTGATATGTTTTTACTAGGTGCTCATCTTCTGTGGCTGGATAATTCTTCCAATTATTCACTTTAAGGACTGTTGCCTGAACCCCACTACCACCATATAAAGTACTCATATAAGGGCGGTCATCTCCAAAATCCTTTTGTAAGATATCTCCAAATGGGTACATACGTATGGTTACCGTCTGTTCTCCGCTTTTTAATATGGCTTTATTTATTTTTATGGCTGTTGCTAATTTGCCTCGACTGTAATTTTCATAGACAGGAAAATCATTGACCAATACCTCATAGGTACAATACTCATGATTAACCCGTAATAAGTACATAGGTTGTTCTTCATATAACTTTACACTTTTTTTTAATTCTTCCTTATAATTTTCTGAGGTGATTTTATTATTAGTTATCATTTTTTGTTCTTTGTTTTGCGCACAACTGCATAAACAAAACAAAAACACAAGACTATATGTACCTATAAATCGAGTTACCACTACTTTATCATTTCTAATTCTATATCTTCTTCTTTACCATTGTATTTGTCTTTTGGCATATATATATATATATGTGTGGGGATTTCATCCTTCTATATGCCTCCCCTTTGCGTTTGAAAATAAATTGAAGAGCAGATTTCCCTCTATATTTTTTCTCTATAGTGTGCAAGCTAGACTTCTTAAATGTTACTATTTTACCATTACCAAAAAATGCTAACTCATAATCTTTTAAGGGTAAAAAATCTTTTTCCTCTATCATAACTCCATCAAAATATTGCTCTTTTAGTTCATCAAATATGTTGTCCCCATCATGAGTAGGGTGAGCAAAATAATTAGCTGTTATTTCTCTAACATCTTGATTAAAATTTATATTGAGAATTGCTTCCTTATCCTTTTCTTCATATACTTTTTGATACATTTTAAAATAATCCCATATTTTTTTTCTTAAGATAGTGCTATCCATTTGTCGTAGATCGATACCATTGCTCCAGCCTTCGTATTCGTAAGGAACTTCTGCTGTGAATGTAAAGGTAAATTCGTAAAAAGGCAATCCTGCCCCAGGAAACTCATTGGTATCAAAACCCTCTGTTTTTACTACTTTTATGGTTTCTTCTTTATCAATAGCGTAGTTTTTCCAATCTGCTTTTATCACTTCTATAAATATAGAGCTACCTCCTTCGAGCGTATCAAAATAAGGTTCATCGTCTCCAAAGGCTTTTTGTAAGATATCGCCAAATGGGTACAT
>CANMLS010000117.1 GCA_947498785.1 uncultured Aquimarina sp. | reverse complement strand
GTTGATCTCATGAGGAAAATGTAACTCTTACTTCTGAATCTTGCACAGGTTTTAGATACCAAGGACAATATGAAGACGCCGAAACTGGATTGTACTACAATAGGTTTAGGTACTACTCACCAGAATCCGGAACCTATATATCGCAGGATCCTATAAGGTTAGCTGGTGGAGATAATTTTTACGCCTATGTGAAAAATGTTACTACTTGGACTGATCCTTTTGGTTTAGCAGGAACGCCATGGCTGCCACACGGTGCAACTCAACCAGATATAGTTTCTAAAGGCCCACATTTTTATGCAGGTGATGGGATTACTGAACTAAAACTTGGTTTAGATGATAAAGGAAATCCTATTTTTGAACAAGCATTTGGAAAAGATAGTAAAGGTAAAGGTAATCAAAAGAGACTTCAAAAGGCAATTAACGAGGCACAAGAAAAATTATTAAAAGATAAAGCTTGGCGAGATAAGTTGTTAAAAAACACAGGAGAGGTTAAAAATAGCCTATTTAACAATTTTAATAGGTTAGATAGAGCTAGAGAAGTTAAAAAAATGGAAAAAGCTTTAAAGGCATTAGCTAAAGCCTGTAATGGATAATAAATGGAAATAGACTTAATTGATTTTTTAAAAAACGGATATTTTGGTTCTCTTAAATTAGAAGATTCTAAGGATACAGTTCTTAACTTGATTGGTGAGCCAGAAGATGTGTCAGCTGATACTATTACTGATTTAATATGGAAATACGGTAATGTGGAGATAACTTTCGGAGTAGATGGAGTAGCTTGTGTTTTTATAGAGAATGGAAATACAGATACATCTTCATTAGTAAATATATCAGATTATGTAAACATGAGAAATATCTCAATAACTAATTTGAAAGAAAAATTAGCAGAAAACAAAATTGAAATCTTAAAGGAGAATTATATAGATAAAGATAAAACAGAAGGGCTATTGTTTTTAGATAATAAAGTCAAAATATCATTTGAAAATAATATTGTAACTTCTTATTCTATTTGTGATCCTCAAAAATTTATTGTCTAAAAGGCGAAGTTTTCACCGCTAGCGCTCGTTTGTAACAAGTGCCGATTATGAGTAAGCAATCAGAAACAAAAACAAAAACAATTACACTTAAAACCAATAAAAATATGCCAATCAAAGACAAAGATTACAACAAGGCAAAGGCGTTGCTAGAAGCAGCAGGTAGTAAAAGTGCAGAGAAATCACACATAAAACATACGGGCAGTAAAGGTTCTCCAGATGGTCACGGCAGGAGTTTATATAACGA
>CANMLS010000116.1 GCA_947498785.1 uncultured Aquimarina sp. | reverse complement strand
GGTACGTTAAAGGCACATAGTTTACAAAGTTAAAGGGACATAGTTTACACTTTTTCAAGTTATAATTTGAGACAAAAATCAAATTATTATGCCTTGGAAAAACACAACAACTATGGAACAAAAAATTGAATTTATCTGTGAATGGCGTACTGGAAAATATTCCATCACCGAATTATGTAGAAGTTTTGACATCTCCAGACCAACGGCTTATAAGTTGATAAGCAGGTTCGAAAAAGAAGGTTTTGAAGGCTTAAAAAAGCACTCGAGAGCACCTACAAATCATCCCAACGCCACTAAAGAAAATATCATTAAAAGTATTCTAAATCTCAAAGCTGAATACAAACTTTGGGGCGCTAAAAAAATTAGAGAATTATTGTTTAAAGATTTTACAAAACAAGAAGTCCCTTCGGTGGTTACTGTGCATAATATTCTAAAGAAAAATGGGTTGGTATGTCCTCAAAAACGGATGCGAAGAGTCAAACCAACTCACCCTATTTTCGATCCAAAAAACTGTAATGAAGTTTGGAGTGCAGACTATAAAGGAAAGTTCTTAATGGGCAATAAAATTTACTGTCATCCGCTAACCATTGCAGACTCTAAAAGCCGATTTTTGTTTACTGCTAAAGGGCATTATAAAGAAAACCTAAAGTCAGCAAAAGCAGAGTTTAAAAGGGTTTTTAGAATATATGGTATCCCTAAACAACTCCACACCGACAATGGGAGTCCCTTTGGTTCGGTAAGGGCAATTCAAAGATTTACTCAGCTCTCCTATTGGTTTATTGAACTGGAAATCACACCTGTTTTTTCTGACCCTGGACAGCCACAACAAAACGGTAGACACGAGCGTATGCATCGCGATTTAAAGGCTGCTTGCGCTAAACCTTCTGCTTACGATTTAAAAGCACAACAAAGGCGATTAAATCACTTTGTAAAACAATATAATAACATCAGGCCACATGAAGCATTGGACATGAAAACACCAGCTAATATTCATGATTTTTCTAACAGACCTTTTCCTGAAAAAATACCAAATTTTGACTATGATTCTAAGTATAAAATTCTTAAAGTTACTAAGAGTGGAGCTGTAAGATGGAAGTCCTATTATTGGGTATATGTATCGGCAGCTTTACAAGGAAAATATGTCGCTATCGAAGATATTGGCAATGGTATTTGGAAAGTCTTTTTTAGAAATGTATTTTTAGGTTTCTTTGATGAAAAGCATCTTAGAAATAAACAACAATCAACAAGATTAGAAATTAATTTAGTGTAAACCTTAATCTTTAACTTGTGTAAACCATGTCCCTTTACGAACA
>CANMLS010000115.1 GCA_947498785.1 uncultured Aquimarina sp. | reverse complement strand
ACCATTGAATAAATCGCAATATATTTTTGAATCGATTTATAATTATGAAAATCAAACCAATACTCACTTCATGAAACCCCGAAAACTCACGCTTCAATCCGATCATAGAAAAAGAGCTGATAAGACTTACAAAGCTTATCCCAGTCTAAAACTTTGCGGTAAATGGTTACAGGATTGTGGTTTTGCTCCACAAGACAAAGTACAAATCACAGTAGACAAAGAAGTTTTAATTATAGAACTCGCCAAAGATTGATAGTATGGAAATAGCCACAATCAAAGACACTTTATCCATTACAGAAGTATTACAACATTATGGAGTAAGATTACTTAAAAACAGGCATTGCCTGTGCCCTTTTCATGATGATAAAACCCCGAGTATGCAAGTCTATCCAGACACCAATACCGTGTATTGCTTCTCTGGTAACTGTTCTAAAAGTGGTAAACCCATTGATGTGATTGATTTTATCATGTATAAAGAGTCCATAACCAAACACCAGGCCATTATAAAAGCCAAAGCAATGGTAGTACCTACTGCAGAAAACAAACCTTCTATACAAGAAACTTTTACCATCCTAAAAGATCAGTTACCAAGAAGCAGAAATGCCCTAAAATATTTAGAAAAGCGTGGACTAAAAGGACTCAATGAAATCGGTAGTAATCACAGAAACGGTAATAATGCCATAGCTTATAAATACAATGAACTTAGAAACTGTATCATATTCCCTTTAAAAGATTGCCACGGGCAAACCGTATCATTATATGGTCGATCTATGACGGCAGTTACAAAAGGACATTATTATTTAAAAAGCAGAAAAGGCTTATACCCCGGTTACCCCTGTCGAGAGTCCCAAACCCTGATCTTAACCGAAAGCATAATCGATGCTGCTACTTTGTTGTTACACGCCAACTTACCTAAAAACACAGGAGTGTTGGCGTGCTATGGTACCAATGGTTTTACTACAGAGCACACACAGGCCGTGAGCCGTTTAAATTCATTACAGGACATTGTCCTGTTTTTTGATGGTGATACTGCAGGTCACACGGCAGCCAAGAAATTACAATCCCAACTACAAAAACATTATCCTAAAATATCAATAGGTATCGTCAATACTCCAGAAGATGAAGATATCAATAGCCTGTGGACAAATAATGAATCTGTAGAACTTTTTACAACACTTTTACAAGAAGCCAAACCAGTGGCATTGCCACGGACAGAAAAACAACCAGTAACTAAAAACGATCAACTACACTTTACCATCAAAGGACAAGTCAGGAATCTAGGCGATAGCCTAAAAGTAACCCTACAAACCCTCAAAGAGGGAAAAAGTAT
>CANMLS010000114.1 GCA_947498785.1 uncultured Aquimarina sp. | reverse complement strand
TGTTTCTATTGTAAAAAAGAACTCTAATTTATTATTTTATTAGGCGTACCCGCCACTAGTTATAAACTAGCGGTAGCCATACTAGGACGAGCTGGAGCGTATGTTTTCTTACTCATAACGCCACTAGTAAAAACTAGCGGTAACACATACTAGGAACAGCGAGGGGAAACAATATAAGTTCCCTTTATTTTTTCAAAACTTTAAACTCCCCTTTTTTATCAATTAAAGAAGTAGCAATGTATTCGTCATCTCTAAGAATAAGTTTTAATAATAAATCTTCATCAGGCTCTTGGCTGTAAATAAATAAGCCCTCTGCCTTTTCTATCACATAACTTTTTCTATTTCTAACATGTTGATATCCGTAACTTTTTAAGTTAACTGAATCTAAAGAAATATACAAATCATAATCTTTACCTTCTCTCCAATCTTCACCTTCTTTTGCATTTGAAAATTTATAAAATCCCTCCCATTTTTTAGTAAAATTACTTTCTTTTGGTTTATAAATATCTTCCTTATAATTACTACAAATATCCTCATAAGGTTTAGCTTTAAATGTTTGTCCCTTAAAAATAGTCCATTCAACTAAATTTTGATCGTAATTAATAATTTTTACTTTAAAGATATTTCCATAATTACAATTATCTTTTATTGTAACTTCTAAAGTTTTTGAATCAAGTTGCTTTACATTTTCAATTTTACATTTTGAAGGCTCAATTCCATTATATTCATTAAAATAGCCATTCTTAATTGTAATGCTTCTAGCATATTCATGACAAGGAGCTTCATCTGCCAAATCAACCCATTTCTTTGAATAGATAAACTTTTCAAACTCTTCTTGTTTAGAAAAATACTCTTTACCCTTCGGTGTGATATTGTCATTTTTATTCTCTGAGACTAAGCTCGTGCTAACTTTATCCTCTGAACTTGTACTATTAGTTTGTTGTTTCTTAAAGCAAGAAGCCAAAACAACACTTAGACCTAGTAGATATACTATTTTTCTCATTTAGTTTTTTCTTATTTGACTTACTGTATATTTTTTCCCTTTATTATGGGCAGGAGTTCCTTTTAAAGAAAAATCTGCTCCTAAAAATAATTTGTTACTGGAATGCTGTCCGTAATGTGCCCAACTCGTACCCACTTCATAAAACCTATAGAAAACTTTATCATCCTCACATCCTCTACCAACTATGGTAACGTAATGATCTGTAGTACCATCATTTATAAGCTCTCCATTATGTCTATAATTAAGAGTATGATCTAGACTGGAATTAGTACCTTTCACTGGACACAAATAGTAAACCTTTAAGTATAGCATATTACTTTTGTGCATATGAAGAAA
>CANMLS010000113.1 GCA_947498785.1 uncultured Aquimarina sp. | reverse complement strand
AAAAGTGGGCATACCATAGCGTTTAATGATACTAATAATAGTGAGAGCATCACCATTACTGATAAAAACAGCAATATCATTCTTATTGATACTGCCAATAAAAATATACGAATTAGTGCTCCAGAAAACATTAGCATAAGTTCTAAAAATATAGATATTACAGCTAGCGAAAATTTAACAATCAGTGCTGGCAAAAATATGGGGATTAATAGCAGGGATGATATGAATATTGGCACAGGAGATTCCTTAAATATTGCAGCTAATGAAAATCTAATGATAATGGCAAAAACTATTACCGAGCAAGCTTCAGAGAATTTTCAAACTCTAGCAGTCAATTTAGAAGAACATGCCGAAACCATATCCAAAAACAGTACCAAAGAAGGAATAGATCTAAATAGTGCAGGTAGTGTAAATAATAACACAGGAGATAAAGTAAAATTGTTTTAGATGAGTGGTATTATTATTAAAACAGGAAAAATAATCACCAAGACAGCAGAAAAAATAATGCTGAATGCAACTAATGGGGATATCACGTTTAATGCTGCCAAAAGTGTAGTTGTAAGTAGTGATCAAAAAATTACTTATAATAGTTATGAAGCTGTTGAGCAAGAAGAAAAAGAAGACTTATTAGTCAAAAAAGTAGAAGGTCCTACAGAGGTCGAAGCAGGAAAAGAATATATCTTTACTGCTAGCGAATTTTCTAGAAAAGCTATGCCTGTAGAGTTGCAAAATGTAAAATGGGCGTATCAGGTTGATGATCAGGATATTCTATATTTTAAGAATCCTGGAAAAGTTATTGGTGGTGTGGTGACTAAAAACATATATGTTGATGAAGAACTATGGGATAATAAGACCTTAAAGATATATGCATATTTTCAAAACCCTGTTGAGGATGCTAGTGTAGATTGTGAGATTAAGTTTGTTCCAATCGAATTATTATTAATCTTTTATATAGATGAAGATCATAAAGGAAATACCTTAATGGCAGAAGCTGCCCAAACTAGATTAAAAAATATCAAAAATAGCGATTGGTATGACCCTAATATACATAAAGTACATTGTCCTCCAATTCAATCTATAGACGAAATTATCAAAATAATTCCTAAATATTATAAAAAGTATGGTGGTAAAGAAAAAGTTGTTGTGAAAGAAATTGGAGTAGTTTCTCATTCTGGGGGGCAAGATGGACCAATTTCTTATGAAACTGAAATAAAAATATGCCCAATAAAAAATTGGCCTCATCAAATGGATATGTGTGGGTGGGAACAAATAGAACTAATATGGGTGAAAAAAGATCCTATTTGTGTGTTTTATGGCTGTAACTCAGGATGGAAGAAAAATGGGTT
>CANMLS010000112.1 GCA_947498785.1 uncultured Aquimarina sp. | reverse complement strand
GTCGAGTAGGTAAAGGGGATTCTCACCCCTAAACCTCTCACAGAACCGTACGTGATAGTCTCCCATCATACGGCTCTTCTTAACAAGTCTAAGGCATAAAACCATATTGCCAGTGTACAAATAAGTTAGGGTACTGCTTGGCAGTTTCCTTTAACCATTTGTAGGCACTAAACCAATGTTTATTCCTAAATCTCCGATACTTGTTACGAACCCATCTTGCTAATCGCATATTTAAAAAGCGGAATACATAGTGCATCTCGCTCATTCGTACTTTTCCATAATAATGAATCCATCCTCGTAATTTAGACGCTAAAATGCCTGCCAGATCTGACAGGCGTAAGTGAACCATACGATGTAGTTTCATCTTGTAAAGTGTACGGGTAATATGCTTTTGCTTTTCCCTGCTAATGGCAGGGGTAAATCCTAGGTGAAAGTGCCCGAAGTAACCCTTTACCATTCTCGGTTTAAATGTAAAACCTAAAAAGGTAAAACTTACATAATGAACTTTAAATGGTGGATGCTTCTTTTGGTTGCGTTTGCAATAAACGATATTGCTCTTACCCTCTTTTAATTGCAATTTACATTGCTTAAACCGAGCTTTAACTGCTTCCAAAGTACGCATTGCTTGTTTGAAGTTATTACAATGAATAATAATATCATCTGCATAACGTTCAAACTTTACTTCGGGATGATTCGTTTCTAACCACTTATCAAAGACCACATGCAAAAAGATGTTTGCCAATAATGGACTGATAACTCCACCTTGTGGTGTACCTTTTCTTCGTGGCTCGATAACTCCATCTACCTTCTGTAAAGGTGCTTTTAGCCATCGCTCTACATACAAGTGTATATGCCGTTTGGTCGTAAAATGACCTAATGCACTAAGCATTAAATCATGGTCGATCTCATCAAAGAAGCCTTTGATATCCAAATCAATCGCCCAATCCATTTCCATACAGTTTTCACGGCATTGTTCAATAGCTTGGTGCGCTGATTTGTGAGGGCGATAACCAAAAGAACTACTGCTAAATTGTGAATCTACAATTGCTTCTAGCTCTTCTCTTACTACCATTTGAGCCGTACGATCTTGTACTGTGGGTATGCCTAATTGACGCTCCTTACCATTGGATTTGGGTATGCGTTTTTCCAAAACTGGACTTGGATAGTAACTACCACTTGCTAATCTATTCCATACGGGATATAGGTACTTCATCGGATTAGTAGAAACATCTTGAATCGATAATTTATCAACTCCAAATGTTCCTCGGTTACTACGCACCTTTTTAAAGGCACTCCAAACCTGCTCTTTTAATATCGGTTGTGACTTTTGTTTCTCCTTGAAAATCATCCTAAAAAAAAA
>CANMLS010000111.1 GCA_947498785.1 uncultured Aquimarina sp. | reverse complement strand
GCAGCCCAGGTAGGAACTCCTTTTAATCCTACAACTACTATTAAACCATATAAAACAGTAGCTGAAGCAAGGAAACAACTACGAGACAATCATCCTGATTGGATATTGTTTAAACGTGGAGATGTATGGTATGAACCACTGGCAATAGGATTTCAACTCTCAGGGAAATCTGCCGATCAACCAATGTTATTTGGTGCATATGGAGATATGAGTCTTGACCGACCAATGTTTAAAACAGGAGAATCTCTTTGTATTTCAGCTTCCAATAATGGTTTATCTGATGGAGGTAATAATTTCTCAAATTATCTAGCCTTTGTAAGTCTACATGCTTATGCCAACGAAAGAAACCCTGATGACCCAGAATATACGGGATCAAAAAACACTGGACAAAAAGGATTCAACTGGGTACGTCGCTCTAATGGTATCTTATTAGAAGATATGAAAATTGATTTTTATGCTACCAATATTACTTTTCAGGCAGGTTGGGCACAAGAAGGAGATTTAGTAATAAAAAACTTAACCATCCGCCGTTGTGTAATAACCGATGCATATAGAGAAGAAAGTCATAGACAAGGACTTTATATTAATGATAGTGAGCATGTTTTGATTGAAGAAAATGTTTTTGATTACAATGGTTGGAGAGAAGGAATGAACCATACCACAAGAGAAAGATTACTAGGACATAATATCTATGCACAATATCAAAACGGACCTGGTACTTTTATTATACGTAATAATATTATTACACGAGGATCTAGTCATGGAGCACAGCTACGTTCTGGAGGAACCTTGAATGGAAATTATTTTGCTAGAAACCCTTTACACTCATTTAATAGAGGTGATTTCTTTCCTTGTATCAATAATGACAATGTATATCAAGAATCTGTTGACATTACAAGTGTTAACAATAGTCAGGTTCAACGTGGATTAGCTTTAGAACTTTTTGACTTACATCCTGATTATGAGCATGAATGTAAAAGAAATATTATCTCAAATGACCTTAGTGGAGTATATAACTCTTTTGCTATAAGAATATCTGATTATTCTGCAGCGCTAATAGGACAACCAGAAACAAATTATAAGGAAGACTGGCCTTCTTATGCTTATAATCTTACGATAGAAGATAATATAGTATATAACCACAGAAGAGGATTATATTTTCTATCTGATAGTGCAGGAGATATAACGGTAAAAAACAATATCATTCAAAACCCAGATTTTGATGGGGTAGTAATGGAAGAAAGTTCAAGGGGAAATCATACAAATATGATGTTTTCTGAGAATAAATACTTCTTTACCAATGCTGCAGATGGTAATTTTAGATTAAATAGAGATTATATAAGTTTTAATGAATGGGCAAGTGCGACAGGAGATACAAGTTCTAAAGTAGAACAAGTTACTTTTCCTGATCCAGGAAGAACTTCTGCAGAATATGCTGCATCATTAGGCTTTAACCGTAGCTTTGAAGC
>CANMLS010000110.1 GCA_947498785.1 uncultured Aquimarina sp. | reverse complement strand
TTAGTCGATCCTTAAAAATAGGCAACAGCTTTATTTTACTGATATTGGTTACAAAAAGAGTTTAAAAAAAGACAAGGTTTTTGTATCTTAGAATACAAAACCTTGTCAAATGCGTTCAAAAAACAAACCTTCTGGGCAGGTAAATTTTTTAGCCCCTACTCTAGAAGAACAGCTCAACCCTAATCATCCACTTTATCTTTTATCTAAAGAGATCGACTGGCATTATTTTGAAGAAGAATTCAAAGATTTGTATTCTGATAAAGGTCGACCAGCTCATAGTATCCGTTTAATGGTTTCCTTGTTAATACTCAAATCTATTTACAATCTATCCGATGAAATATTGGTAGAGCAGCATTGGGAGATGAATGTTTACTTTCAGTATTTCAGTGGAGAAGCATTACAAAGTTGGGGTGAACCATGTGCTGCTAGTGATCTGGCACATTTCCGTAAGCGTATTGGCCATCAGGGGGTTGAGAAGATGCTCAAACACTCGATAGATAAACACGGGGATGATAGTGAGGATCCTAATGTAAGTGTTGATAGCACAACACAGGAGAAAAACATTACCTATCCCACAGATGCCAAGCTACATAAAAAGATCATTGATCGGTGTGTAAAGCAAGCCAAAAAACAAAAGATTACACTTCGAAGAAGTTACAAACGTACTTCTAAGCAATTAGTCAGGCAGACTTATAATGGCACACATCCCAAGCGTAAGAAAAAAGCTAATGCTGCCAAACGTAAACTCAAAACCATAGCAGCTCGATTAGTTAGGGAACTGGAAAGAAAACTTCCCTCTGGGAGCTACACCAAAGAATTGGAGCTTTACAAAAGAGTACTCGCTCAAGAGAAAAACAGTAAAAACAAAATTTATAGTCTACACGAACCCCAGGTGTATTGTATGAGTAAAGGCAAAGCTCACAAAAAGTATGAATACGGATGCAAAGCTTCTTTGGTACTGACCCAAAAGACAGGTATTATTGTAGGGGCAATGACATTTAAAACCAATATTTATGATGGACACACCTTGGAAGAAGTACTCCAGCAAACAAAACAACTAACAGGGAAAATCCCTAAAACAGCAACCGTAGATAGAGGGTATCAGGGAAAGCAAACTATTGGTAGTACAAAAATCAATATCCCTAAACCCCCGTTAAAGAAGGATAGTGATTACCAAAAACGCAAAAAAAGAAAGCACCATCGCCGTCGAGCCGCTATAGAACCTATTATCGGGCACCTTAAAACAGATCATAGAGCAGCAAAAAATTTCCTCAAAGGGCAAATAGGAGACAGTATCAACTTTATGATGGCTGCAGCTGGGTTCAATTTCAAAAAATTGATGATTAAACTTAAAGAAAATACGCTTTGGCTTCTATTTGAGATTAGCAAATTGATCAAATTAGGGATACCCTTTTATAAATTTGGAGACAAATCCATCAAAGTACATCCAAAATGCCTTTTTTAAGGATCGACTA
>CANMLS010000109.1 GCA_947498785.1 uncultured Aquimarina sp. | reverse complement strand
AGAGCCGTATGATGGGAGACTATCACGTACGGTTCTGTGAGAGGTTTAGGGGTGAGAATCCCCTTTACCTACTCGACATTTATTTCCGGTCATTAATTTAGCAATTTCATTAGCATTATTAATTTCCATTTCTTTTAAAATTTTACTTATTCGGTTTTCAAATTCGATTTGACTTTTCCTACTTTTTTCAATTTCAGACAAAAGTTCTTGTTCCGAAAACTTATGTTTTTCCGATATATTTTTAAAGTCTTCTAAATTGTAATCGGTGTAATCTGATATTGCAATGTAATTATTAGTTCTTTTGTAGAAAATCCAAGGATGTCCAATCCATAATTGAGTCCATTTATTCAATTCAGCATTTCCAATGTCTTCCCAATTTTGAATATCAGATATGTCTCCGCAGCAAGATGGTTCAAGTACTACTTTTTCGTCTTCTAAAACTACAATTCCACCGATTATTTGCCCAACATATTCTTGGAAGTCAGACAAATCCACGTCTTTAATTTCTTTTTTAAGAATAGTTTTTAACTCAGTATCTCCGATATTATTTATGTCGACTAAATATGAACCAAGTTCTATCGGTTTTAGATTTTGCAAATTGCTATCAGAAATACATTCATACCAGAAATCACTCCAAGCTTTTGGGTTTTCAGCTTTCGAAACAGAAGGCGATTCATATTCTTTTTCCGTATAATCCCAAGGTTCTATTTCGATTGTATTTAATAATTTCATTCTGAATTCAGAGGTTGGTTTTAATGACGCACAACGTCAAATATATGAATCGGAGCAAGGTAAGAATACCTAAACCAATCGATTTATCTGCGCATTTTTATTTCTTGTTAATTTATAAAAATCTAGCGCCACTGCAAAAAGGAAATGACCTTTCGATTGGCACTAAATCTTGCTCTGATTTCATATATAATGTTACCAGCTTTTTTTCCATTCTTCGATCAATTCATTAGACACTTCAATTCCCCAGCCGGTTGCTCCAGCATTATGCTTTTTAAATAATTCTAGATCAAATTCCGTATCCATTCCTACTTGACACAATTTTTGTATTCGATTAAGATGTGAGTAAGATATTTTAGGATTCCATTCTGCATAAATTTGAGAAGCACTTATTTCTCTTATATTTTGGGTTATTTCGTCAATATTTTTTCCATATTCAGGATATTCCGCAACAAGTTTTTCAGGTAGCTCATCTCCTAGACCAGTTATTTTAATTTGATTACATTCATTATCCCATTCAGGAATACTTTCTGCGGTAAGTAACTCCAATATTTTATTAATAAACTCTTTCAGGTCAGAATTAACAATTTGATTTTTATTGCAGAATTTCTCAAGGGAAAGAACTCCTAACATAGTCATCGCTCTAATCGAAAGTCCGTCAAATTTTTTAAGATTATTCATTTAGCTTTTTGAGAATGTTCGTAAAGGGACATGGTTTACACAAGTTAAAGATTAAGGTTTACACTAAATTAATTTCTAATCTTGTTGATTGT
>CANMLS010000108.1 GCA_947498785.1 uncultured Aquimarina sp. | reverse complement strand
GTTGTTCTGGTGTTCGGTAGCAAACCGAACGCTAGCTGTAAGTGATTGATTAATAGTATTGTATTGTTCGGTCTGGTGTTCGGTAGTTAGTGGTCACCAGTTATATTTTATCAATTTGGGACTGTAAAGTAGCTTGTATTTTAGCTTTTATCGCTTTATGATCATCCCAATAGTTAATTTTATAGGTGTATCCACGATTGGCATACCCAAACTGTTGTAAGTATTCTAGTTCGATAAGCTGATTTAGATAATGTTGCATTTGTGTTTTACCAAGTCCTGTAGCTTTTTTGACTTCAAAACGAGTAAAGGAGTTATCCTTTTTGTCTTTAAAATATGCCTTTAGGCATTCATAAAATTGTCTTAGACTTCCGTGTAGTTCATCTACTTTTAGGATAATGCTTTGCATCAGTATAGTACAGGCATTTTGTAAATCTTGTTTCTCTGCTATTAAACAACCATTATGGTTTTTTTTACGTTGGTATTGGTTTAGGTAGGTGATTTGTGCCACCAGGTTTTGATACATACCATGCAGCCGTCGTAGTTTATGGATGTTTTGTGGTAAGGTGATTTTATTGGCATAGGGATTGACTACTTGATAAGGTTGTAGCATTCTGATACAGTTGGCAATAAAGGATTGTGTTTTACGGATGTCATCCGTATTTATTAGCCCTGCCGCTAACTTGTTCTGATAGTCAATAATTTTTTTGGTTTGTGCTACAGATTCATCGACTGCAATGACAAAACATCGACTGATATTATCCTCATAGGTATCTGCTTTTGTAGTGCAACTTAAACTGGCTATTGGACCATTAACGACACGCTCCATAGATTGGATTTTACCACTTTCCATTTTTTGAGAGGTAGCGCTAATGAGTTTGCCATTGGATTGCAGTTCTCTCAGAGCAAGCATAGCTTCTTCTTTAAGTCCGTCCATATCTTCAAAACACAGTAATTTGTGTTTTAAACTACTTTCATTAAAATTATAAAAACTACTCTCTGTTACCCTGGTAAAACTTTTACAGGCATCGCCTGGTATTAATTTGTAGATACTTTGCAAGAGTTTTGTTTTACCACTTCCAGAAGACCCTTGTATTAAACCATGAAGCGGACTATGTCCGTGGTAGCTAATCGCTATTAAAAATAATAAGAGTCTATTATCGACTTCACCGACAACTCCTGTCTTACCAATAGCAATATTAATACGTTTTAAGAGCTCGGGATGTTTTAGGTATTCGATGCATTTGGTTTGTGTGGCCTGATCTATGGTATAGTGTGGTTCTTGTATTTTTTTAGAGGTTTGTTTTTCGAGTTCTAAGGCATAGTTCTGCCATTGGCTTAGTATAATAGCCTGTGATATATCAAGAGCTTTAGCTGCTTGTTTGGCTTGTTTTTCGAGCATAGTATAGTCATACAGGTCTAGTTTCTGTATAATACTTTTTCCCTCTTTGAGGGTTTGTAGGGTTACTTTTAGGCTATCGCCTAGATTCCTGACTTGTCCTTTGATGGT
>CANMLS010000107.1 GCA_947498785.1 uncultured Aquimarina sp. | reverse complement strand
TATGGATATCATTTCACCAAACCTGATATCTCCTTTAATGTAAAAGCATATTCCTCGGGAACCCCTACAGATAAGCAAAAAGCAGGAATAAACTGGGCTGTTTTTTATAAAGGAAAAAAAGACAAGAATTATAAAGAAATTGGTAAATACCCCGATATAGGTGAGAATTTCGATTTTCCTTTTCAGACCCAAGGGACGTTTGTTATAGAGGCCTATGGAGGAGAAAAAGGTCCTTATTTTATCAAAAAGAAAAGCTTAGCAGCATACAAAATAATAACGCTAGCCAGTCAAAAAATAAAAGGAATCTCTGGACCATTTGTAGGTACAGATGATCGCAGGCAGTACAAACGAGTACGTCCTGATGAGATGGTAACTATAAAAGCTAACCTTTTATTTAACCAAAAGGATTTAAAAACAGCATTAAGCGGCAAAAAGCATATGCAAGGCGTGGTTTGGGAAGCCAAAGCCTACCAAATACAAGGAAAAACCAAAATTGATGTCCCTGTCAAGATCATCAAAGACAAAAAGAACCCTAAGCAGATTACCATTGCTCCATTAGAGAAAAAGGCAAAAGTTATAGTTACTGCTACTAATCCAGACACGGGAGCGATTAGTACCATGAATTATTCTGTAGGGAATAATTATGTTATACGTATAAAAGCTAACAAAGAGACTATTTCTGTTTGGGATGGCAAAGAACAAAAGAAAGAACGTCATCAGGTAAAACTAGAAGTCGACAAATACGCAATAGAACCTGCACGACAGACAGAAAAAGATGCTGTACAATGGACAAGTTTTTGTTTGGGAGAAAAACCAAGTATCGATAACGTAATAGCTACAGGACATAGCACTGTACAAGTATTGCAAGAAGAAGCAGAGATGATTTATGAAGCTTATGGCATACGCCCTACAGGTGGCGAAAGTCAAAGCGCCAAAAAAGTAACTGGCATATTACCAAAAATCACCAAAGCGTATTGGGCAGATAAAAAAGGCAATAAAATACATCGCAGTGGTTTTGAGCATGAGGTGTACATACATATAGAAACCGAAGGGCTTACTGGCGAAAAGCTAAAACTTAATGTATGGGAGAGCGATAAAAACACAGCAGATGACTTTGTAGAAAATACGGGTACTGATATAGAAATTACATCACAAAAAGGGGTAATTCATCAAGCATATACACTACCCGAGAGTCATTATCTGGAGCAGGAATATTTTTTTACCATACAGGAACTCCCGTGTATAGTACAAGGCACCAAGCAAGATAAGGGGTGTAAAAACCAGTATGTGTTATGGGCAAACCACTCAGATAAGAAAACCCATTATTTATACGTTAACAAGGATAAGAAAATAACCAGCTTACGTATGTACGAGAATGGAGATAAACTACATACTGGGATTATAAAGTATGGCGATTGTGTTACTGTAAAGGTAGAAACCCGCAATTATGTTAATGAAACGTTAGAATTTAAAATCTACGAAGATATCAATTGGGCCTGGGATCCAGAGAAGGAGGAGACCATAAGCATACCCATCGATAGCCAAGGTAAAGGTGAGGCAGAATTTATGGTACCTACCACGTGGGAGTCTGA
>CANMLS010000106.1 GCA_947498785.1 uncultured Aquimarina sp. | reverse complement strand
GCCCATAAGGGACTTGCACCCTCTAGATTAATTATTTATCTTCGATAAATAATAGATGCCCATGCTGGGCACACACATAGTATAAAAACCATAGGGCGTTTGTGCTAAATTCAAAGGTTGTTGTCTATTTGCAAAGTCGCCAAATCTTTTGATTTGGTATTAAAAAAGAAAAATTAAAACAAAATACAAAAGATTTGGCTTGTGGTTAAATCGAAAGTAATCGCTTATTTTCTGCCCAACTTGCCATATATTTAACGTTAGCACTCATTAAATAAACACAATGTATAAAAAAGTAAATCTATTAATTGTTTTAATTCTTATATCACTGTATTCCTATGGACAACAATCCAATGAAAAAATAGGCTTTATTGATACCAATAAAATTGATTCAAAATATTTAGATGAAAAAAGAGCTATCGAGATATACCTACCGCCTAGTTATCAAAAATTAGAGACAAAAAGATACCCTGTGATGTATGTAATGGATGGACAAGAATATTTTTTACATCCAGTTGCCTATCAAAGAATGTTAAGATTCAAAGATAAATCACCAGAATTTATTGTTGTTGGTATAAACACTGATAGAAGAAAAAGAAGAAAGTTATTATATGAAGATGCAAACAAGTTCATTGGCTTTTTAACTAAAGAACTAATACCACATATGGACAAAAATTATAGAACTTTAAAAGAAAAAGAGCGCTCATACTTTGGTTGGGAAATGGCTGGAGGACTTGGATTAGAAATTTTTGCCCTTCATCAAAATACATTTAATGCGTTCTTTATTGCAAGTCCAACGCATTTGACTGAAGAGAGAATTTCAGCTTTAGATACAAATATTGTAAAAAATAGATCAAATAAAACCTATCTATATTTTTCTAAAGCACCAGAAGAAACTTATATAGAACAATCATTACATAAAACTGATAGTATTCTAAAAATCCACAATTCTTCAAATATTATATGGGAAATTGATAATCTATTAAATGAAGATCATTATACAACACCTTTAAAAACAATAAACAATGGATTAAAAGTTCATTTTCAAGACTATAATACTTTACGCTTTTATAGTTTAAAAGAGTTTGATCAATTAGGAAACTTAGACTATATAAAGAAGTACTATCAACATCGAGGTGATCGCTACGGTATTTCTTCTGACGTGCATAAAACGACTCGACATTTTTTACTTTTTAATGCAATGAAAGAAGATAATTTTGAACGGTTTAAAGTATATACAAACGTGTTTAAAGAGCATTTTCAAAACCCAACACTGGAAATATGGGTAATTAGATTTGGAGATTATTTCGCGAAAAATGGAAAGGAAAAAGAAGCATTGGATGTTTATAATTCTGGTTTAAAAAAGTTTCCCAAATCAGCTGCTATTTATAATGCTATGGGAACATTTTACAAAAAAAACGGGAATAGAGAAAAAGCAAAAACACATTATAAGAAAGCGATTGAATTGACAAATAAAAGTGAAATAGGAAAATTGGAAAAATATCAAAATGATTTAGAAAAATTATAAAACGAGTGCTAACAACGCGTCCTATGAAAAGCACTAGCCTAGTTCTGGACTTCCCCCCTTTTTTCGGACAAATTTATAAACCCTCTAAGCCGCATTAGTTAGTTGATTAATTTTTGTAAAT
>CANMLS010000105.1 GCA_947498785.1 uncultured Aquimarina sp. | reverse complement strand
AAATTTATACTCACCTCGCTATAAAAAAACTTAAAAGATTTACTACATTAGTTCCTCATATATTAATATATAGTTACCATGGTAACTATATATTGGTGTTGTACAACATACAAAATTAAAATTGAGAGATAAATGAAAGTTTACGGAAAATGCAAGAGCTGTGAAACTGAAAATAAATACTCAACGAATGCCAGTACGCGAGTGGAATTTGCAATGCAAGATGGAGAAATTAAAACTCTGAATTGTAAGGATTGTGGAACAGATACGGAATATCACGTAGATCAACTATACGCGAAACAATCTAAAGTTGCTCAATTGATTGCGGGATTGATACTGTTTGTCGGAACGCCACTTATGTTTTTCGGAATTAACCCAATCTTTACGGGGAGTCGGAATCATTATGTAATCTATATTATTGGAGGTTTTTTGCTCGTTCCAATTTTTGCATATGCGGTAATCAATAAGCAAGATCAAACTCGTGTAAGTGATTTTAATAGACGAACATTAAAAGGTAGAGTGCATAATATTACCTAAAAGTACGTTTTACAACATCATATATAAAATCAGAGCAAAGTTTAGTGCTAGATCGAAAGGTTATTTCCTTTTTGCAGTGGCGCTAAATTTTTATAAATTAAACAAGAAATAAAAATGCGCAGATAGATCAATTGGTTCAGGTGTGTTTGCCTTGCTCCGATTCATATATTTAGCGTTAGCCAAAATTGAAAATAGAAGTTGAAAGAAAGATTAGTAATAAAAGGAACAATATTAAATTATGGCGAAAAATGGTTTGTAGGAGAAGACACATATTCATCAATTTTACTTTCAGTAATTAATAGCTGGAAATCAAACAATTTTACACCGCAAGACAAACTAAATGTAGATATTGAAGATTGGAAATCAAGAAAGTTTGGAAAAATAAAAGGTGGGATTTATGGATATACTAATGACTTACATAATCTCTCTATTAATTATTGCTTTCTGAAAGAAACATTGGAGAATGTAAAAATCAGTAAGCATAAAGCTAATCTATACGTCTGTTTATTACTTGAAAATTATTTTACGAATATTAGAAGTCTTTATGACTTCCTATTCCATTTTGTAAAAATTGGATTGAATGACTCACAATTGAAATCATATCCCGAAAAAGATTCTCTAAATAACTTAATCAAGTTTTCGAAAAACAAAAATAATGGAGAAAAATTACCTAAAAGAATTCAGAGTTTCCTTTTAGACATAGAACCTTACTTAGAAGAAATTAAAGTAATAAGAGATTCTATCGTTCATAAGGGAAAAGAAATAATTCTTACCAAGAAAGATGGAGAGGTTTATATTAGAATCCCAAAAACTGGTTTGTATAGTAATGATAATATGTTGCCTAACATATTAAATTCTGACGAAGTTAATTTCAATATGGATAGTTATATTAGGGAGATTACCAAAAGTCTTCTTTATTATTCTGAGGTACTTGGAAATATTTTACTAATAGAATTATTTGATAAAGGTGAATTCAAATGGAACTTATACTCGATTACAAATTATTGTATGGAAGAGTTCATTGATTTTATGTTGAATCAAAGAACTTTGGCTAATCGTGTAGATGGCTCCGCCATCATTAGATAGCGGAGTGCACCTCACACACCACCTGCCATACGGGTCTCGTAA
>CANMLS010000104.1 GCA_947498785.1 uncultured Aquimarina sp. | reverse complement strand
ATAGAACTAATATGGGTGAAAAAAGATCCTATTTGTGTGTTTTATGGCTGTAACTCAGGATGGAAGAAAAATGGGTTTGCTATGAGAATTTCAAAGCTATCTAATTTTAAAAATGTCGAAGTCTGGGGGCAATCAACTTCATCGTTCCCTTCTTTTTATCCAGATTATAGAGTTACCAGTTTAGCAAGAAGTATGGGGACTGGATGGGACATTAGAGGTAATTCATATTTGGTTGGTGGAGATGTAGGAAAAGGATGGGATGCTATAAGTTATAAACCAAATAAAAATATTTTAAAAGAGGATACGCTAAAAGAAGATTTTCCTAAAGCTAATCCAATGAATTGTTATAAAAACGGAACACATGTTAGAGAAATTCACCAAGGATATTTTAATGACCATAGAAAGTAATTCAAAATTTTATTTATTAATTATTTTAATACTTAGCTTCACAAATTGTACGACAATGGAACCAGAATTCGAATTATATGGAGATACAGTACTCCTTCAAAATATGAAAATTAATATGCTGAGCATAAAAGAGGAGAAATATCCCAATAGAGAATCAAAAATAGAAACGTTTCTATATGATGGAGAAAAATATAAGATTCAGAATCAAAATGTTGTGAATTATGAAGTTTATTTTTCTTATAAAGATTCTATGGTTGGTGTACTAAAATTTGAAAACATAATGAAATGGGCAAATGACTATATTAACCACTTATATGTTTATAAAGAAAAAGATACAATATACATTCAATATATAGGAAGAGAAACACAAATAAAAGATAAAAAAGGATTCATTAGTAATCCTGCTATACCTTTGAGTGACTTTTATAAAAAAGAAAAAATTATCTCTAATGTAGTTAAAGAAGAATTTGAAAAAAAGTTTTTTAAATATTACAATCCAAATACAGCTTCTTATAAAAAAATACAAGGCGAATAATTAAACCAGCTATATGCATTAGAGTTGTGTCATAGCGATAGAAAATATAATACAACCAGATATTTTCTAAGTTTTCAGCAAGGCATTACTATGGTTAGACTTAAAAAATATAGAGTAGTAAAAGGTTTTGTAGTAGTCACTGGCTGTACTACATTTTCTAAGGTATAAAGAGAGTAAAATAAAGTATTAGAAGTAATGAATTGTTATAAATCAAATCAACACATCAAAGAATGTTAAAATTGTTGTCTCTAAGTTCATCCAATTTGTTTTAGTATCTCTTTTTTTTAGATAAGATAATAAAAGGGATGCCACTACAGTAAAATAATAAGATCAAAAAACATAAACCTAAGCATGCAAAAAGATACTTATATCATTACTAATCCACCCAAATACAAACCTATACTAAGTGAAGTAACATATAGTGTTACTATACAACAAAAAGAAACAGGTTTATCCAAAACAACAAACAGTAGCATAGCGTATAATTTGAATGTAGAGAAGAGTAATGAGCATATTTTTAATATCTGGAAAAAGAGTAATTTTTGTCTTAATAACAGCAAGGATAATGTTAAAATGGATGACCTACACCTAAAAGTAGCCAAACCGCTAAACAATCTAAAATTTAGTATTGATAAAAATAGAATGATAAAAGACATTCACAATTATAATGTATTACTTAAAGAGTGGACACAGCAACAACACATTATCCTTAAAGAATATTCTGGAGATGTTGTAGAGGAGCTTGTACAAAAAATGACAGATAGGCTGTTAGATT
>CANMLS010000103.1 GCA_947498785.1 uncultured Aquimarina sp. | reverse complement strand
GAAGGCCTTTAGTTTTGTTCTATAGATGAAATCTATTATGATGATGATGAAAAGAGGGGGTCTGGGGGAGACTCATAACTTGCAATATTGTTGATAAGTAAAAGGATAGAGCGAACCATAGCGACGGCTAGGCATTAGGCTTTCATAGAGTATTGGGCTCTATCCTGTTTTGAAGGGATTACGGATATTTATATGAAATAGATTGAAAAGGACGGGGTGAACTTCAGCGACGGCCAGGTTAAAGGCCTTTATAGTGTATCAGTCCCCGTCCTTTATAACCAGGTTGTCAGAACCATATAGGATTTTAGCCCTTGCTAGTAAAGGTCTTAGTTTAAACAACCTAATTAAAGCAACGTAAAAATATGGAAATTAAAGAAGTCATCGGTATCGATGTAAGTAAGTTGACATTGGATTGCTGTATCCATAAAAGTCAGGAGCTAAAAACATTCAAGAACGATTTTGAGGGTATCATGAAAATGATACGTTGGTCTTTAAAGAAAAGTGGTGTAGATAGAAATAACCTGCTCTTTGTATTGGAACATACCGGCCTCTATTCCGATTATCTGGTTCGATTACTGGACCAGGACGATTATTTGATGAATATCGTTTCCGGTCTTGAGGTCAAGCGTTCCCTTGGAATCATCAGGGGCAAGGATGATAGAGCGGATGCAAAACGGATAGCACTTTATGGTTATCGTACAAGGGAGGAAACCCTTCCAAGTAAGATTCCCGGTTCCACCCTTACGCGTTTGAAACGGCTGATGTCCATGCGCAAGAAGCTGGTCGGTCAACGGGCGGGGCATATGGCGACCCTGCGAGAGCAAAAAAGAGTACTGGAAGAGGATTCCCTTCTTTTCTGGGTTCAGGAGGACATCATCAACTTATTAAGTTGGAGGATAAACGATCTTGAGCGGGAGATGGACAAATTGATACAAGGAGATGTGGAGCTCAAACAGATGCTGGCTTTATTAACAGGCATCAAAGGAATCGGCAAAGTGACGGCCCGTTTCATGATCGTATATACGGTAGGATTCACGTCGTTTGCTACTTGGCGGAAGTTTGCCTCCTATTGTGGTATAGCACCCTTTCCCCATAGCTCGGGCACAAGTGTCAGGGGAAGAACCAAGGTCAGTCGATTGGCTAACAGGGAGGGTAAAGCTTTATTGCACCAATGTTCTCTATCGGCCGTAAAATGCAATCCTGAAATGAAAGCTTATTATGAGCGAAGGCTTGAAATAGGCAAAAGCAAAATGAGTACGTTGAACATTATCCGAAACAAATTGGTCGCACGAGCCTTTGCCGTAATAGCACGAGGTACACCTTATGTAAATACGATGGGATACGTTTCTTAGCTTGTAGCAGCATACATCTTTAGCGATAACCGCTAAATACTCCATTCCTACCATGGGAGCGTATTTGAGCGGAATAGTATTGTATTTCCTAAAATCAAAGGACTTTCCATCTATCGATTTTGTCTCGCCCCATAGTTATGGTATTCTTTCATAGTTAAGTCTTGCCCCACTTTAAACACCTCCACCATTACCTTTTTTTGACAGCGAAAAAACAACATCCGTCCTTGGACGACGGCATAAACCAGGCTCGTGCCTCGCTCTTTTTTATACGCCTTACCAAGCTCGGATATTGTAAGATTAGTAAGCATCAAAAAAGGTAACGGCGAAGGCGCTATGGGAAGTAAATCAAGACCAGAAATCATGAAAGCGAATCAAGAACTTAAAAATAGAACGACCCAAAAAAAATCAAAAAAGGAAAACGCTCCAGATATAATAAGTAAATCGATTCAATGGGTTTATGCAGAAAAAAACAGAACAATAGATAAAGTTTATGGTAGAAAATTTGGATTTACCATAGGATACTCTATGGGAAGTAAATC
>CANMLS010000102.1 GCA_947498785.1 uncultured Aquimarina sp. | reverse complement strand
GTCTTCATATTGTCCTTGGTATCTAAAACCTGTGCAAGATTCAGAAGTAAGAGTTACATTTTCCTCATGAGATCAACTCCAAAAAAGCTAAGAACGTCTTGTTTACTTTCTCAAAAGTAAGTTATTATCCTTTCAATTGAAAAATAAAAAGTCGTGCATTCTCCCCAAGCTGTGTTACATAATTATTATTATACCCGCACTTCCTGCCGTCAGGGGCTATAACAGTATTTATGTAAAACAGCCTGCTACTGCCAGCGCACTAGGATTGTTAATGCATTTGTTCAGTCGCCACAAAGGGCTATCACTACAAAAGTGGAAGATCACAGCCGCATTAGCGTTTACGATCATCCACTTTTGTAGTGTTTTTCCATAAGAGTAAGAACGATTGTTATTGAAGTTGAAGCGCGCAACTGCTGAAGGGCAGAGCTTCAGCTTCAATAATAATCCTAGCCATCTGGCGACTGAAGATAAGCTGCATGCTTGCAAAACTAAAAGGCGTAGCCAAAGCGGAGAGGAGCAGCCGACGTGGACTGGGAGCGATAGCGGAAGAACACGCCACAGGATTTTTATCTTTCAATTGAAAAAATAAGATGTAAACTTCAAGATAAAAATCCTGTAGGCTGCGACCCAGCGGCGTAGCCCATGTAGTAGCGGTTTTGCTTAATTTAGTATTCAGCGATAGCGTTCTTTATCGTTTTTAAGCAAAAAAGTAGCTACGGGTGAGTGAGGAATGGAATAAGGTCATATATTTCTAGTGAAAACTGACGACCAACGGCGAGGAAGTTGTAACGATCTGGAACAATTGCTTTTTCTGCAATTGTGGAAGAAGAAAATATGACTTATGAAGTGACGAGTCGAACACCTTTGATCAGTTTATGGGCAAAGCATTTTTGATGCGCCCATAATGATATTACGACTGTAAGGAGACAGCTTAAAATAATATGCTATGAAAAACAAAAATCCCAGACCTTAACGATTCGGGATTTGTATACTCTTAATTTTATTTGTTCTTACTAGGTCGTTGCTTTTGATCAAAAACTCTAGTGATAAATATTTTATCTTTTCCTTCTCGATAAGTAATTTTACAACCTTCAGCAAAGATTTTTCGATACTGTCGTTTCAAGTGAGCAAACTGATCATCTATAGTACCGATACTCATAAAATCATATTCAGGATTTTCTAACTGTTCTGTGCTTTTTCGGATATTGTAGGCTATTTCTCTGGATTTTTCTTTTCCTTTTTGTTTGTTATTAAAACGTACTATTTTCTCTAAATCTTTTGAAGAACGCTTCGTCCAAAAAACGGGTTTTATTATTCTGTCCAACTTCTGATTCGATCTTTTATTTGGTCTTGACTATAAATCCTTCCTTCCTTAATATCTTCTTCTGCTTCTACCATCAGTTTATCTTCTCGGCGTTGTTCTATATAGGACTTAGCCATTTTATAAAAATTTTGCAAAGAAGTATCATCTTCTTGATTTATAAAGTCTCGTAATTCTTGTCGTATATCTACCGTACTCATAATTAATCCTTTTTCATTCATAACAAAGATAGTTTATTTTATTTTTTTGAGTTTAAAGGGTGCTTTTTTTCTAGTTCTGATCGTAGTTCTGTAAACTGTGAGCAGATGTATTTCTCTGTAGAACTGATATAATGATGCCCTGCAAATAACTGTACTTTTCTAAGGTCTTGACCCTTTTTGAGTAAATTAGCAATCACACTTTGCCTTATTCTTTGAGGCGTAAAAACCTTTTTAGCTTTGTAATTAATAGCATCATTGATACTTACTCCTTCTATCTTATTGCCATTTTTGGAGAGTAACAATAGGTCTGTTTCGATACTGTTTTTAATACCCTTACGGTCTGTAGTTATGTAACGTTGTAAAGGGAGTATTTGTTTTGGATGCAGCTCTAATGTTCTGCTATTTTTGATACTTAGGGTACAGTTTATCAAATCAATATGAGTAAGTCTTAGATTGATCAGTTCTTTTACTGTTAATGCTTGATATACTAGTAGCTGTCGGATAATTTGATTGCGTAGTTTTAATTTGGGGATGGCTTTATCCTTACGTTCTAAAAGCCCATTTAATTCTTCTGTGGTGAATAAGGTTTCTGTGTGTATACTTTTATCTGTTTTATCTTGTAAT
>CANMLS010000101.1 GCA_947498785.1 uncultured Aquimarina sp. | reverse complement strand
AAATAAGTTATGTTTTTATGTATTAAGTTCCTTATAAGGAACTAATTGTTTTAAAAGTAGGATAGAGGTTGCAGGGCGTCTGTTTCCTTAAATTTCTTGGTAAATATATTTCCCTTACTTGAAAATCCAAGTTTTACTAGAAGGTCTTTAAAATTATCTTTTGTAATCATAATCCTATTTTATCAATCAATTCAATGGCCTTATACCAATAATAGAAACCTGATTTGTCTGGTTGCCTTTTTAGTCGGTTTAAGAAATTCCAATTTTGGTTTTCAATGTTTAACTCCTTTATGTCTTGTCCTTGAAAATATTCGATAGGAGATAAATCTTTATGTAAAATTTTCGCAGCTAAATAAGCTATACGAGCAGATGCTGGAATAGCATCATCTATTCTAAAATTGCCAACCATTAAAAATCCTGTACCAAATGCTCGAATACCTTTTTGTAGTTCTGTAAACTTTGATTTTTCATCTGGAGTTCCTCCACCTCTCTTTGCAAGAATTAAGCAAGTAGCTATGGTATCTTGCAACACTTTCTCCAGAGTTAAATCTGATGTTTCAGTCTTACGATACTCAATTTCTTGAATTGCAAAGGCTTCAAAACTTTGAGCTACAGCTTCAATGTTTTCTATTCTTTCAAAGAGTTTACTTAAGTCAAATAACTGTTTACAAATTTCCATAGAAAATGGCTGTTGGTCTTTTCCTTTGAAATAGGGAATTCCAACGGTATTTGGAGCAAATGCTGTTAGTTTGTCGCCAGTAATAGCGTCAATGGTTGGTAGTGTAATGTTTGTTTCTCCTTGGGTTTCAATCCATTTTGTTTGAATTGGTTTTTCGGTTAATTCAGGATAAATTGAATCTTCAATTAGTACATCTAACAAAATGTTTCCAGAATATTTTCCTTTCGTTGCAGAATCAAAAGCAAAAGAATAATGTGCTTTCGGAACACCAGCTTTATAACTGCGGTGATCATCCAATTCAAATGATTTGAAATTAGAAGAATCAACAACTTTATTTAATATTTTCTCTAGGGTTTCTCTGTCGGTATTACAAATGATGTCAATATCAATAGAGAATCTATTCCCTTCTTCAAGCAATAGAACTAAGCTTGTGCCGCCTTTGAAAACAAAATCTAGTCCACTGGTTTTGATGCGTTCCAGTAAATGAAGTGCATAAATCATTTTTTCGAGAATAGCTTTGTCTATTCGCCTGTGTGCTGCCTGTCTTTTGAATGTATCCAGCCATTCTTCTGTAAAGCAATGTTCTTCTATCATTCGATTATGTCTTTTACAAGGTGATACATATTATTTGTCATAAATTGCTTAATGTCTTGTTCTCGATCTCTTCGTTTCGCATAACTAAAGAGTTTGGTATAGTTAAGAGTGTAGTTTTTTAAAGCATTCTCATATACATGCATTAATTCAGCTCCTTGGTAGAAATAGAATAGTTTGTTTTCTGTAAAAAGATCTACTAGTATTTTTTCAAGTAGGGGAGTATAGAATTTTATTCTTTTTTCGGTTCTTTTTGAAATTGGAGATCTTGTGATCAGTTTTTTTATTACAACAGGATTTTGACTTTCGGAGATATAAAAGTCAATTGCTTTTTCATCAGGGTTCAGATAGATATCAAATCTAAAAGTGTCTTTCAGCTCATAATAAAGTGATTCAACAAAATCTTTTTCAATTTCAATTATGATTAATTTTTTACCTGATTGATGTTGTGAGAATTCATTAATCCAATCAGTGTCCCAAAGACAGTATTTTACATCTTCAAATCGTTCAGAAATTACTTTGGCTAATTTTAAAATCACTCTAGAAATTTCAGGTTTGTATTTTGGCTTGTATGATATAGTATAATAACCTCTTTGAATTGATTTTATGATGTTCTTTTTCTTAAGGTCATATATTCTCCATCCAAATGTGCCTTCTTTCAGATTTGGCTCAAATAACCTAAAAAAGTCAAATAGTTCTTCTCTCGAGAAAGCTTCTCTGTCTTTAAATTCCTCTATTAGTCTATTTTCAATGATTTTTGGCATTTCAAATCTAATTTATGCCAAAGATAGTAAAAATTGGCAAAATTTTGAAATCAAAAAAACGCCAATAAAAATAATTATTGGCAAATATTTGAAATTGCTATTATGTGAAGTTGGGGAAAGGCGTGCAGGTGCAATTTCTACGTTTATTTTATAAAAAAGCGTTTCTTATAAGGTACTGTTTTGATAATAAGTTAATTGTGATAGA
>CANMLS010000100.1 GCA_947498785.1 uncultured Aquimarina sp. | reverse complement strand
TTTCCATACTATCAATCTTTGGCGAGTTCTATAATTAAAACTTCTTTGTCTACTGTGATTTGTACTTTGTCTTGTGGGTTAAATCCACAATCTTGCAACCACTTGCCAAAGAGTTTTAAACTTGGATAAGTTTTATAGTTCTTATCAGCACATTTTCTATGATCGGATTGTAGGGTGAGTTTTCGCTGTTTCATGAAGATTTTATGTGAGTATTAAAAAATGTTGAAAAAAGTTATTTGTTACAGTTTGGTAACAAATGTAAACATTCTGTAAAACACTAGCAAAACTTTTGGATTTGTTTTTAACCTTTTGATGCTGTAATTTTGATTAATTGATTACAGTTTGGATATTTTAAGCACGTTTTGATATGGATTTTGCAAGTAGGTTAAAGCAAGTTAGAGCCGAGAAGAATATAAAAAGAGAGGTTATTGCAGAAAAGATAGGTACTTCTTCTGCGATTATAGGAAGATATGAGCGTGGAGAAAGAACGCCTTCTGTAGATATTGCTAAAAAGATTGCCGAAGCTCTAGATGTTTCTTTGGATTACTTGGTAGGTGATACTTCGGTACTAGTGGAGGATAAGGCAATATTAAAACGTATTGAAGATATTGCAAACTTACCCGATGAAAACAAAGATTATGTTTTAAATCTTATCGATATGTGTCTCAGAGATTTTAAAACTAAACAAGCGTTTTCTTCTTAAGATTATGTATTATGACAAAAAAAGAAGAAAAAGTAAATCAATTTTTTGAAAAATTTAAAACTGATTTTGATGCGTGGGATTGTAATGATACCGATAAAATTTGTAAAGAAAATAGGTTGACTTTATTAAGAACAAAACATTTGCCTAAACATGAGAGTGAATTGGTTAGGGATTTATACGCAGCAAAATGTGATCAATACTCGAACTCAAAACAATAAAAAACCACTTCCTTAAAAAGAAAGCAGCTCTTTGTTTTTATAATTTCTTATTGCTTACTCGCACACGGCACAAGCGAGGGGTCGGGAACATTTCGGGAAGAACTTATTAGATATCAAATAAATCTACTAAAAATCAATTACTTATATTTTAGTTGCTAAGTTTTTATAAAAGTTAGCATACTATATTTTATAATCTGTTATTGCTAACTATACCCCGAGTAAAGTAGCTGCTTTGCGCAAAGCCTCTAATTGTACTACGGTAGGCTGAGCGCCAAACTCTTGTTCTGCCTCGTTATATAAACTCCTGCCGTGACCATCTGGAGAACCTTTACTACCCGTATGCTTTTTGTGGGATTTCTCTGCACTCTTACTACCCGCAGCTTCTAATAGCGCTTTGGCTTTGTTATAATCTCTGTCTTTGATTGGCATATATCTTTTGGTTTTAAGTGTATATTTATTTTTGTTTCTGATTGCTTACTAATATCCAGCACTCGTTACAAACGAGCGCTAGCGGGGGTTAAGACGATATAGAATCTAAATGGATATACCTTTTGCCTTCTAATTCTTGAACAATTCTAGGTTCTAATTGTGCAGGATGCCAAACAATACTTTTTTCATACTTTCTAGCTTCTTCCTTGGTCAACTTCTTTTCTAAACCAGATTCAACGTTTTTTAGATATAAATTTTGATAATCTCCTAATACCATATTAATATTAGCATAATTAGAATCAGAATATTTATCGTAATTAGGTGTTTGATAAACTATTTTCCATCTTTTTTTTCTAATACCAACCCAGAAAATATAAATTGGATCAAAAAGTAAATCTGAGTTAACAATACTTTCATAATCCAAGGTCATTGGACCACTAATTTTAAATATCTCAACTAAAATCCCAGCCCCACCTTGTTCTTCAATCGCTCGTCCAAAAGCAAATTGTTTATTTTCATCTTGTTTTTTCAATTTAGATTTAGCGTTATATTCTTCATCCACCCAAAAAAGAGGAATACAAAATACTTCACCTCCTTCACAATATTTATTCTTTTTTACTGACATCCTTTTATTTTATCATATTCTGATTTATATTCTATACCGTTAGCATCAGTTCTATTTTTTCGAAATGAATTTTGCTGATTAGCCTTAGGGTTATCAGTTTTTATCGTATCATGATCTTCTATATTTATTTGCTCTAGAGCTCGAGCTTCGGCATAAGGCTTTTGGGAATGTAGAATTTCCATTCTATCTCCTTTCTCTGGTTGAAATCTTCCTGAATATTCATGTTGATCTAATCTGATATCAGCATCTTGGCTTATTCCAATATAATAAGGTTTATCAGCTCCTTTTTCGAATAAAGCATAAACATCTTGATTAGGTTTATTTGCATTTGCAATAAGCCCAAGTGGATCAACCCAAGTATTAACATCATGCGTATAAGCATAGAAATTGCCCTCTCCCGAATCTAACCGTAAAGGATCCTGCGAAATATAAGTTCCTGTGTCTGGCGAGTAGTACCTAAACCTATTGTAGTACAGCCCTGTTTCAGGGTC
>CANMLS010000099.1 GCA_947498785.1 uncultured Aquimarina sp. | reverse complement strand
CAATCCAAACAAGACACGAAAAAAAGTTGAATTCTACAAAAACCTTAAACTTTTGAATTTACTCTTGAACAAAAAAAGCCTGATAGATCAATATTAATCTATCAGGCTTTCTTTACTATATAAGTAAAACTTTAGGGAATTACACCTCCAAAACTTCTACTATACTTGTTATGCCATATTACTACAATGAACTACCATCGGTTATGATCCATGATGAATCATTTATTAAGGTCTGTCTGGCTGCTAATGCTTCCGTAGAAGTAGCTACTAGATTGCCAGCATCAAAATGAACTCTATACTCACGAGGTTGACTGGCAAAATTAATCAGAAGATTCTCATAGTTTACTCTAGAAAACGAGGTCGCACCTTTAAACATATCACGCATACTAAACACAACACCAATCTTCCAATTACTAACATCTGGATTAGCAGATGTAGCACCAGAAAACATAGATCTCATATCAGTTACATTAGAAACATCCCAATTACTAACATCGGGAGTAGCAGATCCAGTACCTCTAAACATATTGCTCATATCAGTTACATTAGAAACACTCCAATTACTAACATCGGGATTGGCAGATCCAGCACCATTAAACATACCACTCATATTAGTTACATTAGAAACATCCCAATTACTAACATCGGGAGTAGCAGACGTAGCAGCAGCAAACATTTGTTTCATATCAGTCACCTTAGAAACAACCCAATTACTAACATCGGGAGTAGCAGATCCAGCACCATTAAACATTTCTCTCATATTGGTTACATTAGAAACATCCCAATTACTAACATCTGGATTGGCAGATGTAGCAACAGCAAACATTTGTCCCATATCAGTTACCTTAGAAACAACCCATTTACTAACATCTGGAGTAGCAGATCTAGCAATAGAAAACATTTGCCTCATATTAGTTACATTAGAAACATCCCAGTTACTAACATCTGGTTTAGCCAATGTAGCAAAAGTAAACATACCTCTCATATTAGTCACATTAGAAACCTCCCAATTACTAACATCTGGAGTAGCAGACGTAGCAGATCCAAACATATACTGCATATTGGTTACATTAGAAACATCCCATTGACTAACATCGGGATTGGCAGACGAAGCTTGCCTAAACATAAGCCCCATATTAGTAACTTTACTTAAATTAGGAACATCTGTTGCTGGAACTGTAAGATTTGCACACCTTAAAAATGCTCTATCCATTGATAACCACTCTCCTGTCCCCCATTGATCTACAGAAATGATCTTTGCCTTATCTGCATTAGAAGCACTAAATCCGAAAAATATAGCAGGAAAATCTCCACTAATACGAATGGTATGTTTTCCTGAAGTCTCAAAAGTATGAGTTACATCTCCTGTAATTCCTTCTTGATCTACAATCCCATCATTATCCCAATCTACATTATAATTATAAGTAAAATCTGGATTTGTTGGTATAGTGATTTCTCTAGCATCCCAAGTCGTTATAAATTCTGAACCGTTCCCTGTTGGAGGCTCTGATCCTTCAACAAAAACGATAACAGTCCACTCTTGTGTACTACCATCTTCTGCAGTTACTGTATAAACCACAGGCTCTGTAAAATCTTGTGGACCACTTGGTGTTATACTTACCCCTGTATGTACTATAACCGGCGTAAGAGCATTTACTGCGGTACCTGCTGGTAAGGAGGATACATATACATTATAATCATTAGTATCACCTACTACATCGTTTATAGATAGGGAGGTGATATCTTTAGAATCATCTCCTCCAGTGCTTTCCTCAACAATCTTAAAAACAATACTGTCACTTAAAGCATCATTATCTTCTGCCGTTACGGTAATTGTTACCTCTCCCAAGGCAACACCCTTAACAAGTCCTGTACCGTCTACTGTAGCAATAGCAGAATCTTCACTACTCCATATTACAGTCTTATTGGTCGCATTTTCTGGGGTAATTAACGCCTCTAATTGCTGGGTAGCTCCCTTTAATAATATATTATCAATCTCTTTTGATATAGCTATTTCTGTTATTGGAATATCTGTTTCGGATACACCATCGTCTTCTTCGTTACATGATGACGATAACACCAAGAGCATTAATAGCATACTCAATAATGAGGTAATTGGTTTACTGTTTTTCATTTCTAAAAAATTATAAATTAATTGTTATACTTTCTAACTATAAAATGTTGACTTAATGCACTACCATTAGTACATTTAAATTCCTGAAAAAATCTTTTATAACAGATACCTTTAACATCATTGTAAACAATATTAAAAACACCTACTAATAAGCTCTGGATTCCTGTATTTGTTTATCGCAGCAAAAGCCAGGAATAAACAAATTGATAAAATCATGAGCTTGATATAGATCAGAAACTACACAAGGTCGTCTACGTTAATAAAAAAATTAAGTTGTTTAGATTAATTAATTTAGGCTGTGGTCATCAAAAAAAGAAAGATTCTCATCAAAACAAATTATTCAAAAAAGAACAATAATACTTGGCTCACCAAATGACACACTCATAATTATTTTAGGTTT
>CANMLS010000098.1 GCA_947498785.1 uncultured Aquimarina sp. | reverse complement strand
TGGAGATTCCTATGAAATTGACCCGGGTATTCCTGTTTAAATTGAGCATAGCAAAACAGTTCCCAAAAGTGTGTTTATTTTGATGTTAAAATTACGATTTTTTTCTTTTTCTTCTCATCGACTCTCCTTTAAGTTCAACTCTATGAGCAGAGTGTACCAATCGATCTAAAATTGCATCTGCTATGGTTTGTTCTCCGATAATCTGATGCCAGCTTATTATTGGGAGTTGTGAAGCTATAATTGTTGACTTTTTTCCGTGTCTATCTTCAATAATTTCCATAAATGCTTGTCTTTTATTGTTATCAAGTTCTTGTAGACCAAAGTCGTCTAAGATGAGTAAATCTTGTTTTTCTATTCGATCTACTTCCTTAAGATAAGAACCGTCTGCTTTAGCTAGTTTTAGTTTAGCAAAGAGTTTATTGATATTATAATATTTTACTCTATATCCTTGAGAACAGGCTTGATATCCTATTGCAGAAGCGATAAAACTTTTGCCAACTCCCGTACTTCCTGTAATCAATATATTTTCTTTATTCTTGATAAATTCACATTCAGTAAATCGGATAAATTGATTTTTATCAATAGCCCTGTTAGGATCAAAGATGATTTCTTCTATAGCTGCTTGATATCTAAATTTAGCAGCTTTTGTGAGTCTTTCTATTCTTCTATTATGCTTATCATCCCATTCGGATTGTAATAGATAAGCGATTAATTCATCATTGGTATAATTCCCGTGATTAGCTTCAAGAGTTGTAGAAAAAGCCCTATGCATCCCATAAAGCCTTAACTGTTTCATTTGTAATAATGTTTGTGCATTCATATCTGCTTATTGATTTTAATTATTTGTAATAGTTTCCTCCTCTAATGTTCTTATGCTTAGGAATATTAGATTCTGTATTGGTATCCTCTTGTATAGCATCCAGTCCTTTTTCCAGTATACTTTTAACACTTTGATAATTGATGCGTTCATAATCTAGGGCTCTTTTACAAGCATTATCTAAACGATCTTTACCTACTTTTTTGGCTAATCCCAGTACGCCAGCACAAGATTTATAAGATTGTTCTGGATGCTGTCTTTTAGCAAGCAACAGGGTTATAAAAGTTTTACAGTAGTCACCTATGGCATCTGCCCAGTTTAAAAACTTCTCTGGATTCCAGTCTGCTACATACCGATGAGTTGAAGGCATATGAGTAGGATCTGTAGTATATTCATATCTTTTTAACCCTCTTTTATGAAGGGCTATACGTTTTTGTTTTAAGTAAATCTCAACAGTATCTTTAGTGTAAATAATACGAACCTTTTTACCAATATAGTTGTAAGGAACACTGTAATGATGTTTATCTTTACTGATATAGATATGAGAAGTTTTATAAACAGTACCCATTACATATTGTCGTAATCTGTATGATTCTACTGGTAAGGCTGTTAATTCTTGTTTCTCTATAGATTCAAACAACTCTAAACGAGAATAATTTCTAGATTGAAAGTTAGTTTTGTTATGTACCGCGGTATGTTCTAATATAGCAGTATTCAAAGCTCCTAGCGTATAAAAATCAATAGTCCCTAAAAGCGCAAATACCCGTGTGTAAACAATTTTCACAGCATTCTCTACTAATGCCTTATCTCTTGGTCGATAAGCTCTTGTAGGCAGAACTGTAGTATTGTAATGAGTAGCCATCGCTAATAAACTCTCATTAAGAATAGGCTCATATTTATTACTCTTAGTAACTGCTGATTTTAAATTATCAGTTACAATTGCTTTAGGGACACCTCCATAAAAATTTAAGGCATTGACCATACAGCCTATAAAATCTTCTCGTTTTTGTGAAGGACAGGCTTCTACATAAGTGTAACCGCTAGCACCTAAAACAGCAACAAAAACTTCCATCTCTTTTACTTCTCCGGTTCCAGGGTCAATAATGGAGAGTTTCTTACCCGTAAAGTCAACGAACATTTTATCACCTGCCTTGTGATTAAATCGCATTACAGGGCTTTGATTACGACTCCAAGCTTTATAGAGATGACAAAACCTGGAATACGATACAAGATCAGGATACTTTTGAAGATAGCCCTCCCATACCATATAACGAGTCACACCAACTTTCTTAAGTTCTTTGTGTACCGTTGGGAATAAATCAAATAAATAAGAATGACGCGTAGTAACATGAGTATGGTCGATATCCAAAAGAATACGGAGTTCCTCAAAGGTCAGTGCATCTATCTCTTCACTGGTCAGTTTACTCTTAATCAATAAGTCAAGGTACTTCCGAACTGTATTACGAGAGATACCCAATCGCTTACTGATTTTACGCTTACTAACCCCTTGGGTATAGAAACGATATAACTGCTTTATTTTTCGCATATCTAAGTGTGTGTTTGCCATGGTTATTTTGATTACATATAACCATACAAGTTATTTAATACACACACACTTTTGGGGTGGGTCAATTTAAACAGGAATAGGTGGGTCTGTTTAAATAGGATTTACTGGGTCAATAGAATAGGAATAGGTGGGTCAGTTTGGCAAGAATTTCCA
>CANMLS010000097.1 GCA_947498785.1 uncultured Aquimarina sp. | reverse complement strand
CGTGATCTTAAAGGAGATTACCGCTACGCATACCAGGGTCAAGAAAAAGATACCGAAACTGGAAAAGAAGCTTTTGAATTACGTCTTTGGGATAGTCGTATTGGGCGTTGGTTGACTACGGATCCGTATGGACAGTTTGCATCACCATACTTAGGGATGCATAACAACCCAATTCGTGCCATCGATCCTGATGGAGGTTTTACTCAATGGATAGATAGAGATGGAAATGTAGTTCACGATGATGGAATTGACAACGGAACTGTTTATTTTGTTAATGAAGGTTATGAATTTAATGGAAATATAGACCAATTGACAGCAAATTCTACTCTTCTCACTAAAGACTTTAAGGTAGTAGCTGATACTGATTTAATTCAAGAATATGTAACATCCCAATTTTTTAAAGGTTATGATGGGTTAGATAAGTCTTTTTTCTCCGGAGGAATTACAACTTTTGATACTCGTTCTAATTCACAAGGTTTTGCAGTTGGTAGAATGTTAGTTCGTAGAAATACCGAAAATGGCATTACTCTTGGAGGACAAAGAAGTGGAGAATTAAACCCTACTCTTACTATCAGATACAATAGCACTTTAGAAAACAATATGCTTTCAAATGTTTATAATCTTAGAAATACATTAGAACACGAGAGTGACCATTATTGGACTAACCTAGGAATCATTTTGACTAATGATAGAGTGTTTTATGAGACGATACGAGCAGGTGAAGTTCATACTGAAAATGCTGCAATGGATTTTCAACAATCTACACCGACTTGGAATTTGACCACTCAAAGATTCCGTCAAGACGTTCAATGGTATAGAGATCAACATAAAAACTAATTTAAAATGTTTCAAAAAGTTGTAATTATATTAACTGTTATTACTATTTTTTCTTGTGATAGAGGGACAAGAGAAGTTAATAATTTTAATGTTGTTTTTGAAAAAACTAGTATTGATAGTTTAGAACTTAAAATAGTTTTTAAAGGACCAATGAATATTTTTTGGAATAGTAATATTTTGTCACATAATTATTTTAAAGAAGAAGAATCAAATATTATTTTTTCTGATATAGAAACAATACCAATAAACAGAAATCAGATAATTATTGAATATGAAGATGGGAATATGAGGTTTTTTAGTAATATTCCTAATAATATAGATTATTGGTTTGAAGATCATTATATGCCTTCATTACCTGAAAAGAAAATTAATTTAGAAAAAGATGAATTAGAAACTATTAGTTTTAAAATCCCTTATACTACTAAGCATTTTGCTTACTCCAAAGATTCCAAGAATCAGAAGATAAGATTACATTATATAAATATTTTAGATTCTTTAAACCATGACCTAAAAAAAAATGTGATTACATCTAATTGGATCAATTTACCCCGCTCTCCGAAGAGTGATTAAAAAATGACACGAATGCTGCGCGAATGTCTCCCGACTTCGCGCAATTGTCCAAAGACGAGAAGTTAAAATATGGTATCAACAACCACGATCTATTTTTGATATAGGTTGTGGTTTTGTTTTTTAAGAATAAGCCAGTCGTGCTTTAGCATCCCGTATCATTGCATCAAGGGCAAATAAGATATGTTCTCTATCTTTTTCTGGCAGTTTTTGTATGGTTAGGATTTTATTGGTAATTGACTCATCCACGAGTAGTTCTGTTTTACCAACCAAAAAATCTAAAGATACATTAAGGGAATCGGCAAGTTTTGTAGCGGTCTCTATAGATGGGTTCGAATCTCCACGCTCATACCTTCCTAAAACATTAACGTGTATATCTACCTGTTTAGCCAGTTCTTCTTGTGAGAACTTGTTCTTTTTTCGTAATTCTTGTAGCCGTTCTGCAAACTTCATAATCGTAAATCTACCTTAAATAGTGTGTTTTTACAAATATAAAGGACTTATTTAGGTTTAAAAACAATTGATCAAGTTGTTTTTTAAAACGTTTTAGGTATATTTGAACCTAAATAGTAAGATTTAGGGAGTTATGAACAAATTGCAGATTGATAACACAGACCAACTCATTTACGAAAACGAAATCCTACAATTAACAGTTTTAGGCGGCATACGATTAGAAGGATTGGACAGAATGCGTATCACAGTCAAAGTACAGTTACAAAAAAGCAGTCGCCCACCAGTTCGTCATAATCTGGATTTATACAACGATACCCAATTAGAAAAGTTTATCCGTAAATGTGCAGAAAAACTAGAAATTGGTACCAGTGTTATTGCAGCCAGTTTATCAGAACTCACAGAAGAACTAGAAAAGTATAGGTTAAATCTGATTAAGCAGGAACAAGAAAACCTAAAACCCAAGATCAAACAATTAAATCTAGCAGAGAAAGAAGCAGCAGAAACCTTTTTAAGACAATCTGATTTATTACAAAAAACAAATGAACTGATCGGTAAAAGTGGTGTAATCGGAGAAGAAACCAATCGATTGTTAATGTATCTAATCTTTACCAGTAGAAAACGGCAACAACCCTTACACGTCATAAGTTTAGGAAGTAGCGGAACAGGAAAAACACATTTACTGGACTTCCCCCCTTTTTTCGGACAAATTTATAAACCCTCTAAGCCGCATTAGTTAGTTGATTAATTTTTGTAAATT
>CANMLS010000096.1 GCA_947498785.1 uncultured Aquimarina sp. | reverse complement strand
GGTAGATACTTTGAGCATCAAGGCACGTACTCGTGGTTTGCTTTTCACTTGTTTTGTAAAACTTAAAAAAGGAACAGTCATAATGTAACTATTCCTTTCTAAATATAATCGGTTCTATTATTAACATTTACTATAGTATCCTTGTTTTTTGAATTATATATCTGCTTTTATTTCACTTCTACGATTTTCCCTTCTTCAGTTATTTCATAGTTTTTTACTTCATTAATACCAATATCACCATTTACATTTTCCGTTTTTACTTTTATATTGTGATTTTTATCAATTTCGAAAGATGTAAACTCTTTATTTTCAATTTTCTCATACCATTCTCCTTCAACATAAAGGTTAGACACTACTTTATTTATATATAGAGAGAGTAAATAATATCTATATGAAAAGTCTCCACAGTCCATTGGAACTAAAATCGCAGTAGTTTTTTTATTTTTAAACAATGGAAGATACCTTAATTCATCTTCCCCACAAAGCCAATCGGAAACTCCTTCTATATCACATTTCGCAATATTATATTTAGCAGTATTACCTATTTTTCGATTATATGGCAATTCTAAAATACTGTCTTTTAAACATGATAAACTGTTTTTATTATCAAAACCTGTTGACTTTTTATTTTTAAAAACTATAATTACACCTTCTGATTCGTTAATCGCAAATAAACAATCTTCAATTATAAACCCTTCATTAAAATATTTCTTTAGTATTGATTCCTTATGAATGTTTTTATTCCTGAAATAAAATAAATTATCTTTTAAAGAAATATTAAATTTTTTATTTAAAAAGGTATTGTAATAATTATATAGATATTTTCTTCTAAAGAATTTTTTTGAATTTATGTTACCTGTATAAATAGCCTCTTTCATTTTACTCCCAAAGAAAATAGAGTCATTCATAATTTTAAGTTCCATATTTTTATATACGCCTTTCAACCTTAGAATTTTTTCATCATTTAATATAACGTCTCCTATTGGAAAATAATTAAAATATACCCAATCATATTGTATTTGGTTGTCATTTTTTTTGGTAGCTAAAAGTATAGACTCTTGATCATCATTTACTTTTGAATTACTTTTATCCTTACAACCAATAAATAACCAAACAAATAAATAAATAAATAAATATTTGCTGTTTTTAATGTGTTGAATCATATACATTATTTTTAAACATATTAATTTCTGCTTTACGTCTTTTTACCAAACCAGAAGTACCCCCATTTGTAACATCACTCATTTCGTCTGCTCCTTCTGCATACTTCTGTACATTAATATTTTTTTTAATTTTTGTTTCTCCATTATTTATTCCTCCAACATTTAGAAACTGTGAACCTGTATTAAAAAGTAAACTAACCAAGGCATCAAACTCATACTGATATAGATTTACAGTAATATCTCGTTGTACTGCTTTTTCAAAACCTACTAATCGTTCTTTAAATAATTCTACGGCCTTAGCTTCTGTAATACCATTTTTAAATTCATCGGGAATCGTTATATTTTCACATTTATCGTAAGCTATTAAGTGTCCATACCCAATAGTACAATACCCTTCTGAATCATTATAATGGTTACTTCTAAAACTTTCCCAATCCTTGATAAACCGAATGCCTTTATCACTCGTATTGAGAGTTTTTGGATCTACACGTTCATTTTGACCGTTGTCTATGCTATTATTTTTATTAGTATATCCTCCTAAACAATCACAAGTTTTAGTAAACCCTTCTTTTTTTGCTATATCAATTATTTTTTCACCATTTAAGCCCGACTTATTTTTTACAAAAAATTCATCTTTTAGGTATTCTAAATTATATTCTCTAACATCATAATGTATCCAAGTTGTTGCACCTACATCAGTAGATTCGAGATTAAAAATATTTTTTTGCCCAGCTTTCCAATCCCACTTTGCACCTAAATATTTATTAAATATTTTTTTTCTTATTTTTTCCATATCGGAAATAACTCTGGTTCTAGATCCATTTTTATTAAAATGTATATCTAATGCTTTCCCCATGTGGTTTGTAGATTTTCTTCCATTCTGAGTATTGTCTTCATGACATCTGTATCCTGAATATATGGTTTTTATTGAATAATTTAAGTTCTTTTCTTTTTTATCAAGATAAAAATAAACACTTCTTAAAGCCCAAACTAAACTTCTATGTATTCCTGGGTATTCATATTTTCTAAACTTTTCTTTTATATTAGTATCTTGTTTTTGTTCACTAAATTTTCCTTGACCAAATCCATTACATTTTCCACACTTACATTTTATTTCATCAAAATTTATTGGGTATTTAGCTTCAAATTCATCAATAGCTTTAAGCGTGTCTCCACAAATCTTACCAGTAGGTGCAACCTCCATATAATCCCTTTGAAATTGCTGTATCATAGCTACGGTTTTGGTCGTAAACTTTTTTGTAGGTACATTTCCTCCAAAACCAGCAAGACGAATATTTATTTCTTGTATAAGTTCACTTTCTTCACCTAATTTTATACAATACTTCCCTTTACAATCGCCATCCATTTCTCCATTCAACTCACTACCCAAAATCACCGCATTATCGGCTTCTAATTGTTCATCGAGTTCTAGGTTGGTAGATACTTTGAGCATCAAGGCACGTACTCGTGGTTTGCTTTCTACCTCACTCTCTTCTTTGCCTTTGGATTTTATATAAAAACTACGAGG
>CANMLS010000095.1 GCA_947498785.1 uncultured Aquimarina sp. | reverse complement strand
TACCTCAAAATCTAGTGTTTCTATTGTAAAAAAGAACTCTAATTTATTATTTTATTAGGCGTACCCGCCACTAGTTATAAACTAGCGGTAGCGGGGATCGAGAGGCGTGCATCAGCCTAGAGTCACAAACCATAATCTATATTTTCCACCTTAATCCCATCTACAGGAATTTCAATAATCTTTTCTGTTTTTCGGTCTGCTCGCCAAGCTTTTAGTATTTTTGTTAAAAACTCTTTTTCTTCATATTCTGCTATCGCTATAATTTCTTGATCGTTCTTACGTCCTTTGTAACAGAAAAATGTATTAAGACGGTTTTTTTCAATTTCTAATTTTTTTTCCATTACAAGATTTAGAATATCAATCGCAACTTTACCTTCTTTCGTTCTTTTAAAAAAAACAATATATTCAACTTTTTCACTGTTTAAATTAAAATGGCCTAACGAATAATTTATATTATTATCTGGGTTAGTATGAATCCCTACAGAACCAAAGTCTAAAGAACTAAAAGGGGGAGTGTTTTTAAAATAGTTTAATTTCTTCCCAAGAAAATGTTTCTTTAGAGTATCATTAACTTTTGTTTTGGTTATAGTTTTTTTTTCTATTAAATCAATATTCGCAACTTTTGAAACAGTTTTGATTGGAGACTTATTCTCAACTTTACAAGCTGAAAGAAATAGAATTATAACAATGTAAAAAATAGTATTTTTCATTTTTTTTAATATTTCAAGTTTACCATTTACCACTAGGAGTAATTCCATCCTGCTTATTACTTGTTTCTACTCCCGATTCATCCAAATTGATATATTGATCAAACAATTCGTAAGGAGATATACGATGACCATTAGCATCTCTAATTCCAAAATGTAAATGGTTTCGTTTTTTACCTTGATAAGAGTTACCCGTAGAACCTGTATAGCCAATAATTTGACCTTTCTTTACATCTACATAGTCATCAGCCTCAAATTTATCATTAATTGTAGAAACTATTAAATCAATATCAACAATATTATTATCAATTTTTAATCCGCTCCCATCATAACTTACATTATAGCTCTCGTTAACTATCGGATCAATCAAAGGGCTTTTTAATTCTGAATAATTTTTCCATCCATCATTTACTATTTTCGGATCGTTTTTATAATTATTATAAAACCTAAACTTATCACTTTCTATCTCCATTAAATGTAAATATTGGAATGTATATGTTTTACCTTTGTATGTACCCCTTAATTGTGTTAAGTAACCAGCTTTTTTGCCAAACATTTTGTGATAAGTAATTTTACCATCTACACATGCATAAATAGGTGTTCCAACAGGGGCATATAAATCAACACCTGAATGTGAATTACCCCCTCTTTGAGGTCTACCATACTCATACTTTGTTGTACCGTCACTAGCTTTATGGTCTTCATGTTCATATTTTAATGATCCATAAGGATTCCAACCTTTTATACTCGATTTCTTATTAAACTCAGAAGCTGAATTATACCATCCTCTAACCTGTGGATTAATAATTGGATCATGCCAATCCCCATGATCTGGTTGATGTTTTGACGCATTAATAAGCTTCATATTCTCAACAAAACTTGGTTCGCTACCCAAAATCACCGCATTATTAGTTTCCATAAAATCTTTTAATTGTAAGGTGTTGGAGACTTTTAGCATTAATGCTATTATACGGTTACTGTTTGCCTTGTTTTCTTCTTCTGTTTTATTGGGGTTAGCGCTTACTCAGTCGTTACCAAGTTAAAAACTTCACAGAGAAGTAACTAAATTGAGTAATCATGTAAAGAACAATAAAACCATTTACCTTCTTTATTTTTTTTAAACACTCTAAACACATTGATGCCATTATCGTAACCTGTGCTATAATAGGTAACTGAATCAGGTTTTTTCTCTATTTTAATTGTAAAAGCGTCGCTGTCTCTTTTATATGCCAAAGTATCACTATTATAATCATAAAATGAAAATCTTTTTTTTGAATACTTAATCTTTTCTATACCTCTTTGATCGTAATCAGAATATACACTAACTGAATCGGCAATCCGAGAAAGTTGAAAAACACTATCTATTTTAAACCTTTCAAAAAATTCATCAAAACCCTCGTCAACATCATTTTGTACTGATCTATTTTCCAATATTAATTCTGATGACACAGAAGTAACTGCCTTTTTTTCAGAAGGTTCAATCTTATTTTCTTTACAAGAAAAAATGATTGAAATGAACAACAAGAATTTAATGATTTTCATAATGGTCATCTTTAATAATTAAATGTTTAAATAAATTAGAATTTCCAATCCAATCTTGAGGGTCTGCCAAATCTACATTATCTCCTTTGCCTTTATACTCACTACCATTCAAAGGGTCAATAACCTTATCTCTTTCACCATTTTTAACAGTTCTGATCTCATAATGAAGGTGTGCCTTAATTTTCCCACCTTTTTCTTTACCATAATAAGACGCTCCTAATTCACCGATTTTTTGTCCTTTAGCAACTTTCTGTCCTTGTTCAATTATAATTTTACTTAAATGTAAATAACGCGTCATAAATTTTTTATCTCCTGATATGATTTCAAGGTATCGCCCTCCACTGGTTTCAGGAGAATTATGAGCACGGCTTATGTAACCATCATGTGTTGCATAAATTGGAGCACCATAGTCTTTATCTCCACCACATGAAAAGTTGATATCTAAACCTTGATGATGCCTACTAGCCGTTGAAACGGAAGTTACATTTCTACTAACCACCGCACTATCAATCCTTCTTGTGTATTCTTTTCCATTATACTTAAAAGTTTTTTCAACGGGCCAACCTTCTAGGTCTTTTGTATCGACGGTAATAAGCTTCATATTCTCCACAAAACTTGGTTCGCTACCCAAAATCACCGCATTATTAGTTTCCATAAAATCTTTT
>CANMLS010000094.1 GCA_947498785.1 uncultured Aquimarina sp. | reverse complement strand
TTTTGTGACATCTAATCACAAAATAGTAATAATTAACGAGGCAAGCCTCGAGGTATTATACCTGAAAGCGAATAAAAAAGATAAAAGCAAAATATAAACTTTGGCTCAGTGCTGGATCAAAAACCAGTGATTTTCTGCTTCCGCACTACGCATAGCTAAACGTTATACACAACAAGATAAAAGATGAAGATTACAAAACTGGTTGTACTATTTAATAAAGACAAAATATTTATTGGAATAGCAGTGTCAATTATTGCTTTTGTAACAGCACTATTTGTCTCACCAATTCTGAGTAAATTATTAATAGCACTAAGTATACTTGTTATTATAAATATTGCTATGTCCCTATTTGCGTCCTATAAACTTTATGACCAATCAAGCTTATATGAACCAGAAAAACTATTTGAAGGTATACAATTCAATAAGAATGATAAAGGAATTCTATTACATGCAAGTTTCGACCCTATTTCAAGGAAACTGGAAAACCTAATTGAGCCAGAAAATTTGAAGATTTATAACTTATATGGCAATCGACATGAAGATGAGAAATCAATAGAAATATCGAATCAAGTATTTCCACCACATCCAAATCAAATTGATGTTGACCCTACAAATTTGGAAGACAAATCAAATAGTATAAATTATATTTTTGCAATTACGTCTGCACATGAAATATTAACTCAAGATAAAAGAGTGAAGTTCTTTAAAGAAGCTAAAAGAATACTGAAAGATGATGGAACACTAATTCTATGCGAACAAATGAGAAATTTTATCAACTTCGTATTTTTCAATATTGGAGCTTTTCACTTTGTAACATTAAAGGATTGGGAAGAGGCAATAGACGAATCAGGAATGCAAATTATTAAGAAGGAAAAATTAACAAATTGGGGAACTGTAATTTATATTGGAAAATGAAATGCTGTGTATAACAAGCTATAATCAGGGAATACTTCCTTCATCAGCACTCCCGATATAGCCGCTCCGTTGTGCGTCATTTAAAAACAGAAGTATACCCAATGAAATATTGTTTAATCATAATAGCTTTTTTATTCCTAGTTTCCTGTCAAACCAATGGACAGAAAAAACAAGATGAAGACTTTGACTTGTCGTTAAAAATTGACTCGATAATTAGCGGACAAAAATTCAATGGAGTGATTTTGGTTGCCACTGACTCAACCGTCATCTATTCAAAAGCAATTGGTTTTTCGGATTTGGAAAACGAAACTAAACTTGGCGTAAACGACCAATTTGTAATAGGTTCTATAAGCAAACAAATTACAGCAGTATTGGTTTTGAGAGAATATGAAAAAGAAAATCTTGAACTATACGATTCGATTGGGAAATACCTTACCCAAATAAATCAGTCTTGGACAAAAGAAGTAACCATTCATCACTTATTGACTCACACACACGGAATTGTTGACTTGAACAAACCTTTGGAATTTGAACAAGGTTCCCAATTCCATTATTCGCAGTTGGGATATGAATTGCTCGCTCAAATTCTTGAAAAGGTTACTGAAAAATCTTTTGAACAATTATCGAGCGAACTTTTTGAAAATTATGGGCTTAAAAATACATTTCATCCAAACAATAAGAAATACAAACACCTAGTAAAAGGCTATGAAGAAACCGAAAATGGGGTTTTGGCTTTTGCTGCAAATAGTTTAGACAATTACGTTCCAGCCGGTAGTTTCATATCAAATGCAACCGACCTGAAAAAATGGAACGAAAATTTATATTCGGGAAAGTTGGTTAAGAAAGAAACTCTGAAATTAATGACAACTAAATATGCAACTCGAATCCACCCGATTTTTGAAACAGTTGATTATGGATATGGATTACTTTTTAAAGACGGAGAACAAAATGTTCAGATTGGTGCATTGGGTTATGCACCTGGATTTGTATCTGCTTGCTATTATTATCCACAGGAAAACTTGAATCTTGTGATTTTGGAAAATACTGCAAATAATTTAGATGACTTTAAACAGACATTTAAGATACATACCGAAATTATGGAATTGATAAAAAAACGAACGCACAACAATGTATCCTATGAAAAGCACTAGCCTAGTTCCATAAAGTTAATATTTATTTTTTAATTTATCTCATATTGATGATGTTGTAGTGTTGAAATATTGATAATTCTGATAGGATTATTAACATTTCAATGCCTTTATATAACTTGCTCCGCATCCTATATGTGATCGGCTTCTAGAGTCGTCACCAGCATAGGTTAAGACATAGTTTTGCTACTCATGTATTAGAAGAAATAGATTTATAATACCTTCAAGTTGTATAGGACACAATCCCAGCAAAACAACTAAAAATTTATGCTCACCTCGCTATAAAAAAACTTAAAAGATTTACTACATTAGTTCCTCATATATTAATATATAGTTACTATGGTAACTATATATTGGTGTTGTACACAATTAAAGAGAATGAATAACGAACTAACAAGACACATTATATCGACAATAAAGTATCGCTTTGAAAAATCAATAAATGGAAGTCATCAAGCTTTTAGTGATTTTAGTTTAGGCAAAGGCAGTAGAAGTCCAAAAGAAATAATCCATCATATGAATGATGTTATCTATTCCACAAGAGTTTTTATTGAAAACGAGTCTTTCCCTCAAAAGGAAATAGAGAAACTGAGTTTTGAAAAGGAAATTGAGCGATTTAACACCGAACTGGGCAGAGTCGACCAGTTATTAGACAATAAAAGCTTAGATATTAACTATTCGAAAAGACTTTTTCAAGGACCTTTTTCTGATATTTTGACACATATCGGACAAATTGCAATGTTGCAAAGATTAGTCGAAAATCCTATAGATTGGGAAGACTTTTCAAGAAGTGATATAAAAACAGGACTAAATAAATAAACAGTGTACAATCGTGTAGATGGCTCCGCCATCATTAGATAGCGGAGTGCACCTCACACACTACCTGCCATACGGGTCTCGTAACA
>CANMLS010000093.1 GCA_947498785.1 uncultured Aquimarina sp. | reverse complement strand
CTTGAATATCAATAGTTTTTGCCATAGAATAAAGATATTCATTTTATGAGTAAATTAAAAGTTAAAAATGTATAAAACATATAAAACCTCTTAAGGCACATGCTTAGGAGGTTTTTTGTTATTCTATAAAAAGATACTTAAAAATGATTCTAAAACTCTGATGTAAAATGAAACTGTATTGAAGGGTATTTTTGCTGAGTCATTTGAAGACTAAAAGAAGAATCTGCAAAAAAGACTAATTGATCTTGTTTGTCTTTGGCTAAAAATTTACTTTTTACGCGTTTAAAGTCCTTAAACTCATCATTATTTATATCTGTTGGCTCAATCCAACAAGCTTTATGAACATTTAGATTTTCATAAGTACATTTAGCTCCATATTCATGTTCCAGTCGATATTGAATTACTTCATATTGTAAAGCTCCTACAGTACCAATAACTTTTCGTCCATTCATTTCTAAGGTAAAAAGTTGAGCTACTCCTTCGTCCATTAATTGATCTATACCCTTAAATAATTGTTTAGATTTCATTGGGTCAGCATTGTTTATATAGCGAAAATGTTCTGGAGAAAAGCTAGGTATTCCTTTGTAATGTAATACTTCACCTTTAGTAAGAGTGTCTCCAATTTTGAAATTTCCTGTATCATGCAACCCTACAATATCTCCCGGATATGAAATATCAATAATTTCTTTTTTCTCAGCAAAAAAGGCATTCGGACTTGAGAATTTAAGTTTTTTATTATGCCTTGTATGGAGATAAGGCACGTTTCTTTCAAAAGTACCAGATACTATTTTTATAAATGCCAATCGATCTCTGTGTTTTGGATCCATATTAGCATGGATTTTGAATACAAACCCTGTAAAATCTTTTTCTTCTGGTTTTACTACTCTAATGTTACTTTCTTTTGGTCTTGGTGGAGGTGCAATAGTAACAAAGCAATCTAATAATTCTCTTACTCCAAAATTATTTAAAGCAGAACCAAAAAATACAGGTTGTAAATTACCGTTTTGATAATCTTCTTTTTTAAAGACAGGGTATATTCCTTCTACCAATTCTAATTCTTCCCTTAATGTATCCGCTGCGGTATCTCCTATTGTGGTGTTTAGTTCTTGAGATGATAAATCTGATATTTCTATAGTTTCTTCAATATTTTTTCTACTATCACCACTAAATAGATTGATGTTCTTTTCCCAAATATTATAAATACCTTTAAAATCATAACCCATTCCAATTGGAAAACTTAAAGGAGTAACAGTAAGACCTAGTTTTTGTTCGATTTCATCAAGTAATTCAAAAGCATCTTTTCCTTCACGATCTAATTTATTAATAAAAACGATCATAGGGATATTTCTCATCCTACATACAGAAACCAATTTTTCAGTTTGTTCCTCAACACCTTTTGCTACATCAATAACGACAATAACGCTATCAACTGCGGTTAATGTTCTAAATGTATCCTCAGCAAAATCTTTATGCCCAGGAGTATCCAAGATATTTATTTTTATGTTTTTATATTCAAATGCTAAGACAGAAGTTGCTACAGATATACCACGTTGACGCTCAATTTCCATAAAATCACTCGTAGCTCCTTTTTTAATTTTATTTGATTTTACGGCCCCGGCCTCTTGAATAGCTCCTCCAAAAAGTAATAGTTTTTCTGTTAACGTAGTTTTACCAGCATCTGGGTGAGATATAATTCCAAAAGTTCTTCTTCTTCCTATTTCGTCTATGAATTTCATGTAATTTTATTGTTTTTTCAAATCTTACTTTGCCCTCTTAAATTGAGTAGAATATGTTCAGTTCCCGTAGGGTTTACTATGCCTTAGCTTAATAAGAATGCAAATATAGTACTAAAAATAGATAATCATGGTATATGACTTTTATGAGTAAAATGTCTAAAAGTAGAATCTTAAAATTAGATAATAGTCGCAAGAAGTGTGTTATGGATTGATGAAATATGATATGATATCAATCATTTTTTTTGTCTTAAGAAAAAATGTCAAAATTTTTGCAATTACATTAAACTTTGATAATCAGTGCTTTAGTGTAGTTTGTGTGATCAGTAAAAGACTTCATTTATTAGTTTGATGATAATAAATTGTATAGAAATGTTATTAATAAATTAAGTGAATCAAAAAATAAAAATCTCTTTTAAGTTTGTAAATAACTTTGATGAACAGATTTTGTATAATATTTTAATTTTTGACGATTAAATGAGCATTACGTCGATATGTTTAGGAATATTTTATTGATAACGTTAATATAAGAAGTTTATTTTCTTAATTTTGTTAATATTGAATTATGGCTTAACAGTAAACTTAATGTGGTTTCTGCTCTTTTGTTGTATTTGTAATATTTTGTAAATAATCGTCAAATGAAAAAAAATACTCTTACCTCAGATTTCTCGATCATAAGTATGATAGGTTTTCTTAAGTTTTTTTTATTTAAAAAAAACTTACCTATACATGATATCGACATAATTAAAAATAATAGCTGTAGTAGATATCATTTATCTATGACAAATACAACTCATTGTTTGACCTTTCAGAATGTTATGTTTTAATAACCTACTTTATTTAAGGTGTAACTTTTTTTATAATCAGTTAGTTTTTATTAATGTTTTTCTTATGAAGTTTAAATCCAAGTCTTCCTCGTATTTTACAATACTACCTTTTGTTTTTTTACTTTTTTCATTTCAAGGGTATACACAAAATTTATTAACAAATCCAGGTCTGGATGTTTCTGGAGTAGATTGTACAGCAGATAATGCAACAGATAATGTAGCACCAGATGGTTGGGGACAGTTATTTACTCCTGACAGATCTACTGAAACACAGAGAGCATGGTTTGTGAGTACTGCTCCTAGATCAGCATCTCCTAGCGGAGGTTGTTATTTTGGTTTTAGAGTTTTTGGAACTACTCCCGAAGGAATATCTCAAAATGTAACCGTAGTTGCAGGGAATCAATATAGCTTTTCTTTTGATTACCTTATAGAAACAAGACCATCACAGACAGCATGTACTCCTGAGCTACAACTTAGGTTGAATGGATCAGTAATTGGTACGATTTCAGCACCAAGTACAGAAAATGTATGGAGTAGACCGAGCGTGAGTTTTGTAGCTCCGTCTAGTGGGACATTCTTACTAGAGTTCGTTGCTTCTGGATCTTGTGCAAATACTTGGAATTTTGTAGATGATTTAGCTCTTGAAGAAGTTAATGATACACCAACGGCTACGGATGATACACCTTCAGATGTTGCTGAGGATAGTGGATTAACCAATATTGCAGT
>CANMLS010000092.1 GCA_947498785.1 uncultured Aquimarina sp. | reverse complement strand
GAGCATGATGGCGAAGAGTTTCCTCGTAGTTTTTATATAAAATCCAAAGGCAAAGAAGAGAGTGAGGTAGAAAGCAAGCCACGAGTACGTGCCCTGATGCTTAAAGTATCTACCACCCTAGAATTCGATGAACAATTAGAAGCAGATAATGCGGTGATTTTGGGTAGCGAACCAAGTTTTGTGGAGAATATGAAGCTTATTAGTTCGCCAAAACATCAACCAGATCATGGAGATTGGCATGATCCAATTATCAATCCGCAAGTTAGGGGACATTATCCATATCAGACAGGAATACATAGTGAACATAAAGGATGGGATACCGATCGCAGTAGGGCTATAAAGAGAAGGAAAACAAGTTCTGGAAACACTAGAAAACATCATGGATTAGATATTTATGCACCTATAGGAACGCCTATTTATGCGTGTCAGGATGCAATAGAAATTCAGCGACATACTTTTGAAAAAAATGCCAGAGGGTTCAATCTTAAATTTAAAGCAAAGTTCAAAGAAAAAAACTACATCATAGGATATTGTCATATGATAGAGTTTGAAGAAAATATATTTCGATTAGGAGGTTCTATTAAAGAAGGAGATAATTACAAAGCAGAAGAGTACAGTTATGAATCTTGTATAAATACACAAACTATTTACTTTAAAGATAAAAAAGGAAATAAAGCAAGTGGTAAAGGATATGAGGTAACCTATGACTCTACTGACAATACTTTGACTATTGATAAAATGGTAGTGGATTTAGATATTGCTAAAAAAGTATATAAAACAGGAACTAGTGATCTGTTTGAAAAAGGAGATATTGTTGGGTACGTAGGGATGACAGGGAATGCGGTACAGCATCGTAATACGGCACACCTCCATTTGTTTATGTATGATGTAGCCGAAGCTCAAGAAAAAGAACCTATGAAATTATTGAAAGACTATATTAATAATGATGAAGAAGGAGATAGTATGAGCAAGCAAGATGGCTATACTCCAAGTTCACAATGGTAAATAAAAGAAATACTATGAAAAATACATTTTTAAATATTGTACTAGTAATTTTATTTGTAGCCTGTAAAAATGCTTCTGATAAAACGGTTTCTAAGATTGTAACTCACAAAGAAAAAACCACATCTGTTATTCATCAACAACAAAAAGATACTGTCAAACCGAAAACTGCTATTGGAAAAACTTTTGAAAATAGATTATCTGAACTCGAAGAGTTTAAAAAATATGATGATCACGGTGGTCATTCTATTGCTAATAATGAGGATAATGAAAAATATATAAATTATGGAGTTAGGACTCTTGATGATCCAAAAAATCATAAAGAAAAAATTATCATCATGATAAATTCGGATATTATTATAAACTATATAGAAATAGATCATTCCAATATTCCTAAAGGTTCACAATACTATATTGATGGTATCAAATACAAGGGTAAAATCGATAAGGAATTAGTTGCTTTTGCCAAATCATGGGATGAAGATGGGGACGAAGAAGAAATTATAACAGAGATATACAAAGTGTATAGAGCCGATAAAGAAACAGGAAAAATCTTTGAGATTCCTACTGATGGGATTATGATCAATGCAGATTATTGGGGGCCTTAGAGTTACAAGAATTTAAAGAAATCATTGAACGGTTAATAGCCCCGTAGGAAGGCCTATCCATGTAAATGGTAAACTTGAAATATTTATTGTATGAAAAATTATTTTTTAATAACAATCTTATTTACCTGTTATTTGATCGGTGGTTGCAAACAAAAGACAGATAACTCAAAAGCATTGATAAATGTTCCAGAGGTAACAGAAAAACAAAATATAAATGACAATACAGTTGTTCTTAAATCTGAAGCTAATAATATAAAATTCTTAGTTAGAAAAGAGATTAATGGAGAATTCATGGTGAATCAAAACTACTCCGAGGAACTCAATGTTGATTATGGTGATTGTAGTATTAATTTACCCAAAACGAGTGGTCAAGCAAAGATTAAAGTGTTATCTAAGACTTTAAAACATGGAGACTGGGACAATGACAAGAAGGTTGATTGGGAGTTTGCTTACCGAATTAATGAGGATGGATTGGACTATGTGATTAATTATATTGTAATTAATGGCTGTGAAATGTATTTAATTGAAAATATATTTTTTGAAGATGAAGATACTTTTTTAGAAGAATATGAGGAAGATGTGTCTCATATTGAGAATATCAAAAATGCTCAGGATTTTTATATAAGAAACTTTGTTTTTCAATTAGATAAAAAACCTGAAGTCAATGACAAACTAAAATTGCATTTGAAAGAATCATTTACAACATTTATAAAAAACAAAGGTTATCTTAATTGACACTGTCTTAGGTAAGCTTACTGTAAAGGCTACAAATTGGAAAAATTGGGGTATTTCAGAAAGTAAAGAGAACCAGATTTAAGGTGCTTTGGTCGTGATTGATTGGGGTGAAAACGACAACAAAGCAGGTCAGGTTGGATTTGTAGTTAAAGCAGATGAAAATCATTTCTATCTTTTAAGAGGTAATCAAACGGGAGGTAAAAAAATCTAAAGGAAAGGTTTGTATTAGTGTGTATAAAAAATCAGATATGCTAAACGTGAGTATACCTAATAACTACCAATTAAAAGAATCAGATTACGATTACGATAAACAAAAATAAATCAGGTCAATATGAAACATTACAAAGTACTCGTTAAGTTTTTGATAATGTTAATTTTTATCAGTTGTAAAAAAAATGTGTCAAAACAAGATGTTTTTGAGGAAGTGCCACAAGAAGTAAATGGAAGAAAATGCAGATGGTAATTATAAATCAACACGATAAATCAACTAAACTTATGAAATCTAAAATTGCAATTTTAATATTTAGTATTTTACTATTATTTGCCTGTAAGCAAGAAGTGAAAAATGAGGATTCTAATGAATTCTCAAAAGTAGAAGTTTCCGAAAGATCTCAAGAAATACTCCAAGAAAAGGAAAAATCATCATATATTAAAAACTGGATAGGTGTTTATAGTTTTGGTTTTGGATTTAGGGGCAATGATGAGAACTATGAAATGAATTTTAAAATAGATAGTACATCAGCAACAATAGCAGCTAATGGTGGTAAAGAAATAACAGCTACTATGGTTCGTGTAACTCAAGACACTTTAGAGCTAAAAAGCGCAGAAAACAGACAATATATACTTTATAAAGAAAATGGCGGTCCCAATTATGCTATTAGAGGAAGTGGTGTATACATGCTTAATCCTCCAAATGATGATTACCCATTAACAAAAAGCAAAGATTAAACTTTAAAATACTTACTGGTGTGAGCGTCTCGCTCGTTACCGTTGTTGGTTGGTTTACATAAAATGACACAATGGCGAAGAGTTCCCTCGTAGTTTTTATATAAAATCCAAAGGCAAAGAAGAGAGTGAGGTAGAAAGCAAACCACGAGTACGTGCCTTGAT
>CANMLS010000091.1 GCA_947498785.1 uncultured Aquimarina sp. | reverse complement strand
AGATGCTCATTGCAGCGATGTAGATGCTCATTGCAGCGATGTAGATGCTCATTGCAGCGATGTAGATGCTCATTGCAACGATGTAGATGCTCATTGCAGCGATGTAGATGCTCAATGCAGCAATGTAGATGCTCAATGCAGCAATGTAGATGCTCATTGCAGCGATGTAGATGCTCATTGCAGCGATGTAGATGCTCATTGCAACGATGTAGATGCTCAATGCAGCGATGTAGATGCTCAATGTAGCAATGTAGATGCTCAATGCAGCGATGTAGATACCATATTAGATAAGGTTGGGCAAGCATAATCAAGAGTAACACTAATCTATACGTTAGGATAGCAAGAGGGAGTGTATATAAGTTTGGTATGAGTAACAGTAATTATTATGTGGTCATTGGTTAAACCACTTCACTATATACATAAGAAATTTAAGCAAAAAAGAACGAGACAATATGCGATATTATAGGGTTAAATTGGTGTCAGACATTTTAGAGCTTTATGATTCATGCTTAAAGCTTTGATTTTTGTTTGAGTCAGGTTTCTATAAAAATAAAATATGAAAATATTGTAATTTTTTTCACCCTTATAAAACGTTAAATATCAATACGATGATATTGTTTTAGTGCCACAAAAACAGCAAGTTACGGTAAAGCCGTATTCGAAAAAGGCATCATCTTTACTATATTTGAACACTGTTAAAACTAACTTAAACAAAAATTAGATTGATTCTACTTTAGCTCAACTTGGTTGAATAAATGTACTTCCCCAAATCAATCTAGGACTAAAACATAATTCGTCATTCGCATAAGGATAATATCCTATAAATAATAGTATTTTTAGAGTTAACAAACCATAAAATACTATCAAATGAAAAAGCTTATTATTTTTTTAGGTTCAGCACTTATCGTTCTTATATTAAGTAGCTGTGAGACACAAGAAGTAAACAATGAGATCAATGAATCAGAATCACAAATGGTTGACCCAGGAGATGACGGAACAATCGACGAAGGAGATAGGAGGGAACACTAGTACTAAAATACTGTTGTCAATTATAAAAGGGCTATTGGCATTTTTGCTAGTAACCCTTTCTTTATTTCATGTTTTTTTTGATAGCAAATCGGATAAAATCCCATCCAATACTAAAACATATGATAACGCAATATTGTATAGAGACAATACACAAAAACAATATTTAGAAGATTTAAAAAATCAAAAAATTAGTGTTGATGATTACTACGTTTTAGCAAATGATTTAATTAAGATTTCAAACAAAAATTTAAAAACGATTAACGATGAATTAGCACAAATCAATAAAGATCATTCATTTAGAGGAAGATCTAGTTTTCATTTCTGGATATTTGTTTTTGGGTTAGTTACAGCACTTTTCTTCTTTAGTTGTAAATCACTGCATGATGATTTTTCAAGAGGAAGCACATTTAGATTTCACTTTGTTTCTCTTACGGGCATTTTGATTTCAGGATTCTGGTTTATTCATTTAATTTTTCTCACACAAAAAGACTTTATTCAAAATAAATATATTGTTGTAATCTTGTTAGGAGGCATACTATTTGCGGCTTTTACCTATTTTCTTTTTAGGTTTTATGCCTACAAGGATAATTTAATCTACAAACAGCTTTCATTTTTAGAAAAAATAAGACTTATACATTATCCAAGAATAGCTAAAAAAGCTAAATATGCAGAAAAAATTGGGTTGATTACAAAATCAGATTTGGATAATGATATTGATCAATTTCAAGATGATTTAAGAGATGTTTTTAACAATATTTAGTTATCCTGAAAAAGAAAGAATTATGATAAAAAAAATACTTAAAATATTTAAAAGAAGAGACTACGTTAGTTTGAAACAAAGAAAACTTAGTGAGTCTGATTTAAAAAGAGAATTAGAGGATACAGAATTAGAAACTACGAATCAATACATGTCTTACAGACGAAAAAATTTTGAAATACAAGTGTTGATAGAAATTTTAGAAGAAAGTGACGTTACCTACTCAGAAAGTGAAATTAATTCGATATTCCTTTTGATTGAAGGAGAACCTCAAAAAAAATAATGCTATTTCATTTTTTTAAGGAGAACCTCTTTTAGTTTTTGCATTTCCTCATCATATTTTACTTTCTCCTTTTCTAATTCTAAGAATTTTAAATTCCCTTCTATATACTTTCTGAATAATTCTATTTCCATTAACTCTTCATTATTATCAATTAGATATCTAATAATCGTGTTTATATGTTGTTTTTGAAACAATGTACTAGAAGTATCAGGTCTTAGTATTTCTCCTTTGCCAGTTAACAACCATTCTGGGTTAATATCTTCAAAAACTGTTATTATTTTGACTATTTTATCTCCTCCTAATTCGCTTTTGGCCCCTGATCCTTTAAAGTTGGAAGGAGAAATCCCTGTTTTTTTAAAAAAAATAGACTTTTTAATTCCCTGATTATCAAGATATAGAATTACCCTATGCTTTATTGGGGAGAAAATTTTATCCATTTTTATGGTTTTAGTTTAAATATAGACTATATTTGTATTGTTGAATAATGATAAACGCAAATATATGAAAACAGAAATAACAATGTACGATTTAAGTTTATTAGGAGTATTCATTCTCGTGATTAAGAAACTATATAGATAATGTAAGAATTTATCAAATATGGCAATCCATAATCATAAGCCAATAAGTCATTCATTGTCTGTAGTGTTAAAAAAATCACTAACAACCTTACAGATACGATTAATAGCTGATCGATATGGTGTGCATTACAATACAATTATAAACATAAGAGATAGAAGAAAAAAATCACCAGACAATATGATAGTACGACATATGATAAAGATGTCAATTCTAACTCAGAACAAGTCTATTAAGGAAAGAGAAAAGTGTGTTACTCTTTTAAAACAAGAACTAGAAAAATTAAAATAGCTTACAGAATCAATAACCAACATGATGATAATATGAACATCCTTTTAAAACCTAGTATAAAAGAAATGCAATACAGAATTTTTGAAGAAACGGTATTCAGATATTTATTGATCAAACCGATGCTCTTTGATGCCTGTGTAAAAAAACAAAGAGGATATGCACTTATGCTACGCCGCTGGATAAAAGAAGAATATCACAAAGGTAATACTGCGATGGAAGTTGCCCGAATGATTCAAAAATCAAAATTATCAATAACCTCTATACAGCATAAAAATTCGATCCATATAGCCGTATGATTTTACCCCAAAATTAATACACTTAGCGTATCCATTTTCAAGTTCATTTTTTTGTGTAATTACCCCTCATCAAAGATGTCGGGTACAGATGTAAAACTATAAGTATTGTGTGTCCCCCAATGTACAAAAGAGCGTATTGTCGCCGCCATCTTTTATTGTATACAATGCTTGTTTCCCAATAGTTACAAAAGTACCCCGATGTCTTTGTAAAAAGTCGAGAACTATACAGCCAGAACGATGGTAGCATTGTTCTATGCTTAGAACTCTTGGATATATAAAACAAAAGATCATAATAACCACTAATAACCAATAAAATAATGATCACCCATCAAGAAAAAATAATACAAAATGTG
>CANMLS010000090.1 GCA_947498785.1 uncultured Aquimarina sp. | reverse complement strand
AATTTACAAAAATTAATCAACTAACTAATGCGGCTTAGAGGGTTTATAAATTTGTCCGAAAAAAGGGGGGAAGTCCACACATTGCTTTATCCCCATTCCAAAACGATAATTTTTCGTAACTTGCAGTTTCTAAATTCCTATTAAATAACGTGATTCTAAAAGAAAAAATATCGATTGAAAATTTTGAAGAAAAAAAATTTAAAATAACACTTATAGAATCTGATAAAGACACAGAAGCTTCATTTACACATTATTTACATAATCATAAAAATGGAGTATCTCAATTTTACAAACCAGATGCAATAGAACACGTTAAGAATTTATTTGAATATAAATTTCCTGAAGAGAAAGCATCACATTTAGTTGCTGAAGAAGCTTTACAATATTTGATTTTTCAACAAGAGAATGTTCCTTTTCCTGCTCCAAAGAAACCTGACTTTAAATTCATTGACCTATTCGCTGGAATTGGAGGCTTTAGACTTGCTCTTCAAAATCTAAAAGGTAAATGTATTTTTACAAGCGAATGGGACAAATACTCAAAACAAACTTATCAAGCTAATTTTGGAGAAGTTCCATTTGGAGATATTACAAAAGATTCAACTAAGAATTATATACCTGACAGTTTTGATGTTTTATGTGCTGGTTTTCCTTGTCAAGCATTTTCTATCGCAGGAAAAAGAGGTGGATTTGAAGATACAAGAGGAACTTTATTTTTCGATGTAGCCGAAATCATAAAAAAGAAAAAACCGAAAGCAATATTTTTAGAAAATGTAAAAGGTTTAAGAAGCCACGATAAGGGAAAAACATTAGCTACAATTTTAAATGTATTACGTGAAGATTTAGGATATTTTGTTCCTGAACCACAAGTAATGAATGCTAAAGAATTTGGTGTTCCGCAAAATAGAGAAAGAATCTTTATCGTAGGTTTTAGAAAAGATTTAAATATCACAGAATTTGAATACCCAAAACCAGTAAAGAAAAAAACTTCTATTGAAGATATTTTAGAAACAGAAACTGTTTCAGTAAAATATTACTTATCTGAAACTTATGTAAACACTTTACGAAATCACAAAGCTAGACACGCAAGTAAAGGAAATGGGTTTGGTTACGAGATAATTCCAAATAACGGGACTGCAAATGCGGTTGTTTGTGGCGGAATGGGAAGAGAAAGAAATTTACTTTATGATTTTAGATTAAAAGATTTTACACCTGTTACTAATATTAGAGGCAACGTAAATCGAGAAGGAATACGAAAAATGACACCAAGAGAATGGGCAAGATTGCAAGGTTTTCCTGACAATTATAAAATTGTAGTTTCAGATGCCCAAGCTTATAAACAATTTGGTAATTCTGTTGCTGTTCCTGCAATTCAAGCAACAGCAAAAAAAATTATAGAAAAACTTAAAGATTTATGATTACAGGAAATAAAGGAGAATGGAGTGAGATTTACACGCTATTCAAATTACTTGGAGACAAACAATTATTTCTTGGAAACAAAGAGATTGAAAAATTAGAAGGTATTGTTTACCCCATTTTACGTGTTTTAAGAACAGAAAGTAATGGTGATTTTGAATATTCAATTCAAGACGAAATCATACTTATTTCTGGAGGAGAAGAAGTTCTTAAAATTGAAATTTCAGAGTTTAAACAAAAAGCTAAATTCTTACTTGAAAAAATAAAAGAAAACAAAGAGAGAACCTTTTCCGTTCCCGAAATTGAAGAATTTATGCAATCAATTAATTGTATTTCTTTAAAAGCAAGTTCAACAGCTAAAACAGATATTACAATTGTTGTTCACGACCAAAGAACAAATCAACAACCAACTTTAGGCTTTAGTATAAAATCTCAATTAGGTAGTCCTTCTACTCTATTAAATGCAGGTAAAACAACTAACTTTATTTTCAAAATTTCTAACACAAAATTTACTTCATCACAAATAGAAGATATTAATTCAATCTCTTCAAGAAGTAAAATAATGGATAGAATCAATGCTGTTTTAGATTCAAATGGTCAATTTGATTTTGTGAAAACCGAAAAACAAGTTTTCTCTAATAATTTAATTCTTATTGACAGTAAGTTACCTGAAATATTATCTCAAATCGTCTATGAATTTTATTCATCTAAAAAATCAAGTATTCTTGATTTAGTTGAAAATACGAATTCTAAAAATCCTTTAAACTTTAACGTTTCAAACGAACATAAATTTTACGAATACAAAATCAAGCGATTTTTAACGGACATAGCTTTAGGAATGATGCCTTCTAAAGTTTGGACTGGACAATATGATGCTACTGGTGGATATTTGATTGTAAAGGAAAATGGAGATGTTTTATGTTATCATATTTACAATAGGAATGAATTTGAAAACTACTTATTTAATAACACAAAATTAGATACGGCAAGTTCTAGTAGACACGATTTTGGTTCTGTTTATGAAGAAAATGGAGAGTTATATTTTAAACTGAATTTACAGATTAGGTTTGTGAAATAAGCCAACGCAAGATTCAAGCACATTTAAAGTTTGTTCGTACCTCTCAAATTTAAAAGAGCTTTCACACCAACGCTAGCAAGTTTTCGGAAAGAAAAGCCAGACACCTAACAAGGTATAAAAAACATAGGGCGTTTGTGCTAAACCCAAAGTTCTGTGCATATTAACAGAGTCCGCTAAATATAAAATTTGGCATTTATAGTAGAAGAAGATAAAAGCAAAATATTTATATTTAGCTAAGTAATAAACCGAAACGATAGTGCTTATCACCTGCCCTACGATTTCTTATACTGAACGTTGTAGGTAATTATGAGTAAAACTCCAGAAAAATATTATTTAAAAATATTAAGTGATAAAGATTATAATCACTCAGTTGTTGAGTTAAAATTTCAAAAGCTGGAAATTGATATATCTAAATATAATTTATTTCAAGTGAAATCGGCTATTTCATATTTATCTAGATATGAAGATGAAATTGATTCAATAATTATTAATGCAAATAAAAATATAGGTTCAATATTAAACCCTGCTACTGTAAAACAAGAACGAAGTAAAAATTGATTTAATGGGAACACTTGGAAATAGATTTCACGAAATTGGAAGAGGTTATGAAATAGTTTCTAGCCAATACAAAAGGCCCTATATAATTGGTGTAGACATAAATGAAAATGACAAACCATTCGTACTTGCTTCAGGCGATCATCATTCAGACTTGGGAGCAACAACTGTTAGTGTAGAAGACTTACTATCAGAAAAATGGGAAGAACATATCTCGAAATCAAATTGTGCAGAATTTGTTATCGAATTGAGACGGGCAATAAGCTCTGGAGAATCATTTCCTCCTAAGTTTCTAATAGAAATAGTGAATAATGAATAAACTACCTACAACACTGTATATAGCAAATAGGGCGTTCGGTGGTTTAAGAAAGTTCAATGCTATTTACCAACACCGCCAAATCGTTGATTTGGCTTTTAAGAATGAATAAATTAAAAACAAAATACAACGCTTTGGCTCAGTGCAATCCCGCAAATTTATTGCTTTCTACTGCCCTACTTGCCATATACTAACCGTTGGCAACAAGCTGGTACGTTAAAGGCACATAGTTTACAAAGTTAAAGGGACATAGTTTACACTTTTTCAAGTTATAATTTGAGACAAAA
>CANMLS010000089.1 GCA_947498785.1 uncultured Aquimarina sp. | reverse complement strand
TTTATATAAAAACTACGAGGAAACTCTTCGCCATCATGCTCCAGATAAAAATAGCGTGGTATACACGCGTCCTTATGGTCAGACTCCCATGTGGTAGGTATCATAAACTGTGCCTCACCTTTACCTTGTTATTTCTTAATATTCTGGGTAATCTAATCTATATATAAAACTTGTATTATCATTACTTTCATTAAATTCAATAAAAATAATACCCATTGGGTCAGATTTTTCTATGATTAACCTGTCATTTTCTAATTTATATTCTATTGAATGTTGTTTGTCAATATAATTTTTCGTTGGAATATTTTTAAGCAAGTTTTCGCTTCCATACTTAAACTCATTTAAAAAACTATTGTAGGCTGCATTGATACTTAAATTCATATAAACTCCTTTTACCTCCCAATACTCTCTATTATTACCAGGAATACCTATTACAGAATAAGGTAAGCTATTTTTTTTCTCATTTTTATAAGAAAAAAAATAGCCTCTATCTAAAACAACAACTTCATTATTATTCTTGATATAAAAAATAGGACTCTCTATTGGTATACAAGAATTTTTATTCTCTATTGTAAAAAAATTAACTGTTTTTTTCTGTGGTTTAAAGTGAGTCACAAATACACTTTCTTCATCATGTTTCTTTTTCTTTAACGAATAAGAATACTTATAAATTTTTTCAAAACAATTACCAAAAAAAATTGAATCATTTTTTATGCGAAAATTAGAATACAATCCATTTTCTTCTGCAAAACTAACACTATACCTAGTGTTGATTCTATTATCTCTAGAAAAATCATGACAATACCAAGTACCATTAAGATTTAATTTATTCTGAGTATTAGTGTTATAAGCAAGATTGTTATTTTTTTCTTTTTTGCAACCAATAAATAAATAAATAAATAAATAAATTAACAAATACTTATAGTTTCTAATGTGTTGAATCATATACATTATTTTTAAACATATTAATTTCTGCTTTTCGCCTTTTTACCAAACCAGAAGTATCTCCATTTGTAACATCACTCATTTCGTCTGCTCCCTCTGCATACTTCTGTGCATTAATATTTTTTTTAATTTTTGTTTCTCCATTATTTACTCCACCATTATTTAAAAACTGTGAACCTGTATTAAAAAGTAAACTAACCAACGCATCAAATTCATGTTGATATAATTTTACTGTAATATCTCGTTTTACTGCTTTTTCAAAATCTACTAATTTATCCTCGAACAATTTTGTTGCCTTTTTCTCAGTAATTCCGTTTGCAAATTCAGAAGGTAAAACAATGTCTTCACATTTTTTCTTTTTTATTAAATGACCATACCCTATAGTACAGTAACCTTCAGAATCATTATAAGCTTTACTTCTAAAACTTTCCCAGTCTTTTATAAACTGAATACCATTGTCACTTATTTTCAGTGTTTTGGGGTCTACACGATTTCCTTTATTTGATTTTCCTTTTTTAAATACATTTTCGTATCCCTCTTCTAAAATATCCAATGGATCTGCTAAATCCTTTCTTCGAGCAAATGGTTTTTCGCAATTTGATAAGCTTTTATTTAAATCATATCCTAGAGCTCCAGTATAATATTCAAAATGCAACATATAAACTGCTTCTCCTCCTAATTTTAGTACAGGAGTATTATTTTTCTTTAAAAGTTTTCCTGTAAACCCAAGTAATTGCCTTTGATTCACTTTATCTCCCTTTTTAAGTTTTATACTACCTGGATCTAATTCACCATATCTAATTATAAATTCTCTATTATCATCTGTTTTATGTAGTATCGTTACTTGATCTGTTTTTGCATAAAAGCTTTTTACTTCTAACACCTCGCCTTTGCAAATAGCAACAACAGCAGTTTTTGGGCTTGTATACAAATCTCTTGCAGCATGTTTTCTTTGCCAACTTCCACATCTATTAGTTGTAAGGTGTTGGAGACTTTTAGCATTAATGCTATTATACGGTTGCTGTTTGCCTTGTTTTCTTCTTCTGTCTTATTGGGGTTAGCGACATAATAAGCTCTTGGAAATTCTACTTCACTTTCTGTTTCTTTTAAATAAAATAATTGCATTGCTTTACCATCTTGGTAATCTTCCCAATTAGTTGGTATGGTAAAGGGTGTTTCTCCTTTACCTTCTTGATCAATTTTTATCTTTATAGTTTCAGAAAATTTTACATCGTCTTCTGTAGTATCATCATAATCGTCTTTACGGTTATTCACTTTTACATCTTTCCATATTTCAAACTCTAATTCTTCACCTACCAAGTTACGACTGGTTACTTTTATAGTCACAGTATCTCCATATTTTACAATACCTGTGTGTAATTTGTTTCCTGCTTCATAAATCTTAAGATTGACTATTTTTTCTTCTTTATCCACATCTTTATCGCTTACTCTTACCGCCACTAGTTACAAACTAGCGGTAGCGGGGATCGAGAGGCGTGCATCAGCCTAGAGTCACAAACCATGATCTATATTTTCCACCTTAATCCCATCTACAGGAATTTCAATAATCTTTTCTGTTTTTCGGTCTGCTCGCCAAGCTTTTAGTATTTTTGTTAAAAACTCTTTTTCTTCATATTCTGCTATCGCTATAATTTCTTGATCGTTTTTATTATCCATATAACAAAAATGGTAATACAGATTTTTATCCTCGTCTTTAAGCAATTTTTCTTTTGTTAAATCCAAAAGGTCTAAAATTTTGAACTTAGAGCCTAAATTTTCTTCGAACAAAACATATTTAACAATATCGTTACTTCCTCTAATACTTGAAAATGTGTATTTTTTATTATTAAAATCATTCCCTATAGAAGCTCCACCACTACTAAATTTTTTAAACTCGTCGATTTCTTTAAGATCACTATAAATCGTACCTAAAAGTCTTTCTTTCAAAATCTTAGTGCTGTCCTGTTTTGAAAAGGTATTCTTAACTTCTTTCTCAGCTATTACAGAATCATATTGATTTGACATCTGAATGTTAGAACTAGATTTTTTATTGTTCTTACAAGAAACAAGAGACAAAAAAATGATGATGTATAAAACGTTTAATTTCATATTGTTAAAATAAATTATTAAATATTACCATGCTTCACTAGGAGTAATTCCATCCTGTTTTTCACTAGTTTCTTCACCAGTCTTATCTAGATTAATATATTGTTCAAGTAGTTCATAAGGAGAAATACGATTACCATTAGCATCTTTAATTCCAAAATGTAAATGATTCCGTTTTTTTCCTTGATAAGAATTTCCTGTAGAACCTGTGTAACCTATAATTTGCCCCTTTTTAACAGTGTTGCCCTTTTTAATACTTGTTCCTAAATCAATATCAACAATATTATTGTCAATTTTCAATTTGCTACCGTCATAACTTATGTTATAAGTTTGGTTTTCTAACGGATCGGTAAAACTACCCTTCGTATCACTAAGTTTTAACCACCCATCATTTGATACTTTACTACTTTTTTTATAATTGTTGTAAAATCTAAACTTATCAATTTCTATCTCCATTAAATGAAGATACTGAAAAGTATAAGTTTTACCTTTGTATTCACCCTTTAATTGCGTTAAATAACCTGCTTTCTTGCCAAACATATCATGATAAGTTATTGTACCATCTACACAAGCATAGATTGGTGTACCCACTGGAGCATAAATATCTAAGCCTTGATGTCCTCTTCCTCCTCTTTGTGGATCTCCATATTCTTTTACCTTTTTATTTTCAATATGTTCTGCATGCTTATGTATTTTCATTGAGGCATAAGGATTCCAGCCGCTAATTTCTGAGTCTTTGTTATTCTTAGACCATTTGTTATACCAACCTCTTACTTGTGGATTAATCACAGGATCGTGGAAATCTCCATGATCTGGTTGATGTTTTGACGCATTAATAAGCTTCATATTCTCCACAAAACTTGGTTCGCTACCCAAAATCACCGCATTATTAGTTTCCATAAAATCTTTTAATTGTAAGGTGTTGGAGAC
>CANMLS010000088.1 GCA_947498785.1 uncultured Aquimarina sp. | reverse complement strand
ACAATCAACAAGATTAGAAATTAATTTAGTGTAAACCTTAATCTTTAACTTGTGTAAACCATGTCCCTTTACGAACAGCTTAAAATCGAGATTAAATTAAAGAGCACCAAAATCCAATAATATAAATGAACAAACAAAACAGTTTCTTAGCATATTTTCAATTATTGCTCGCTATGACAATAGTGGGAAGTACAATTGTTATCAGTAAAATGATAGCTGGTACATTCCCAACATTTTTCGGAACATCTTTGACATTAATCGTTGCACTAATTGGAATAACTCCATTTTATCTATATCACAACAAGAAGAATAAAGTAATCCCTACAAAAAGTGATTGGAAATATCTTGCATTACAATCTTTAACGGGAGTTGTTTTGTTCAGGGTCTTGAGTTTTTATGGACTAAAAATGACTTCACCTGTAAATGCAGGAATAATAACAAGTACAACACCTGCAGTTATTGCCCTAATAGCAATGTTTCTGCTAAAAGAAAGCATTTCACGAAACATGTGGATTGGAATTGTTTTTGCTATTTTGGGCGTATCTATAATAAACATATTTACAGAGGTTCATAATTCTGTTGAAGGTGTAAGTGATAAAGTATTCGGTAATCTAATTATCATATTCGCTGTTGTTTGTGAGGGTCTATTTACCATTTTTAGAAAGAAAACACCAAATATTCCTGCAATACATGGCTCGTTCCATATTATTTGGATTGGACTGTTTTTATCTGTTCCATTTGCTTTTTTAGACATAGATTATTCCGTTTTAAGAGATTACTCATTTAATGACTTTCTTCCAATTTTATACTATGGATTATTTGGCTCTGTAATTGCTTTTATTCTTTGGTTCGACGGAGTTTCTAAAGTGTCTGCGAGCTTAGCTGGACTGTTTACAGGAATTATGCCTGTGAGTGCAGTTATTTTATCATTCTTAATTTTAAGTGAAAACATAGAATGGTACCATATAATTGGAATAGGGTTAGTATTATTTGGAATCTATTTTGGTTCAAAGAAATAAAGAAAAGCCAGTTGCCAACAATGTATAAAAAAAATAGGCGCAATAGTTGTAAATTCAACGGTTGTAGCCCGCTTCAAAATAGTAATGGTTTGATAAGTTTGAAGCCCGCAATCGCCTACTTTGCATATACTCACCGTTGTGCAACAGTCACAAAAAACTATGTGGAGAGAATATGAAAAGAAATTATACGAAAAGCTATCTGAAATATATCCAGATTGTGAAATTGAATATAACGACTCAATATTCGGTTTGTATAGCAGAACTGAACGACAAATCGATTTTTCTATCAGAGGAAACATAGCAGGAAGAAAAGTATTAGGAATCGTTGATGCAAAGTATTACAACAAAAATGTAGATGTCAAGGTCGTAGAAAGTTTTATTGGTATGACTGAAGATATTAATGCAAATTTCGGATTAATAATAACAAATAAAGGCTATTCAAAAGCAGCTAAAAATCGAGTGAAATTTTCTAATCTTAAACTTGACGTTTTAGAGCTAAATGAAATGAATGAGATTGACATCTCTGTTGATTATTTTTTTAATCAAACTATAAAAGGATTACAATTATCAAAATATGAATTTTTCAAGAGAGGTAAGTATACCACAAATTATTTTGATGAAGTCAAATCTGATTATGGTAAAAGAATACTCTATTTTAAAGAAGGCTTTGCTAATACAGAGTATTATGCCTTTAAAAAATTATTAGAAAGTTCTACAAGAGTTTTTAGAGACTTTGACCAACTCGACAGAATAAACGTATTTATTCCTGCTAATAAGAACAATGAAAAAACGAATTATAACGACGAAAAGACTTTGTATTCGTGTATTATAAGCAGAAATCAACTTGAAAAATTTTTAAAATTAGATATTGATTTTTTAAGAGAAGATATTAAATATTGGAGAAATGAGTTTTTAGGTAAACTTACTAAGAGTTTAGTACTTGAGTTTGCAAACTTATTCGTTGAAGAAGAAAACATAAAATAACCAGTAGCTAACAAGGGTAACCGTTGCACAACTACTATTTTTATAAACTCAGACTGTTTTAATATATTCAAAATAAAATTAACACTGGAAGTCAATTGCTTAAAAAAATAACTCAACATGTAAAATACTTGATATTATAGAAATTGAGGTTGTACAACTGCCACACTATATATAGCAAAAAAAAACGATTAGTATTTAATCAAAAGATTTGGCTTGAGTAAACCATCTCCCTTTACAAACATTTCTCTAAAAGTTACAAAAAAGTTAAAGTATTTTCAAGCAGATTATTCTTAACAAGCAATTAGTAAGGCTTGATGCTCTTTTGCGTAGTCCGTAATTTCTTCTAAATATTGTGTTAAAAAGTTTGAACCGTGAATGCTTGGGGTCACATCAAGAAAGAAACCACGCCATTTAGCGTGGTTCTTTATTTTTTGGAAAAGCCAAACGTAGTTTGAAGCTTTGGAATGAAAAGAAGAACTAGAGCGATAGCTCGTGGTTTCTTATTTGCAGTAGTGAGTATAATGGGATCAACGTTAGTTAATTCCTCCTAGGTCACTACAACGGATAAACTAGCTAAAACTAAGTTTTGCTCGCTTTTATTTTTGACTAAACTATTTGATATACAAGTAATTAATCCTAGTTGTTTTTTCATTTGTTTACAAGAAAGAATAAAAATAAATCGAAAACTTTTAGTCCACTAAATGCTAATCAATTACCAACTAATTTTTAAAACACCTATAATTATTATTGTCTGATTTCATTTTTTGAAGCAGGATTCAAAAGCTATTAATGTTTTTATATAAATACTCCAGAAAACCAAATTCTCACAAACAATAGATCATTATGCCTTTTGAGATGGAATACGGGTTCAAAAAATAAATTTTATTAAACATAAATCTATACTATTAGGTGTAACCGAGATATCCATTTATCCATACTTGATCTTTTTGCATTGCTACGTTTATTACTCGACTAACACACTATTTTTACTATAAACCCTTCAACTTATAAAATTCTAATAAAGAATTAGATATTTACAAAAAAATATTCAGATTCTTTATTCGATTTTTTTTAAAAAAGATATATCTTTATATTATTACCTCAAACGTGTTTTTTACTAAAACCTAGTATTGCTCTTAACCGAGATATAATTATTCTTTTCGTCTTATACGATTTGTTTCCTTTAGTGGAAATAAGCTAATCGTTACATTAAAATTTATATGTATATAAGAAAAACAACTAACTAAAAAAACCAAAAAATGCTCATTAAAACCGAAAACCAAGTAATAATGCCTCCTGGGGATGATCAGGTTGAAATAACAGAAACCGAAGCTTCTGGAGAAATCTATGTCGACCATCTTTTCATAAATGCTCCTCTTATTCCTCATGTAATTGCAAGAAAAGACGAAGACCGTATATCTGTAAATGCACTTGTTTTTATTGACACAGAAAAAGAAAATCCTGAATTTAAAGTATCAAAATTGTTATCTGTAAATATTGACGGCACGTACCAAATGCAATTTTTTATCCATTGTGATTTACAAGAAGATTTGAAATGGAAGGAAGAAGAAACAAGGCAATTATTTAAAGCATATACTATAAAATTTAATACTACCATTGAGCAGATAGAATTCCCTCTAGGCGTCAAATTAGAACATATACAGACAATACAAACTTTCTTATGGGATATTGATCCGGAAACATCAAGGGGGACAGAGACTGTGGTGCTATCAACCGAATAATTATTTTGACCTAGAATCTTTGTTTTTATACGTTCCATATGGAAATAATTATAGCCTTCATAACATCCTCAAACAAAACGCAAATGCTTTTTAATTATGCAAAAGTTTGATTAAAAGTTATATAAACAAATCCTAATTTGTTTGTTTTCTAATAGGTAAGATTTAATTGATACAGTTTTCATTTTCTTTCAAGTGTGTAATCAACCGGATTGAGTCTGTCGAAATCCGTTTAAAATTTTGACAGGCTTAGTTTGACATATTGAACAATAGAAAACTAAAGCTTCAAAGTGCCTGTAAAATTCTTTAAGCCCAATTCATTAGAAAAGAAATTATACTTTAAACGATTATTATAGGTCAACAGTATTTTCAAGGAATCCGTTCAAAAAATTACAGTAATTACCATATTAAATTCCAAAATCATACTTATAACCTGAGTTCGATTAATATTATGTAGTTTTTTTATAGCAAAAAAGATAGATTTTCAGTAAATTAAAGTGTTGAA
>CANMLS010000087.1 GCA_947498785.1 uncultured Aquimarina sp. | reverse complement strand
TAAACACACTTTTGGGAACTGTTTTGCTATGCTCAATTTAAACAGGAATACCCGGGTCAATTTCATAGGAATCTCCATTGAAAAAAAGACGAAAAAGAGAACATCGAAGAAAAAGTTTTCTACCGATTTTCAAAACCAATTTTCTCGGAGGATAAAAACTATGCGAGAATTTCTGTTTGGAAAAATAAACGTTGTAATGGAAATGGATTTACAGCACTATATAGAAAAGAAAACGGAATTTGGAAAAAGATGCTGGAATACAATCAAGTTGCGTCAGTTACAACAGTTACGCATACAAGATGTGGAGATATTTCAATAACCTATTATGAATAAAAACTACTGGCAACAATGGCTATAGTTAATACGGGTTTTGGTGCTTAACCCGAAGTTTAGAGCTTTTAATGAAGTCCGCCAAATTTTTAATTTGGCTTTTAAAATTGATAAGTTAAAAACAAAATATAAAAATTCGGCTCTGTGTTAACCCGAAAAGTTAGTGTCTTTTTGCACGCTACGTTCCAGACACAAGTCCGTTACCTGCAAGCTCTGAAAAAGCCACACGCGCAGTCAAGCACATTTCATTTTTTTCGTGCCTCAAAAAATAAAAAGAGCTTACCTTTTCCCAACGCTCACTCAAAACAAAAATCAGAATTAAATAGGAATTAAAAAAAATGTCCGTAAATTTGTCCGTGTACGTAAAAACGTCCGCGAATAATTATGGCAACAATTAATTTTTATTTAGACAAACCTGACAAAAAAGGGTTTGCACCAATTCATCTTCGAATAAACTGTAACGGAAGTCAAGTTAAGGTTTCTACAGGACAGAAAATAGAACCAAAAAACTTCAATAAATCCAAGCAAAAAGCGATTGGATTGAGTGTAGAATCTCACGAAATAAATCATTATTTAGATTTCCTAAGAGAACGAGCGGACGAACTTTTGCACCACTCTAATAAAAAAACCTTTATACAAGACGAAATTAAAAGCGTATTGAACGAACACATAGAAAATTACAAAGAAAATAGCAATGTAAATATTGTAAAAGAGCAAGTTGCGCTTTATGGAAAACCATTCACTTTTGTTGATTTATTCGCAGGAGCTGGTGGTTTTAGTGAAGGTTTTTTGCAAGCTGAACATAACAATAAGTTCTTCGATTTCGTTGCTGCCAACGACATCAATGAAAATTGCGAATTAACTCACGTTGTTCGCTATAATCATCAATTAGGTTTGGATGCTAAGTTTTTAAAACAGGATATTACTGAACCTGATTTTTTAGACAATTTATTAGAAAAAATAGATGGACGTAAAATTGACGTTATCTGTGGTGGACCACCTTGTCAAAGCTTTAGTCTTGCAGGAAAGCGGAAAAAATTTGATAAAAAAGACGACCTTTTTTCTCACTACTTAGAAGTTATTAAGGTTTTACAGCCTAAGTACTTTGTGATGGAAAATGTAAAAGGCATTTTGACCAAAGAAGGTGGGAAAATAAAAGAATTGATTATCAAAGAAATCAACTCTATTGTTGACACAAAAGAAATTCCATTACTAAATACATTCATCAAAAAAATACGAAAAGAATCAAATTCTTTCCTTTTCGATAGTATTGTAAAAAGAGTTGAACTTGAAAAGCTACTTGAGAAAGACAAGGAAACAGGAAAAGCTGATTTCATCAGCTTTGTAGAAAATAGATTTAAAAAACTAACGCCAAAAATTGCAGATTACAAAACCAGTAAAACAGACGAAAATATTAATACAATTCGTCACGGTTTTAATCTTTTGGCTCGAGCAAAAGAATGGGAGAAATTAAAACGTGATATCATCAAAGAAAAGGATTTTTGTAATATCGATAGTGATGACTTTGTGAATTCATTTACAGATTTTTTAACAGAGATAAGCTCTGAAAATGTCATTTCAAAAATTGAGAATTCATTTAAAGTTTTAAAAGTTCCAACCAATTACAAAAAGGATTGTGAGGATATTATAACTGCTTTAAAAATATACACAACATCTTTTGATGAATCCATTGAGATTTTAAAATCTCATTGTAACAAATCACAAAAAAAGGAATTAGAGACTATTCTGGAAAGTATTAGACTTTATAAAATAGAACAACCATTTGTTGCTAATGCATCAAATTACGGCGTACCTCAAAATAGAGAGCGAGTACTTTTTATTGGTTGTCGTAAAGACCAAAAGTATATTTCAGAAATCCCTGCAACAGTTTCTGAAGAAGAGAAAGTAACCATTTTTGAAGCTTTATATGATTTAGACTTTATTGGCAACGACCAAGAAGCACATCGATATGAAGAAGTTGATATTTTTGCTCAGTACAATGGAACTGCGAAGAAAATGGCTAAACTTCTCAAAAAAAGAAAAATTGACGGAAAACCTATTCCTAAAGGTGGAAAATCATTTGTAGAATGGTCTAAAAAAGGCAGATTAATTGAACGATTTAAACCTCAAACAAAACCATTTTACGTAAAGAACACAGAAGGTTTAGAGAATGGAGAAAAATATTTCGACATACTTAATAATCACAAAACAAGTAATCAAAACGAAACCGTTATTGAAAGACTTGGAGTGATTTTAAAAAATGGTAACTATAAAAAAGCACAACCAGAACTAGAAAAATTAAATCTTTCTACAAATAAGAGAAATTACAATGTTTTAAAACCAGATGAGCAAAGTTCTACAATAATGACAATTGCAGATGATTACATCCATTACAATTCGCCAAGATCATTAACAGTTAGAGAAATGGCACGCTTACAATCGTTTGACGACTCATTTGTGTTTCAAGGAAAACGGTCTACAGGTGGAAATAATAGAAAAACAGAAGTGCCACAATACACTTTAGTTGGAAATGCCGTTCCGCCTTTATTAGCTAGAGCGGTTGCAAGTGAAATTTTAAAATATATCAAGTGAGAAAGCTTACAGACGCAGAACAAGAAAAGATAAAATTACTGACTAAAAACCAAGTTTCTCTTACTTTAATTGAACCAACCCAAAATGGATTAAAGAAATCCATAATGGATGCGACTGGTTCAGTCCGTAGTTTTTTAAAAAGTGAAAACATCCACGATTACGACCAACAATTACAAGGTCCAAATCATAAAATTATAATTCCGACTATTATTCATACTGGATTTGAAATTATTAAATCCCAAGCCTCTTTATATCGTCCAATTACCAAAAACGGAGACCCAAGAATATGGTTTTACAAAATGACAAAAATTGCAGAAGCAAACGACATTATTGCAATCGCATTTTTTGACGATAGTTTTCAGATTTTTAATCTTACACTATTAGACATTGAAGTTTTGATAAATTCTTCAATTCAAAACCCATTACAAGATTTAATAAAGAAGATTAATAACACACAAAATGAAGTAGCATTTGAACTTCTGGGAATGTTAAGAAAAATAGCGAGTGCTGGACCAATTCCATCAATGGTTGCTGCAGACACCTCTGTAGGTCGAACGCTAGAAACTGCACTTGGAATTGATATTAATTCTTCCAAACAACCAGACTATAAAGGAATTGAGCTTAAGTCATTCAGAAACAGCAGAACAAACAGAAAAAATTTATTTGCACAAGTTCCGGATTGGAAATTAAGTAAGTTTAAAAGTTCAGCAGAAATTCTTGACAATTTCGGATATGAACGTGATGATGATTTTAAATTGTATTGCACAGTTTCGGCAATTACAAGAAATTCGCAAGGATTGAATTTAAGAATTGATAGCGATATCAAGCAACTGATTGAGAACTCAGATAAACCAGAAGTTGGAGATTTTGTGGTTTGGACATTGGACAAACTTCACAACCGACTAAAATCAAAACACAAAGAAACGTTTTGGGTAGAAGCTGAAAGCACAAGAATAAATCACCGAGAACACTTTCAATACAAATTGGTAGAGCACACGAAAAAGCCAATTACATCTCAATTTGATTTACTAATTGAGCAAGGGATTATAACGCTTGACCATTTGATTAAACGAAACTCAAAAGGAAAAGTAGTCGAAAAAGGACCGTTGTTTAAAATCAAACCGAAAGGAATTGAATTACTGTTTCCGCCAAGTGAAAGATATGATTTAATGACATAGCGGAATTGCCAACGCTGAAAGCCATACACATTTCCAGTCGCGCCATCCACGCTACACCAAAACTGTAAAAGAGTATGTCTTTGCCAACGCTAGCAAGTTTGGGGATAAAAAAGCCAGTCAGGTAATCGTGTAGATGGCTCCGCCATCATTAGATAGCGGAGTGCACCTCACACACTACCTGCCATACGGGTCTCGTAACAGGCGGTTCACCAAATCGAAGTTTGCTCCTTATTTAAGTAGTCAACCATAGGAA
>CANMLS010000086.1 GCA_947498785.1 uncultured Aquimarina sp. | reverse complement strand
GCATTAATGCTAAAAGTCTCCAACACCTTACAATTAAAAGATTTTATGGAAACTAATAATGCGGTGATTTTGGGTAGTGAACCAAAATTTGTGGAGAATATGAAGCTTATTACTAGTAAGGAAGGATTACACTTTGACATTTATGCAGATGGAAGTATTACTAGATCAGGAAGTGAAGATAGTGAAGTTGCAAGTTATACCTATTATGACAAATATGAAGAAGCTCATGAATTAGGTAAATGGGAAATAAAAGTTAATAATGTTAGGTATAAAAATGGTAAAGAAGAAAAGCCAAAAACAGGTGATTATGAGGTAAGGTATAGTCCAATATATGAAGCAGATATCTATTATGCTAAAATACCTGGTAAAATGCATTTGATTAACATTAAGAAAAAACCACTTAATTATAAAAAAGACGACTTGTTAATCTCTTATTTTCATAATTCAAATCGTGAATACGTTGATATTGGTGCATTTGCATCCTTTATAGGTGCTCTTGCAGAGGTTAGTTATGATGATGTTGTTTTAAATGGTTTTACAAATGCGGATGGTATTGGTAACCCCAGTAAAACTCATGTAAATGGTGTCTATGGTGACTTAAGATACTTTAATAAGAGTAAAGTGAAAAAGAAATTATTAATTACATCACCTGAATTTGATGAATCGAGACAGAACAATCTTATCGATGCACTTTACAAATTTGGTTATAAAGGAATGGCTTCATACAAATATGGGGATGAAAATGACAAACTTGTTCACCATGGGAAACATGTTAAAGGGCATAAGAATCATTTACACATACAAGGCTACGATTTAAATCATATTAAGAAATAATGAAAAGATTAATTATAATATTATTAGCATTTGTAATAAACTGTAAACAAGTTCCGAAGTCTAATGATTTGTATTCTAAGGATATAGGTGGATATGAAACATCTGATAAAACCCCTTTTCAGTTATTTCTTGATGAAATTCGAGAAATAAGTCTCCCTTTAAATCATAACTCTTTTGATAGTTTACTAATAAAAGAACAAAGTGATTGGGATAAGAATATGTTTACTTTCAAAATTAACCTTGAAAAGTTGAATAAAAATCTTGTAATGTATGAGGCAAAATCTTTTGACTTTGAAAGTTTAAAAAAATCAAAAAAATATTTAGTTAGCAAATTCTTGAAAGCCAATAATAATAGTTTGGAAGATTTTGCTCTTGAACAGTATTTACAAAATAGTAAAGTTGAGGATAATATTTTTTTTGGTATACCTATTTTAAAATTTGACATTAATAATGTCATTGTTATTGGTTATTTAACAGTGTTGGCTTCAGAAAATGATAATGCTTTTGCCACTATACGTTTGCAAACGTATACAAATAAGGGTGAGATAATTATTAGTGAAGATCGAAAAGTTCGAGATGGTCTGTCCTTAATTTATGGGTTCTCTTCCGAAGATGGAGTTATAAATGTTTTTTCTAATATTAATAAAAATGGTATAGCCTCAAGAAAAAGAGTTTTTGTATCTGATGAAAAGAATGTAAAAGAAACTACTTATATTATTAATGAAAAAGGGTTTGTAATTAAAGAGTGAAACTCTACGAAGTCTCCCGACTTATAGAATCGACAAAAAATAGATAAAAACGGAAACAGTATAAGCAAAAGTGGTTTTAAACATACCGTATACATACATATAGAAACACAAGCCCTACAAGGAGAAAAATTACAGCTCAATGTATGGGAAAGCCAAAAGGGTAAAGACGATTTTAGAAAAAATGCAGGCATACCCATAGAGATAAAAGAAAGCAACGGGGTGATCAACCAAGCGTATACGATACCCGAGGAAACCCCAGGCTATTGGAAAGAGAATAATAAATTAGAGTTCTTTTTTACAATAGAAACACTAGATTTTGAGGTAGAAGGCACTATGCAAGACCCAGAAGCAGGTAATCAATACATACTTATCCCTACTCCCGATAAAAAAGTAAGATATCTGCATGTGGATAAAGAAGAAAAAATAGTCAATCTTAAGATTTATGAAGCAGGAAACAAATTACACACAGGTATTGTAAAATATGGAGATACTGTGACTATAAAAGTAACCAGTCGTAACTTGGTAGGTGAAGAATTAGAGCTTAAGGTAAGAGAATCTGTATGGGGTTCTGACAGAAAATTATCAGAAATAATAAAGATAAAAATTGATGAAGAAGGTAAAGGCGAAGCGCCCTTTACTATACCCCAAGGTTGGAAAAACTATGGAGACCCCTGTACTGTTCGCAAATATTATTTGGAGTATAAAGGACAAGAATTCCCAAGGGCATACTATGTTGCTAACCCCAATAAGACAGAAGAAGAAAACAAGGCAAACAGTAACCGTGTAGAAGCTTTAATGCTAAAGGTAAGCGATGATTTATCTTTGGATAAAAAATTAGAAACAGAAAATGCTGTAACACTTGGTGAGGAGTGGAAACCAAAAGAAAATGAAAATAAAAATGAAGATACAATATGCGAATGCGAAGCAAGAATGAGGGCGTTCATGCGGATGATTCGCATAGGAGAAGGAACTTCGGATGAAAAGGGATATACTCGTTTTGTTGGAGGAACAATCAAAAATGATCTCCAATTTAATGATTTTAGTAAGGATATGAGTACACACCCTCTTAAGTATTTTGAAAAATATGATTCTACTGCCGCAGGAGCCTATCAAATAACCAAAACTAACTGGAATGATTTAGCGTTTGTAAATTGGAGGAAAATTCATAAGATTAATGATTTTTCAAAACGTAGTCAAGATATATATTGTGCTTATTTAATAATAATTAAAAGAAAAGCTTTTAAGCTTATAACTGAAGGCAAAGTTAAAGACGCTATTCATAAATGCAGACAAGAGTGGGCTAGTTTTCCTAATTCTGGTTACGGGCAAAGAGAAGAAAAATTAGACAAATACCAGAAGGAATTTGATAAATATTTAGAAGAAGAATTGAATGATAAAACAACATTACATGTAGAAAACGGTTTTTTAAGGAAATCTTTTTATAAGAGGTGTAGCTGTAAAAAAACTATAATAAACAGAGAGAAATGCTCAAACTGTAATAGTACTCATATTGATATTTCTGATGAAAGTAAATGGCTATCACAGTTTGATCCAAAATGGGAAAGCTGGTCTAAGCAAGTTCAAAAAGAAGCTTGTTATGATACAGCTGTACAAATTTTAAGAAACTATGGTTTAAAAAAAGGCTCTGGAACTAGAGGTATAAATGATTCTAATGTAATTCAAACAGTAATAGAAAAAAATAATAGTATAATCTTAAAGAACCCTCAAGAAGGAGTAAATTACTTAAACGAACAATTGAATAAAGGAAATCCTGTATTAGTAGGCGTAAGACATTCTTATAAGAAAAAAGAGTTAAATTATGATAAAAGTACGGATCACTATATTGTTATAGTAGGTAAATCTTGTGAAGGTTCTGATATTTTTTATCGTTATTTTGAGGTAGGTACTTATGTGGAAAACAAACAAATTTCAGGTGTAAATAAAAATAATATTTTAATTCTTAATAAAGAAAACTTTGTAATTCAAGGGGATTCTCCAAACTCAAAAAAATTATACACAATAACTCAAGTTAGAAAAAACAAAGAATAGATCATGAAAATAAATAGCTTTTATTTTATTTTATTTATAATTATTAGCTGTAAATCTAATAATAGAGAGGTTCCAAAAGAACTAAATACTATATGGTATGATATATTATACGATGGAGACAGTTTTTATAAAAAATCTGGAATATTTGAACAAATACCATTTGAAAAAAATATTATGACGTTTAATTTGGAATCAGGAGATGAATATGAAGAAGTAAAAGAAGTAGTTAAAACAGAACGTGGGTATCGTATTATATTTAAGCAATTTAGGTTTAATGCTGAATTTAGATTTTATTGGGTTGACAAAAAGCGAGGCATTGCCAAATGGGAATATTTTAATAATGATAAAAATCCAGCTATTGATAATTATAGTTATTATACAATAAATAATAAAAAAGAATACAACAAATTATTAAATTCAACAGATTATTATAAAAATGAAAAAAAAGATAACAGTAGTGTAAAAAAAACTAATGAGTCAATTATAAATAGTGTTAAGGAGGAAAGCTGGAAAATGAATTGCAACGAATATGCATATATACATATAGATAATGATAGTTTATTTGTGTTTCCTGTAAATTCTAATACAATGTATATTAATGTACGTGCTAAACAAGATAATAATAAATATAGTTTATTTTATGATAGTATCGAAGATTTGGGAAGAGGAGTGAAAGAATCGTTAGATTGGAATAGTTTTTCAAAAGATAGTATATTGGCTACTTTAGAAAGAAAAGACAACTATTTGTTTCTTAATTGGTATGGCTTTTATAATAAATCTACTAAAAATAGGGATTGGACAAGTCAAATAGATTTTCAAGAAGATTCTGGGAAGTTAAAAAATATCCGTTTAGAGCGATGTAATCTTAATGAATAATATTAAGTAATCACTTTTATTCGAAAACAAGCCCCGCTACCACTAGTTTGTAACTAGTGGCGGTAAGAGTAAGCGATAAAGATGTGGATAAAGAAGAAAAAATAGTTAATCTTAAGATT
>CANMLS010000085.1 GCA_947498785.1 uncultured Aquimarina sp. | reverse complement strand
AGGATAATCTGTATCTGGATGGCCGCCTGACAGTTTATTTTATAAAGAAAAAAAAGATTCTAAATTGTCATTACTTTGGATTAAAATTAGTATTTTAAAACTAAGTCACTCTATTTTTTTAATGTATCTTCTGTTTTTTATCTAAAGTATTGATTAATAATGCTTTATATTTTTGACCATTTGTGTTTTTCCACAAATATTCAGGGGATAAATCCCCCTATATTTTCAAAAAATAAAAATCAACATAGAATTCTTGATGGTATAAAAATCTCTTGACGACATCATAATTGTGTCTTAATTGTCTTAAAAATATATGCATCCTCTTTTTTTTGGTTATGTACATTACATTGTCTAGTTACACTTATGATATTGGGGCGCTCAACCCCTGATTAATTTATTGATGCCACACCACCAACAAATTTTAAAGTAGAACCCATTACTCCGTCGAGCACCCCATATCAATGTGTTGAGACAAAAAAACAAATACCAGACTTGTTTTGATCCCTCCTATAGAGGTTTGCCTCTATCAACCTGAGTTAGCCATATTAATTGAGTTTAAAAACTTATGGGTTAAGCTCTTTACTTTTTATAGTTTTGCCTATGATATTGGGGCACTCGACCCTTGATTAACCTATTGGTGATATACACCATTGACAACAATTAAAATAGTACCCATTACTATGTCGAGCACCCCGTATCAATATGTTGAGGCAAAAAAAACAAATACTCCACCTGTTATACCAAACCTTATCCAATGGTTTGGGATTGGATTAGAAACTATCCAGGATCGATATGATCCAATACTTCTAACAATAGTAGTCGCTTGGTTTTGGGGTTATATTTTTCTAGTTTATTAGCTTTTAAAAAATGTTCTACTATAGCTTCTACATGTGTCCCCTTAAACGCCTCTAGCAGGTTATCATTGGTATAATCTTTTAGTGTAAATTGCCAAGGGGTAATAAAATACATCGGTTCTCCGCCCAAAAAATTGGGAAGCAAAGTTTTGATTTTGTATATTTTTATATACTGGCACTCATCAAATAGGTGACAATACCCAAAACTATCTATAGCGCTTACATTTGATTTTATAGAGGTATTTTGTATACTTTTTTCAATCTCTTTATATCGAATAGGACTTTTAAAATCTCGTAGCATACTTTCTATTTTTAATAATACATCATATACTTCGATTTTATGCATACCATCCAATTGTTTACACACATTTTGTATTATTTTTTCTTGATGGGTGATCATTATTTTATTGGTTATTAGTGGTTATTATGATCTTTTGTTTTTATATCTCCAAGAGTTCTAAGCATAGAACAATGCTACCATCGTTCTGGCTGTATAGTCTTCGATTTTTTACAAAGACATCGGGGTACTTTTGTAATTGTTGGGAAACAAGCATTGTATACAATAAAAGATGGCGGCGACAATACGCTCCTTTGTACATTGAGGGACACACAATACTTATAGTTTTACATCTGTACCCGACATCTTTGATGAGGGGTAATTACACAAAAAATTGAACTTAAAAATGGATACGCTAAGTGTATTAATTTTGGGGTAAAATCATACGGCTATGTGGATCAAACTGTTATGTTTTATAGAGGTTATACCTGGTTTTGATTTTTTAATCATCTGTTGCATATGAAGCAATCTATCTAATCTTTTTTTGAACTCTATGTATTGTACTATGGTCATATCTTTGGTTGTTATCGGGGGTTGATTGGTATTATGGTTTAAGCGTATTCTTATATATTCTCTATTACCCGTTATGCTTTTTAGACATTTATTATTATGATGTGATTTAAACTTTTTTTTTAGATTCTTTCATTTTTTTTAATGAATTTGTGAAACTCTTTAATCAGCTTATGCAGCTCTTTGATGTCTTGATCCCTTATTTTTTTATCATATTTAAAATATTTTTGTAATGTTCCGCGAGATATACATATTTCTCGTTCTATAGCATTTTTATTAAATAAATGCCCATAGGTATGTAACCAGATTTCAACTCTTTGGCGTACCGTTAATCTTCTCATATTATTATTTTAAACTAAGAATACAGGAATAGAAATAAGTCTAAAACGTACATGTTTTATACACATGTAGGAGTAAACTATTTTATATGAGCACATTCCTTTATATCCCTTAATCTACATGCTAACAATATGACGAAGTGTGTTTTTTTGTACATAAGGTTTTGGGTGGAGTACATATGGTATTGTACCAGAATAATCATCAAAATCTGTTGTGCTTTTAGACATTTTTTATCACCAAAATCCGTTAACTCGATGCTTGGGTTTTGGGAGAAGTGTATCAAGAATAAAATTGTCGACCAAAAAAAGTGTCAATTCGAATGTTTTGTCATGATAAAATTAAAGACAAAATATATCGAGAATATCTTTTTTCTAGCATTCTTCTTAAATGCACAACGGGTTAATTAAAAGAAATTTATATCATCAACCAATAGTTTTGATCTTTTTATAGTCTGTGCGACCTCATTTGCCGTATCCCCTTTTTGGTAGGATTCTTTTATCCAATTTCTTAATAAAAGGGCATATCCTTTATGCTGGTTAACATAGGTGGTAAAATGACATTGTTCTATAAAAAGCAGGTTGCAAACTTTCCTCTCAAACAAAAAGAAGGATTTTATGCTGTTGTTAGTATTCATGATAATAGCTTTAAGTTGGTTTAGAAAAATTTCTATTTTTTTTAAGATACTCAATGCGTAATAACCGTATAAATTATAGTATTTTTCGATATATTTGAACATCTTAAAACAAAAGTATAGAAAATTTTCTAAACAATAAAAGAATATTTAGATTTTTTTCTAAATCATACTATGAGAACTATTATTAAGCAATTAAAAATATTTGTTGAGTCCTTAAATGTCTCTATACGACAAATAGAAATTGAGATTGGTGTATCTAATGGTACTTTGTCCAGACCTTTTAAGGCGGGTAAAGGAATTACAACAGATACATTAGAAAAGTTCTTTGCACGGTATGAAGAACTTAATCCGATATGGGTGATCAAAGAGAAGGGCAGTATGATTTTGTCTGTAGAAGAACAAGAAATCCTCTCTGGTATAGAAAAGAAAAATGGTACTACAGGATTTAATCTGTCTCAGAAAAAATATTTGAAGAATATCATTGATGATTCGCTGAGGGATTATAAAGACGAATTGAAAGAGACACGCAAATTGCTAGAAATGGAGAAGGAAATACAGTTATTGAGAGAACAGTTACAAAAAAAAACAAAGCCTACTTAGAACTTAATCCTTACCAAAAAAGAAATGTTTGATAACACTCTCAAAATCTTCTTCTGGTTCTACTGTCTTTAATTCTTTTAGCACATAATTGTATAACTCCTCACTGGTTAGGTCACCTTTTTCTACTTGTTTTTTTAGGTCACGCAAATATTGCCGTTTTATTTCTATATCGTTCTTATTCTTCATCTCCTCTATCCAATGATTCATGATTTAGTATACCTTCTAGACCTGTTTCTACTAATTCTCTTTTGTAGTCTTGTTTTGCGCTTTGTCTATTCAAGAAAAGTTTATATCGATATAATAAAAAACAGTAGGTAACAAAAACAGGTAAGCAATAAAAAAATTCAACTTTATCTACAGAACCTATATCTTCATTTACAACGGCAATTATTTGAAATATATACATGATAACAGGGCTAAATAATGCATACGACCATACATTTTTTACTTTGATAAAGATATATGAAAAAGCAAATAAGGGTAGAAGTTTTCCTACCAGTGTCCACATTAATACATAGATAGATTCATAATAAAGAGAGGAATAAGTATACCCAATGAAATGAAACTCTTTCAGGTCATTGGGTATTAAACGATATAAATAGAAAAGTATGGGATATGTAACCAGAAAGATTATTAATCCATAATTAGCCCTGTGATGGTGGCTTAATATCTCCTTTCTCAATTTTTTGTGTCGGTTTTTCTTCTTCATTTACAGTCTTGATATTCTCTTGTATAGATTCTTCAGTTTCTATCCCTACTTCTTCATTAAGTTCTGTAGAACTACAATTGGTTAAAATCATGGTAGATAAAAATAGAAAAATAGCTTTAGAAAAAAATGATACATTTCTCATAATGTTAAATTTTAAAGGGTTATAATTATTGTTTGGCTCAACTTTTTTTGTGCAAAGCGCTGATTTACAGCCAAAAGTATAGAAATCTTTCTATAAAGGTGCTATGGTATTTCTGCTATTTTAGGTGTAGTTTTGCCGATTTTTTATGCAAAATCAGTGCTTTTTTCCACTTTTTTAACAAATAATTAAGAGGCAAAACGTCAGGTGGGAGTGTTTTGGTTTATTTTTTTAAAAAAAATAACAGTTAACACATTGTTTTATAAGTGATTATGTGACAAAAAACACATATTATTTGTGTGGTTTATCCGTAGTTTTGTATACAATGATAGCGGTTGCGCTTCTAGGTATTTTTTTTAACCAAAATCTGTTGATTAGAGCGCTTCGATTTTTTGAAGAAGGATATCAAAAATAAGATGGTCGACCAATACTCCCTGTATAGATATATAAGGTCGCATCAAGATGATGACCATGTATCGAGAATAGCTTTTTTCTGGTATTCTTATGAATCGTACCAGAGATAAAATGATTTTGCTTTTATACAACTAGTGATCCCAGCACTATTGGCTGTTTGATGTTTTTTCTATCCTATACCCTATATATATATTCTCCCCCCTACCTCTAGCCTTATTTGTAGATCAATACCAAGTATAGATAGTACTTGCCCAATCATACTTAATCCCATTATGGGTGTCTTTTTTGTTAAAAAAAATCTCTGTTTCAAAAAATGAAACATACTTGTATTATTCTTGCATAATAAAACCATAACAGACTATGCTATATACTAGTTGCCAACACTGCAACCCGCATCTACATTGCTGCAATGAGCATCTACATCGCTGCAATGAGTATCTACATCGCTGCAATGAGCATCTACATCGCTGCAATGAGCATCTACATCGCTGCAATGAGCATCTACATCGCTGC
>CANMLS010000084.1 GCA_947498785.1 uncultured Aquimarina sp. | reverse complement strand
ATTGAAGGGTTTCAAGGAAGGCGGTGACCTACTCTCCCACGATTGTAGTACCATTGGCGCTAATGGGCTTAACTTCTCTGTTCGGAATGGTAAGAGGTGAGCCCCATTGCTATAACCACCTTAAGTTGTTATTAGTAAAGAGTTATAAGTAGTAAGTAAATAGTATTAAGATTATTTATTCTTAATACTTTATGTTATACTACAAACTTTATACTAACATAATAAGTTAACATATTGATTTAATACACGATATAAAAGAACACTAAACAAAGCCATCAAAGCAATTCTCCACTCCGATAGTTGCCTATCGGAGTGTGCGCATAAGCCTATGGGTTATTAGTACTACTCGGCTATGACATTACTGCCTTTACACCTATAGCCTATCAACGTGGTAGTCTCCCACGACCCTTTAAAGAAATCTCATCTTGTGGTGGGTTTCGCGCTTATATGCTTTCAGCGCTTATCCCTTCCCAACGTAGCTACTCTGCAATGCTCCTGGCGGAACAACAGATACACCAGCGGTTAGTCCAACTCGGTCCTCTCGTACTAAAGTCAGATCCACTCAAATTTCTAACGCCCACTGTAGATAGAGACCGAACTGTCTCACGACGTTCTGAACCCAGCTCGCGTGCCACTTTAATGGGCGAACAGCCCAACCCTTGGGACCTTCTCCAGCCCCAGGATGTGACGAGCCGACATCGAGGTGCCAAACCCCCCCGTCGATATGAGCTCTTGGGGGAGATCAGCCTGTTATCCCCGGAGTACCTTTTATCCTTTGAGCGATGGCCCTTCCATGCGGAACCACCGGATCACTATGCTCTACTTTCGTACCTGATCGAGCTGTATCTCTCTCAGTCAAGCTTGCTTATGCCATTGCACTCTACGCACGATTACCAACCGTACTGAGCAAACCTTTAGAAGCCTCCGTTACTCTTTTGGAGGCGACCACCCCAGTCAAACTACCCACCAAGCACTGTCCATCTCACGATGTTAGGCTTCGAATAAGCAAAGGGTGGTATTTCAACAATGACTCACACACGCCTGGCGACGCATGATCAAAGTCTCCCACCTATCCTACACATTACTTATCCAAAGTCAATACTAAGCTATAGTAAAGGTTCACGGGGTCTTTTCGTCCCACAGCGGGTAACCGGCATCTTCACCGATACTACAATTTCACCGAGCTCATGGCTGAGACAGTGTCCAGATCGTTGCACCATTCGTGCAGGTCGGAACTTACCCGACAAGGAATTTCGCTACCTTAGGACCGTTATAGTTACGGCCGCCGTTTACCGGGGCTTCAATTCAATGCGTCTCCGAAGATAACATCTCCTCTTAACCTTCCGGCACCGGGCAGGTGTCAGGCCATATACATCATATTTCTATTTAGCATAGCCCTGTGTTTTTGATAAACAGTCGCCTGGACCTTTTAACTGCGGCCCATCCGAAGATGGGCGACCCTTCTCCCGAAGTTACGGGTCGATTTTGCCTAGTTCCTTAGCCATGAATCTCTCGAGCACCTTAGAATTCTCATCCCAACTACCTGTGTCGGTTTACGGTACGGGCTGCTTCACTTGGTTTTCTTGGAAGTCGATTTGCTAGATTATCACCTCGGCCGTAGCCTTAGTGTACTATCGCAGTGTTACCACTTGCTTCAACGTACATTTCCGTCAGTACGCACTAACTTTTCGCCTCCGTCACGTTTAGTGTGAGCAGGTACGGGAATATTAACCCGTTGGCCATCCACTACCCCTTTCGGGTTCGCGTTAGGTCCCGACTAACCCTCAGCTGATTAGCATAGCTGAGGAAACCTTAGTCTTTCGGTGGCGGTGTTTCTCGCACCGCTTATCGTTACTTATGCCTACATTTTCTTTTGTAGCTACTCCAGCAATCCTCGCGAATCACCTTCAACGTCACTACAATGCTCCCCTACCGATATTACTATCCCATAGCTTCGGTAATATGCTTATGCCCGATTATTATCCATGCCGAACCGCTCGACTAGTGAGCTGTTACGCACTCTTTAAATGAATGGCTGCTTCCAAGCCAACATCCTAGCTGTCTAAGCAGTTCAACCGCGTTTTTTCAACTTAGCATATATTTTGGGACCTTAGCTGATGGTCTGGGTTCTTTCCCTCTCGGACATGGACCTTAGCACCCATGCCCTCACTGCTGGTAAACATTTTATAGCATTCGGAGTTTGTCAGGAATTGGTAGGCGGTGAAGCCCCCGCATCCAATCAGTAGCTCTACCTCTATAAAACTATACCAACGCTGCACCTAAATGCATTTCGGGGAGTACGAGCTATTTCCGAGTTTGATTGGCCTTTCACCCCTACCCTCAGGTCATCCCAAGACTTTTCAACGTCAACGGGTTCGGTCCTCCACTTTGGGTTAACAAAGCTTCAACCTGCCCAAGGGTAGATCACACGGTTTCGCGTCTACTACTACTAACTATAACGCCCTATTCAGACTCGCTTTCGCTACGGATCCGCACCTGAAGTGCTTAACCTTGCTAGTAAAAGTAACTCGTAGGCTCATTATGCAAAAGGCACGCCGTCAGCTCGAAAGCCTCCGACCGCTTGTAAGCGTATGGTTTCAGGATCTATTTCACTCCCTTATTCAGGGTTCTTTTCACCTTTCCCTCACGGTACTGGTTCACTATCGGTCTCTCAGGAGTATTTAGCCTTAACGGATGGTCCCGCCAAATTCATACAGGATTACACGTGTCCCGCACTACTCAGGATACTACTAGAATTAATGATCTTTACTTATACCAGGCTATCACTGTCTATGGCTCCTCTTTCCAAAGGATTCTAATTCATTACACAACTCATATCGTAGTCCTACAACCCCAGCACTGCCGTAACAATACTGGTTTGGGCTAGTCCGCGTTCGCTCGCCACTACTAACGGAATCACTTTTGTTTTCTTCTCCTCCGGGTACTTAGATGTTTCAGTTCTCCGGGTTCGCCCACCTTACGGTGTGACATATCTTCAATATGCCGGGTTGCCCCATTCGGATATCTGCGGATCAGTCTGTATGTGCCAGTCCCCGCAGCTTTTCGCAGCTTATCACGTCCTTCTTCGCCTCTGAGAGCCTAGGCATTCCCCATACGCCCTTAATTAGCTTATGCGTCTTGCTTTAACTTGCTCTTTTAGTTTTTTGCCGATACTAATAAAGTAACTAAATTAGTATCAACATCTTTTATTTTCATTAATTGTAAACAATTAATGCTCGTATTTTTAAATCAATATGTCAATGAACGTTTTTCTTATCATAAATATAAAATTAATGAGTATAAAGACTATTTCATCTAATGAATCCTGTGCTTTATAAACTATCAACTCTTATATCTAAAGAATCGTGGAGAATATCGGAGTCGAACCGATGACCTCCTGCGTGCAAGGCAGGCGCTCTAGCCAGCTGAGCTAATCCCCCATCTTCAAGAAATCCCAAATGTCGAATTCAGAATCTCGAATGATGAAGTAATGAATTCTCAACTTCTAAAATTTCCTTTCAATATGTTTGTATGAACTTGTCTTAGTATTCTATATAAACACACAATACTCAGCCTAAACTTTGTACTCTATACTTTATATCTTGTACTAAAAAATCGTAGTCTCAGGCAGACTCGAACTGCCGACCTCTACATTATCAGTGTAGCGCTCTAACCAGCTGAGCTATGAGACTGTCTTCTATAGTAGTGAGTAATTAGTAATGAGTATTTAGATAACATCTAAAACAATCCTTACTTAATACTTAATACTCGTACTCAATACTAAAAAAAATAATTAATTAACAGCTAAAGACTAAAAACACAATCGCGATACAATTCCATCGCACTATCTTGCGTCTCCTTAAGTAAATAAGGAAATCTCTAGAAAGGAGGTGTTCCAGCCGCACCTTCCGGTACGGCTACCTTGTTACGACTTAGCCCCAGTTACCAGTTTTACCCTAGGCCGCTCCTTACGGTGACGGACTTCAGGTACTCCCAGCTTCCATGGCTTGACGGGCGGTGTGTACAAGGCCCGGGAACGTATTCACCGGATCATGGCTGATATCCGATTACTAGCGATTCCAGCTTCACGGAGTCGAGTTGCAGACTCCGATCCGAACTGTGATAGGCTTTATAGATTCGCGCCTGGTCGCCCAGTGGCTGCTCTCTGTACCTACCATTGTAGCACGTGTGTGGCCCAGGACGTAAGGGCCGTGATGATTTGACGTCATCCCCACCTTCCTCGCGGTTTGCACCGGCAGTCTTGCTAGAGTTCCCGACATGACTCGCTGGCAACTAACAACAGGGGTTGCGCTCGTTATAGGACTTAACCTGACACCTCACGGCACGAGCTGACGACAACCATGCAGCACCTTGTAAATTGTCCGAAGAAAAGTCTATCTCTAAACCTGTCAATCTACATTTAAGCCCTGGTAAGGTTCCTCGCGTATCATCGAATTAAACCACATGCTCCACCGCTTGTGCGGGCCCCCGTCAATTCCTTTGAGTTTCATTCTTGCGAACGTACTCCCCAGGTGGGTTACTTATCACTTTCGCTTAGCCACTCAAACCGAAGTTCGAACAGCTAGTAACCATCGTTTACGGCGTGGACTACCAGGGTATCTAATCCTGTTCGCTACCCACGCTTTCGTCCCTTAGCGTCAATACATTATTAGTGATCTGCCTTCGCAATCGGTATTCTGTGTAATATCTATGCATTTCACCGCTACACTACACATTCTAACCACTTCATAATGATTCAAGACTTGCAGTATCAATGGCAATTTTCCGGTTGAGCCGAAAACTTTCACCACTGACTTACAAACCCGCCTACGGACCCTTTAAACCCAATGATTCCGGATAACGCTTGGATCCTCCGTATTACCGCGGCTGCTGGCACGGAGTTAGCCGATCCTTATTCGTAGAGTACCGTCAGAGCTCTACACGTAGAGCGGTTTCTTCCTCTATAAAAGTAGTTTACAACCCATAGGGCAGTCTTCCTACACGCGGCATGGCTGGATCAGAGTTGCCTCCATTGTCCAATATTCCTCACTGCTGCCTCCCGTAGGAGTCTGGTCCGTGTCTCAGTACCAGTGTGGGGGATCTCCCTCTCAGGACCCCTATCTATCGTAGCCTTGGTATGCCGTTACCATACCAACTAGCTAATAGAACGCATAGCCATCTTTTACCAATAAATCTTTAATCACTAAACAATGCTGCTTTGTGATACCATGGAGCATTAATCCAAATTTCTCTGGGCTATTCTCCAGTAAAAGGTAGGTTCTATACGCGTTACGCACCCGTGCGCCGGTCGTCATCAAGTGCAAGCACTCATGTTACCCCTCGACTTGCATGTGTTAAGCCTGCCGCTAGCGTTCATCCTGAGCCAGGATCAAACTCTTCATCGTTTGTCTTTAAATATTATTCAAAACAATACAACGGAATTATAATTCGTATCTCAATGATGTTTCTAGTCTTTATTCTTTGTATAAAACTATCTCTAGTCTTAATACGCGCTGTCAATCAATATGTCTATGAACTTTCTTAATCACTAAAGCGATCTTCATCGCTAGCAATTCCTGATGATAAATAAGGAATCGAACCTTATAAATGTTTTCTGAAAAAACACCCTACTCCTGCACTACCACTATACTTATGAACTTTAATCTCTGCCGCTAAGCGGGTGCAAATATACAACCCTTTTTAACACTACAAAGCTTTTTTTAATTTATTTTTAAAAAGTTTTTCTAAAACCAAAATCCTAAAAAAAATACCCAATGAACAATCAAAACTTAACCGTTTTGAGGGGCGCAAACATACAACCCTTTTTTATTCTGACAAGAACTTTTTTTGAAAAATCTTAAAAACTCTTAAAACATAAACTAAATCTCAATGAACTCTCAAAACTATAAGCCGTTTTGCGGGTGCAAATATAGAAACCTTTTTAATTCTGACAAGAACTTTTATTAACTATTTTGAAA
>CANMLS010000083.1 GCA_947498785.1 uncultured Aquimarina sp. | reverse complement strand
CCAATAGATTTTTTGGATTCGTATCGATCCTTTTCTACACCCTAAAAATACTAAATTTTCTTAACTTAACGACATTGGTAATTGGGGTTGAACTATTTTATAAGAAATACTATCTTCGTTCTAATGAATCCTAATATTTTACAAACTCCTATTGATTACCTTAAGGGTGTTGGACCATCTCGTGCTACGTTGCTACGGTCTGAATTAGGTATTCATACCTATCAGGATCTTATTAACTTATTTCCAAATCGATATCTCGACAAAACAAAATATTATAAAATCAATGAATTACAGCGTAACTCTGCAGAAGTACAGATTATTGGCAAAATAATAAATATAAAAACGATTGAACAAAAAAAAGGTAAACGGTTAGTCGCCAGATTTATCGATGACACGGGCGAAATGGAACTGGTATGGTTTAGGGGTCAAAAATGGATTCGTGAAAACTTAAAACTCAATACACCCTATGTCATTTTTGGGAAAACCAACTACTATAATGGATTTAGTATGCCACATCCTGATATGGAGTTGCATACAGAGCATGAGAAAAATCTAAGAACTGTCATGCAACCTATCTACCCTTCTACAGAAAAACTTTCGAACAAAGGCATCACAAACCGTGTAATGAGTAAAATGATGCAACAATTGTTTCTAGAAACTAAGGTACGTTTCTATGATACACTTTCTAGTGAAATCCTGGAAGAATTAAAGTTAATTTCAAAAAGTGAGGCTGTTTTTAATATTCATTTTCCAAAAAATCAAGAATTACTCGCTAAAGCACAATACCGTCTTAAGTTTGAAGAGTTGTTTTACGTACAATTACAACTCATCACCAAAAAACTGATTCGAAAACAAAAAATTAAAGGGTTTCCGTTTACTGAAGTTGGAGAATATTTTAATACTTTTTATAAAAATCACCTCCCTTTTGAACTTACCAATGCTCAAAAAAGGGTTATTAAAGAAATTCGCAATGATATTGGCAGTAGTGCCCAGATGAATAGACTTCTTCAAGGTGATGTGGGTTCTGGTAAAACCATAGTGGGTCTGATGACTATGTTGCTGGCGATGGACAACGGTTTTCAGGCTTGTTTAATGGCTCCAACAGCAATTTTGGCTAATCAACACTTCATGGGTATCAAGGAACTTACAAAAGATCTGGATGTGAATGTAAAACTATTAATGGGAAGCTCTAAGGTTAAAGAACGACGACAAATTCATGAAGAATTAGAAAATGGTTCACTACATATACTGATTGGTACCCATGCTATTCTTGAAGATAAAGTACAGTTTAAAAACCTTGGACTTGCAATTATCGATGAGCAGCATCGGTTTGGCGTAGCACAACGCGCAAAATTATGGCATAAAAACACATACCCTCCTCATATTCTTGTAATGACCGCTACACCAATACCTAGAACATTGGCCATGAGTTTATATGGAGATTTGGATATTTCTGTAATCGATGAACTTCCTCCTGGTCGTAAAGCTATTAAAACCGTACATCGGTATGATAGTAACCGCTTAAGAGTGTTCAAATTTATTGCCGATGAGATCCAAAAAGGTCGTCAGGTTTATGTTGTATATCCTCTGATTCAGGAATCTGAAGCTATGGATTATAAAGACCTTATGGATGGTTATGAAAGTATTGCCCGCTCCTTCCCTGCTCCACAATATCAAATCTCTATTGTTCATGGTAAAATGAAACCTGCAGATAAAGATTATGAAATGGATCGTTTTGTAAAAGGAGAAACTCAAATTATGGTCGCTACTACTGTTATTGAGGTTGGAGTCAATGTCCCTAATGCCAGTGTAATGATTATAGAGAGTGCAGAACGATTTGGTTTATCTCAATTACATCAATTGCGTGGACGTGTGGGGCGAGGTGCAGAACAAAGTTTTTGTATTCTTATGACAAGTTTTAAACTGTCTGCAGATAGTAAAACCCGATTAGAAACTATGGTTCGCACTAATGATGGATTTGATATTGCCGAAGTAGACTTAAAATTACGTGGCCCAGGAGATATCATGGGTACACAACAAAGTGGAGTATTAAATTTAAAAATAGCCGATATTGTAAGAGATAATGATATTTTAAAAACTGCACGATATTATGCAATGAAGATTCTAAATGACGATCCTTCCTTATCTACTGAAAAAAACAAAGTATTATTATATACGTATCAACAGCTCGCTAAGCATAAAAACATCTGGAATTATATTAGTTAATACATACTAATCCATAAGCATTTCTGTTATTATAGTTATATTTAGGTGCATGACAAATTCCTTTTTTTGACTTTTGGGCGTGACCCAAGGGTCGGGCTATTCGCTTTTACTCCTCGTGCTTCCTTTCAGTCAGACTGTGGGGTAACCGCTACTATCCCTCACGCAAAAAATAATAAAAAAGCAAAAATCAAATGAAAAGTGAAATTTATAGTGCACTCTCATATTCAACACCATAAAGACATGAAATATCTAGTATTTATCAGTTTTCTTCTTCTCTTTTCTACCTGTACTCTTTTTGGTCAGTACTTAAAAGAGCAAGAGTGGGTCACACTCTCTAACTATATAAAATCTAATGATGATTCTGGTTTTAATTCATTTCTAAAAAAACAAGGCTTTTCTGAGTCAAATCAAACTAATGAAAAATATACTTTTTATAATTGGAAGAAAACTGATGGTTTTTATTATGGAGTAAGGGTCAATAAAAAATCAAAACAGGTCACTTATATGACCAATGATCAAAATTATGTTTTAAAATTATTATCAAGATTTGTTTCAGAATATTCTCATACCAAATCAGAGAAACAAGGTACTCTTGCGTTGACACATATCTTTCAATCACAAAATACTACCATTGCTGTTAAATTAGATTTATCTACAGATTCGGGTACACATTTGTTATTTGCAAGTAGTAATTGACAAACAAACATTTAGAATTCACTTAGTTTTGCATTTCCATATATTTTTGCCATTTTACTAAAACATATTTTTCTTTTTGATTTTCTTTTAAATAGAGAAAACCATATTCATAACAAAACAAATAAACCTGTCCTTTTTTGTTTTTCCAAAAATGTGTAAAATAAGTAGGATCAAACCCTTCTGCTAGCAACTTTTCTTTGCGTATGGTAGACATACCCGACTTATTATAAGCTTTTAAGAGTTTTCGATTCATTTTCAACTGTTTATCTATTGCATAATATAAGACTTCTTCTGATTTGCGTTTTTGATATTGATGAGCAGATTTACAATGTATAGAACAATATTTCTTATCAGATCTACCAATAATTTCGGAATTGCAGTGTGGACATATATTCATATTCCTTTTTTAACTAAGAATTAATCGAATTCTATTCGAATATTATTCGACTAAAATACTATTATGATTTTTAAATACTGCATTTTTGTATAATGAAATTCACTAAACACATCACGTTGAAACATTTACTGATCAGTAATCAAAAAATGATTGGGATACAGTTTTATCCTGACAAAGTGATTCAAGCATTAATAAAGGAGCTTCCTAATCCCAGATGGAGCAAGGAGTTTGCTATGGTATATATCATAAATACCAAAGAAAACTTGAATCATGTTTTTGAGAAATTTAGAGGAGTAGCCTGGGTAAATGGAAATTCTTTTTTTAAAGAAAAGCCAATACGTGATAATAAACCTGTAGATATTAATTGGTATCGCAACCGAAGGAAAACAAATTCTTACAAATATGTTCCTGAGGAATACCTTAGAAAATTAGAACTCAAACGATATGCTTTGAATACCTGTAAAACATATATAACACAATTTGAAAAATTTATTAATTACTACCCAGATAAGGATATAGTAGCCTTGTCCGAACAGGAAATCCGAAACTATTTACAATTTCTCATTAATCAAAACAAATCTAACAGTTATCTCAATCAAGCTATTAATAGCATTAAGTTCTATTATGAAGTCGTAATGGGAATGCCCAATCGATTTTATAGTATTGAAAGACCTAGAAAACAACAACAACTTCCTAAAGTAATATCAAAAGAAGAAATTATCACTATGCTTGAACATACTAACAATATAAAACATCGTTGCATTATAGGTTTATTGTATTCAGCGGGTTTACGTCGAAGTGAACTATTAAATCTACGATTAACTGATATTGACAGTAAAAGAATGTTAATTTTTATTAGAAATGCAAAGAATAATAAAGATCGATATTCATTGCTATCTCATATCATATTAAAAGATTTAAGAATCTATTATAAACAATGGAAACCTGAAGAGTATCTATTTGAAGGAGCGCTAGGTGGCAAATATTCGGTAGAAAGTGTGGCTAAAATTGTTAGGAAGGCAAGTGCAAAGTCCGGTATCTTACGAAAAATAACACCACAAATGTTAAGGCATTCTTTTGCAACCCATCTCTTAGAAGATGGAACAGATATTAGATATATTCAAACTTTATTAGGGCATAGCAGTACAAAAACAACCGAAATTTACACACAAGTTGCCCTAAATAATTTTAAATCAATTAGAAATCCTTTAGATTTGGGAAAAATATAATGGAAATATGTGTACCGGTACACATATTCCATTGTTGGCAAACATTTGAAAAAGTCTCTTTTACCAATTACGCTAACTTGTTATATATGTTAGAAAATGCCTTTTAAATGAATTTTATACAATTTGGGCTATTTTTTACCGTTCAGATTATACTAATCATTAAAATACCAATCATGAAAAAATTATGTATGATGTTTTTCTCTGTTGTATTTATAACAATAATTTCCTGCGGAGACAGCAAAAAAGAACAAGAAGAATTAGATGCTACCCTAGATAAAATAGAGGCAGTTGAGAAAGAAATTGATGAAACGACTGAAGAGTTGGATAATAAGGCGGAAGAAGTAGAATCTGCTCTTAGCGAATTAGATAGTTTATAAAATTAATTAGAACAGTATGAAAAATAGAACAAGGATATTAGGAATATTACTTTTTGTATTTGCTTTGACCATATCTTCAGGTTATGCTCAAGGTAAATCCCAAGAAAAAGGAAAAGGCAAAGCGAAAAAAGAAAAGGTCAAACAAACAAAAGAAGATGTTAAAGATGATATTGAGGCAGAAGCAGACTTAGAAAAAGATAAGCAAAAAGGCAAGAGTGATAAAATGAAGGAGAAAATGAAGGAAAAGTCTAAAACCAAAAAAGATAAGATAAAAAAAGAAAAAGATGCTGAGGATGAAGATGAGGATGAGAACAATGATACAGATAATGTTAAACCTGAAAAAGAAAAAAAGGAGAAATCAAATAAGGGTAAAGCTTATGGACGTGACAAAGGGGAAATGAGCGGTAAAGAATTTGGTTTGCTCAGAGCTTCATCCGCCAAAGAAAAAATTGAGCGAACTGAAAACAATCTCAATGAGAATGAAAAAATGTTACTTAGAGGAAGAGAGAAAGTAAAACAAGCGAAAGAGAGAGTTTCTAAAGAGCGCGTAAAAGAAGGAGCTAGTGAGGAACAAATCAAACAAAAAGAAGATAAAATTAGAAAGGCTGAAGAAAAACTGAATGAACTTGAAGAAATTATTAAAAGAGGTAAGGAAAAAGTCAAAAAAAAATCTAAAGATTTAGAAGAAGTTGTAAAACCTAAGGAATAATTTATTTTAAACTGATTAGACTAGCCCTTGTATAAATGCAGGGGCTTTTTTTGATAATGGAAAGTTTTATTCTAAATCTTGTATCCCTTTCAAAAGAGAGAAATGTGATTACCTAAGTGCGCGATAGAATAAAAAACGATTTGCCAACAACGGCTATAATTCATTGCGGCGGAATTTTTCTCTGAAAATTCCTACCTTGCAATGAAGGCTTGGTGATATCGGAATAGTCCTCGCGGACGATTCCGCAACGAAACCATAGCCCAACCGTTACCCAATATTGTAAATGACTGAATTCACTCCACCAATATCTGAACGCAAAACTGAGGAATTAATCGAAATTGTTTACTCAGGAAAAGATCATTGGAATGAAGAAGCTATTAGGCAATCCAAATTGGAACTTGAAAAAAGAAATGTTTCTAAAAAAGAACAAGAAAAAGTAATTACAAAGTGGGAAAAAGAAACCGATGAGTATTTTGCAGAATTAGAAAATACCTTGGAACAAAATCAGTTCGAAAGTTATACTAAACTGAGAATGTTATACATTTTCGTTGTTGCTCCTTTTATTCTAGTAGGTAAATGGACGGTAGGAAAAGACCTTGTCGAGTTACGGAATGAAAACTTTAAATTAAAATTTAAGCAACGACTTGTTTTACTTTTGACAGGAACTCTATTTTGGATAGGATTCTTTATTTACGGATTTAATTTATCTGAAAAGGAACGATTAAAGCTTTCTCCAGAAGACGAAATCGAAATATCGAATTGGAAAAAGAAACATGGATATGAAAAGTAAACATTGGGTAACACCATATATGTGATCATAGCAGCTAAGTGATTAATCGAATGGTTGTTGTATTTTTGATAAGGCGCAATGCTTGCTCTAAAGAAAAGTTAGCAACCAATACGCAGAAAATGTCGATGGTTAGGTAACATTTTGCTCTGCTACGACACATATATTAAACGTTGTACGCAAGTTGGGTACGTTAAAGGCACATAGTTTACAAAGTTAAAGGGACATAGTTTACACTTTTTCAAGTTATAATTTGAGACAAAA
>CANMLS010000082.1 GCA_947498785.1 uncultured Aquimarina sp. | reverse complement strand
TATTTTACGAAAAATCAATCGCTTCTTAATAATTAAAAATATCTTTAAACTGTCCTAAGCATTGGGAGTATCATACTTATACTTAATAAACCTCACAGGTTTTTAAAACTTGTGAGGTTTTGATGCTAAAAAAATGATATGATTTTAAAGCAAGAATACTTACTTTTTATTAGTCTATAGACCTATCAAAGAACATTTTTTGATCAGATGGTAATTACTGCGAAAAGCTCACCATAGAATTCTGGTAGAATATTTAAGTGAAATCACAAAAACAATACCTCTGATTATTTTTTGTTTTTTGAAACCTGCTCTGCCATTAACAGAGCATTATATGCATTGACTACTGAGCCAGATTTTGAGAGATCTGAGAAGGGCACCATTTTTTTGTCCCATCTTTTTGTTTGATTTCTATATCAATGTTATATGAAATTCCTGATTTCATAAGAATTTCTTTAATTTTCCAAGCTTTTAAGTCTGGATAATACGATCGAATTAAAGCAGCTATTCCTGAAACTATAGGAGCCGACAAAGATGTTCCATTAATAAATCCATATTCATTGTTATAAACGGTTGTATATATTTCTTGCCCTGGAGCATAGATATCTACATGTTCTTTACTGTAATTACTAAAATAGGATTTAAAATTTTTATTCACTGTTTTTGATATTGAGCCTACAACAATCACGTTGTTTGATATTTCTTTACCATTAATATCATAATCATTAGGATAATGAGAATTTTCAGGATTTAGCTCTTCATTATCATTTCCAGCTGAACTCACAATTAACACATCTTTTGAATCAGCATATTGTATTGCTTCATCTACCCACTTTTTATTCATTGAAATAGGTTTTCCAAAACTCATATTTATAATTTGAGCTCCATTATCTACAGCATATCGTATTGCCAATGAAATATCTTTATCATGTTCATCTCCTCCTGATGATGCAACAGGCAAAGACATTATTTTTACATTATTAAAAATCCCTTTAGTTCCTTTATTGTTTTTAGAATCTGCCGCAAGAACTCCTGCTACATTAATTGCGTGTTGAAAAGGTAGGCTATCATTCCAGACTTTATTGTTACCGTACTTTATGAAACCTAAATTTTCAGGATTGTCTCCAATTATAGTACGTTCATTATAATCAAAATTTAAGGATGTTGTTAATCGGGCTTCTACAGATTTTTTGTAATTATCGATCCACTTAGGATTAAGATTGTACTTTTTATAATCTGCCATATAATAGATAAGAGGAGCTAAAATCGAATCCTTTTTATAAGTATTATATAAACTATCTAATTGTGGAATGGTATAGTTTTCATTTGGAAAAAAATTCTGCAATACTTTTTTTGATTTAGGATACGTTTCTAAAAGAAAATTGCCGTGTTTCTTGTCTTTTTCGACTTGTTTAAGCTCTAATCCTCTTAACATTTTAGCTTTCTTATATAATAAATACTGTTCTTTATATTCTTCTTTAACACCTTCTTCAGATTTAATATTGAAAACTGAATCATACTTTCTTATGATTCGCATAGATTCAAAATTAGAATACATAATATCTTCCCCAGAGAAGTTTCCCAAAAAATTCCACCCATTAATATCATCCACATATCCATTTTTATCATCATCTATCTGGTTGTCGGGTATTTCTTTTGGATTTCTCCATATATTCTTTGCAATATCTTCGTGATGAATATCTAACTTGGTATCGATTACAGCGACAATTATTTTTTTTCCTCTTTTTTGGTTTATCAATTCTTTATATGCTTTTTCTAAACTAACACCAGGAATTGTATCCTCAAGAATATCCTTATGATGCCAACTTTTTCTTTCATCTTCTGAAAGAGGACTAGTTTTGGTTAACAATTTTGAAAACTCTATAAACTCTTTAGTATCCGAAGAGTTCTTACAACAAAAAAAAGAGAAAATTATGAATAGTGTAATTATAAATCTAACTTTCATGAAACTATAATTTGACCTTAATAAAAACTATTTAATTAAAAAGACATCTGAACAATTTATTTTTAAGTTCAGATGTCTTTTTACAATATCAATTTTAAAACAATTTAGACTGATTGATTAGTAATTGTTGGAGCAGTAGGAATTGTAGTATCAGAAGTTGATTTTCCTCCCTTAATTACGTACATGTTATGTAAGACATTCAATTTTGATATTTGTAATTTTTGAAGTGTCAAATTTTTGTTGTGATTGCCTTTTTTCATTTCTATTAATTTTAAATTTATTTTCCAAAAGTATAGTTATCGTTCTAATTTATAATAGAATTAATTTTGTTTTAGTCCGTTTTCACGAATTTGGAGAACTAACAGAACGATTATTTATTCAATTGCTTTATAAAAAAAGAAGGATAAATTCCTGTTCTTTTATAAAATGCTTTAGAGAAAGATTCTGCCTTTCCGAACCCAACTTCATCTGAAATAGCCTTAATAGTATAATTTCTAAATAATTTATCGTTCTTAAGTCTTTTGATAACAAAATTTATTCTTAGATCATTTATATAATTATTGAAATTCTTTTCCTTATATGTATTTATTACTTTGGATAAATACCTTGAATTCGTATTAAATTTTTCTGCTAATCGTAATATGGTGATATCTGATTTGTTGAAATCATTAGATTTTTCAAAATCAGATAATAATTTTAATAAATTATTTACAATTTCATCCGAAAAACCAATCGATTTGGGATCAATTGCAATTAAATTATCTCGTTTGTTTTCTTTATTTTGATTTATATTAGAACTTATCAATTCTTTAAACCGTTGTTTATAAATCTTTTTCTTTCTAGAATTTAAAACCCCGAAAACAATGGCTATTAGGCTTAAGAGTGTTAAAATTAATATTAGTCTTGATGATAACTTATTTTCTTTTTTTAAGTTTTTAATGATTAATTCTTTTTCATCTATCAGATTAGATGTATCATAATTTTTATTAATTTCCCCCAACAGGTATTTATAATTTTTTAAGAGTACACTATCAACTTTTAATAGCTTTTCAATATATAATAATTGTTTTTCCTTGTTTCTTAAAATGACTTATAAGAATTTCATAACTATCTCTTAATTCAGGGTGTAAATCGTTAGTTGCATTAAATATTTCATCAACTTGTTTTAAATGGTAAATAGCAATATCTTCCTTTCCAATTTTATAATACGCTTTACCTAAAAATGAATTAACATATTCCAGATGTGGTTTATTATTAGTTTTAATTAAATAAGGAAGAGCTTTAGACAAACTATCTATTGTCGCTTCATAATTTTTCTTCACATACTGATTAATTCCTTCATTGAAGGTAAATATATTTTTATATTTAAGATTATTATTGTATGACGATTTAATAAATCCGATTCTATTGAAAAATGATGTAGAGTCTATTTTTTTTACCCTTCGATAAGCATCAGAAAGCGCAAAAATTGAAGATAAATAATAAGGTTCTAAATCATAATTCTCTTTAGAATACAACTTGGAATAATATTTATAATTCTCTTTAAATAATTCTAAAGCTTGATTATAATCACCTGCCCTTATTTTTAAAAGACCCATAACATGATTTATCGAATGTATTAGTTCTTGATCATTAGCTTTCTTGGCAAGTTGATGTGATTTTAAATAATTATCAAGAGAAGCTATAAAATTCCTTTGAAGATAAAATTGATTTCCTTTGATCAAATATCCAGTGGCTAGATAATCTTTTCTTGGAAGTTTTTCAGCCATTTCGATAATACTATCTGCATATTGTAGACCAATTTGATTTTTATACAGATAAGACATTAGTTGATACCCTATGACTAGCTCGTTATGGTTCAATTCCAATTTACTCTTTGATATATATGCATTGGCATAGAATCTTGACAAAATAGAATCCGGTTTACTCTCAAAATATTTTCTTTTAATAAAAGTAAAATCCTTATTAATTATTGAATTAAAGTCATCTAATATTTTTTGCTCTTGTGAGACTAGAAGTATAGGGGTTAAAAAAAAAGTATTTTGAATATACTCGATTTTACCATTTTCTTTAGAAAAAAGTTTAAAATTATAATACTTAAACGAATATAAATATAAAACATTCTTAAAGACACGTTTTATGTTAATTAAAAAATGAATTTAATATTGACAATTTGATTACTTAAGTGTTGATAAAGAGATTGATAGTTTTAGTTTTGGCAAAAGAAATAAGCAATCTAAATTCATGAATTACGACCTCGATTTTCATGAATTTGGACACACTCTCCTTGCATCAACGTAATTCTCCCATTTACATTTGACACATCAAAAAAAGTACAAGATGGCTACCTACCCATATCACAGTAAGCATAAACTTATGTCTGATATCTTAACAATGTTACCTCTTAAGATGGTTTTATTTATGCATAACCTTTCTCATCATCGTTCATATGAGGAGATATTATATATCTGGATTAATAAATTGTATGTTAAAGAGAAATCTATAGAAGAATCCATACAACTTATCTATACAAACAGAAGTAGATTTTTGATCAATTCCAAAAATAGTTGGTGCAATTACCCCCCTAATGAGAGTCCTTTAACAAAGTCTAGTAGAGGTGATGCAAAAAAGGGCTCTCTAATTCATAAGTCATAAGACAGAAGTTAGAAAAGGAGTACAGAGAACTGAGGACAAAGTAGAGAGTAGAAAAAGTCAGAAGTTAGAAGTGAAAAACTCAAAATGTAAAACGAAAAGAGTCAGATGTCAGAAGTGAAGAGAAAAATACATCAAACATCAAACTTCTGTCATAAAAACAAAATGTATAACTATAAATCATAAAAACATATGAGAAACATCATTCAAGATCAATTGAGTCAAGAAGAAAAGGATCAGGCAGAAAATTTGGTCACACAATTAGAAACGATATTCACAGATAAATTATCGGCATTAACAGAGAAAGAGCGAGGGAGTTACAAAGCCATTAATGAGACCAATAAATTGTTTGTGAATAAAATTTGGGATTATCGTCGTAATAGTAATGTCCTAAGTTCTCCCGATGTGGACTGGGACGAATTTGAAAAAGATTATAAAGCACGAGTGTTTACAGAAAACTTGCTGGGTCGGTTAGAAAGTTTGGCCTATAGATTAGAAAGCACCAAAATCTTACATGATTATGATAATTACCAAGACGCACTTAATGATTATTCATATTCACAATATAGTAAAGGAGCAGGCAAACCAGGGTTTACAGAAAAAGTAGCAGAACTTAGACAGTTTTTTAATCGCAGTAAAAGTGTTTCCAAAACTAGTGAAACAGAATAATAAGGAGGTTTAGGATCAAAAGACCCTCTGTTGGGTCAAAAAGACGCTCGGTTAGAGCTTGGATACCCAAATTTAGACTTTGAGGTCCCAAATTTGGGTCTGACACTTCCAATTTTGAAGGTGATAAGTCCAAATTTGGGGCTTGATGACCCAACGTTGAGCCTTAAAAGTCCAATTTTTCATCAAAGAGATCCAACGGAACGTCTTTTTGGTTCATCGTTTTATAGTGATGTCTCAAATTTGAACCCCCAAAGTCCAAAAATGGGTATTAGAAGTCCAATTTTGGAAGAAATTATAAAAACATACTAAAAGCACTTAAGAGCTCACATCCTCACATTCACATAATTAATTGACAAAACGTAATCCTACCCCATAATAATCTCTAAATATAAGTACACATTATGAACGTTATCATTAAACATATCGAAATTATAAAACGTATCGATCAATTGATTCGGCTACAAGCCACTGGGGCACCAGAAACATGTGCTGTTCGTCTTGGAATCTCAAAAACCAAACTTTATCGTACGATTACCCTGATGAAAGAATTAAATGCTCCAATTGAATATAATTTTTCTATCCAAAGTTATGTATATGTCAAAGAGGTAGGTTTTCAATTTGGGTTTTATACCAAAGAAAGCAATGTTAAGAAATTAAATCCTTTTGCAGGGTAGTGATAATTAAAAAGCTAAAATAGTATTCTCTTCTCTGCTTCAAGCACAGGATTTTTCTCTATGAATTAAAAAACTTTAACAAAAAACTTTTTCGAGTTTCGAAAAATGAAACAGGCTTTTATTACTCTTACACTTGGAAAATAAATTGCGTCATCATTAGAGTGTATACAATCAACTTTAGTTTGATGCTGTAAAAATTGAATCACTAACTAAATTACTTTTATGAAAAAACAATTACTATATGTTATGGTGCTGTTTTGCGCTTTAACTTTTGGTCAGGAATTACCTGATGTAGTTCCTCCATCACCAACAGCATCTTCATTAGGAAAGTATGGAGAGATTCCTGTCAATTATAATGTTGGACTACCATCAATTGGAGTACCTCTTTATGAAATTAATAGTTTGGGGATAAACGTTCCTATATCTTTAAATTATCATGCTTCAGGGATTCGGGTTGAAGATAATGCTTCTTGGGTCGGTTTAGGGTGGTCATTAAATGCTGGTGGAGTTATTACAAGATTAGTTAGAGGAGCACCAGATGATGCTCCAAATGGACTGATGAAGACCAGTTTACCAGCAGAAGCTGATATTAATGATGTTAGTCAGGAAATAAATATAGGAGATTTTTTCAGACCACCATCTCCTGAGGAAAATAGCTTTAAAGATAGAGAGCCAGACTTATTTTATTATAACTTTATGGGGTTATCTGGTAAATTGTATTTTGATGAAAACAATAATGTAGTTTCTAAACCATATTCAAACATCAAAATTGAACCAATTTTTGTCGGTCCTAAAATTGATACTTGGATCATTACAGATCAAACAGGTGTAAAATATTATAGGGTTACCCATTTAAATCTCAAATCATTGTAAATGAGTGTATTATTTTGTAAATTATATGTAAATATTCCACA
>CANMLS010000081.1 GCA_947498785.1 uncultured Aquimarina sp. | reverse complement strand
TTCAACACTTTAATTTACTGAAAATCTATCTTTTTTGCTATAAAAAAACCACATAATATTAATCGAACTCAGGTTAACATGTTCCTGACTATGCCCAAAGGATGAGATCAATGAAACAAGTAATAATCCAAAAATCTTAATTAAGCAGTCGTTACTCACATTTTAGGTATTAAGGTGTTATAAAAACCTTAATACTTTATTCATGTTGCAGTTACTACATTTTGATTTAACAACTGTCAACTTGTGAGAAGCATAATATTTCCTTGTTATTCTTCATCCAAGAATGCTGGTAAGAATATGTCTTTTAGTATCGCAAATGGTAATTTATCATCTTGCGAGTTATATGCGCCTCCTGTAAATACAACAAACATATCCAATGTAGGAAAAATCATAATGTACTGTCCGCCGTTACCTGTTGCTGTTTTAGAAGTCATTATTTTCTCTTTTACACTAAACGGAATATTCCACCAGAAATACCCATAATCAATTCCTGTTATTTTTGTTTTCGGAGTAGTGGATTCTTCAATCCACTTTTGAGAGACAATTTGTTTTTCATTCCATGTTCCTTCATTGAGTATCAATTGTCCAATTTTGGCCATATCGCGAGAGGTCATATACAATCTTTTTCCTGAAGGGATTATTTCTTTATCCGAAGTATGCCCCCAATGAACATTAGAAATGCCTAAATGATGAAATAAATATTGATCAGCGAATTTGTCAATTGTCATCCCTGAGGCTTGACTTATTATTTCTGCAATTAGAATTGCGCCCATTGAACAATAATTGGAAACTGTTCCTGGTTCATTGATCATTGGTAAGTCAAGAGTGTATTGAAGCCAATTTTTTTTTCTGGAAACTTTATCTTCCTGTCCTTTTGATTTTTTGTCCCAATCGTTACAATCAAATCCGCTAGACATAGTTAAGAGGTGTTTGATCGTAATTTTTTCTTTTCTCGCGTCAATATTTTTGGTTGGAATAGGACTTTTGAGATATTTTGAAATAGGATCTTCAACACTAGTTATAAAACCTTTATCGATTGCAATCCCCATAAGTATCGATCGTATGCTTTTGGTCGTAGAACGAAGATCATGAGGTTGATCCGCAGAGGCTGTATTGAAATACTCTTCGATAATTAGCTGATCATTTTTTACTAATAGAACACTATGCAGTTTGTTTTTTTGATTGAGTATCTGATTGAATAATTTATATATTCTAGTTGTATCTATTTTTTGAGACTGTAAATCATTGGTTTTCCATCCATCATCACCTTCTTTTGGTTGAGTATATGTGTATATACTTTGGTCATAACATATTGTACTCATCAACATGATGAAAATTGTTAGTATTGTTATGTTTTTCATAATAAAGAGTAATGATCTTGATCAAGGAACCAAGATCAATTTCTATATCCGATTTTAGGATGGTCAGATATTCTCATATTTTTTGTAGTATCCATCACAATTGAAATTGTTTTGATAATCTTATAGTTCGGGATTTAGATAACTTGTTGAACCATACTAACGTTCACTTGGATTGTCCAAATTATTATCATTAGCAGGATTTTTGTAAAAAGGAAAAATAAATTGTTTTATAAACCCTTTTGGGAATTGAACATCTCCCAATCCAGTGCCTTCTGGCCATTCTTTTCCCATGGGATAATATGTTCCAAAAATCATATCAATGAAGGGGAAATGAATAGCAAAATTTTTATCGTAAGCCTTTGGATCATCAGAATGATGCCAATGATGATATTGAGGAGTTACAAAAACATAACGTAAAAACCCAAAATTAATCCTTGTATTTGAATGTGCTAGAACAGCTTGAATTGCTGCTATTACTATATATGTTGTAAAAACAGAAGAGCTAAATCCGCATATATAAAGCGGTATAAATGTAACGGCTCTTACAGCAATAAGATCGACAAAGTGCGTTCGCGAACCAGCAAGCCAATCAATATCTTTAGTCGAATGATGTACTGCATGAAATCTCCATAAAAAAGGAATTTTATGAAAGAAATAATGACCAGACCATTGAAACAGATCTGATACAAAAAGAGCCAATAATAATTGAGGTAAAAACCAAATCCCCTGAACCCATTCATGAATACCTGATAAGCCCAATCCAGAAAAAGCTACAACAGCTGGTAATTGTACTAAAACACCGGTAACTTGAATGAGTAGATGCCCGATTACAAAATATACAAGATCAGTTCTCCATTCGGGATGAAACTTGGTTTGTTCTAATCTCTTAGGTAAAAATAATTCAATAGGAATAAAAATTACTGCAGAAAGTAGAATATCTAATAATAACCAATCGAGACCTATTGTAAATGATTTTGATTCTATTTCTGTGATTTCGGGTAGTCCTGATGCTAAAAAAATAGACATAGCCAAAATAATAATAGCAAGAAAACCTAGTTTAGTTTTTTTACTCAATAAGAAACTAGTTAAACTGAATAAAAAAGAAAGTACAAGTACACTTAAAAACATCCATTTAATAAAATTCGGGGTATATAATTCTCTAAATTCACTTGTAGTAAGATATTCTGGGAAATAAGCGCAAATTGTTGCTCCCAAACAAATAATTGCAAGAAAGATGGCTAGATAACCACTTATTTTTCCTTCTCCAATTTTTAAACGTTTGTTTTTACTCATAAAATAATATGTATGACAGTTTTAAACTTGAAAAGTAACAATTAAAAACAAAACCTTTTCAGGTTAGATGAATAAATATATTAAAAAATCGTAAACTCTGATAACTTACGTTTATTATAGACCATATTATGTCTTCGGTTTTTTGATAGCCCTAATACACATAAAAGCAGGGAATTCATTGAGCTCTTCATAATGTTTTGGATCGAGTTTTTCGAACTCTTTTGTAGGTTTAGGTTCAATTAACTTGTCGATAAAAAAACCATTATTGGTTAAGGGTATAATACATTCATGAAGAGATCGTCTATAACTATGAATTTCAATTGGCTTACCAAAACCAGACCATGTGCATTGTACAGGTTCAATATCAAAATATCTTTTGGATTTAAAATAAGTATATTCAAAAAAAGGATGTTCAATAGAAATGACCAGATGTCCATTTGGTTTTAAAACTCTATAAAATTCTCTAATGGTTGCATTCCAATCTTCAATATAATGCATAGCTAATGCACATAACACAATGTCAAAAGATTCATTTTTTATCATTTTAAGAGGGTTTGCTAGATCATGTACGAAGAATGTTGCAGAATTATTATTTCTCTCTTTGGCGTATTTTATCATTTGAGGACTTATATCAAACCCAACTACATTGGCCCCTTTTGATATTAGTATTTGAGCATATTTTCCTGGCCCGCAAGCAGCATCAAGGATTGATTTTTCTTTGACATCAGGAAGTAAGTTAAGTGTGTTTGGCCTGTCATAATATGCATTATGAGGTTTATGATCGATTAGGGCATTATAATTTTTAGCTAATTCTTCATAAGCTTGTTTGATTTTTTTCTTACTCATAATTAGTGTTCTTTAGATCGTATTAATGAGACGCCAGATGACAGTATCCAACCTGCCAGACTAAAAACGAATACTCTGAAACCAGTTAAACTCGTAAAGACAAATCCTGTAAATGCTCCGAGAATACAGAAAGATATTAGTAAAACACCAAAATAACCAATCCACTTGGGAAATTTATTAGTTCGAATAATAAGGATAGAATAAATGAATATGGCTAAACAACAAGCGACAATAAAAATGTAGTCCAAGGGTTTGTTTATTGCAAAACCATAATTCATTATTGGTTTTATAATAGATGCATTTTGCTCAAGATTACCAACATATTGCTTAAGGAAATAAGGAAGAGTTAATCCATTAACTACAGCGGCAAACATTGTGGCAATACAACCGAATCCCATAATGATAAAGGCAAGTACTGATATTTTTGATTTTTCTAGAAGACTGTTTGTGAGTCCATAACATCCAAATAGAAGTATTGGAAGACAAAATATAGCTAAAGAATGTACAACTATTAATGAAGTTGAAATTTGAATAATGTGCTTAGTATTACCTCCTGAAGGATGTAATATCATAGTTGCAATAATAAATAAAGAACCTGTGATAAGAGAGGTTCCGGTACTTTTGTAAAATTGATTTTTCATTGACTTGATATTTGTTTTGAACATCAAATATCAAATGTTTTTGAAGGAATAGCACTTGATTGAAATCAAGAAATGAATTATGGTTTTAAAAATCGTTTTCTAACCCTGCTTAATGTTTCAGGAGTAATTTTAAGATAAGAAGCAATTAGCTTTTGTGGAAACCTTTGAATTAATTCGGGCTTGTTTTTTAATATGTACTCATATTTCTCATCAGGGGTATAATTATTGTCAAAAAAATCAACACGAGACGTAGCTTCTTCTAAAATTTTACCCATCTGAAGAAATGATTGAGACTTTGCAATTAATCTATGGATAGCATCGATCGAGATTTCATAAACAGAACTATCTTCAAAAGCTTGTATAACATATTCAGATGGTCTTCGAGAAGTAAAACTTTTGTGATTAATGACCCAATCATCTGTTATACTTAGATCTATTGCGTTTTTATCGAAATTGGCATCTATATTATATTGATAAAAACTTCCTGTTATGATAAAACAAAAGGATGAGCAAACATCTCCTTTTTTTAATAATATTTCACCTTTTTTTAAAGTCCGAAATTGAAGTTCTTTCTCTAGAAATACTATTTCTTTTTTAGAATAATTTCCAGTTTTATTTAGAAACTTAGAAAGCGAGTTCTTCATTATAGTTGGTGTTTTGTCTTTAAAGGCTTTAGTTCTTATTTCGGTCTAAAGTACCATACTAATTCTTTATTTCCCTTAATAAATTTAGAATATCTTTTTTTTTGTGAATACTATCATAAGCTCCTTGCACAACGTATTCAAAAATGTTATCTTCTTTCTGATACTTAATATAAATAATAGCTTGGTCTACAGCATCGATATCCATTTCTTTTTCATAATAATAGATGTACCTCGATCTGCTCACTTTCTCTAAATAGTACATTTTGTGCAGCTTAAAATAATTATGATAATCTGCTCTATGAACGATGATATCTTTTCCCATTTTGATTCGCTTTACATCATGATTGGCGTATAAAACTTCTTCTACCTTGTAATGATGTGTGAAATGTTTAAAACTGGGTACGGACTTTAATCCTTTTGTAATCTTTTCTTCCCGTTGTACAGAGAATGGATTGTTCTTTTTTACTTTAACTACAATGGTAGATGGACGTTCTAGAATAAAATTTAATGATACAGGTACTCTTTTATCTCTGGACATAGGTAGACATAATATTAGAGTGAATATTAATGATATAAGCTTCATAAATTGAGTTTAATATGTATAAGTAGTCAAATATATCATAAGGATATATGGTGTGGCAGGCTGTTTTCAGTGAAAAGGAAGTATCTATAATTTTATTGATTGACTAATTTGATCATCAAATGGAAAGATTTTTTATCCTTTATCCACTTTTTATACTTCTTAAATTGTAGTTCGCTAAGGTTTTTGTCTGGATAAAGCCCTTGAAAAATAGTTAATGCGGTCAAAAAGCTACCAGCTGTTGAAGGATGAAAATTATCATAGTCGTATAGATTTTGTAAGTTGTCATGTTTCTCATACTCCTTCCAGAGCACTCCAACTGGAAATAGGAGGGATTGATTAACTTTTGCGACCTCTTTATAATTAGCGATTACTCCATCAAATGTGTAATAGTACTGTTTGGAGGGCCAGACCATAAAAAAACCAAATTTTGTGTTTTTTTCTTGACATACAGATTTAATTTTTGCTCCATAGGTCAATAACATTTTCTTTCCTGGTGGTTGAGAAGAAGGACCTTGTTGTGCAATGACATAATCAAAAGATTTTTTATTCATTTTTTTTTGAAAAGTACCATCGATCCAATGGTCTTCTAAAGCATAATTGGGGAAACATAAAGCAGTACTTTTTATTGATTTGTCACAGTCTTTTGCAATAAATTCTAAGATTTTAGGAAGATTATTATAAAATGTAAGGCTGTTACCCAAAAACAATATTTTTTTGTTTCAGTTTGTGAAAATATTGAAAGGGTACATAAAAGAGTAAAAATGATGTGTAAGGGTCTCATATTTTAATGTTATAGCTTTCGCTCCATCAAATATAGATCGAGTCCTTTTCCCCAGTATTCTTTTTCGATTTGAATAAGTTTATAATCAAACTTTTCAAAGAATCGATAGGCCAATTGAGAAGTGGTTACAACAAGTTTTTTAAGTGTAGGGTCAGATTTTAATTGAGTTATTGCATACTCTATAGCTTTTCTTCCTAATCCTAATCCAGAATACTCTGGATGAAAAAATATCCATGTAACTCGTCCAGAACGGTCACTGTCTTTTATGTAATATCCAACTCCTCCAACGATCTTATTTTCATATTCTATGGTTAGATAGGTATGTCCATATTGATGGAGGTATTTTTTAAAATCATCTACTTCTTTAGGATCAAAATATTCAGGTGTATTAAACTTAAAAATCGATATTAATTCTTCATTATCTGATAGAGTATAGGGTCGTATCATGTTAAGTTTTTTAAAGATAAGAATATTCTGATTGGTATTAAGTTAAGAATTTGTGTTTCCTATTAACTCATGAAATGAAATTACAAAATTTTATATTTCGGTTTTTGTTTTTTTATCCAAAATGTTCTCTTCCTGATCTATTTTGCCTTTAATTCTTTGTATTAATAAAGTGGTGTCGTCAATAAAAATAGTTTCAATAGTATTCCTTATTAATTTAAGCTCTTCGTGACTTTTTAGTCCACTTGCAGCAGCTGTAATAAGTCCAACTGATTTATTCGCTTTCAGGTATAATACCTCGAGGCTTGCCTCGTTAATTATTACTATTTTGTGATTAGATGTCACAAAAT
>CANMLS010000080.1 GCA_947498785.1 uncultured Aquimarina sp. | reverse complement strand
GGCGGGATGGCGATGCCTAACAGGAATTTGCAAGGAGATTATAGGTACGGATATCAAGGTCAAGAGGTTGACCCAGAAACTGGGAAACCTGCCTTCGAACTTAGATTGTATGATCCACGGATCAATCGTTGGTTAACTACTGATCCAGCGGGACAATATGCAAGCCCATATCTTTCTATGGGGAATAATTGGGTAAATAAAGTTGATCCCGATGGAGGATTTGATGAATATGTTCAAAATGATGATGGATCTTGGACTTGGGTAAGTGATTTGGGAAGAGAAAATGGACTTGATTTTTATCATAATAACACAGGGTCTACTGATGTTGTAAATTGGAATGCAGGTGGAGGAGTTACTACTATATCAACATCTTCTGTTTTGAATGGTTTTGAACGAAGAGGATCTGGTGTAGATTTTATGAATATTTACAATGAGTTCAAATCTGGTTCAGGTCCAGAAAATAGTTTATTTTATGGAGCACACTCTATGAATGAAGATTTATCTAGGTCATATGTTGTAAATGAGGCAAGATCACAATTTTTTAGTCGAGGAGGAAATGAAAAAATAGGTGTTGGTGCAGATTTTGGATTAACAGGATTGGCAAGCGCAGGTTTTAATATGACTGAACAAATGGTGGGCTCTGCATCCGTGAGTATATATCCTATTAGTTCGGACGATATTCTTGTCTTAGCTCATGATTCTAAATCAAAAACTTCTTTATACTATCATTTGCCTTTAAACAATATTCCACGTGTTGAACCAACTTCAAATCATTATCAAAAATGTCTGATGTGTAATAAATACAATAGAGAAAGTACTACATATCAAACTTATATGTGGGTAGAATCTAAGGCTTCTGCTAGGTTAAATTTGAATTGGCATAGACACAATAGGCTAAAGTCCGGGCGATAATAAAAATATAATAAATGAATAAGGTCTTAATATTACTATTTACCATTATAGTTCTTAACTCTTGCAATACAGAAATTAATGAATCGGATTTAATAGGAAATTATGTTGCGCATAATTTTGAAAATACTTCTGATACGTTGAAATTATTAAGTAATGGAAAATATAAAAGAATAATTTATGACATTAAGAAAAATAAGGTTATTTTTTCGAATAGTGATAAATGGAATTTTAATGGGAAATATCTAGAACTAGATAATTTTCTGCCAAATAATGATAATCTAAAATTTGGCAAAGAAAATAGTGACTATAAAAATAGATTGCTTTTTCAATCCTTTTCAGTTAAAAACGAATATGATGGAATAAAATTTTTGATTTTTAAAGATTTGAATTACTATTATACCTTAGCAAAATAAATAATGTAAAACCAAAAACAGCCACTTTAACGAGTGGCTGTTTTGTATTTATAGTGATAAATTCTGTGGATCTTTATAATTGTTCCAGAAGCGTAACAATATGATCTGGTCGTGTTCTATTTTATAAAACAAAGTGATTTGTTTTACTACAGGTACTTGATAAGTGTTTTTATAGTTCGTGGGTTTAAAAGTTACCGTATCGGTTTGTAGTTGTTTGAGTAAAGTATCTACTTTACTGGTAAAATTGATAGCATCAGTTATTGTCCATTCTTTTTCAAGATACTCTATATTGTCCCAGTAATCTTCTTTGGCATCCAAAGACCATTGTATGTGCAGCATTTATTGTCTATTTGAAAAGGTGCGGGTATCGTTTTCTAGTCTCTGCCATTACATCACTATGATCTAATGTGCCATTTTTTTCTACAGAATCCAAGGCTTTATCAATAGCAGCCTTTTGCTCATCAGAAATATCTGTAGTTGGCATTAACGATTTTATCTTTTCAATTAGGCTATAATCCTGTAATTGGGTAATCCAATTAATGATATGTAGCTTATCGTTTTGAAATTCTTGTGCGTTCATAATCTATGAGGTATATGCTTTTTTAGCTTTAAAATCACGTATTAGTGCATCGATGACCATAAAAATCTTGTCTTTTTCTTCATTATCCAATTTAGAGACTTCCTCTACCCGTTTCAATACTTTTTTATCAAACTCTAAGGTCGTTTTTCCTACCATATAATCAATACTTACATTTAAGTGATCCGCCAGTTTAATGATCACATCAATGGATGGGGTCATTACATTACGCTCGTACCGTCCGATAATATCACCAGAAGTGCCAATTTTCTTCCCCAAAGCACTTTGAGAAAGGCTGGCTTTCTTTCTTAAATATAAAATATGTTCGCCTAAAGTCATACGCTTACGTCTTTAAAATTACCATTTTTTAGTGGTTTTATGCAAAAATACGAGATTAATACGTCTTAAACAAAAGGATAAAGTCTTGTTTAGAAAAGACGAAAAGATTACATTTGCTACGTAAACGTCTTAAAAAACTTTTTTATGAAACTTCAAACCGACAGCACAGACCAGTTAATCTACGAGAACGATTTACTACAATTAACAGTATTAGGTGGTATCAAATTAGAAGGTCTGGACAGGATGCGAAGTACTTTAAAAGTACAGTTGCAGGAAAGTAGTAGACCACCTGTACGTCATAATCTGGATTTATACAACGATACACAATTAGAGAAGTTTATCCGTAAATGTGCCGAGAAACTAGAAATCGGTACAAGTATCTTGGCAGGTTCTTTTGCAGAATTAACGGAAGAACTGGAAAAATATCGTTTAGAAGAGATAAAGAAGAAGGAAGAAAACCTAAAACCAAAGTTTAAGAAACTCAATTTAGCAGAAATCGAAGAAGCCAAAACCTTCTTGAAATCCAAAGATTTATTGTCAAAGACAAACAAATTGATTGGTAAAAGTGGTGTGATCGGAGAAGAAATCAACCGATTGTTAATGTATTTAATCTTTACAAGTCGTAAAAGAGAACAACCCCTACACGTTGTAAGTCTCGGTAGTAGTGGAACAGGAAAAACGCATTTACAAGAAAAAGTAGGCGAACTCATTCCAGAAGAAGAACGGGTAAGTATTACAACCTTATCAGAAAATGCCTTTTACTACTTCGGTAAACAAGAGCTTAAAAATAAAGTCATATTAATTGAAGATTTAGACGGAGCAGAAAATGCACTCTATCCATTACGAGAATTACAAACTAAAAAACGTATTGTAAAAACCATTGCCAGTAAAAATCATAAAGGAGAAACTCAAACCAAATACCTTGTTGTAGAAGGTCCAGTATGTGTTGCAGGTTGTACGACCAAAGAACATATTTACGAGGATAATGCCAATCGTAGTTTTTTAATATATCTCGATGAAAGCACCATACAGGATGAAAAAATAATGCAATACCAAAGACAATTATCTGCTGGCGAGATCAATACTTACGAGCAAAAAGAGATACAGGAGTTTTTACAGAATACACAACGTATTTTAAAACCAATAACTGTACGAAATCCTTTTGCAGAATACTTATGTCTGCCATCGGCGGTATTTAAACCACGAAGAACCAACAATCACTATTTACAGTTTATAGAAGCGATTACCTTTTACTATCAATATCAACGAGAGTCGAAGTTCGACAGCCAAACAGGAGAAGAATTTATAGAGGTAACTATTGAAGATATATCAAATGCAAATTATTTACTAAAAGAAGTGTTATTGCGTAAAAGCGATGAACTCACAGGAAGCTGTAGAAATTATTTGGAAGTGCTTAAAATCTATCTAAAAACCAAGAAAAAGAAAGACTTTACAGGGCTAGAGATAAGAACACAATTACGCATTAAAGAAAGTACGTTACGTAACTACCACAAGCAATTACAACTATTAGGTTACATCAAACGAAATACCAATAAAAAGACAAGAAGTTACACTTTTGAACTGGTTATATCCAAAGATTACGAAACCTTGCAGAAAGATATACAAACTGCATTAGACAAGGCTTTGCAGAATATCAAGAAACCTAAAAACAACAGTAAGTAAATTATCTCTTGGCATTGCCAAGTCGCAAAGCGCAAATAAATCGCAAGTACTCTTTTTGCGAAATATTATACAGTAAATCAATTACTTAAATCTAAATCGCAACAAATCTTAAAAATGGAGAAGTGCAATGAGAAAACTACTACTTAAAAACGAAAGCTTCCAGTATATCGAAAAGAGTTTTAGAGAATGGCTTGATATTTTAGGCTATGCAGAATCTACGGTATATAACTTACCTAATCATATAAGAGAATTACTCTATCATCTTGAGCAGAATAATATTAATAACATCAGTCAATTAGACAATCAAATTATCAAAGAACATTACAATAACGTAAAACAACGTAGTAATGACCGAAAAGGGGGAGCATTAAGCAACGGTAGTTTAAATAAACATTTACAGGCACTCTATAAATTTACCGATTATCTGCGCCAAAGTGGTCGTATGGTATTACCTATATTAAATATCGATTGGGAGGAAGATGATACAGGGGAAATAGAAACCCTAACCATACAAGAAATAGAACAACTTTACAAAGCGACACGAGCATATCCAAAAAATGTAAGACATGCCAAACCTCAATACTTTTTTGAAGCGATTGCGCTGCGTGACTGTGCTATACTAACCATTTTTTACGGTTGTGGATTACGCAGAAATGAAGGGTATCATTTACGAGTAGATGATATTAATTTTGATCGGCAGCTATTACACGTCAGAAAAGGAAAAGCCAATAAAGAAAGATTTGTACCTATCAATAAAGCCAACCTAAAGTATTTACAAGAGTATGTATATGATGGTAGACCCATATTAATCAGAGACAAAAGAGAAAGTGCTTTTTTCATCAATGAACGTGGCAAACAACTTACTGCACAATCTATTGCCATACGATTAAAAATATTACAACAAAGAACCGAGGATATCATTTTACAAGAAAAAAATGTACGCTTGCACGTATTACGGCATAGTATCGCTACTCATCTTCTAGCAAACGGAATGCCATTAGAAAATATCAGTAGGTTTTTAGGACATACCTCTTTAGAATCAACACAAGTATATACTCACCTAATCCATCAAGATAATGGCAATTAAACTCGGTAAAACTAAAGACAGTCGAACCCGTAAGAAGAAAGTAACCAATGATGCAGAACTGGAAATTTTACAACGGTTGCAAAACGAAAAAGACCAACCTGAATTTATCAAATACTTACTTCAAAAAGGATATAGTATCAAAAGTAGTGAACGCTACCTAAAAGATATTGAACTGTTTAAAAAATGGTTAGCTAAAGAAAACCTTGCAGAAGAAGTGGTCAGTTATAATGATATTACACATTACATACAAAGCAAAAAAGGAAAGGTCAAACAAATCACGATTGCAACTGTTTTAGCTAGTTTAAAACGGTATTACAACTATTTAGAGGAATTAGGTTTTGTAGCAGAAAATCCAGTACTAAATGTTCAGATAAAAGGTATTAAGCGAAAGGTATTACACAATATTTTAAGCAAACAAAAACTTGAAAAAATATATTACGATTACAAAGAATTATCAAATCAAAGTCCATCCCAAAAGCGTAATGAAATCATCGTAAGTCTGCTTGTATATCAAGGTTTAACCACAAACGAAATACAAAACCTAACTATAAAAGATGTCAAGCTAAGAGAAGGAAAAATCTTTATAAAAGGTAGTCGTAGAAGTAATGAAAGAGCTTTACCGTTAGAATCTCACCAAATCCTTGATTTTATGGAATACACCTTGCAGGTGAGGCAGGCAATTTTAAATGAAACCAATAAGCAAACCGATTTATTTTTTGTAACCCAAGGCAGTAGTTTAAAGCTACAGAATGTAATACAAAAATTGGTAAAAGAACTACGCAGACAAAACAAGCAAGTTGAAAGTGTAAAACAAATCAGAGCTTCTGTAATTACCAGTTGGTTAAAAATATACAACCTTCGTGAAGTACAATATTTTGCAGGACATAGATATGTAAGTTCTACAGAAAATTATTTAATCAATGATTTAGAAGGTTTACAAGAAAACATTAATAAGTATCATCCAGTATCATAAAAACTATACTATGAAAATCAATAATAGAAGTCCGTAAAATCAACACATAAATTATTCCTTAAAAAGTATCAAAATCATAACAAAGTGTATTTTTACAGTCAAATCCCGCTATGTTCGTAAGCAATGGAAACTCTTACGCTGTACTTGATACTACAGAAGGATAACTAAGGTGGGTATTTTTTAATCCTTAATAAAGTATCAAATATGAATTTACAAGAATTAACAGCAAAGTATGCCAAAACAGTGCATACAGATCCGACCACAAAAGAAACCTATATTAAAATCCCAATAACTGATCCTTGCGAGCTTGGTTTTATGCAACAAACTTTATTGGATAACTTATATTTATTAAGTCAATTAGACGATAAAATTGAATATGATAGAAGTTTTAAAGACAATGTATATTGGCTCTCTAAAATATTAATTGCCAGTTATCCATATGACGAACTCGAAGGTATATCAAAACTAATAAAAGCAGCATCAAAGTTGATGTAAAACTAATATTTTGAGAATCCAGAATAAAGCACGGTTATCTAAAGATGATCGTGTTTTTTTGGATATACCCAATTTGTATCCAATTATATCCAAAAAGACAAAATACCCTAAAAAATAAGTTGTCTCCCTACGGTCGGCAAGTTATTATGGGCGCATCAAAAATGCTTTGCCCATAAGCTGCAATAAGGTGTTCCTTCGTCACGCCACAAGCTATTTTTTGTTATTCCACAAGTGCAGAAAAAGCACTTGTTCCATACCGCTCCAACTTCCTCACCTTCGGTCGTCAGTTTACGCTACAAACAAATAGCCTTGTTCTGTTCCTCTATCACCCGCAGCTACTTTTTTGCTTAAAAACAATAATGAACGCTAACGCTAAATATTAAATTAAGCAAAACCGCTACTTCATTGGCTCCGCCGCTTGGTCGCAGCCTAGCCGATTTTTATTTTGAAATTGCTATTGTTTTTTAAAGGAACACATAAAAATCGTCTGGCACACAAAACCGTTACACTCCTTTTTGTGTGTCGGCTGCTCCTCTCCGCTACGGC
>CANMLS010000079.1 GCA_947498785.1 uncultured Aquimarina sp. | reverse complement strand
AGTTTCCTCGTAGTTTTTATATAAAATCCAAAGGCAAAGAAGAGAGTGAGGTAGAAAGCAAACCACGAGTACGTGCCCTAATGCTCAAAGTATCTACCACCCTAGAACTCGATGAGCAATTAGAAGCAGATAATGCGGTGATTTTGGGTAGTGAACCAAGTTTTGTGGAGAATATGAAGCTTATTAGTGCGCCTAAGTATAATCCTGATCATTGGGATTGGCATGATCCAATTATTAATCCGCAAGTTAGGGGACATTATCCATATCAGACAGGAATACATAGTGAACATAAAGGATGGGATACCGACCGTAGTAGGGCAATTAAAAGAAGAAAAACAAGTTCTGGAAACACTAGAAAACATCATGGATTAGATATTTATGCACCAATTGGTACACCGATTTATGCCTGTCAGGATTCAATAAGCATTTCTAGACATGAATATCAGAAAAAGGCAGGGGGCTTTAATCTTAATTTCACGGTTAAATTTAAAAACAAGACTTATATCGTTGGCTACTGTCATATGATTCATTTTAAGGAGAATAAGTTTTGTTTAGGAGGTTCTAGAAAAGATGGAGCATATTATCCAGATGAATATCACACTTATGAATCATGCCTAAACACCAGAACTATTCATTTTAAAGATAAAAATGGTAAGAATGCAAGTGGTAAAGGTTATGAAGTAACCTATAACCCTACAGCCAATACTCTCACTATTGATAAGTTGGTAGTGGATTTAGATATAGCTAAAAAAAGTTATGATCCACAAAATGGAGATTTAAAATATTTCAAAAAAGGCGATATTGTAGGCTATGTTGGTATGACAGGTAATGCGGTACAACATCGTAATACGGCACATCTTCATTTGTTTATGTATGATATAGTCGAAGGCAAAGAAAAAGAACCTATGAAGTTATTGAAAGACTATATCGATAACGAAGAAGAAGGCGATACGATGAGTAAACAAGATGGCTATACACCAAGTTCACAATGGTAAGTAAAAAAGAGATTATGAAAAATACATTTTTAAATATTGTACTACTAATTTTATTAGTTGCCTGTAAAAATGCTTCTGATAAAACGGTGTCTAAAGTTGTAGTTCCCAAGACCAAAGAAGAAACTACGTCTACCGATCACCAACAAGCAAAGGATACAGTTAAACAAAAAACTGCTATTGGTAAAACCTATAACAAATGGCTAAATGAAATTGATGAATTTAAAGACAACTCTGATAGAGGTTGGCATTCAATAGGTGATATTAATAATGATGGAACATTAAATTCAACTTACATATTAAGAACGGTAGAAGACTCTAATTCAATAGAGAAATACATAGTTTTAATTAATAATAAAACAATAATTGACTATTTAGAAATAAATCATTCTAACATACCAAAAGGTTCACAATACTATATTGATGGTATCAAATACAAGGGTAAAATCGATAAGGAATTAGTTGCTTTTGCCAAATCATGGGATGAAGATGGGGACGAAGAAGAAATTATAACAGAGATATACAAAGTGTATAGAGCCGATAAAGAAACAGGAAAAATCTTTGAGATTCCTACTGATGGGATTATGATCAATGCAGATTATTGGGGGCCTTAGAGTTACAAGAATTTAAAGAAATCATTGAACGGTTAATAGCCCTCGCTGTTCCTAGTATGTGTTACCGCTAGTTTTTACTAGTGGCGTTATGAGTAAGAAAACATACGTTCCAGCTCGTCCTAGTATGGCTACCGCTAGTTTGTAACTAGTGGCGGTAAGAGTAAGCGATAAAGGTGTGGATAAAGAAGAAAAAATAGTCAATCTTAAGATTTATGAAGCAGGAAACAAATTACACACAGGTATTGTAAAATATGGAGATACTGTGACTATAAAAGTAACCAGTCGTAACTTGGTAGGTGAAGAATTAGAGCTTAAGGTAAGAGAATCTGTATGGGGTTCTGACAGAAAATTATCAGAAATAATAAAGATAAAAATTGATGAAGAAGGTAAAGGCGAAGCGCCCTTTACTATACCTAAAGGTTGGAAAGACTATGGAGACCCCTGTACTGTTCGTAAATATTATTTGGAGTATAAAGGACAAGAATTTCCAAGAGCTTATTATGTTGCTAACCCCAATAAGACAGAAGAAGAAAACAAAGCAAACAGCAACCGTATAGAAGCTTTAATGCTAAAGGTAAGCGATGATTTATCTTTGGATAAAAAATTAGAAACAGAAAATGCTGTTGTCTTGGGGAGTGAACCAGAGTTTGTTAAGCTAAAGAAACTTGTATCTGAAAATGGAGAGTGTTATTGTAATAGGGATTTAACGGTAAAGCTTATTAAAAAAGTAGTAAAGAGAATATCGGGAAAGAATAGTCTTTGGAATGGAATGACTGTTAAAGGAGTACATTATCCTTGTAACATTGACAATAAGAGTTTTGAATCTTTTACTGAGGAACTTAATGATGCTTTTAAAAGACATGGTATTACAACTTGTATTCAAAAAATTTCATTTTTGGCTCAGTCTGCAGCAGAAACAAATTTTCAGCAAAATTATGAAATGCCTAGTAGGTTTGCTTCTAGTGGATGGAAATATAAAGGTCGTGGTATAATACAGTTGACTGGTAGTGATTCTTCACCAGGCATTTATAAAAAATATGCTAATGCTTCTCATATTAATAATCCAAACATTATTGATAATCCTGATTTATTATCTATTAGTTTGTATTATACTATTGATTCAAGTGTTTGGTATTTTAAGCAGAAGAGAGTGCCCACTTGGTCAGTAGCTTGGAAAGGTGAAAATTCAAAGTATGATCATTTAAGAAAACAACGTCTGTCAAGATTTAGTAATGTTCTAGGTGAAAACTTATCGGAATTGTCAAAATTCAATCATAAATCGATTCGATATTTTTGGTTACAATGTAAAATGATTCATGGTTATTTGCAAAAGGATACGTTTAGAGATCATCCAAATGGCTGGGAGAAAAGGCATAAGTCTTTAAATCAAATAAAGTCAGAGTTTGGGTTTTTAAATTGTATAAATAATAATGAAAAGATCGAGCTTAATAATAGAGCGCCGTGGATGAAAATAGCTATTGAAGAGGCTCAAATAGCCGCAGGTTGTAAGGAAGAGATTGAGCCAATGTTATCTATGGGGTATAAATATTTGAAATTTGCAGGGAGTAGTGCCTCTCCAGCTAATGATGAAACTGGACAATGGTGTGCTTCCTATTTATCATGGTGTATTAAACAGTCAGGTCATGATGTGCATCCTGTTGCGTGGAAAAGGTCAAATTCACAAGAATTTAGATTTATAGCTCAAGAAGGTGAAGTGTATAAAAAGATTGAAGAGCCTATTTTTGGTGCATTAGCAGTTTACACTAAATATAAAGATGATAAACATGGGCATATTGGTTTTGTTTTTGGAAAAACAACAAATAATGAAGTAATTTTACTAGGAGGTAATCAAAAGGATACAATAAAGTGTGATAGTTTTGGTAAAAAAACAAAGACTAAATTTCTTAATGGTTACTATGTGCCAATAGATTATAACATTACAAAAGATGATTATTTAACATCTGAGGATATATATGATAATAGCTCCGATGCTAATTTTAAACTAGGGATTTATGTTAATGAAAAAGACAAGAATAGTGCGAATAAAACAAGTTAAGTTATTTTTTATAACCTTTTTAGGATTATTTCTAAGTTGTAAAGAAATCAGGCAGACTAATATTTCTTCTAATGAAAGTATTGATGTCATTAAAGATTCAGTGAAAAAAGGTACTATAATAGAAAATAAAGAGTCAATAACACAAAACAAGACATCGTTAATTAGTAATGAAGAATATTTTAACTTTCATTCAAATGGAGAACTTGATAATATTAATATCCAAGGCGAAGAGTATTTTTTAGGGTATCATATAAACGATAAAAAATTAAAAGATAAATATTTGATTTTTACGCAAAAAGAAGATAAAACATCACTTTATGTGTATTTAATAGATGGTGATGATGTTGGGTCAGAATTGATCTGGAATTTTAAGGAATCGATTCAAGAGACAGAAGATAGAATTTATTTTTTAGAAGATTATATTAATATTGACGACATAGATGGCGATGGTTTAGTTGACATGATTTATGTGTATTCAACTGATTCTAGGGATGGGTATGATAGGTTGAATTTAGTTATTAGGTATAAGAACGCAATAATAACTATAAAACATATAGGGGCTAGTTTAGACGATGAAAGAGAGACAGAAATTGATAAATCCTTTTTTAATTTACCGATACCCATCAGAGAGAAAGTTTATGATTACATGAGTAATATTAATAATAAAGTTATAGGAATAAACTCTAATGTACTAGATGAAATAGGTCGTGGTTTATAGTTGCAGTTTCTAGTATGGAGGCCTACTGATACTACAGAAGACGATGTAAAATTTTCTGAAACTATAAAGATAAAAATTGATCAAGAAGGTAAAGGAGAAACACCCTTTACCATACCAACTAATTGGGAAGATTACCAAGATTGTAAAGCAATGCAACTATTTTATTTAAAAGAAACAGAAAGTGAAGTAGAATTTCCAAGAGCTTATTATGTTGCTAACCCCAATAAAACAGAAGAAGAAAACAAGGCAAACAGCAACCGTATAGAAGCTTTAATGCTAAAGGTAAGCGATGATTTATCTTTGGATAAAAAATTAGAAACAGAAAATGCTGTTGTCTTGGGTAGTGAACCAGAGTTTGTTAAGCTAAAGAAACTTGTATATGGTGAGGGGAGTGAAGCAGGTTTGTGTAAAGAAGAAGCCAGAGTTAGAGCATTTATGAGAATGCTTCGAATAGGTGAAGGAACTAAAGATGAAAAAGGGTACGAGAGAATTGTTGGGGGTACTCATTTTAACGATCATGGTAAAGACTTTAGCGATCATCCAAATGTTTTAATAAAATTATCGTCTACCCTAAAGTCAACTGCCGCAGGAGCATATCAAATTACGCAAACTAATTGGAATGATTCAGCTTTTGTCAATTGGAGAAAAAAACAAGGATTATCAGATTTTTCACCCGAAAGTCAAGATAAATATTGTCTTTATTTATTAGCGGGTAAAAAAAAATCTTTAGACTTAATTAAGCAAGGAGACATTACAGAAGCTATTCAAAAATGTAGAAAGGAGTGGGCAAGTTTACCTGGTTCTGGTCACGGACAAAGGGAAGAAAATTTATTTGAAATATTAGCTGAATATACCCAATACTATAAAGAAGAATTAAATGGTATAACTACCCTAAAAATACCTTGGGGAACAGTCAAAGAACTTGGCTACAATTGTTGTAATAATATTATTAACGATTCTAGTTGTGGTAAAGAGAATATTGATTTATCTAATAAAGTCCCTTGGATGAGTCAATTTAATAAAGACGAAAAAGGTAATAAAAAGGGTTGCTGGAGAACAAGTCAAAAAATACTTGTTGAATCAGGACTGAGAGCATTAGCTGGTTATAAAGAGGGTATGATAGTAACTGCAAAAGAAAATTCTGCAAAAGAAACTGTATCAATAACAATAGATGCCAAAAAAGGTGTTGATTACATTGATTCAGAATTAGAAAAAGGAAATCCAGTATTGGTAGGATTGCATTATTGGTTTGGAAATCTTGAAAATGATAAAACTACGGATCATTTTTTTGTAATTATCGGTAGAGGGTGTGATCATGGAAAAAAATTCTTTAGTTTTTATGAAGTAGGAACTAATTATGGTGATAAAGGTATTCATCCTACTAACAAATTATATCTTGGCGATGATTACTCTTTAAGAGGTACTGCAAAGCATAATCCAAATCATAAATATGTTGTAAGTCAAATCAGAAAAAATTAAGAAATCATGAAAAAACTGTTCGTTCTATTTTCAGTATTATTTTTTATTAGTTGTAAAAATACTAGTAAAGAATCATCACTAATTGCAAGTGGCAATAAAAATATTCAAGTAGAATACAAGTTTAAAACATTTGTTGAAGTGCAAAGAAAAGCAAATGATTACTTAGTTTTCAAACCTTGTGATGGAGCAACAAGAAAACTTAAGTGGAATAAAAATAATCTCCTTGAGATAACTGAAAAAAATGAGGATGGGGTTAAAGAAATTTTAAAAGGAGAATATTTAGATAATGGATTCAGGATTTATATTACTGAACTCGATTATTATGATTTTTTCGTTTACGATAAGAAAAAAGAAATATTCGAAGTAAAATATACACATAAAAGTAGTACTCCTAACCACTATACTGATTTACCTAAGTTTGTAGTTGATTCTTTAAACACCAATAACTTTAAGTTGTTTAATCAGCCATGTATTGAATGCTACACGGAAGAACAATGTATTGCTCTTGGAGAAATACCAGCTACAAAAAAGTCAAAAGAAAGCTATAAGATATCTGAATATTTAACACATAAAGAATCAAAAATATTAATAAAAGGTGAAGAAATAAAAATCTTAATACCTTTCGTAGTAGAACACATTGATTCAAAAGGAGATGATGTTTGGGGCAAGAATGAAATATCTTCAAACTTGATGGTTAAAATGATTAGAGGAAAAAAAAGGAATTTGTTTAGTGTTGATGGGGAAGGTAAATGTGGAGCTTGTCCAAATTTTTCTGCATTTTACAGTATTGATGGAGATTTACTCTGTTATGCATATTCTGTTAGAGTTTCTGCTTATGAAGGAAAAACATTATTAGAAAAAGGAGATTTCGAAAAAGTAATGTCAGATTACGGTATTACAAACGAGGATTTAAACATTCAGTATAATCATCCTGATACTCCTACATATATGATAAGAGATTGGTTTGATTAATTCAATATTAAGCTCAAGCTCGTCCTAGTATGGCTACCGCTAGTTTGTAACTAGTGGCGGGTACGCCTAATAAAATAATAAATTAGAGTTCTTTTTTACAATAGAAACACTAGATTTTGAGGTAGAAGGCACTATGCAAGACTCAGAAGCAGATAATCAATACATACTTATCCCTACTCCCAATAAACAAGTAGGATATCTGCATGTGGATAAAGAAAAAAAAATAATGAGTCAATCATAAATAGTGTTATGGAGGAAAGTTGGAAAATGAATTGCAGCGAATATACATATAAATAATGCTAGTTTATTCGCTTTCAGGTTTAATACCTGGAGGCTTGCCTCGTTAATTATTACTATTTTGTGACATCTAGTCACAAAAT
>CANMLS010000078.1 GCA_947498785.1 uncultured Aquimarina sp. | reverse complement strand
ATCTATCACAATTAACTTATTATCAAAACAGTACCTTATAAGAAACGCTTTTTTATAAAATAAACGTAGAAATTGCAAGGCATTCTATTTATCGTTTCAAAAATTATTTTCAAAAGTTTTTTAAAAGAATGAATATTCGTTTATCTTTGTCGTGTGAGAATAAAGGATGATAAAAAGATTTCTAGAATTAAACAAGCATGTGTTGATTTAACATTTGAGCTTGGCGTTGAGGGAGTTTCTGCTGGTAAAGTATCAAAAATTTCAAATGTATCTGCATCTAGTATTTATGTTTATTTTGAAAACATGCGTGATATGTTTCAAGCTATAAATGATGAAATTATTGAAGATTATTTTACTACTATATCAATATCTTTAAAAGAAGACATGATTACTAAAGATAGATTTTTAGCATTATGGAACGCTGCCTACACATATTGTTCTAATAATTATAAAAGATTCATTTTTACAACGAGAATGATGAATTCGTGTATTGTAGATTACAATAATACTAAAGAAATTAAGCCTTATCATGAAGTGATAAACGAGTTTCTTATTTTGGGTTCGAATGAAAAAATAATAAAAAAATTAGATGTTGCTAGTTTTATATACATAGCTTTTTCACCTCTCTATGCAATGCTAAAATCAAATATAGAAATAGGTCATTTCAAATTAGACAATGAATCAAGGCAATTGCTTCAATTAGCTGCATGGGATGCAATCAAAATGTAAAAAAATTTAACTTTTAAAATAAACGAACATTCATTTAATAACAAAAACATGAAAAATACATTGATAATTAATGGGCACGAAAAATTTCCTTTCGCTAAAGGAGAGCTAAACAAATCATTTGTTTCTGAAGCTCAAAATACCTTAATCAACATAGAGCACAATGTCAAACTCATTGAGATTGATGTTACATATGATTTAGACCAAGTTGTAAAAGACATTTTTTGGGCAGATAACATAATTTATCAAACTCCTGTTTATTGGTTTAACCTTCCAGGGGCATTTAAGAAATTTATTGATTCTGTATTCAATCATGGTTTATTGCAATTTATAAACATGGATAGTAATATAGAATACGGAAGTGCGGGACTTTTAACGGAAAAAAGATATATGTTATCTACTACTTGGAATGCTCCTAAAAGTACTTTTAATAACAAAAATGGTTACCTCTTGAAAGATGGTACTATTGATGATGTTTTTTTACCCTTTCACTTATCAAATAAATATATAGGAATGTCGAAACTACCAAGCTTTGCCACCTATGATATTTACCATAATCCAACCATAGAGGCCGATCTTGAAAAATTCAAAAATCATTTAAAAACATATTTAAAGTAATCTATTATGAAAAGTATAATCCTTGAAGAATTCGGTAATACAGAAGTCTTAAAAATAAGCACTAATACCAAAATTCCGTCTATCAACAAAAATCAAATATTAGTAGAAAACTATTCCGCAGCTATTAACCCTCACGACTTATATTTAAGGGCTGGATACTTATCACCTATTTTAGGTGAGAGTTTCCCAATCACACCTGGTTTAGACATTGCTGGTAAAGTTATAGCTATAGGAGAAAATGTTAATAAATTCAAAATTGGAGATAAAGTTTATGGAATGATGGATGCTAATCCAGAATTTGCTCAATCAGGTTTTGCACAGACTGGAGCATATGCCGAGTATATTGTAACTAGAGAAGATACACTATCTATAATACCAGAAAATTTAACATTTGATGAGGCTGCCTCAATTCCGTTGGTAGGTTTAACCGCTTACCAAGCACTTATAAAAAAAGTAAAAGCAAAAAAAGGACAGAAGCTATTAATAAACGGAGCTTCGGGAGGTGTGGGTAGTATCGCAATACAAATTGCAAATCAAATTCAGTTGGAAACAACTGCGGTTTGTCACTCTACAAAAAATGATTTTGTTAGTTCTCTTAAACCAACATCAATTTTGCATTATGATAAAGAAGACTTTACAGCATCGAAAATGAAATTTGACATTATTTTTGATGTTGTAGGAAATAAAAGCTTTGAACTTTGCGAACAAAATCTTTCTGAAAATGGAATCTATATTTCTAATGTACCCACAGAAAGTACGTTTAAAGCTTATCAAAACCCATCGCAAGAAGAAAAGTTTGGGTTTAATTCAAAAAATATGTACAACTGGGTAATTCCATTAGGAGAAGATTTAGATAAAATATCTGAACTAATTAGCAAAGGAATTATAAAGCCTCTTGTAAATAAAGTATTCAATCTTGAAGAAGTAACAGAAGCTCATAACTATGCTGAAAGTGGTATAGCAACTGGTAAAATTGTTCTTTCCATCAAAAAAGACAACATTAATTTCAACTAATTCAAAGTACGAAATCCTAACAATGGTAATCGTTGCACAACTAAACTACTATTTTTGATAATCTCAGACTGTTTTAATATATTCAAAATAGAATTAGCACTGAAAGTCAATTGCTTAAAAAATAACTCAACGTGTAAAATACTTGATGTTATAGAAATTGAGGTTGTGCAACAGCCACAATGCAGCTAATATGGTACGTTAAAGGCACATAGTTTACAAAGTGGGTGTGTTGTTTTGCCTAACGAGTACCATAAAGGTACAATGAATGCTTTTTAATTTCAATATTACATACCATTAACAGTTTCTCTTTAGAGGTATTTCTTTTCTTTAGTGTGATTCATTTGCAAAACAAATTAATGCAATTGGGTTGCAATAATGTAAAATAATAATATATTTGCAAAACACGATTAATACAATCAAGTTGCAATAATAATTTTAGATCAACTGAAAGAGATCATAAAGTATGGCGTCTTATCAAAAAAATATTAGTGATACAGTCAAGAGATGTTTTCTTTAGGAGATATGGCTCACTTTTAAATAGAAAATCATTCCAAGCTAGAACATCATTAATACAGAGTATCTCTTTTTAGAGTTTTATAACTATAATGAAAATAAGTCATATTAAAAATAGCATAACTCTTTTTTTTCTTGCTCTTTTCCTTACGATGAAAATGGCAGGACTTCATGTTCTAGTCCATACAGAAGATAGCGATCATGACTTAAACTGTGTTATTTGTGATTATACCACTGCGTATAATTTAACTCTAATATTAAATCCTGATTTACAGTGTTTTATAATTGAAACTACTGAATTTATTGTTCAGCGAGAGATCACTAAAAACTACAGTTTTATTGCAGTAAATACCATTGCTAAAAATGAGTTTTTTTCCCGCCCCCCTCCTTTTTTACTATAACGTCCCTATACATTATATTTTTTAAGATTTCGATTAGCAATTAACTTAATATTTATATTATTAAGTTATTCATTTGGCATCTAAGAACACCCTAAAGAATTAATACAACTCTTTAATTCTGTTCATTAGTCAACTTGATACAGCCGCCCGTTAGCCTAAAGCCAATATAGATCTATATTATTCATTTTCAGTAACTTATAAATTTTATCGTGGTCCTTTTTTTGGGACAAATGTTCACTTTTTACAGTATCTCATTATGTTTTATAAAACACTGAGCATATGGCTATTTTTTAACCTATGCTCTATAGCGTTTTCACAAGATTCTTTTCAAATAAAAGGGTCTGTGATGAATGCCAAAACCTTACAACCTATAGAAGGCGCCAATATTATTGGTAAAGGTATATTTTCCATTTCATCTGCAACAGGTGCATTTACCATAAACAATGTGGTTAAAGATTCTTGCACCTTTATTATATCCCATATAGGTTATTCGTCCAAAACAGTTACAGTCATCAAGAAACAAAGAATGGAAATTTTATTGGTTTACTTAAATGAATCTTCCACGGCTCTTGAAGAAATTGAAGTACTTGGCAAATCAGAGCAAAGAATAGTAAAGGAAACGCCCATAGTTTCACATACAGTTTCTAAAGAGTTCCTTGATAAAAACAGAGAAAACAGTCTTATGCAGACCTTGAGTAAAATCCCTGGGGTAAGTACAATCAATATTGGTTCGGGGCAATCTAAACCAGTCATTAGAGGCTTGGGATTTAATAGAGTTTCCGTTGTACAAAATGGGATAAAACACGAAGCTCAACAATGGGGTAATGACCATGGGCTAGAAATAGACCAATATGGTATTGAAAATATACAAATTATAAAAGGTCCAGCATCTTTAGTTTATGGTTCGGATGCTATTGCAGGTGTTCTAGATATTCAGCCTAATAAAATACCTTTCCATAACGCCCTCTATGGAGAAGTAAATGTTCTAGGAGAAACTAATAATGATCTATTAGGCGTTTCTGCAGCTATTGAGACAAGAAAGGAAAAATGGTTTTATCGAGGACGCCTTACTTATAGAGATTATGGTGATTATAAAGTACCTACGGAAAGAATTAATTACGAGAATTACATTTTTGAATTACATAATTACAATTTAAGGAATACCGCTGGAAAAGAAGCCAATGCTAGCTTTAGTATTGGTTATGTTTCAGATCATATAACATCGGAAACTTTTTTTAGTAATGTAAATGCTAAAAACGGTTTTTTTGCTAATGCTCACGGTTTAGAAGTCAGAACCTCCAGTATCGATTACGATAGTTCTAATAGAGATATCGACCTTCCTTTTCATAGAGTAAATCATTTTAAAATTACCAATAATACTTTGGTAACTACGGGTAAGCATACTTTGCATTTTGATTTAGGTTTTCAAAATAATCATAGAGAAGAACATTCAGAACCTGTTCCTCATGGCTATATGCCAAAACCTTCAAATAGTAAAGAGCGGGAATTTAATAAGAATACCTATTCGCTAAACGTGAAAGATAAATTTAAACCTAATACGCAGCATGACTTTGTTGTGGGTATAAATCTAGAATTTCAAGATAATAATATTGGTGGATGGGGATTTTTGATTCCAGAATATAACCGTTTTACTATTGGAGCATTCGTTTACGATCAATTTGAGATTAGTTCTGATTTACATTTTTTGGCAGGGATACGTTATGACTACGGATTAGTAGATACCAAATCGTATTACGATTGGTTTCCATCAACTATAAATAATAGTGATGGCTCTACATCGTATGTGCATTTGCAAAGGGCCCAAAATAAAACTTTAAATTTTGGAAATATCAGTGCTTCCACAGGGCTTAGTTACATTCGAAAAAAAACGACCTATAAACTAAATATTGGTAAAAGTTTTAGAATGCCATTAGCCAATGAATTGGCTTCAGATGGAGTGAATTATCATATGTACCGCTATGAAAAAGGAAATCTGAACCTAGATCCTGAAGAATCATATCAATTGGATATTGATATAGACCATACAACAAAACAAGTCTCAGTTGGAATGAGTCCTTTTGTTAATTTTTTTGAAAACTATATTTATTTAAATCCAACATCAAATTACTATGAAACCTTACAAATTTATGAATATACACAAGCCAAGGCTTTTAGGTTTGGAGGAGAAATAAGAGCAAGAACTACTCTATTCAAAAATCTACAACTAGATGCGTCTGCAGAATATGTGTTTTCCAGACAAACCAGTGGGACTAAAAAGCATTTCACATTGCCTTTTTCACCGCCATTATCAGGACTATTTTCTGCCAATTATCAGTTAAAAAAAATGTTCTTTTTTGATAAACCGCAATTTATTGCTGACTATAGAATTACGGCAGCACAAAATGAAATTGTACCTCCAGAAGAAAAAACGGGTGGTTATCAAGTATTAAATATATCTCTTTTAACAGAAATGGATTTATTTAAAAATAATCTGCCTGTTGAAATGCGTGTGAAACTGAACAATGTATTCAACACCAAATATTTCGACCATACCAGTTTTTACAGACTAATAGATGTTCCTGAAGCTGGAAGAAATTTATCAATCTCTTTAACAATACCCTTTAATAAATAGTAAACATTAATAATTAAACACATGAAAACAAATTTTAAATTTTTAGCTATTATAGCTTTTCTAGGATTCTTTTTACACTCTTGTAGTAGTGATGACGATACTATCGACCCTAACGCAGATAAGAACCCAGAAAGGTTTGAAAATATTGAAATAGGAAATACCTCCTTCGAAGTACCTCAGTACAATGTAGACTTACATACTGAATTTGACTATACCGGAGAAAACAAGGTTACAAAAATCTATTATGATATTAATCCAATAAATGTAAGTGACCCCAATGATGGGGAGGAAAAGTGGGTAGTATCTAGTCATTTGGTTACTAAAGATTATTATGCAGGACAATTGAATCCACATATACATTATCATATATATTTTGATCCAGAAAATGAAATTTTCCCAGAAGTAAGACCAGCAGAAGGAACTTATAGTTTAAAAATCACAGTAGTTGAAGAAGATAATTCGGAAAGTATTATTACAAAGCAATTTAAAATCGTTAAAAAGTTTTCAGAAACGGAAATAGGCACTAACAATGAAGTAAAAATCGGAAGTGATGCACTAGATATTAAATTTAAATATGATGCAGGGAGCAATACTGTTAGCGAAGTAAAATACGAACTATGGTTCGAAGAATGGAGAGAAGGACAAAATGTAGCAATCGGTGAATGGGATAACACAATAATAGTATTGCCTACAAACCTCTACGAAAATCAAAGTATTCCAAATATTAATTTTCCTTTAGAAATTAATCCTGATTCTCCTCTTGGAAATTATTGGCTAAATATATATGTAAAAGAATCGGGAGAAAACGAGGCAGTAAAACTATCCATTCCATTTAGTATTGTGGAATAAACATATTAGATTTTATGTACTGAAGATAGTATGCAAACGTATAAGGCATAAACATATAAACAAAATAATAAATCATACCGCAAAGCAATTAATGCTTTGCGGTTTAAACTTTAGAAAATGAGATATATACCAAAATATTATTTCTTTATTTTATCCATACTGCTAATAGCTTCATGTTCAAGTGACGATAATATAGATAAAGATGAAGAAAAACCTACTATTAGTGTTAATTACAACGAAGGATTTCCTCAAGGCTGTGTGCTACTTACAAAAGGGGAAACGTATAATTTTAGAGCTAAGGTTACCGATAATAAGGAATTAGCTTCTTATAGTATAAATATACACAACAACTTTGACCATCATACTCATGATGATCAGGTAACCGAATGTGATTTAGAAGATATCAAACAAGCAATAAACCCATTAATTTTTATAGAAAACTATTCTATAGAGGATAATTTGACGAGCTATGAAATTAATACCTCTATAACGATACCTAGTGATATAGATGCTGGAGATTATCACTGCGCCTATTCTGTAACTGATCAAACTGGTTGGCAAGCTAGAACATCAATAGATATAAAAATTATTGACTAAAAACATAAATACAATGAAAAAATTGCCCCCATATGGGGTTGCTTCCATAACGGTTTAACGATTAATCCAGAAAACAGGCAATATCTAACCAATGAAATCAATTTCTTATTCGCCCTAAACGCAACAATAATAAGAGATATAGGGAGTTTAAAAAAGGAAAAAGCCAGTATAAATACTGGCTTGTCCTGTCTAGTAGCGGGAACAGGACTCGAACCTGTGACCTATGATGCTCCCCGGCGACCTATTCTCATTTTAAAAGAATCGGTTCCTTATAAGGAATTAATAACTAAAAAAATATAAGTCCTCTATATCCATCTT
>CANMLS010000077.1 GCA_947498785.1 uncultured Aquimarina sp. | reverse complement strand
CATCATTACCAAAAGTGGGCATACCATAGCGTTTAATGATACTAATAATAGTGAGAGCATCACCATTACCGATAAAAGCAGCAATATCATTCTTATTGATACGGCCAATAAAAATATACGAATTAGTGCTCCAGAAAACATTAGCATAAGTTCTAAAAATATAGATATTACAGCTAGTGAAAATTTAACAATCAGTGCTGGCAAAAATATGGGGATTAATAGCGGAGACGATATTACTATGGGGGCAGGTTCTGATACTACTATTACCGCAGGTGAAGACCTGAGTGTTTTGGCAAAAAATATAACAGAACAAGCAAATGAGAATTTTGAATCTATTGCCATCATATTAGATGAACATGCCGATGTTATCTCTAAGAATTCATCTAAAGAAGATATCCAACTCAATAGTTCTGGTCATGTAAAAAGTAATACAGGAGAAAAAGCAAATCTTTTTTAAAAATGGGAGGAACAATTCTAAAAACGGGAAAGGTGATCACCAAAACGGCAGAAAAGATGACCATTAATGCTAATAATGGTGACATTATATTTAATGCTGCAAAAAGTGTTAAATACTCTGCAAAAAAAGATGTTATTTATGATAGTTATGTAGCTCCAGAAGCTGAGCAGACAGAAGATTTATTGGTCACCAAAGTAGAGTGTACTAACTGTGGAAACGATAACACTGTAGAGGTTGGTAAAACCTACACCTTTAAGGCAGTACAGTTCTCTAGAAAACCAAAAGCTGGCGGCAAAGAACTTGAGAATATAAAATGGGCATACCAAATTGATGATGGTGAAATACAAGAGTTTAATAATAAAGGAAAAGTAGTAGGAAACACCGTTGTTAAAAAAATAACAATAGCAGAAAACAATTATGATAATAACAAAATCACTATTTATGCTTATACAGAAAACTCTTCTGACAGGGTGAGCATAGTGTGCCAATTAATTACTGCATATTTAAAATTTGATGGTCGATTTTTACTGTTTCGAGTAAAGTTAGCTAACGAAATAAAAAGATTTACTTATAAGGCTATATCTGGACGGGGTGAAAATGGAAGTTTTGATTACTCTGTAGAAAGACAAAAAATAGTAAGTACAGGACCATTACCAGAAGGAGAATATCACATCAACCCTAATGCAGTCCAACTTACTGCCAACAGAGGTGCTATTGACGAATTAAAAGGCGCTGTAGGTAGAGGAACTTTTCCGGGAGGAGATTATTCTTGGGGATATGGAAGAGTATGGATAAAGCCTGATCCTGTAGTTGTTGACGGAGTGACTAGAGGAGGTTTTACAATTCACGGAGGGGATGATCCTGGAAGTGCAGGCTGTATTGACCTTGTTGGTAATGATGAAGCTTTCTTTTCTGCCTTAAAAGAATATGGTACAAGATATAATAAAATATTTCTAAAAGTAGATTATTCTTCTGTTAGAGAAACCCCTGTAAAATATTGAAAATGAAGAAAAAAATGCTCATATCATACCTGATAGTAACCTCTATATTTTTGCTTATTATAGTTATAGATATTTATGAAGTATTATTTCATGGAAATAATTATCCTTTTGGAAAAGAAGATTTAGGGATTTTATATAAGAGCAAAAATCACTACCTATCTTTCTCATTCATATTTGTTGGATGGTTAGTATTAGCCTATTTATTTAAGAAAAAAAATTTATTAATAGCGATTCATGCTGTTATAACTTTCTCTTATTTGTTAATTAAAGTAATATTCTAAGGTGGTGAATAAAAATGTAGTATCAACGATAGCTGGTCTAGTCATCTTAGGCATAATGGTTTATATAGGAGTATAGTTCTTTTCGTATCAAGAAAACTATTCAGATATTGAAAACATAACAGTATATAGGGGTGTTTATGATAAGAAAAATGAAAAACCTATTAAAAATTCAAAATTGACTATTGTAACTTCTATTCCTGGAGAAAACGGGATAAAATTAGATGAGTATCAAAAAGAGGTAAAAGATGAAATCATTGGAGACAATGAAGGTAAATATTTGGTAAAGATAAATAAAGGTTCTTCTTTATTTATTACCTGTACTAAAGAAGGGTATTTGTCGATATCCAAAAGAGTATCAGCAAAATCAAAAATAAAAGAAGATTTTTATTTAGAAGAAGATAAGTAAAAACTATTCAAATTGATAAAAAAAATTAGGCAAAATAAGTAACAACAGTTCTACTATTTGATGTGATGTATTGTATTGAAAAATAACAACGTATTAAAAAAACTATCTAAAAAAAGTGAAACAAAACCAAGACACCATAACCAATCCTCCTAGCAAAACACCTATTGCAGGAACAGAGAGGTATACCCTGTCTCTTCATACCAAAGTTACTGGTACAGAAAACCCTATGGAGAGCATACTTACCTATGATGTTGTCATAACATATACTGAAGACCTTTTTGCGTGGAAAAAAACAAATTTTAAAATCAATAATCAAAAAGCACTTCATAAAGTAAACGAACTCTATCAAAAAGCTACAGATCCGCTTCATGCATTAGAGTTTCAGTGTAGTCCCAAGGGCAAGATTAATAAACTATACAATCACGAAAACCTAATCAAATCTTGGGAGCAAACCAAAGATACAATACAAAAAGAATTTATTGGTCAACCCATCACTCAGTTCATAGAACAATTAGATCAAAAATATTATAATATAAAAACCCTCGAAGAGCAATTAAGCAATGATCCCCTTATAGAGAGTTTTTATCGAGCCTTTATAAATGATGGTCTCTTGTATTATACAAAGAGCAATACCATTATAAAAAGTGCTGGTGTTCTAAAAAACACAAAACTCCCTTTTAAAGCAGAAAAAACATTGACCACATTAGGAGATCATTTGCAGTTAAAAACCCATGCAAGCTTGCAAAAAAAGGAAACAGAAACAACCCTGTTAGAAAATTATTTTATAAATAAAGTCGACGATTTTAATATAGATGCATTAGCAATAACCATAGAAGAAGATACCTTACTCAATAATAAAACGACTTGGATAGAACAAACAAAATCTATACAAACGATGACGATAGGTAGCTATAAAAAAGAAATTATACTAACTTTACAAAGAGCATAAGTATGACTGATCCAATAAAACATACGGTAGCCAAAAACACAAATGGTCAACGAGAAAACCGAAACAATTTGGTATTAAAATATCTCCAAAAATACAAGACTTATCACTCTAGAGCTTCTTATGGCACATTAGACAAGCGTGTCAGAGAAGCCAATCCAGACATCAAAAACTGGGCGAATATACAATTAGGACAAGTGGTAAATATCCCTATGGATATTCCCAAAGAAGACGATACAGAACAAGAAACTACAGCACCCCCTACAGAAACAGTTGCTACCACAGTAAGCCCAAGTGACAAAAATGAAGCAGTAGAGGAAGAACAAGAACAACAACAAGAGGAACAAGAACAACAAGAGGAAGAAGCTGCGCCAGAGCCCTCTGGCAAACCCGATAAATCAGGTGTTTATCCCGTATGTAATGGAGCAGAATGTATGTGCGATCAGAGTAAAGAAAAAATGCCTGCCTTACTAGAAGTAATAAGTCATAAAAACGTTTATATAAATGACAAAGAAAGTGCAGAAAAATTATTAGCGACCACTCAGGATATAGGTTTACCATTTCAAAAAAAAATAAATACCTTTGGTAGTTGTTTAAAACAACCCTTAGGATTTGGGCAATACAAGCCTTGTATCCCCAATATCACCAAATGGGATAAAAGCTATCAAGCTATAAAAATAGCACAAGCCAATAATGGCGAAGCCCTGTTAGAAGAAAGTGAAGGTACTTGCAGTCTAAGTGGTGCAGTAATTGGTAAAATAACCTTTACCACACACGGACAAACACAAGTGGTTACTGCAGCAGATATGGCAGAAATACCTACCGAACTAGCAATGATGCTAACAGATGGGTTATTGACAGAAGAAGAAATACATGCACTAGCATCAGGAACATTTGAAGATAAAAAAAATCAAAAAAAACCAATTGAAGATATTAATGTTTTAACCCCCATATCGCTTAGTCCAAAAGGAGATACCTATAGAATTAATGTACATCAAAAAACATTAGTTTTTAAAGTTAATAAACCAAAAACTTTGGATGACAAAGAAAAAGCAGCAGTAAATTGGGGAGTATATATAAAAAAAGGAAATAACACCTATAGTCATCACCATACCTTTGTAGATCATGGGGATACCTTTACTTTTCCTTATAGAACCCCAGGAACTTATGCCATAGAAGCTTATAATGACACCCCCAAGTTTGATAAAATAACAGGCAAAGGAGGAGGGTTTAATCTACTGGATATTGTTTATCAACAGATAACAGGATTGGCACTAGCCGTTGATGGTAAGGATCGTACAGCCATTAGACAAATACGGCCTACCGAGACAGTAACGGTGAGTGCAAAAAAAGAATTCCCAAAAAATGACCTCAATTCGAAACATATTGTTTGGGAGGTAACACTAGACGGTAATACCATCCCTTTTACAAGAGATAAACGAGCCCCACAAATAACAATACCACCACAAAACAATACCACTACCAAAGAGATGGTGGTAAAGGCTACGTTTGAGAATGTCGAAAAATCGATAACATTTAACATAGGTATTAATGACATAAAAAGGATCAGTACAGACAAAGATACCATTTGTGTGCTCAAAGAAAAAGAGACTGCAAAAGAACGGCATAAGGTCACCTTTACAGCCCATTATCGACTACCCTATGATGCAGCATTGGGAGACCCAAAACCCCAATGGTGTTGGTACAATATAGGTCAAAAACCAGATACCCATACGGCAATAGAAAACCAAAACGAGCTTACCTATACAGGTACATCAGAAAAAGAAGGCGAATGGAATATTGAAGCATTTACCCAAAAACCAAAAGGAATAAACGCTAGACTAAAAGCTATCAAATCCAAAATCACCAGAGCCTATTGGGCAGATAAAAACGGAAACAGCATAAGCAAAAGTGGTTTTAAACATACCGTATACATACATATAGAAACACAAGCCCTACAAGGAGAAAAATTACAGCTCAATGTATGGGAAAGCCAAAAGGGTAAAGACGATTTTAGAAAAAATGCAGGCATACCCATAGAGATAAAAGAAAGCAACGGGGTGATCAACCAAGCGTATACGATACCCGAGGAAACCCCAGGCTATTGGAAAGAGAATAATAAATTAGAGTTCTTTTTTACAATAGAAACACTAGATTTTGAGGTAGAAGGCACTATGCAAGACCCAGAAGCAGGTAATCAATACATACTTATCCCTACTCCCGATAAAAAAGTAAGATATCTGCATGTGGATAAAGAAGAAAAAATAGTTAATCTTAAGATTTATGAAGCAGGAAACAAATTACACACAGGTATTGTAAAATATGGAGATACTGTGACTATAAAAGTAACCAGTCGTAACTTGGTAGGTGAAGAATTAGAGCTTAAGGTAAGAGAATCTGTATGGGGTTCTGACAGAAAATTATCAGAAATAATAAAGATAAAAATTGATGAAGAAGGTAAAGGCGAAGCGCCCTTTACTATACCCCAAGGTTGGAAAAACTATGGAGACCCCTGTACTGTTCGCAAATATTATTTGGAGTATAAAGGACAAGAATTTCCAAGAGCATACTATGTTGCTAACCCCAATAAGACAGAAGAAGAAAACAAGGCAAACAGCAACCGTATAGAAGCTTTAATGCTTAAGGTAAGCGATGATTTATCTTTGGATAAAAAATTAGAAACAGAAAATGCTGTTGTCTTGGGTAGTGAACCAGAGTTTAGTAAGCAAAAGAAATTGATGTTCGGAAATGGAGGAAGTTGCTCACAATGTCAAGCAGACTTTACTTATGAACAAATCAAAGAGGTGTTTCCTGCTGCTGCTAAAAGCGAAACACTTGCTAAACAACTAGTTGATGAACTAAACCTTATAAGGGAAGAATATAAGATAGACACATGCCAAAAGAAAGCGCATCTGATAGCGCAGTTTGGATCAGAAACTGGATTCAATACATTAGTTGAAGATTTAAAATCATATACTGCTGAAAATTTGATTAAGACTTTTGGCTATTTTACCAGAAATCCAAATGAAGCTAAAAAATATGTTGGAAATACAAAAGCAATAGCTGAAAGGGTTTATGGTCTTAGAAAAGTAGATAAAGAATCCGATATTGTAACTTGTGTTGGTTTATCGAAAAAAGAAAGAAAAACCAAAAGATGTAATGATTTAGGGAATAAAAATATGGCAGATGGCTATAATTTTATTGGTAGAGGATTAATACAATTAACTGGTAGATATCATTACGAGAACATTAATAAAGAATTTCAAAAAGCATTCCCTAATCAAGGCGATTTAGTCGCTAATCCAGAATTATTAGAACAGCCTAAATATGCTGTAATGTCTGCGATGAGCTATTGGATTAATAAAGGATTAAACAAATTAGCGAATGATGGAGGGTATGAAAATGTAGATAAAATAACTTCAATAATTAATAAATATACAGATAGTAAGGCAAAAAGAAAAGCACATTATATAGACGCTTATTATGCCTTTAAATTATTCAATTGTGAGTTGCTCACTGATGACAATAGTACTAAACCAGATACGAATCTAAAGATTAAAGAAGGACTATCGTGGGCAGAAAGCTTGGCAATTACAGAGGCTCAACTAAGAGCAAATCCCAATACTCCTTATATCGTAAATTACAAACAAGAATCTGGTTCTGAAGATCATCTAAGAACGGAACAAACTGAAGCAGGAAAAGCAAAAATGGATTGCTCAGAGTTAGTATGTAGATATTTACAAAAAATAGAATGGAGTACGGATGTAAAATATATTACTTCAAGAGGTTTTGTAGATTATGCAGCACAACACCCTGAAAAATTCAGAGTGAATGATGGTGATCCTCAGACGGGTGACGTATTTGCTTGGAAAGGGCACACAGGTATTGTAAAAAGTTATGATCCTGCTACAAAAAAGGTGGTAACAATAGAATCAATTAGTGAACAATCGTATTCGTGGCATAAAGGTATTCATTTTAAGGGAGTCGTTATTTGGGAATATGACCGAGATAAAAATCACCTAAAAAGCAAAGGCTCTAAAATAGTAAGATACTACACACCAAAAAAGCATTACTCAGAATGAAAAAAATATTCCTTACTTTATTGTGTATGTTTTTAATGACATCTTGTAAAGATCGCATCAATGCACAAGTAGAAACTTCTAAAAGTGATTTTGAAACTCTAACCGATCAAGAACTAAAATCCAAATCTTTAAAAGAACTTAGATTAATTAGAAATGAAGTTTTTGCACGTAAAGGATATGTGTTTAAAAATGAGGATTTAAATACTTATTTTAAGACCAAGTCTTGGTATAATCCCAATCCGGATACGAAAGTGGAGTTAACTCCTGAAGAAGAAAATTATATCAATAAGATAAAAGGCATAGAAACCAGTATAAAAACTAAAAAAATATCAGATTCGTTACAAACAGTTGACTTAGAAAAAGAAAGAAGATTCTATGACAATAAGGATTTCTACATAAATACAGAATTAAAGGGATTTATTAATAACGATACTATCGAAGATATCATTTGGATAATAGATATTAGTACAGATGATAGCTTAGGTGGAAATGCAAAAGAAGAATATAGACTTCAAATATTTTTAGGAACTGAAATAAATAATAAGTATATAGAATATTTAAAATCAGATTCAGTAATCCCTTGTAACAATTGTGATAATTGGGAAAATGAATCAGAGTATTCTTTTTCTAATGTAAAATTAGAAAACAAAACATTCCATTTTTCAACAATACAATTATATCGTGGTGCTGGTAGCCAAGGGTTTAGTCAGGAAAACACATTTATTTTTAATTTTGATAATGATAATATGATCTTGAGTAAAGTGATAAAGGATTATCAAAATTATGACACAAACAAAAAGAAAAAGGATAGAATAATGCAGAAAGAAAAAGTCTTTTTAAAGGATTTCAATATTTACGATTGGAAGTATGTAGACCCTGCATATATATCAGGTTAGTATCTTATAATCCCCGCTACCGCTAGTTTGTAACTAGTGGCGGTAAGAGTAAGCGATAAAGATGTGGATAAAGAAGAAAAAATAGTCA
>CANMLS010000076.1 GCA_947498785.1 uncultured Aquimarina sp. | reverse complement strand
ATAAATACCTAAAAACCTAGCTCTGAGTCTACCTTGTTCATTTCTATATAAAAAATACTGTGCAGGCTCTCCTCTTAGTCTAGGATCAACACCTATATGGCTAGAATGCTTAAATGCTGCTATTTTACCATCCCCATAAAATACTAATTCACTATTTTTTAAAGATTGAAACTCTTTATCTTCAATATTTACTGTTTTATTATACTCCTCCCATAAATCACCTAATCGATCTTTACTTTTATATTGAGACATTGTATTTCGTATTGCGTTTTCATAATTAATATTTACAACCTTATTAATATCCTTTTCATTATATATTTTTTGATACATTTTAAAATAATCCCATATTTTTTTTCGTAGTATGGTACTATCTATTTCACGCAAATCTATCCCATTTCCCCAACCTTCATTTTTATAAGGTACCTCAGCGGTAAAGGTGAAACTAAACTCGTAATAAGGTAAACCTTTTCCTGGAAATTTGTTAGTATCAAAACCTTCTGTCTGATATGCTTTTACTAGGTGCTCATCTTCTGTGGCTGGATAATTCTTCCAATTATTCACTTTAAGAACTTTTACCTGCATACCACTACCACCATATAAAGTACTCATATAAGGTTCATCATCACCAAAGGCCTTTTGTAAGATATCGCCAAATGGGTACATACGTATGGTTACTGTTTGCTCACCACTTTTTAGTATCGCTCTGTTTATTTTTATAGGTGTTGCCAGTTTGCTTCTACTATAGTGATTTTCTACTGGAAAATCATTGACTAATACCTCATAGGTACAATACTCTTGGTTTACCCTTAAAAGATACATAGGTTGTACTTCAAACTTTGGCATAGCTTGCCACATACGTTCTGTTACATTATTTATGGTTATGGGGTCTTCTGTGGCTGTATTCATTGTATTGTTATTTTCTTTATTATTTTGTGCGCAACTTGACATTGAAGTTGTAAAAATTAATCCTGCGAAAATTAGCTTTAAATTCATTTTATTCTTTTTTTGGTTCTTCAAATATGGGTACTAACTCTCCTGGTATTACAAAACCGGGGATAAACTCCATCACTATAGGTTTGGTATTGCCTTTTTCATCCTCTCCCTCAGATACATCTATTCCAAAATCTTTGTCTTTATCTACCTGAATTTCTACCTTTAAAATTAACTCCCCGATCAATCCTGTAAAGATATAATTGTCTCGGTAGTGTGGCATTTGTATGGTGCCATTTTTCACGAGGCTTTTGGTAATGCTTTGTTTTTCTTTATAGTTTAATACCCCACTAGCATTATCAATAACCGCCTCTAGGGCTGCTACACTAGCTGTTACCGCATTATAAGTAAAGGTACGTTCAAAATACAAGGAGCCCCTAATAGAAGCCTTCAATTCACCTTTGACTTCTACATCAGCAAATTGTTGCTCTGTCCAGTCTTGTAAAAAGTCTGGTATATAATTATTAAATCGGCTAAACCCTATTTTCTTAACAACTTTTCCTTTAATCTCGATATACCCATCTATTCCTTGTTTTTTACCAAAGGTTACCTCGCTCTTACCCAAATAATGGCTTATACCATCAAAGAGGTCAAAGGTTTGGGTGCTCATATTGGACTTAAGCTGTATATGGGCGTCATAAAAACCTTCAAAAGCGATGATCATTTCTGCTTCTGCTCCAAAGTATTTTTTTACAAAGGCATTGATCCTATTTTCCATTTTGTTTTCGACATCATAGACTACCTCCCGTATATCCCTTAGCGAGCCAATACTTATCGTGGTTTTTCCTTTATCTTGTTGTACAGGCTTTAGCTTTCCTTTTATGGGGTTTGCTATCGTTTGTCCCAATTGTGCATATCCCACATATTGATGAAACTTATCAAAAAAACCACTAATACCTTTAAGTTGTAAAATGTATTTTCCTATATCCCATTTTTTTATATCACTAATAGCAAACAAGGGTGCTGCCGTTAATGTATACTCGTGTATAAGGCTTATAGAACCATCGTCTTGTTTTTTTAGACCTATACCATTGGCATACGCCAATTGTGGAGTTATGATTTTTAGCCCTTCGTCTTGATTGATATAGGTGTTTGCTCCTAGATATCCTGCTGCACTTCGTGTGTACTTGTATACCTTCTGTGCTTTTCTTAGTAAACCAGGTAAGTTTTTGCCCCTTGTAAGATATAGTAACAAACCATCAACGACCAGCCCAACAGCTACTGCACCACCTACCATGGCTTTTGCAATCCACGGGTGTTCATCTGTATAACTTATATGGGTTGGGTTTTTACCTTCACTATCATAATTATAAAGCGCGTGTAGACCTACTTTAAAATCGAGTGATGCCCCCTTAAGGTATTCAAAAATAATATTTCTTGCGACCCCTTCTCCTAACAGTAGACCAATGACTTTTTTTACAACTACGTTCTGTTCTTCTATCCAATTGGTAATCGTATCGATCTCTTTTACAAGCCCCTTGTCATAGAGGCTTACCTGATTTTCTTCGTAGAATACTTTATTGCCTTGTAAATTGTTTAATAGCTCTTCACCATATTGTTTTTTAAAAAGAGATTTTGCTTCTTTAGAAAGGTGCTCTCTTGGGTTGCCCCATTGAAAATGAAATGCCCATGATATATCAGGAAGCAAATTAAAGTTTAAAGTTTTAGAATATCTACAGGTTTTTATTGGTACTTCTACAGGAATAGTACGCAATGGCAGCGTAATATGGTTGTATTGCAATAAAAATTCCCAAAGATTATCTAGATGTTGGTATGGGTAAGCTAAACTAATTTCTAGTTGCTCTTTTATTTGTTCTTTTGGGGTGTACTCTACATTAAATGCCTTTAATCCTACAACATCAAATACACCTGTTTGGTGCGTTTCTTCTTTCTTTTCTAAAACCAATCGACATTGGTCTGTAGCCAAGTCTACCAGTTCTATCTTTATGGTCTTCGAATCATTACCACATAATATGGGTTTTTTAAGATCATTTGAAAAATTACTTGCCGTTTCTTCTTCATCAAATACCATAACAGGTGCTTCTGTTCCAACTGTTACTTTAATAGCTGTATACTTACAGGGTTCGTACTTTTGGGTAAAGTACTCTTCTTTAATTACGGTTACTGGCGTGAGATTGGAGGGATATATATATTTATGGTCATTATACTTCATAGCTGCTACGCTAAGTAGCATCCCTTCTTGTTTTCCATCAAAAAGCACTACTTCTTGTCCGCTACTGTCTTTATAACTTATGGTGTAGTAGTATTTTTTTTGCTCTTTGGTATTATTTTTTGCCATCCACTCTACCATATTAGTCCCTGCCTTTAGTTGTATTGGTAATTCGGGTGACATGGGTGTGGCTGTATTGGCTTGGTCATATATCTTTACTGTAACATCCTTATCATATAAGCCTTCTTGACCTATTTGGATAGGAACTAACTGAAGATTGCGGCATTGGGTGGTTTCCCACAGGGTATCTACAATTTTTGGGTCTGCACTCAATTTGATGAGCTTATGGACTATATATTTACGGCTATTGACATCTTCATATACATCTACACGAAGATTTGAAGGCTTGTCCTTAGTGCCTGCATGTTCTTTAAACACTCTAAGTTCTGCTGTATTGCCTCCTGTGTAGTCGTTAACATCTACCTGTTTACCGTTATGAAAGATATTCCAATAAAAATCCTTCTTCTTAGAAAACAGAAAACCTGGTATGTCCTTTACTCTAAAATCTATGCTTGTATTCTTCTCTATATGTACTTCTATAGTTTTTGTATCTGTAGTAATACCGTTAAAGGTTGCTTCTAAGTACATACTAACTGGCTTTAAAATTTATTTTTGGTGCTGCACTACTGTTCATAGGGGTCAATGGGTTTAGCTGGGCAAGGGTCTCCTCATCAGTATTGTCTATGTTCTGTTGTCCCACCTCTGCTACTTGCCCATGGTTGGTAATCTCTACACAAGGAGAGCCTGCAATGACACAGGTTGCCATGCTGTCTTCTAATAATGGGTTGCCCCCATTTTCATCTAACGCGACCTCTTTATAAAAACCTGTCCATTCTGTTATATTGGGCTGGCAAACCTTGTAGCCAGAGGGTGTGGGTTGCAATTTGCATTGCCCAAAGGTATTCTTCTCAAAGGGTTGCCCTATTTCTTTATTGGTAGCAATAAGCTTACTGCTCATACTGCTATCATTTATATAATGTTTAGCCTGTGTACTTACCAATAACTTATCGGGGGTAGTGCCCTGTATACATTTACAATCAGCTTGGTGGCATACTAAATGTTTTTCGCTCATAATGAAAATTATTATGTTAATTGATAGGCTTCTATCGTTATTTTTTTATCCAACTGTTGATTCATTAACAGTGTTACGGTTCCTCTAATACTTTTTATGATATGCTTTTGGTTACAAAACTCATAGGTTATATCTAGTTCGCCTTCTAGTGGATCTCCTTTATAATAAGGCTCGTCCTTGCTTTGTTCTATATCTTTACTAGATCTTGAGTCACTTACTTTGCCTATTTGATGTAGCGTTATATTACCGTTGGCATTCAAAAACGGGTGTATATGCTGTTTTACCTGATATTGTATACCTCTTATAAATGGGTATATCGGGATTCTTAGGGTATTCTCTATTTCTAATTTAGAAAAATACTTAGTGTAGAGTCGCGAACAATAGAGTGTAAAGAACAGATCGCGTCGCAATGCTTTTTCTATAGCTGTCGTATTTTGATAAGCGATATCTGCGGCCTGTATCTGTCGTTCTGCAATGGATGATCTAAAATAACGAAGCAGTTTTGGTTTTTCTATTTTCCACTGTTTGTATATCTCTGGTTGATTGGTAACCCTTAATAGTTTACCGCTTCTGCCTACTTGGACCTCTATAGGATAAAGTGGTTTTGCCAAACTATTAGCCAAACTATCGGCCAACATATCGGGTATTTTGTAATCTATATAGACCTGACTCTTGTTGAGTATCAAATCATATACAAACTCAAACTCCTTGGTACATTCTAGGGCTGTCGTATAATGAATTCTCTTTTTACCTTTTTGGGTTTCTAAATAAAGTACTACACCATAATTATGATTTAATATACTAAAATCGCAATGCAGACTGTTTTGATTTTTTAGTACTACGGGAACTTCTAGTGTATGCGATTTTATGTTTTGTAATGCTGCCACAGATAGCAGAATTTCTAAAACGTGTTCTGGAATATCATTAGAAAAAGGGATATGATTGTTTAGGCTAGCATGCTCATTATGAAAATTGCGAATGGCATTTGCCTCCAATCCAAATTTATCGGCAATACTGTACATAGTATCCCCTTCTAGCAGGATATAGGTTTTTGTTTGGGTATGTCTGTTTGTTGTATTCATTATATTCTATGAATATTCTCACTATTATCTAAAAGCGAACCAATACCTATTTATAGCTGTAGTAGGTTCATCATTAAAAAAATCATCACTATGATACGTATTAATGTATTCTAAAAATGCTAATATCGCCTCACTTTGCACATCTGTAAATAGCTTGACTCTTTGGATAAAATTATTAATAGACTTATCCATATTGCTTATACTGTTTTGGAGGATCTCATTGAAATCTATTTCACTCATCTTCTTATCTAATTTATATCTTTTGATATCATTAGCTAGCTTTATTGTATCAGCTTCAGTTGGAAGTGTGAGGTCATAAACCAAATTATCAGGAATTACATCGGCTTCTTCATAGCTTCTAATCGAAAAAAGCATAAACGCAGGGAGGTAATATTTAAAGGCTTCTTTTGAAAAAGAACTGAGTGCTGTATGTTCTTCAAACATAAAATTATCAGGCAAGCTATCCCATGTCTTATCCTTAAACAGTTCTCTTACCTCTATACATTCTATATGCTTCCCACTGTTATCATATACCAAATTAAACTCTCCAGGATGTTTTTCATCTTTAAAAGCCTCTTTTATTGTTTCTATAAGCTCTTCTTTATTCATAAGTATTTATTTATGGTATTGGAACTAAATTTCTAGGAGGAAAAAGGCGACTTCCTTCTGAGATTATAATATATATTATTAATGCTGCACCTGTTAAGCCTGTTAATCGTTCCATCATTTCCATAAAATCTTCATTTGGATTAGGAACAGGAATTGAAACGGGTTCTGGAGCTGGTACTTTTTCTGAGTTTCCGCATTTTGAAGCATAATAATTTTGGCATTTCATTAAAGAGTTTATCGATTTTATAATTTCTTTATTATGGTTAAAATCCCCACCTTCTATTACAACATAATGATCTGTAGTTGATTCGTTAATCGTTTTTCCAAAAGTATGATTAACACCAGCTCTTAAAGGAATATTATTAGATAAAGCTAAATCTATATATTTAATAGCGTTCTTGATGGATATTCATTTTATCTTCCTTCAAATTCAATGTTATTTAGGTAAATCATGCCGTTAATTTTATTAAAGTAAACGAACATTATTTCTTCACTTAATTCTCCTTCTTCTATATCTTCTTCTGTGACATTATAAGAGTAATATATTTCACATTTTAATTTATCACTGCAATTAGTAACATCTGATATAGAGATTTCTTGTCCCAAACATTTTTTATTGAGTAAATAATTGTTAAAAGTGCTCAAGTTAACATTACCTTTTTTTTCAAAGAGTTCTGAAAATTCATATTCCGATGGTTTAGATAGAAAATCTTTTATTTGAGAAACATCTGAATTAGTAAAACATTTTGGATTTTCTTTACCTTCTTTTGATTTAACTGATTTTATATTTGTTAAGTCGATTTTGGTAATCCTAGTTATCAAATCATAAACAGTTTCTTTAATCTGTTTTGATTTGAAATTTACTAGAGTTAGATTTTGAACAAAATCATTTTTACTGTCATTATTTTCAAAATATACAGGTATTTCGATTTCATACTTTTGTTTTTCTCCATTCCAAATATTTGGAATCAAAAGATTAGGTTCTTCGCCATCACAGTTATGGATTATTGGGAAATATAAAACTTGATTTTCCTCTTGATTAAGAATTTTTATTTCTTCAATTAAAACTTTTAAATCACATAGCGAACTTTTATTCTCGAAAGAATACTTGTCCAATAAGTTTTTATTTTCAAAAATTAAAACATCTAGCTCTTTTGTAAAATTATTTGTACCTATCTCTCCTTCTTCTTTTAAAAAGAAAAGAGAAGTTAATTTCCTTCCTCTATTTTCAAAATTAATTTCTTTGACTAATCTTTTATCACTGTATTTCTTTCCCAATTCATCCTTAAAAAAAGATGAATTTTCTTGTTTTACTGTGATTGATTTAACCTCGTTCTTTTCTTTTTTACAAGAAATGAAAAGGGACAAAATTAAAATTATTTTAACGATTACTAGATAGTGTTTCAACATTAATATTGGTGTTTTTAATTTCATCATAAATGTAATCCTTATCCTCAAGAGTATAATTTTCAGGTATTCTGTAATAATCAATAACTGATTTGTTATAACGAGAAATACAAACTTTACCTTTAGTTGTTTTGTCACCCCCACTTTGGTTTCCTCCTAATAAATACACATCATTGCCATCTACATTTACTACAAAACCTACATGTCCAGCGCCGTCATCGTTTTCATCCCAATCTATAACAGCTAAGGAGCCATACATTGGATTATTTTTTGAGTCTGCTTTACCCCAGTTTTTCCATTTGGTCGCTTTAGCAGTTATTTTACCCATGTATTCTTTTGACTGTGTAAATACCCAGCAAGCAAACGAGGAACACCAAGGCCAATTTTTATCATCGGTTATTTCAATAAATTTTCCTTTTTTATTGTAATGATCTTTTAGTCCAGCTGATGCGTGATATTCCAGAACTCTTGGATTATGTTTTGTTCCTACTATTTCTTCTGTCCATAATTCACTATATGCAATTTTCATCCATGAAGCACGCTCTTTTAATTCGTAAGTATTAGGATTGTTTACACAAATCGTATTAAATTTAAAAACAGCATTTAATTTATTAAAGGATTTAGTCCTATGCTTCCAACCATTAGGATCTTTTTCTAAATATTGACTTCTTCCATATCCATTTAAAACTTTAGATTGTAACCAAAAGTATTTAGAATCTGTGTGAATTAATAGAGAAACTTGATTTAAAGTTTTTCCTAAAGCATTATCAAAATAATTTCTTTTCTTTTTGTATACATCAGCATATTTAGCAGGTGCATTATTCCAAGTAGGTATTTTTTTATGATTTGAAAAATACCATCCAGCAGAATCGATCGTATAATGAATATCTTCAGAAATTTTATCAGGATTGCTAACGATACTTTGGTCTCCAATATAATCTGCATAATCTTTGTACGTTCCTGCATTATTATAAAAACCTGTACTATCTTTACTACCTGTTAATTGAATTATTCCTCTTCCTTTATATGTACTCTGACTGGACTTAAATTTACTAGGCTCTTCAATTGACTGTCTGAATAAACCAGTTTCGGCACTAACTTGAGCTAAAAAAGCTATTTTTTGAATGCACTCATTGATTCCATACTTATTGAACATTTTATTAAGTTCAAAAGTTAAAGTCTCGAAACTTTTATCTTTAATTGGGCAAGGTTTTTCTATACCTCCCCAAATTTTTTCTTTACCAATAATAGTTTTTACCATATTTTTTACAAAATCAACGGTAAAATCCCTATTACAATAACACTCTCCATTTTCAGATACAAGTTTCTTTAGTTTAACAAACTCTGGTTCACTACCCAAGACAACAGCATTTTCTGTTTCTAATTTTTTATCCAAAGATAAATCATCGCT
>CANMLS010000075.1 GCA_947498785.1 uncultured Aquimarina sp. | reverse complement strand
AAATATAGATTTTTTCGCATTACTAAAGTGCTGCAATGAAATTGCAGGGTTTTTACCCGAATTTGAGACCAATAAATGGTCAGGAGCACGACCAGATGGTCATGCTCCTATCTCGGTAATGGGAGATCATACACATGGAAAAGGAGAAATTATGTTCTCTTACCGCTATATGTATATGAATATGGATAAACTTAATAGAGGCAGTGAAAATGTACCTTTTTCTAATGCTTTACGTCCCAATGACATTTATATGATTACTCCAACAAGTATGCCTATGAATATGCATATGTTGGGAGTCATGTATGCCCCAAGTGATAAAATCACTTTGGTAGGAATGGTTAATTACTTATCAAGTGAAATGGATCATGTGACCGCTATAGGAGGGTCATTTACTACAAAATCTTCTGGTTTTGGTGACACAAAAGTTTCTGCACTTTACAAGTTTTTTAACAAAAACACTCAACAATTGCATGCACAAGTTGGTATATCAATTCCCACTGGTAGTATTGATGAAGAAGATGTTACTCCTGCATCTTCTCCTAATGAAGTAATTCTCCCCTATCCTATGCAAATAGGAAGTGGAACATGGGATACTGAATTAGCTTTAACCTATCTAAAACAATGGGAAGCCTTTTCTTTTGGATCACAGGTCAGAACCAAACTGCGTACAGGAAAAAATGACAATAACTATCGTTTGGGAAATAAATACAGTATCAATAATTGGGTAGGAATGAAAGCTCTCGATTGGTTAAGTTTTTCAGGAAGAATAGAATTAGGTGCAATTGATAAAATCGAAGGTGTTAATCCAGCACTTAATCCAATGATGGTCATCACAGCCGATACTGCTAATTCAGGAATGACATATGCTAATGCTGGTCTTGGTTTTAATTTGTATGCTTTTAAAGGGACCCTGAAAGATCTTCGACTAGGTTTTGAAGCAGTACTACCAGTATTCCAAAACATGAATGGAGTTCAACTTAGAACTAAAGAAGCATTTACATTAGGGTTGCAATACGCCTTATAGAACATTAAAAAACAAAAAATTCTAACATGTTTTATCAATTTTAAGAAAGCATGTTAATAGTATATAACAAATGAGAAGCACATTAATTTTTATAATTATTCTATGCTTGGGAATATACAGTCATGCCCAACAATCATACGAAGGAAAAATAGTAGATCAATCTAACAACCTTTTACTTGGTGCTACTATCGTAGATTCAGAGAATAATGTCAACGGAGTGATGAGTAATGAAGAGGGAGTATTTAAAATTACTCTTGAAAACTCTACCAATGTTACTGTTAGCTTTTTAGGATACAGTACAAAAAAAGTATCATTAACAAGTACTTTTAATGTAATTAGACTTGCCACTGATAATGTAACTTTAGAAGAGGTTCTAGTTACTTCTGCAAGTAGAGAAATTCAGAAACGTTCTGAAGTTGCTGGATCGATTGCTACACTTAATGCAAAAGCAATTCAAGAAACCAAAGCATTTGGTATCGATCAATTGGTTAATCAAGTTCCTGGAGTATTTATGTCTACATCAAGAGCTGCTAGTAATGAACAACATTTTATGGCTGTGCGTTCTCCTATCTCGACCAAAGCACTATTCTTATATCTCGAAGACGGTCTTCAAATTCGCCCAACTTCGGTCTTTAATCACAATGCATTATTAGAAATGAACGATATTTCTTTTGGTCGTGTTGAAGTTCTAAAAGGACCCGCATCAAGTATTTATGGTAGTGAGGCTATAGGCGGAAGTTTTAATTTTATTACTAAAAATCCAACCGAAGATCTAAGCGGTAGTGTTGGTTTTCAGATTAACGATTTGGGATTAACCCGATATGATTTTGAGGTATCGGATCAAGCCAGTGAGAAATTTGGTTTTTATCTAGGAGGACAACGTGTACAACGTGAGGATGGCCCTATAGAACATAGTGATTATGAGAAAGTAGCTATTACTTTTAAAACAGTATATGACGTTACACCTACAATAAAATGGACTTCTGTTTTTGACATTGTGGATTATCGATCCGATATGACAGGCTCCTTAAGTGAAGCTGATTATAATGGAGGAAACTATGAAAGTGATCAAACGTTTACCGAGCGAGAAGCTCTTTCTTTCAGAGCTAGAACTACAGTAAATAAATTTTGGAATGATAACCATAAAACTTCCTTCAATGCTGTAGTTAGAAATAATCGAATGGATCAAAATCCATCATATAGGGTACGACAATTTAGAAACCAAGGACGGTTGACTGGTTCTGGATCTGGAGAAATAAATTCTAATCAATTTAAAAGTTATGTAGGGTTGATTCAACATAAAATTGATTTTAACTTTGCCAATTCATCTTTAATTATTGGTGGTACGGCAGATTATTCTCCACAAGATTATAGAGCAGAAACAATTAATGTAATTGTGGACCCTGAAACAGGACGAAATCTTGATTTTATTATTAACTCTGGAGATTTTATACTTAATTATGAAGCTAATGTTTTTAATTATGCAGGATTTTTTCAATATGAGATTTCCCCATTTGAATCACTAAAAGTTACTGCAGCTCTTCGGTATGATGGTTTTGAATATGATTATGATAATCTGGCTGATGGACTTGTTGGAGTAGATGATGCAGTGGATAATTTTAATAACTTAACTCCAAAACTTGGTTTTAATTATAATGTAAATTCAAAGACCGGACTATATGCCAACTATTCTCAAGGTTTTGCGCCACCACAAGTATCTACACTCTATCGAAACAGAAATGAACTTCGAGGAATAAAACCTAGTCGTTATCATAACTACGAGATTGGAGGATATCACACAATACTGGCAAAACTAAAATTAGATGCAGCTATTTACCTTCTCGAAGGAAATAATACCTTAATTACTCTTAGAGATGAAAACGATCAGTTTTTTAATACTAATGCTGGAAAAACAAGATCATATGGTATCGAATATGGTATCACATGGTTTCCTATACAAGAGTTATCTATAACTCATAATGGTAGTTATGCACAACACCGATATGTCGAATTTTTTGATGGAGGTACTGATTATTCAGATACTGATAGAGAAACTGCTCCTAATCTATTAGGATCTTCTTTAATTACCTATAGAAAAAATCTTAAAAACAACCTTGGATTTAGTGTTAGCGCAGAATACGAATTAGTTGGTGAATATAACACTAGTTTTGAAGGACAAGTAAATAATCAGGATGGTACTTTTGGTACCGAAACATACAAGGGACATTCTGTTTTTAATCTTAGAGCTACTATCAATTATAAAGGTTTTGAAGTTTGGGGTCATGCACTTAATGTCTTTGATGAGTTATACGCTGCAAGAGCGTCGTTTAACAGGTTTAGAGGAGAAAACAGCTTCACAATTGGAAATCCAAGAGCCTTTCATCTTGGCGTGAGATATAATTTCTAACAAGCAATCCAACCAGCCTTTCTGGATTATTTATATCCAGAAGGGCTAATCACAATTGAGAAATGAAAAAAAATGAAAAATTAAATTCATGGCTTTGGAAATGGCATTTTATCGCTGGATTAATCTCCCTTCCATTTATTTTAATACTTTCTATAACAGGAGGGATATATCTTTTTAAAGCAGATTATGAAAAGCCAAGGCAACAACAAATTAAAGAAGTTGTCATAGAAATAGATCGTATTTCATTAGATCAACAATGGCAAATTGCTAATAAAAATGCTATTAAAAAACCAAATGCTTTACTATTACCTACTTCAAAAAATCATGCTACCGAATTTGTTTCTGGTCGTTTTAGTGGAAAAAGTAGCGTATTTGTAAATCCATATACAGGAAAAGTTACTGGAGAAATCGTAACAAAAGAAACCGATATGTATACCATTAGAAAATTACATGGTGAATTACTAATGGGCAAATTCGGTACCAAAATCGTAGAACTTATTGCTAGTTGGATGCTGGTTCTAATTCTTACAGGTTTATACGTTTGGTGGCCAGGAAGAGGCTGGAAACTTAAAGGTTTTTTCATTCCGAGAATAAGTGAAGGTAAAAGAACATTCTTCAGGGATGTACATTCGATATCTGGGTTTTGGATTTCTGGTTTATTAATCCTCATTTTGGCTGGAGCTTTTCCTTGGACCGATGTTGTTGGAGGAAACTTTAAAAAATTGCAGGAAATAACAAATACTGGTTACTCCGATAGTTGGAAAGGTCACCAATTACAATCTCAACACAAAGCAGAGTCGATAACATTAGATCAAATGGCCGCCAAAGCTGAAGCACTTCATCTTCCTGGGGTGGTAAAAATACATTTTCCAAAAGGTCCTAAAGGAATTTTTAGTGTATCTAACAGTAATCCATCTGATTTAAGCACTCAAAAGAAGATTCATTTTGATCAATATTCTGGAAAACAGATTTTATCTAATGATTGGAAGGATGTAGGAATATTAATGCGTGGACGAATGTGGGTTATGGCCTTTCATCAGGGAGAATTTGGGATTTGGAATTGGTGGTTAATGTTTTTTACAGCAATCGCCCTAACAATAATGAGTAGTTCGGCTCTGGTTTCCTACATACTCAGAAAACGCAAAGGATCATGGGGAATACCAAAAGTACCCATCACTTTTAAAATTGGATATGGAATTATACTAACCATAGGAATTCTAGGTGTAGCATTTCCAATGTTTGGCGCAAGTATAATCATCCTTTTAATTACTGAGTATTTCAGAAATGTTAAGAAAAAAAGGAAAGAGAACTCTCTATTAACGATAAAATGATGAAGAATGAAAAATAATTTGATACAATTCATAGTCCTCTTCTTTACTGTCATAGGATACACTCAGATCAAATTAAGTGGCACAATTATTAATAAAAGTGGTAAAGGTATTGCATATGCTAACATTCGGATTTTAAATTCATCTATCAGCACGATTACAGATATGGATGGGAATTTTGAATTTGTTACGAACTCCAAAACTCCCACTATCGAAGTATCTTCTTTAGGATATGCTACAAAAATAATAAAACCTAAAACTGAATTCATAGAAATCACACTTTACAAAAGTGCTTTAACTCTGGATGAAGTAATCGTTTCTGCTAGAAAAAAAGAGGAAACCATATTAGAAACCCCTGTTGCTATTACTTCTATAAATGCAAAAAAAATAGAGGATTCAAGAACTTGGGGATTATCAGCACTTACTGCAGTTGTTCCTAATTATTTATATCAAGAATTAGGTGTAGGATTTCAACAAGTACAATCAATAAGAGGAATACAGGTTTTTAGCGAAAATCCTGCCGTTGCGACTTATATCGATGATGTAAATAATCTTGATATTCTCGCTAACGGATTTACACTAACCGATATCCAAAGGATTGAAGTGCTTAGAGGTCCACAAGGAACACTTTTTGGAAGAAATGCAATGGGTGGAGTCGTTAAAATCACAACTAAAAAACCAACCAATAAAACCGAAGGGTATGCAGAATTAGGATTAGGAAATTTAAACTTAAATCGGCATAGTATTGGACTGAAGACTCCTATTATAAAAAATAAACTGTTCTTTGGATTCTCAGGATTATTTCAAGATATTGATGGGTATTGGAAAAATAGTTCTGAATTAGCTATAGTTCCAAATACATCATTAGATGGTAGAACTGTAGGGGATAATCGTAACCTATATGGTAATCTTTTTTTAAAATGGTTACCCGTTGATAGATTAAGTGCAACATTTAATATAAAAGCCCAACGTGATTGGTCAAATGCATCTGGTTTTTTTGTTTCGCAACCAAATGAAGCTATTGCTTTTGAAAATCCTGATAAGATCTATTTAGGTAAGCTGGCTAGTCATGAACGCAATGTTGTGAATACTTCACTAATGGTAAAGTATAGTACTTCCTCTCTTTCTCTCAATTCTATATCTACATACCAGAACATTGGATTATCGTTCGAAGATGTGGATTTTGGAGATGGAGCTTTCTACCATTCTTTTATAGACAATCAATTCGGAGAAAAGTTACCAGAACAAGAGGTTTGGAGTCAAGAATTTAGGGTTAATTCCGATAATTCATCTTCTACCCTACAGTATACAGCTGGTCTATTTGGTTTTAAACAATTATCGTATGAACCATCTACCAACCTAGCCTTACAACCCGCTACAAATGAATTTTCTCTTCTCTTTGGCCTTCCGCCTAGCACAAGTACTATTTTTACTAATGAAGGTGATAATCATGGTATAGCTATTTTTGGTGAAATCAATTACTTGATTACAGATAAACTAAAAATAACAGCAGGGTTACGTTATGACTATGAAGAACGTAAGAGTAGTTTCAATGGCTATGGAGATTTATTATTCGGTAATACTGGTTTAATTGAAAACCAATCTCTTATTATCGTAGATGGTTCTTACACTTCATTATCTCCAAAATTTGCACTGTCATATACATTGAATAGTAATTCAAACCTATATACAAGTTATAATCGTGGTTTTAGAGCTGGAGGGGTTAATGCCCAACGGTTACCTGACGGAATTAACCAAACCTTTGATCCAGAATATTCCAATAATCTAGAGTTAGGTTATAAATTAAATGCCTTAAAAAACAGGTTCAGTTTAGGTTTTACTGCATTCTATATTGACTGGACAGATCTCCAATTTTTTAATCAAGTATCGACAGGTACTTTTACTAGAGAAAATGTTGGAGATGCAAGATCATCAGGAATAGAAATTGAAACTTCGATGATTCCTCTTAAAGGATTACAAGTAGATGCCAGTTTTGGCTACACAGATACAGCTTATAAAAACTTTATATTGAATAGAGATAGGCTCTCGCCATTTGATCCATCAATTATAGAAGAAAACAGAATAGATGTAACCAGAAACAGTTTATCAAACACTCCTGCCCACACTTTATTCTTTGGGACACAATATAGTACCTGTGTTTTTCAGAAGTACAATATCATGCTACGCGGAGAATTAAGAAACATTGGACGTTACTATACCGATATTCAGAACACTCTCGAGCAACCCAATTATACTTTGATAAATGCTCGATTAGCTTTTGATTTTGGAAAATATATCCTCTCATTTTGGGGGCAAAATTTAACAAATGAAACGTATTTGGCATTTGGAGCTGCAGATACAAGCTTTGGTAGTAGAAATACCCGTACCGCTTCACCTTTAACATATGGATCATCATTATTAATTAAATTTTGAATTAAAATATATATGCATGAAAAAAAGTAAAATAGTAAGGTTAACTCGCAAATGGCATCGTTATCTTGGAGTCATCTTAGGTATTCAATTTTTACTATGGACTGCTGGTGGGCTCTATTTTAGCTGGACTAATATTAATGAAATAAGAGGTGATCATTTAAAAAATACTCCCCCCATAATACCAAAAGACATCTCTTATATTTCTCCAAAAGATTTTCTAAATAATATTCTTGTTAAAAATGACAGCTTATTATCACTAAAACTAACTACTATACTGGAGAAGCCAATATATCGTATTGAACTTAGCAACAAAGGAAAGAAACAGGTAATGTTAATAAATGCCGAAAACGGAAAGTTAAGAAAACCTCTTCAGAAAAAAGAAGCTATTCAACTCGCCAAAAACAAATTGAATGTAGAATCGCAGATTATCAAAATCGAGTACCTAACCACAACAGGTAATCATCACGAATACCGAAATCGTCCATTACCGGCCTATGCAATTTCATTTAATGAACCAGCAAACACTACAGTATATGTATCTACAGAATATGGAAATGTCCAAACATTTAGGAATAATGAATGGAGAATATTTGATTTTTTATGGATGCTTCATACTATGGATTATCAAGAACGTGATAACTTTAATAATCTATTACTTAGAACATTTTCTTTTTTAGGAATTTTCACTATTCTTTCAGGATTCTCACTATACATACTTACTTCAAAAGAATTAAACTCTAAAAAAACAAGAACATGAAAAAACTTATTTCTATAGTATTGATCACTTTATTTGTATTGAGCTGTAAACCATCTAATCAAACTGATCCTATCGATCAAAAAAACAATGATCAAGCACTTGCAATAAAAAATAAAGCAACAAAAGACACTACTGCAACATCAATTAAAGACTATAATCTAAAATCAGACGGTACTCCCTATAGTAATGCAGAACTAGATAATATGTCTCATACCGAGTTAATGATGATGATTTATGAACCACCAAGAGACACTATACAAACAATTGGTATTCTTTTATATGATGGATATTTTACTCTTGATGCTATGGGTCCTCTTTCTGTATTAAATCAAATGTCCCCAACTAAAAAATTAATGATTGGTAGAAAAAAAGGAATTATTACCAGTAGCGATAAGGTTAAAACTCAAGTTGACTATAGTATTGATGATATCGATCAATTAGATATTCTTGTTATTCCAGGTGGATTTATTGAAACATATCAAGCCACAAAAGATAAAGAATTACTGGAATGGATTCGCAAAATTGATAAAAACAGTAAATATACAGTTAGTGTATGCACAGGTGCCTGGATTTTGGGAGCTACTGGTTTATTAGAAGGAAAAGAAGCAACCACTCATTGGTATAAAGCAGAAGAAAAATTATCAAAATATGGAGCAAAATATGTAAATAAACGATATACCAACGATGGAAAATACTGGACAAGTGCAGGTGTATCTGCAGGAATTGATATGAGCTTAGCGTTAATTGATCATATTTTGGGGCGAAACTACGCTTCGTTTGCAGCGTTGAACCTAGAATACAATCCAAATCCTCCTTTTGATGGAGGTCATCCAGATAATACGGATCGTGTAGTAACCTATATGATGAAAAAAATGTATGATCTAGGTTTAGAGCCAGTATTAAAAGAAGATGAAAATAAATAAATTTTAAAAAATTATATATATGTTGACCTATATTTTAATTGCAGCAATCTCATTTTGTGCTTTTCATATTTTCATTCAACTACATAAAATGAATAATATTGGAGAGCAATACTATGAAGCTAAATTTAAACAACAAAAGGAAAAATAATATCTTTGAAAAAAAATCACACCAATTTATCTAAAAGTTATTTAAACTTTTTAAAGTAAATAATCCTCGGGGCAAGCCCACGAGGCATTAAAATAATCTTAACTGATTATCTTTTTTCAAAACCTTATAC
>CANMLS010000074.1 GCA_947498785.1 uncultured Aquimarina sp. | reverse complement strand
TGATTATCTCCATTACAGCATATGATATCTATACAAAACCATTAATTGAGTAAAATAAAATATTAAATAGTATAAATGTTCTTTATTTCTATAATTGCAATTGAAAAGTATATTTACAAATTTTTAAACCGATTAAATATTGAAACATAAATCTTTACCATATAATACCAATTAGATTTCCATTTGATTGGTATAAGTTCCGAACCAAAGTTCTTCTTTCTGAGCAAAGCCATTACTTGAGAAAAAAATTAAAAGTAGAAAAAAAAAGATTAGAATAAAGGATTGATTCGATTGAAGAATTCATGTTTTTATACTTAATCGGTTAATTAAATATAAGAGTTCTGTTAAATCAAATTGTTACAGTTTGGCAAGAAGAGGATTAGTTTCAGATGATTGTACCTCGCACTTTATGTATCATTAGTTGTGAGAAAGTACGCGCATACTTTCCGCTGTTACTAAAGATAATTAATGTAAGGGAAATTTCGCCGCTTTAAATTTATACTTGTTAGCTGCAGTTATTTTTCACTTTTTCAAGTGCTTGAGGAAATGTGTTTTTCATAAATTCCAAATGTTCATCCATAACATCAATTTCAACCTTAAGTGTATTGGTATCTTCCCCTTCTATAATCTTATAAATCTCTGTAGCTCCTGACCATTTTTTCGCTTCATCATCTAAGGGTTGTTCTTTTCCTTCTATCACACTTCCAATATGTCTAAATTCTATAAATTCGTTGGGAATGTGCTTTTCAATGAAACTATAGATTCCGCTCTGATCAGGAGCAAGAAAATGTACTTTGCTCCCCTCTTTCCAATTATCAGTTACTGCATAAGACCCATCAAAGAAAACACTTGCCCATTTGCGATATGAACTTTCACTCCAGAGTGCTTCCCATATCTTAGGTTTTTCTGTATCAATGTCGATTGTAAATTCTAACCGGTTAATCATAGTTCTCTTTTTTGTAATATTCGTAATGAGACATGATGTACACTAAATTAGTTTCTAACCATGTAAATTGTTGTTTATTTTTATGATGAAATCAAAAAGCATTTTGATTAATTTTTAAGCCTATTAAATTTTACAATTCTAATATCTTTATTTACTTTAAAAACAACAACCTTAAAAATAAACATTTTTAAGGTTGTTATGGATAGTTAGGGGCTTGTGCAACAGTTACTGGTGTAGTGGTACTTATTTTAATTTATCAAAGACCTTTTTATTTTGATTACCACTGTTAGAATTACGGGTTTGTGGACCATAACGAAGCATTTTTAAGCATCGCTCTTCTTGGTAGTTTTAGACCTGTTACTATTAATTCTGCAAAATCTTCTGGTTGTAAAACACTATCCTGAGAGCCTTTACTTACCATACCCAATTCAATAGTCATATCAGACTCTATAGTACTCGGTGTTAACGTATTAACTCTTATGTTATTTTTTCGAACTTCTTTCATTAAGGATTCAGACATTCCTATAACTGCAAATTTTGATGCCGAATAAGCTGATATATTTGCATTTCCATTTAAACCTGCTGTAGAAGAGACATTAATAATATCACCTTCATTCTTATCAAGTAGATATGGTAAAACTTCTTTGGTCACATAATACATCCCCATGACATTGGTTTGAATAATTTGTTCCCATTGGCTAACTTCCATATCATTAAAAGACCCAATAGCAGCAATTCCTGCATTATTAACTAAAATATCAATAGAGCCTAAGGTGTCTACAATACTTTTTATACTGCTTTTGACTTCTTCATAATTACCAACATCGAATACCGAATAAATAGCCTTAACCCCAAATATTTCTAATTCAGAAACGGTTTCTTTCAAAACTTTTTCATTTCTACCAGTTATAGCAATATCAATACCTTCTTTAGCAAATGCTAGTGCAGTGACTTTTCCTAACCCTCTTCCTCCTCCTGTTATAATTGCCTTTTTATTTTTTAAATTTTCCATTTTTTATCTTTTTTAATATGATTTTTTAGAAAAACTAGATATTATTTTGTCCAATAGTCTAATACCAGTACATCGGCAATGATTGGCTTTATTTTACTTACCAAATCTAAATGTGCTTTATGAAACAAATAAATTTCTCTAGAGTGTTCATCATTAAATGTTAAGGTAAAACAATGGGTTAAACCTTTACTATTACCTTCTTTACTATCGTTTATTCCCCATTCAATATCTGCAATTTCAGGAATCTCATTTTTAAGGCTAACAAAAGCATTAACAGCTTCATTTACTTGTTGTTCTGTGGCTACTTCTTTGTATTTTAGGCTTACCATATGCCTTAGTATTTTTCCGTCTCTATTGATTTTAGGAGCAACTTTGTAGGTTGCTATCTTTTTTAAATCAAATCTAAAGGATCCTGCAATAAGAAAGTTATTGTCTTCAATTTTATGAGACCTTAAACCATAATAAATCGAAAAACCTGTTTCTAAATAATTTATAGGACTAAGTATTCCTTCTTTATTGAGTTTACACAATTGAATACTCGCATCATCTCTGGTACCGATTGCTAAAATAGCTTCGTTATTATTTGTTGAAACAACTTCAATTCTTGTTTGTCCCTGTAATTTTGTGGTTTCATCATCTTTCAAAATGAAATGAGGAATCAAAGCTCCTTTTTTATTCACCTTAAAAATGCTTACCCCATCTCCATGATAAACAAAGTTTGGTCTTTTTATAAAATTACCTCTTTTGTAATATTTATGATGCCTATGTCCAACTATCACATAATTATTATTGCCTAAAGTCACTCCAGTTACGGGATATGCACCAGTCAAATATCGATCTTTTGTGTTATCACTTATATTGTTAATGTTCTTGAATTCACCATTTTCATAAACTCTAAAACTACTCACACCATTATCCTGAAATCCACCTGTATACAAAAAGGTTTTTCCATTTATTTTATGAGAAAACATGCCTATGATACCATCTGTATGAATGGTTTCATCGTCCTTAACAGATTGTACATGAGTTAGTTTTCCATCAGCTTCAATTTTAAAAGAACTTAACCCTGGAGTTTCTTCTAAACCACCAACAAATAGATATGACGCGTTTTTCATATGAACGACTTGTAAAGTAATAGCAGTGCCAAGATATGTTTCATCTGTATCTTCAACTAAAGCAACACGTTCGAGAGAACCATGATCCAAAATTTTAAAGGTTTCAATAACATTTCCATGTTTGTTAGCTACAAATAGAAAATCTGTACCATTAATATTATCGGCAACCATACCTCTAGCCGGTCCTTTTTTCTTGTGAAGTTCATGGTTGCTTATTGGAGTAAGTTTGCCTTTTTTGTCTAAACTATATACATCTACATTTCCAATGCCCCCAGCAAATACAAAATGAGAACCGCCCTTTTCATAACTCGTTACAGAAACTGTATTGTCACCAGATATATTTTTGAAGTCTTGCCTATAAAGCGTCAATTCATCAGATACTTGTGCCAAACAAATTTGAGATATAATCAATGCTATAGCGAAGATTTCTTTTTTTATACTACTCATGGTTTTAATCTTTTTAAAATTTAATAAATTACTATTTTATAATTGATTCCGCTCCAGCAGTAGCAATAGCTCTATCCTGTTCTATAGTACCTCCACTTACACCGATCGCTCCAATAATTTTTCCATCTTTGTTTTTAATTGGTATTCCACCTGGGAATGTAATCAAACCACCATTAGAATGTTCTATGTTGTAAATTATGCCTCCAGGCTGTGTCAACTCTCCTAATTCCCCAGTATCAATGTTAAAATATCTTGCCGTTTTGGCTTTTTTTATGGCTACATCAATACTTCCAAGAAATGATTCATCCATTCTTATGAAGGCCTTTAGATTGGCACCGGCGTCAACCACTGCAATATTTACTAATACATTTGATCCTTCAGCCTTTTTCTTTGCTGCTAAAAGTACTGTAAAAGCTTCATCATGCGTGATGTCTTTGGTGATTTGTGCATATGCTTTGTTTGATAGTGGTATTAGTGTAAATGTAATTACACAAATTTTGAAGAGTTTCAATAAGTTCATAATTCTGTTTCTAATTTCGTACTACAAAAATTATAAACTGTAGTGAAAAAAAAGTTGAACAAGTTCAACTTGATTAAAAAACTTATAATGTTTTTTTTATTTTACTTAAAAACTCATGAGTTATCCCCAGATAACTTGCTATTTGTTTATCAGTGAGTTTTGATGCTATACGGGGATAAGTGTCTATAAAATAATGATATCGTTCTTTTGCTGTTTGGCAATGGTTTCGAATTAAACGGCGTTGCCATGCAACTATGGCTTTTTGAGACATAATACGGAAGAGTTTCTCTGCTATAGGGATTGAATTGTAAAGTATTGATTTATCCTTTCTATTAATAAGAAGCACTTTACTATCTTCTAACGCCTGTATATTCAAATCAGATGGTTTCTGGTTCATAAAACTATCTATATCCATTAACCACCAATCTTTAATCGCAAAATATAATGTATTTTCGTTTCCTTTATTGTCTATTGTAAAAATCCTAAAACAGCCTTCTAATACAAAACCTTCAAACTTACAAATACTACCTTGAGTCAATAAGAACTCTTTTTTTTGGATAACTTTTTGTTTAAAATAACTGCATAGTTGCTCTGACTCGGTTTTAGAAAGTTGTATACTTTTTTCTATATTTTGAATTAATAAATCGTTTATCATTGAGACGGTCTCATTTATGAGTAATTGTGTTGAGAAATTCGTTAAGATTTCCTTTTGCATATCAAACATAGCAAAAATGAACGGGTTTTCCTTTCGAAAAATCCCCTGCAATTAATCATATGGATAGTTAGCTACTATGGTTTCGCAAGAGTAAGTACCATTCCTTTCATTATCATTTGTATAACGTTCATTTGCAAAACGATCGAGTAAGATTGAAGTCCATTTGTGTGAAGCAATACCCTTAAGTACCCAATTTTTCAACTGATATTTGGTCTGTATATTTTTTCACCACTTTTACCAACACGAAATTATAACACTGAAAATCAATGATTTATGATTATTTTTTAATGCTAAATAAAACTACTATCAATCCAATGGAGTAGTTTTACTTTTTCACGGGTTTTATGGATAAAGATATACTGATACTACTTTCTTGTATGAAATAACTTTATAAAACTGTTTCTTTAGACCTCATATTGCATTACAATATTTATAGCCCCTTTATTTTATTTAAGTTTTCAAAAAATCGAATTCGTCTATAACATTATTATAATGCAACATCTGCACTATTATTTTTTATAGCTTCTCTATACCAAAGCGCTGATTTTTTTGGTGTACGCTTTAGGGTTTCAAAATCGACATAATGCAATCCAAATGTTTTATCGTACCCAGAAGCCCATTCAAAATTATCCATAAAAGACCATGCAAAATAACCTTTGAGTTTAACGCCTCCTTCTATAGCTTCTTGACATGCTTGTAAGTATCCTTTATAAAAATCCAAACGTTCCTGATCATCTACTTTTCCATCGATAAGTTCATCTGGATAAGCACATCCGTTTTCTGTGATATAAATATCTGGTTGATCGTATCGTTCATCTATCCATTCTAACATTTTCTTACACCCCCAAGGAACAACAGCCCAATTCATTAAAGTAAGTTTCCAATCTTTATCTAACGATAAATCAACGTCTTGGTCCTCAGAAATCCCTCCGTTACCGTACACGCTAGCTTCTTTGATAGTACCATCAGCATGAGCCGCATACATCGTTGTATAATGGTTCAAGCCAAAAAAATCAGAAGTCCCTTTTATCATCTTTTGTTCTTCTAAAGAAAATTTTGGTAATTTATCACCTAATCTTTCCTTCATCAATTCTGGATAATCTCCCTTATAAATTGGGTCTGCAAACCATGCCAAGAAAAACTGAAGTGCTCTTTCTGCAGCTTCTTTATCTTGCTCTCTATTAGTTAATGGTTCTCTCCAATCACAATTATTGGTAATTCCTATTTGTCCTTTTTGATACCCATATTTTTCTCTATACACATGAACCGCTTTTGCATGGGCCAAAATTAATTGATGTCCTGCCAAATAAGGTTCGGTTGTAGAAATTCTACCTGGAGCAAAAACGCCTTGCCCATATCCTAAAATGGCAACCACCCAAGGTTCATTCAATGTGATCCAGTTTTTTACTCGGTCACCAAAACATTCAAAACACAAATCAGCATATGCGGCAAAATGATCTGATATTGAAGCTCCTAACCAACCATCATCTTCTAATTGCAATGCTAATGGTAAGTCCCAATGATATAATGTAATCCAAGGTACAATATCTGCCTTTATTAATTCATCAATCAAATCAGAATAAAATTTGATTCCTGCTTTATTAATAGTTCCTTTCCCTGTAGGCATTACTCTTGCCCATGCAATTGAAAATCTATAAGCTTTTACACCCATATTTTTCATCAGTTGGATATCCTCCTTAAATTTATGATAATGATCACATGCAATTGTGCCCGTTTCTCCCTTATGTGTTTTTCCTGGAATGCTAGAAAAAGAATCCCAAATAGATGGCCCTTTACCATCTGTTGTTGCTGCACCTTCTATTTGATATGAGGAAGTAGCTGTGCCCCATAAAAAATCATTTGGAAATTTATTCATTTTAAAAAAATATCTAATTTATTCTGGTAAATATTGAATTATTTATCTGCTAATCGAGTACTCCTTCTTTTATTCAAATCTGTTGTGATTTGCCCCATTTTATCACTTGTCAAAGGGTATAATAGCATCAAGGAAGCAGCAATAACAGCAACTATTGTAGGAACCCAACTCATCAACATGATCATACCAGGAATGGCGCCCTCTATAGTCAATGTATCCTGCCCATTATAATTAAAAGCACTTAAAGTAAAACCAACGATTGCCCCTGCAATACCACCTCCAAATTTAGTAGCAAATGAACCTGCAGAATAGATAAGTCCAGTTGCTCTTCTTCCATTTTTCCATTCTGAAAAATCAGCTGCATCTCCTAACATTACAAAAAACAGCGTAGGAAACATAGCCGAAGCAAATTCTGATATAATACCAATGGAAAAAATTGCTCCGATATCATTAGCTGTACAAAAGAATAATAACGCATTTACAACACCCGAAAAAATCAAAGCATAAATAAATAAGTTACGCTTTCCAAATTTTCTACTTAGTGGAGCAGTAAAAAATGCCCCTGCAATTGATGCTAGCATTAAGCCAACTAAATATGATGCCGAAAGTAATTGATCATTTAAATAATGTGTGAAATATATAATAACAATCCCTTGCTTTATAGAATTATACACATTAAACAAAAGTCCTATGACTAATAAAACTACCCATGGTTTATTAGTGAATAAATCTTTAAAATCTTTCCATAGGTTACTTTTTTGATCCTTGGGAGGTAGAATTCTTTCTTTTGTTGTAAGGAATGTAATTAACATCAATATAGCGAGTAACGCAGACATAACATACATAGACAGACTATATCCTTGCTTTTGATTTATAATAGAAATATTAGCACTGGATATTTCTTTTTCTCCTGTAACTATAAAAGTATATATATTTTCCTCCTTCATGCTAAAACTCTTACCATGTGTAGGTATATTTTCCTCCCTATCCAGATTAGCATTGTCCCATGTAAACATAGCAATACCATCATTTGTTTTAATATTGGCATGTTCAACATTTTCAGTTGCCAAAACCTTCACTTTAAAAGTATTCTCATCAATTTTGGAAATTTCCATTTCTGAGGTAACATTTCCAAAATAGGCCACTAAAAAAAGTAAAGCTCCTTGTACCAACATACCACCTGCAAAAGCACCGGCCATTCTATAAGAACCAATACTAGTCCGTTCTTTATCATTGCCTGTCATAACACCCATAAGTGCTCCATAAGGGATATTATTTGCGGTATACATTAATGTAAAGAATAAATAACTAGCATATGCATAAAATATCTTTCCGTTTTCTCCTAATTCTGGAGTAATAAACAATAAAGAAAGAGATAATCCCAGAGGAATTGCAGTCCACAAAATCCATGGTCGAAATTTACCATATTTGGAGTTTGTACGATCACCAATAATCCCCATTAATATATCGCTAATTCCATCACTTGATCTAGCAACAAGAAGCACAAGACCAGCCGTTGCGGGACTTAAACCAAAGACATCTGTATAAAAAATAAATAAAAAGGTGGCTACACCTCTCCAAGCTATATTTGCGGCACCATCACCCAATGCATAACCGATTTTTTCTTTTAACGAAACTTTGTCATTTATTTCCATCTATACTTGTTTTCTTGGCTTCTAAATCAACACCTTATTTCATAATGAGATTAACCATATTTTTCTAAAAGAAATCTATCTAAGGAAGAATAGCCTTATAGGCATCTCTTTGTATTAGAGTAAAATCTCACATTGTTATAGACAAGATTGCGTTGATTTTTATAATTTTTATTAAAACCTTAAACTGATTTCATGTAAAACGTGGCTTAACTCTATATTTTTGACATCTCAACATATTGTACTCATCTTGACTTTTTCTAATTTTCTATTTGTAATTATTTTAAATTTTTATACGTTTAAATAATCCTTTCATTTCATAAAACACTATATCAAAAATTATCATGACTCAAAGCCAATCTAAGGAAAATGCATATTGGACACAACGATACGACGAAAACCGTACAGGTTGGGATATTGGATATGTAGCTACGCCTTTTAAGGAATATATTGATCAACTCACAGATAAAAAGATCAATATCCTCATTCCTGGAGCGGGAAATGCCTATGAAGCAGAATACCTTTTTCAAAATGGATTTTGTAATGTACATGTATTAGATATTTCTCAAAATCCGCTTGACACATTTGCTCAAAGAGTTCCTGATTTTCCCAAATCACAATTGATCTTAGGGGATTTCTTTACTTTGAAAGGAAATTATGACCTCATCCTCGAACAAACCTTTTTTTGCTCCTTTGTCCCCACTCCAGAAAATCGGTCAGCTTATGTTTCCCAAATGTCAAATTTACTTCATCAAAAAGGAAAATTAGTGGGACTATGGTTTGATATTCCACTTACAGGTGATATGGAAAAACGCCCTTTTGGCGGAGATAAAAAAGAATATTTATCATACCTGGAAACACATTTTAAAACTAATATTTTCGAAAAATGCTATAATTCTATTCCCGAAAGACAAGGAAATGAGCTTTTTGGTATTTTTATAAAAAAATAAGGTTTTTTTGCAGAATTAACACCATTTAGACTTTAAAACATTATTAAAAAAACATCAAGATAAGAGCCATAACAAGTTCCGCGTTTAACAATTCCATTTTCAGATATTTGAACACTATAGCTAATTTTATTTTCTCAATCTCCTAAATCCTAAACTATTAATAAAATAGGGTTACCCATTTAAATCTCAAATCATTGTAAATGAGTGTATTATTTTGTAAATTATATGTAAATATTCCACAA
>CANMLS010000073.1 GCA_947498785.1 uncultured Aquimarina sp. | reverse complement strand
ATATAGATTTTTTCGCATTACTAAAGTGCTGCAATGAAATTGCAGGGTTTTTACCCGAATTTGAGACCAATAAAACTCACAATACCAGATTTTTGTATAAAAAATAGATTATTCGTATATTACATTTATTCAAAATCTATTATTTATATAATTTTAAGAATTCTATATAAAATTTCCAAACGACTCCCATTTGGTATATAACTTATGGACATAACGCATTATGGGAAGGAAAAACAATAATTACAGGTGGTGTTGGCAAATAGAATCATCTAAAATTCTCTTCAAATTAATAGTTTCCGTCAAAGTAAACGAAATTAACTATTATAATGATATTAAACCCGAACGCCACAAAAAAGGGATAGATTCAACACCAGTTTTTTGGATACCCACTACAACTCATGATTTAAAATAAGACTCCAATTCTATAAAAACAATTCTATTTGATTTTATATCTGAAATAATTACTTCAATAAAATTTATAATTAAAACCAACATAATGAAAAAATTACACAACAAAGTAGCCATTATTACTGGAGCAAATAGTGGAATCGGACTAGCAACAGTAAAATTATATTTAAAAGAAGGAGCCAAAGTAGTTCTTTCAGGAAGACGTCAGAAAGCATTAGATGAAGTAGCTGTTTCTCTCAAAGGTGATTTTATTACTGTTACAGCAGATGTATCTATCGCAGAGGACAACAAAAGACTAATCAAGGAAGCAACGGATAAATACGGTAACATTGATATTTTATTTCTTAACGCTGGTGTTGTCTTAACTCCTACTCCAACTCATGAAATTACCGAAAAACATTATGATGAGATATTTAACATCAATGTAAAAGGTCCGATATTAGCTATAAAGGAAGCTTTGCCATATATAAACGATGCAGGAACGATTTTATTTAATAACTCTGTAGTTACACAGCGAGGTTTTGATGGACTTGGAATATACTCTGCAACAAAAGGAGCATTACGTGCCTACCAAAGAGTATTAACATCTGAAGTAAAAACGAGAGGTATTAGAGTAAATTCTATTGCACCAGGGCCAATTACGACCCCTATTTTTGACAAGATGGGGTTACCCAAAGATATTACTGCAGAAATGGGTAAAGGTTTTGCTCAACGAGTACCATTAGGTCGTTTTGGTACACCAGAAGAAATTGCCAAATCCGCATTATTTCTAGTTTCAGATGATGCTTCTTACATCAATGGTATAGAATTAGAGGTCGATGGCGGAATGAGTCAGATTTAAAACAATCGTTTAAAAATTGTTAAAAAAGCTTTAGAGATATATTTTCTCTAAAGTTTTCTATGCTAATTTATTCAAATTAATAATATGTTCAGATACTATCAAAATTAACCTCCTCTTCTAGTAACCTTTGTAATGGTATGGATTTAAAAAAAGTAAAAGATCTACTTTTAGAATCTATTTCCTTTTAGGTTTAGGAACATTACCTATAAATGTACTATTAGATGTAATAAGTTCTACTACTACATTACATCCTTCCTCAAAATAGCCAGAATCTGCAGGCAATAATATCTACGTTTTTGATTCGAAATTTTTTATAATTCTGAGATCTTTAATATGATTCCTGAGTTCTTCATGATATTTGGTTTTAGTAACTATCCACATACCATTATCATGAATATTTTCCTCTTTTTTTGCATAAAGCAAAAACAATTTTTTCTCAGTAATAAAAAGCATTTACTCCAAACATCCTATAATGTCTTAGCCGAAGTGGATATAAAGTTTCTAATACAAGATCGTAAGGAATCGTTGATATATTACAATTCTAATATTTGTCTAATCATTTGATTTGTAAATCCCCATTCGTTATCGTACCATATCATAATTTTCACAAGATCTCCATCAACTACTCTGGTCATAGAAGCATCTACAGTAGCTGCATATGGATTTTGTTGAATATCAGAAGAAACGATAGGTTCATAAGTAACATCTAACACCTTAAGATATCTATCTGTTTTTGCTTCTTTTTGAAGTATTTCATTAATTTCTTCTGCATTAGTATTTCTCTCTGCAATAAAAGTAACATCACTTACAGATCCTACAGGAACTGGGGTTCTTACTGCCACTCCATCAAACTTCCCTTCATACTGTGGTAATGCTTTTGTAGTAGCTATGGCTGCACCTGTAGATGTTGGGGTAAGATTAATAGCCCCTGCTCTACCCATTCTTGGGTTCTTTTTTGATGGTGCATCAACTAAAGTCTGAGAAGCTGTATATGCATGAATTGTATTTAGAATTGCTTTTTTAATTCCGATAGTACGTCCTAGAATCTCTACAACTGGACTTATATTATTAGTAGTACAACTAGCACAAGAAAATATTGCTGTTTTTCCATCTTCAGTATTTACTCCATGAACCACAGTAGGAGTGTCTTTACTCTTTGTTGGGCCTGATATCACAACATTAGTAGCTCCAGCACGAATATGTTTTTCTGCATCTTCTCGGTTAGTGAAGAATCCTGTACTTTCTATTACAATATCGATGTTGTTTTCCTTCCAGGGTAATTGCTCTGGATCCCTTTGGTTAAAATATAATATTTTTTGTCCAGCAATATCCAAATGATTATCATGAACACTTACTTCTTTATCATAAATCCCATAAACACTGTCATATTTTAGTAGATATTGTGCATTATCTATGGACATCAGATCATTTACAGCTACAATATGCAAATCTGGTTCTTCCATGATTACTTTTAAGGCAGCGCGGCCTATTCTTCCGAATCCATTAATTGCTATTCTCTTCATATTTTTGTTGATTTATAATATGGATGTTATATTTAACTATGCAATGGTCGTAAAAGATGTATAAAAATTACATTTAAGAACACTCTATTTAGTTCTAATCATCTAATAAAGAAACTCCATTAAGATCAGTAGTAAGCACATCGCTCATATAGTTAAAATATGGTCTTAATAATTCATAATAGAACACAACTTTATCCAAAAAATCGGCCGCAAACACTTCTTCATCTGTAAACCTATGTTCAACAAAAAAAGATTTATTTTTAATTAAATCAATTGCATTATGATCCTTATTAAACCCTTTGGGAGCGGTTTTTACCTGATACTTCTCATTAAAACCGCCAAATGCTTTTTTGAAATCTGGATTGGATAATATTTCACGAATTTCTTGATCATCCATCTCAAATTCTTTTCGAATTCTTAACAAATCTGCAGGTTGTGGGCCAAAAAAACCACCTGCCATTAAAGAATTACCTGGCTCTAATCGTAGATAATAACCTCCTCTTCTATGTGCTCCTGATCTGCTAAAGCTTACACTGCGGTGTACATTATATGGTGTTTTATCTTTACTAAAACGAATATCTCTGTTTATTCTAAATACCTTAGTTTTTTCAATTTCATCTTTTTCATTTAACCTCTCTACAACTTCAGCATAAAATGTTTTCAATAGTTTTTCATTACGCAAGTATTCTTTCTTGTTCTCGGTCATCCAATCTTTATGATTGTTTTTCTTTAAATTTTTTAAAAACTCAAATGACGATTTTGGTATGGTACTCATATACTAATTTTGAATCTTAAAATTACTAAAATCTATGTTCTGAATTGAAGTTTAACTAAAATTTATGGAGAAATATAAATTTAAACTGCGTATTGTTATAATTATCAGAAAAATGTAAGGATTTATGGCTTATAAAGACTCTTACAACTATTTATTCTATATATTTACTAGAGTTTTAAAAGAACTGCAATGAACAAAGAAAGAGATCAGATTATTAGAAAGATCGAAGAGCAAAAAAAGAATCCAAATCTAAAGCTAAAGCTAAAAGAAAGAACAGAATATTTTACAAAATTACTTTTCTACACTTTATTTGATACCGATACTGAAGTTGCAAAGAATATTGACATACTAGAAGAAACCTTTGAAGAACTTGTTGATCTCGCATGTTGGGAGACAGAAAGACCATGTAGTCAGTTATGGCAATCTTATCTAGAAAAGTTACCCAAGATATTAGAAAGATTGAATCTTGATGCTCAAGCTTTTATAAAAAGTGATCCCGCTGCTAATTCTATCGAAGAAATTTATATGGCGTATCCTGGATTTTATGCTATTGCAATTTATAGATTAAGTCATGAGCTATTAAAATTTGGTCTCCCCCTAATTCCTCGATTAATGACAGAATATTCTCATCGATTAACAGGTACTGATATTAATCCTGGTGCAGAAATTGGAGAATCTTTCTTTATTGACCACGCTACAGGAATTGTAATTGGAGAAACTGTAATCATAAGAGATAATGTAAAAATATATCAAGGAGTTACTCTTGGAGGACTTTATGTAGATAGAAAACTTCGTAATGTAAAACGGCATCCAACAGTAGAAAATAATGTTACTATTTATGCTAACGCCACTATACTAGGTGGTAATACAATTATTGGCGCTAATAGTACTATTGGTGGTAATGCCTGGATTACATCCTCGGTTCCCGAAAACTCAATCATATCAAACACTTCAGAAATCAAGATCAAAAAAGTTGTTTAATGTCATATCGTATTTTAGACCTTATCGGAAATACCCCTTTGGTTAAGGCTACTTCCTTAATTGATAACCCTAATGTTGAATTATATTTAAAACTAGAAGGTCACAATCCTGGTGGCAGTGTCAAGGATCGTGCTGCCTACAATATGATAAAATCAGCATTGGATCGAGAAGACATCAATCAAAACACAAAACTAATTGAAGCCACTAGTGGTAATACAGGCATTGCACTTGCTATGATCGCAGGAATATTTAAGCTTGATATCGAACTAGTTATGCCTGAAAACTCTACTAAAGAAAGAGTGCAAACCATGAGAGCTTATGGTGCTAAAGTCACCCTTACTGCTTCGGACATTGGTATTGAAGGAGCTCGTGATTATGCTGAAGCAAAAGTAAACAATGAAGGTTATATAATGCTTAATCAGTTTGCAAATGATGATAACTGGAAAGCACATTATAAAACCACTGGCCCAGAAATTTGGAGAGATACAGGTGGTAAAATCACACACTTTGTATCCTCAATGGGAACTACTGGAACAATCATGGGTACTTCAACTTATTTAAAAAAACAATCTAAGGCTATACAAATTGTAGGCGTTCAACCAACAGATGAATCCAGAATTCCAGGGATACGAAAATGGCCTAAAGAATATCTTCCAAAAATTTTTAATCCCGATAAAGTTGATCATGTCATTGAAGTTAGTCAGGAGGAAGCTACAGCAATGACTAAACGATTAGCTAAAGAAGAAGGTGTTTTTTCAGGCATGAGTAGTGGTGGCGCTGTAACAGCAGCAGTAAAACTTGCTAAAACCTTAGAAAGTGGAGTTCTTGTGGCCATCATCTGTGATCGTGGAGATCGATATTTGAGCTCTGATTTGTTTGATTAACATCCATTTTGCGCGTTCTATTTTTTATTTTGTAAAAAAATAAATCTAACTATCCGGAATATTAAAAATATAATCTTATAAATTCGAGAACAGTCTTATCAGATTGACAACAACTAGTAGTCAATTTAAGTAAACCTTTCATCACTAAGTTCTCTACAACAAAAATTTATTTTTATTTGAATTTCATAACTTCGTGAAATGAAAAAAACGGAAAGCATTACAGAATTTTATACAAGGCACGGGCATGACTATCAGAAATCGGGGCAATTCAATGTGTACAATAGAGAAGAATTTATTTGTGATTCAACTTCATTACCTCCTAATCGAAGAGATTTTTACAAAATTTCAATGATAGTGAAAGGAAGCGGGGTTTTAAGTTATACTGATAAATCTATTGTGATTAACAAACCATCTATCACTTTTTTCAATCCGTTTATCCCATACTCATGGAAACCAACAAGCAAAAATCAAACAGGATTCTTTTGTCTTTTTACAGAAGAATTTGTTAATTATAATCTTAAAAACGAAAGTCTTTTGCAATCATCTTTGTTTAGAGTTGGTGGAAATCATATTTATTTTCTCAGTAAAGAAAGTCAAAAACTATTAAATGAAGTTTTTGAAAATATGCTTCGTGAAATAAACTCGAACTATGCAAATAAACACGATCTATTGAGAAGTTATGTGCAAATCATAATGCATGAAGCAATGAAAATGCAACCTCCAGAAACTTTTTATAAAAACACAAATGCTTCTGAACGTATTAGCAATTTGTTTTTTGAATTATTAGAAAGACAGTTTCCTATTGATTCTCCTAATCAAGTATTGAAGTTAAAAAATGCTAATGAATTTGCTACACAATTAAATATTCATACCAACCATTTAAATCGTGCTTTAAAAGAAGTCACAGGAAGAGCTACAACCAATTGGATTGCAGACCGAATCGTAAAAGAAACAAAAGCGTTATTACAATTCAGTAGATGGGATATTGCTGAAATTGCCTATACTCTAGGCTTTGAACATTCATCTAACTTTATTACTTTTTTCAAAAAACAAACAGGAAAAACACCTAATCAATTCAGAAAAGAAATTACTTCTGTTTCATAATTCATGGTTTGATTTGCATAATTTTTATTATCAACTAAAATTGATATTTGCTGTATTATAAAAATTTATTATGACACAGGAAATTTTAAAAGACAAAATTGTATTAATTACAGGAGGAACGACTGGAATCGGATTAGCAACTGCAAAACTATTTTTAGAAAGCGGAGCAAAGATTGTAATTGCAGGAAGAAGAAAAGAACAAGGCCATATGGCATTGAAAAATTTACGAAACATAAGCCCAGATGTGTACTTTATACAAACTGATGTTTCTAAATCTAATGAAATACAAAATCTCATCAACGAAACTGTAAGTATTTATGGTAAACTGGACATAGCATTTAATAATGCAGGAATTGAAGGAAATTTTGCTCCTATTGACGAAACACCCGAAGAAGAATTTGATAATGTATTTATGATAAATACAAAAGGGGTTTGGCTTTCCTGTAAATATGAGATTGAACAATTTAAGAAACAAGAAACAGAAGGAATAATCATCAACACGTCATCTTGGTTAGCAAAAGGTGCAGTAATCGGTTCTGGTGTGTATTCTGCAAGTAAAGCAGCACTAGACGGACTAACAAGAGTATTAGCGATAGAAACAGCACCCTTTGGAATACGTATCAACAATATCCAACCTGGGTATATTCATACTCCAATGTTTGAACGATTTTTTCCAAACGAAGAAACCCGAGAAAAAGATATTGCACCTTTCAAAAAACACGCACCAATCAATCGTTTAGCAAAACCTAAAGAAGTGGCAGAGTTAGTTCTATGGTTAAGTAGTCCAGCTTCTTCATTTGTTACAGGCGAAAGTATTTTGATTGATGGTGGTCTAGCTATAGGTGGACAACGATAACTATTTTAAATAATTAGAAAGGTTATATTATTTATCAATTATATCTTGACTCTACTCTAAAAAAACAAATCAAATCAGAAGTTTTTTTCAATACCAAAAACAATCATAAAAGTAGAGGTAAACTTTTAACAAGGTATAAAAACAACAACGGTCGCAATATCATGTTACAGAATGAGACTAGTAAAGATCATTATAACACTTTTAATAATGAAATAATTAACTTACGCACAAAAATGAAAAAATCAGAAAGGGATGGAAAAAGCATAAAGAAATTGACATTATTGACACTCTAACGAAAATGGTAACAGCTCAATTTCAATGGAAAGTTCACATTAATGTAGTTTTAAATACTAGGAGCTCTATAAATAAAAGATATAATTTAAAAACTAACTATAAAAAAACAAGTTCGAGTGTTGTATCCATAAGAAAAAAGTAATAACATTACCTATTATTTTTGAAATTGAAAATAACTAAAATCAAAAATGCTTTCAAAAACCACTATTAACCAGAATTTACATCGAACAAGATTGTTAAAACGTGGTGATTTTTTTCTGCAACAAGGCAAGTCTTGTATAGAAATTGGAATGTTAATAAAAGGGGTAATGAGAGGTTTTGTATATGATAGTAATGGCAATGAAATCACTACTCATTTTTACCAAGAGAATGATATGATTATTGGTAGTTATATCCCAAAAACCAATATCGAAATGTCAATTGAAGCACTAAAAGAATGTGAAATCTCTGTAGCTAATTATACTGAAATAATGTCTTGGATGAATAAAGACAGAGAAATTACCGAAATCGTTACCAAAGAGTTTCAAAAACTCAATAAACAATTACAGTCAAGATTGGTATCCCTATTAAATCTTAATTCAGTAGAAAAGTATACACTATTCTTAAAAGAATATCCAAATTTAATTAATCGAATTCCGCATTATTACATCGCAAACTATCTTGGTATCACACCAACACAATTAAGTAGAGCACGAAAACAGTTTATCGACAAATGTAAATGAAAAAAAATAGCATATCCTTTTTCTTTGTGTTAAGAAATATAATATAATACACTAATGGAAAAGCACTTTGAACTTACCGATAAAGCATTTGAAAACTCATTTATCGACTGTACACTGGATCCAAAAATCTTCAGTCACGAGGCACATTTAAGACTGGCATGGATACATCTTAATAACTATGGAATTGTACAGGCGGAAGAAAATATTCAAAAGCAATTACAAAATTTTGTAGCACTTGCAGGTGCAAAAGACAAATACAATACAACCTTAACTATCGTTGCGATCAAAGTTGTTGATCATTTTATGCAACAATCAAATTCTAATAATTTCAAAGATTTTATTCTTGAATTTCCGAAGCTAAAAACACACTTTAAACAACTCATTGAAACCCATTACAGTTTTGATATTTTTAATTCAAAAAAAGCAAAAAAAGAGTTTTTAGATCCAGATTTACTGCAATTCAATTAAAAATTAAAATAAATTAATACAACTCTATAACGTGAGTGTAAAAATTTGGTTTAAAAAAACTTAATTTCCATATAGTTATCTATCGAAAGACACTCATAGAACTTAGGTTAAAACACAAACCATTTCTCTGTTATTCAGATACAAAAGGTGTAATCAACAGAAAATAAAAACGTATAAAAAATCTCAACAAACAATTGTTTGCTGAGATTTTTTATTAATTTGAAGCAAGTAGGTTATTAGATATTATTAATGGCAATTTCTTTATGAAATACTCTATCATTTAATCTAAAATAGATATTGTATTTCCCTGAAGGTACTTTGGAGAAATTGTATGCTCTTTGAATAATGAATTCGCCTTTTTCTCCAACTATTTTTTCATCAAATACTAACCCTCCTTCTATATCATAAATAGAAATATCTAATGGAGTTTCCTTTGTTCTTGTTAGCATCACTTTTACTATAGCATTATTTACTAATACTTTTGGTTTAAAAATTGTTACAGTAGAATCATCTAATAAAGCTACTCCATTTACATTTTTTACCACTGGGGTTATTTTAATATCAAACTCCGTTTCTGTTTCAATAAAATAGATGCCGTTTTCTACGGTTTTAAAATTAAAATACTTTCTATATACTGGCATAGCATGTAGAGTTGCATCAAACAAGATGTTTCCTGAATAATCCTTAAGATACAACTTCTGCCCTTTATTAATATTAGTCAATGAAACATTAATAGTAGAAGAGTT
>CANMLS010000072.1 GCA_947498785.1 uncultured Aquimarina sp. | reverse complement strand
GTAGACTCGATGGTTAATGTAATTCTACCTCCATATACGTTTGAAGATATTTTTCCTTTTTTATCAGTATCTCTACTGAATGCGTACTCTGAACTTAAGACGTCGAATTCTTTTCCTCCTAATTCTAAGGAAGCTCTAAATGATCCCATAATGGTTTTCTTTTTAAAAAATATTAGTTAATTGAATAATGTGTCGCTTTGATTTTTGACTAGTATGAAAATCTCAGCTCCTTTTTTTTAAACAATTTTTAAAAACCTCTAATTACTTATAAACTGATTAGAGATATCTTGATACGATTAGGATAATCTGTATCTGGATGGCCGCCTGACAGTTTATTTTATAAAGAAAAAAAAGATTCTAAATTGTCATTACTTTAGATTAAAATTAGTATTTTAAAACTAAGTCACTCTCTTTTTTTAGCACATATTCTATTTTTTTTATTTAAAACATTGATTTATAGTAATTTACATATTTAACAATTTATGTTTTTTTACAAATATTCAGGGGATAAATCCCCCTATATTTTCAAAAAAATGAAAATCAATACAGAATTCTTGATGGTATAAAAATCTCTTTACGACATCATAATTGTGTCTTAATTGTCTTAAAAATATATGCTTCATCTTTTTTTTGGTTATGTACATTACATTGTCTAGTTACACTTATGATATTGGGCGCTCAACCCCTGATTAATTTGTTGATGCCACACCACCAACAAATTTTAAAGTAGAACCCATCACTCTGTCGAGCACCCCATATCAATGTGTTGAGACAAAAAAACAAATACCAGACCTGTTTTGATCCCTCCTATAGAGGTTTGCCTCTATCAACTTGAGTTAGCCATATTAATTGGGTTTAAAAACTTATGGGCCTTCGATACCATTCTCTATCAAACATCATTCTGACTGATCTATTTTTTTTTATACTAAAACTCTTGTTATACAACACCCTGCTTTTTTTGGCAATCCTATCTCATCAACCTGTGTCGAGGCTATTGATTTTTCTTAAGAATGTATGTATCATCATTTTTTTTGTATGGGTTAAGCTCTTTACATTTTATAGTTTTGCCTATGATATTGGGGCACTCGACCCTTGATTAACCTATTGGTGATACACCATAAACAACAATTAAAATAGTACCCATTACTATGTCGAGCACCCCGTATCAATATGTTGAGGCAAAAAAACGAATACTCTACCTGTTATACCAAACCTTATCCAATGGTTTGGGATTGGATTAGAAACTATCCAGGATCGATATGATCCAATACTTCTAACAATAGTAGTCGCTTGGTTTTGGGGTTATATTTTTCTAGTTTATTAGCTTTTAAAAAATGTTCTACTATAACCTCTACATGTGTCCCCTTAAACGCCTCTAGTAGGTTATCATTGGTATAATCTTTTAGTGTAAATTGCCAGGGGGGGTAATAAATCGCTGCAATGAGTATCTACATCACTGCAATGAGCATCTACATTGCTGCATTGAGCATCTACATTGCTGCAATGAGCATCTACATTGCTGCATTGAGCATCTACATCGCTGCATTGAGCATCTACATCGCTGCAATGAGCATCTACATCGCTGCAATGAGCATCTACATCGTTGCAATGAGCATCTACATTGCTGCATTGAGCATCTACATCACTGCAATGAGCATCTACATCGCTGCAATGAGCATCTACATTGCTGCAAAACAACCGAAAATTTATGCTCACCTCGCTATAAAAAAACTTAAAATATTTACTACATTAGTTCCTCATATATTAATATATAGTTACCATGGTAACTATATATTGGTGTTGTATGCAATTAAAACCAAGCATTAATGTCAATACCAATTGTATTAGATAAATCAACTTTCCAAGGTCTAAATTATGGTGACATTATTGAATTACATAGATACTATAGAGTTAATATAACACCGCTTTTGGTTTCTGAAATATTAGGAGATTTATCTAAAGATGAAAAAACAGGAAGAAAAACACCTAAAGAGGAAGTTGTCAACCTTTCCAAAAAGTTATTCCTTTATAATTCCTATGTAAATATGCCTTGCAAAATAATTATAGAAAATTCATTTCTTGGAAAGTTTGTAGATAGTGAAAATAAACCATTCTTAATTGCTGACGAATCCATAAAAACAGAAGGCAAAAAAGGATTGACTTTTACAGAAACGGAAGAAGAGAAATCTATTAAACGATGGAAAGTAGGACAATTTGACTCTGTTGATGAAACAACTTCAACTTTATGGCGAAATGAATCTAAAGATGAAAATGTTATAAATGAGTTTAAAAATAAATTTGAGCACTTAAAAAACATAAAAATCACAAATACCAAAGCTACAGATCCTGAAAAACTTGAAGAATTAAAAAGTAAATATTTTGAGCGAATAAATATTGAAATGGAAGAAGAGGATACTCTTATCAGGATGCTTGATTATTTTGAAATAGAAGAAAATAAAAAGACGGAAATCTTAACAAGATATAATTATGGAAGTATATATCAATTAGAGGAATTTTCAGGCTATGCATATTATTGTTATTCTATTGTTTCTATGTTCTACATCGGAATGAATAATAACCTTTTTGGTGATAGATTAACCAATTTGTTAGACTTAGAATATTTGTTTTATGCTCCATTTTCAAGAGTATTTACTACAAATGATAAGTTTTTAATTTCTTTATACAATATCATCCAACCAAAAAATGTTCAATTCATATCATTGAAATCTTTAAAAGACGACTTAAACAAATTTAAGGTACTGAATACAAGTGAAGAATGGTCTGACACTCCACCTGATAAAGAAACCGAAACCTATAAAATTTGGAATAATCTTTTTGATTTAGAGTTGACAGCTAAATTAAAACCTACAGATAAAGATAAAGCCAGAGCAAAAAAGGAGTTCGAAGAAATATTAAAAATAGCAGAATCAGGTAAGACTGGAAACTTCGAAGGAGAACCTGATTTTGTAGTAAAGGAGAGTTTTATGTCTAAAAATGACCCTTGTCCTTGTGGGAGTGGAAAAACATTAGCTGAATGTCATTTAAAGGAAAAATAACTGCTTACAACACGGGTAACCGTTGCACAAGCCCTTAATTTCAAAAAATAAGCTTTAAAATAAGCGATTCTAAGAGGGCTTATTTTATGCTTTAAAGATTAAACTTGTAAAATTATGAGGGCTTAAAAAAGAGGATAAAAACTACTGCTAACAATTGCTCCTATGTAAAGCCCTTTCCTAAGTCTTAGGTTATAAAATACAATATTTCAACACTTGTTCATTATAACTCTGTATCCTATATATGGTATGATATCTGATCATCCATCAACATAGGTTAAGACATAGTTTGCTACTCATGTATTAGGAGAAGAAATAGATTTATAATACCTTCAAGTTGTATAGAACACAATCCCAGCAAAACAACTAAAAATTTATACTCACCTCGCTATAAAAAAACTTAAAAGATTTACTACATTAGTTCCTCATATATTAATATATAGTTACTATGGTAACTATATATTGGTGTTGTAGCCAATTAAAAACGAACGAAAATTGAATTTAGACAATAAAAAATTTGTGACTACCGAAAATAAAAGTGGATTGTCATCAGATGAGACGATTTTTCATTATTCTCAAAGTGGAAATACAATTACAGGAAAATATAAAGGAGGCTCAATCTTGGAGGGGATGATTATTGGCAAACAAACCCAAGATTCGAAAATTGAACTGTTGTATCAATGCCTAACAACTGAGGGTGAATTAAAAGCAGGAGAATCAAAAGGTCTGATTTCAGAAACTGAAAATGGAAAACTAAAATTGGAATTTGACTGGAATTGGTTGAATGGGGATTTATCTGGAGGGAAATCGGAATACATAGAAATTGAATAAAAACTGGCTACAACACGTTGTATAAAACATAGCTAATAAGTGCTAAACCGAAAGGTTTGTATATATTTAGAAAGTCCGCCAAATTTTTAATTTGGCATTTTCAACAAAAAAACAAAATGAATATACCTGAATTTCTATTTCATTATTACGAACTTGAAAATGGACCATTCCTAAATATTACCGAAGATGGTTATGAAAAAGCTGAAAATATTCAAGATACAATCACTGAAGGATGGAATAGTAAAAGACCTGAAAACTATCTTGACTTAAGATTCTCTTTGGAAAAAAGAATTAAAAAACATTTTGTCTTAAAAGGAGGAAAACCGAATAGGAACGATCCGTTTTATTTTACTTTAGGAGAATGTAAGTTTGCAGAATCTTGGTATATAAATCCAGGTGTCATAAAAATCCCATTAACTGACTTTAAACCCGAGCATATAAGTTTTACCTATCCTGATAGTATGGTCTCGTATCAATTTTATGATGAACCTAAACTTAAAACTTATCGAAAAAATTGCAACGGTCAAATTTTCTTATTAGATGAAATAAATGATCTTATCGGAGAGTATGGACTACCCACTGAGCAAAAATCTCAATCTGAGGAAAGACTTAAATATGACAAATACATAGAAGCACAAGTTTGGGACGATCAAATAATTACAAAATATAAAACAAAAGCCTAACAATGGGTATATTGCATCGCTTCCTATCGTCAGCTACGACTACATAGCCGAGACGTTAGTTGCATTTCTAAAACAAAAAATAAACATGAAACAAATAAAATACTTAGTTTTTTTTATTTTTTTATCCGTTTTCACTTCTTGTAAAAACAGTAAAAAATCAAATCTGACTTTACTTAGTAGCGAAATACCAACTGATGAAGCTTTAATTTATGGACAAGGTGTCATTTCGACTAACAATGCTATGGAATTCGCAATCACCTTCAATCCAGAAATGAGCGAGTTATTTTTTACTCGTAGAAAACAAGGAGGAGAAAATGAAATTTATACGATGAAATTAACCGAAGGCAAATGGTCGACGCCAGTAAAAGCTTTTTTTACCACGAACAATAGAAAACATTGGGATTTTGAACCTCATATTAGCCCCAAAGGAGATTTACTTTATTTTGGATCTTTAAGACCTCTGAACGATACAATTAAATCATCTGGAATGCACCAATGGTATTTAAAGAAAGAGGAAGATAATTGGAGTCAACCAATTCCTCTAGAAACACCATTCGTAGATAGATTTGTAATGTATATTTCTTCTTCAGAAGATAACAAACTATATTTTACTTCAAGTGAAAACGGGAAAGGCGGTATTTATTATACCTCTAGACATCAAGGTCAGGGTGTAAATATCACAAAAATGGAAAAGGAAATAAATACTGGAGAGGACATAGCTCACCCCTACATAGCACCAGATGAAAGCTACTTGATATTTGATGGTAAGAGAACTTCAGGGTTTGGAGACTGTGATTTATATATCAGTTTTAAAGAAAACGGTGTTTGGACTGAAGCTTATAATTTGGGAGCTAACATAAATACTGAAATGTGTGAAATGACCGCTAGTGTTTCACCTGATGGAAAATACTTGTTCTTTCATAGAGCTGGTGATAAGGAGGATAGTGGAAATATCTACTGGGCGGATTTTAGCAAATTAAAAAAGGACCTTTTAACAAAAAGAAATAGCAACTAACAATGGCTCCTATGTAAAGCCCTTTCCTAAGTCTTATTATTGGCCATATCTGTCGGCGGCTTTAAGAGGAAAGCACATCGCTATCGAAGATATTGGTAATGGCCTTTGGAAAGTCTTTTTTAGAAATGTATTTTTGGGCTTCTTTGATGAAAAGCATCTTAGAAATAAACAACAATCAACAAGATTAGAAATTAATTTGGTGTAAACCTTAATCTTTAACTTGTGTAAACCATGTCCCTTCACGAACATATAATACGCACCTATTTTTTATGAAGAAAAAACATTCCGTTTTGAAATATATAATCATATCACTTCTGTTTATTAGTTGTATTCAAAATACAAATAAACATAAGACAGTAAATATTACGCATTCCCTAACGCAAGACATCGAGTCATATATAAAAAAACAAGAAGAGTTAGGATTTAGAGGGGTTGTTCATATTTCAAAAAACGACTCTATCATTTATAAGTCAGGTAAAGATAACAATACATCAAACAATGCTTATCATATAGCTTCAATTTCCAAACAATTTACTGCTACCGCAATATTGAAACTTTATGAAAGTAATAAAATATCCTTGAACGATTCCTTAGGCAAGTTTTTCGAGAGAGTACCGCTAAATAAAAGAAAAATCACTATTCATAACCTTTTGACTCATACCTCTGGCCTTCCCAATAACTATGTAGTTGATGGTGAATTGGACAGACAAAAAGCTATAGAAAGCATCCTTTCTGAACCATTGGAATATGAAATAGGTGAGAGCTATCACTATTCTGCTGAGGGGTATAATCTTTTAGCAATAATTATTGAAATTGTTACAGGTATAACCTATGAAGATTTTATGATGAAAAATATTTTTAAACCGTTTGGTTTGAATGATATCGGTTTTTGGGGTAAAGAAAACAAACAACTGAGCTTGGCTCCATATGGCAACATGAAAGTAGTTAATGAGTTACCAGAAAAAGTTTTTAGTCAAGGTAAATCAATTACAAATTATGGATTTAAAGGAAGTACAGGAATTTATAGTACTATAGATGATTTGTACAAGTGGACACAATTAGTCAAAAATAATAAGCTTCTCTCAAAGGAAAATACAGAACTATTGTTTAAACCTTATATAAAGGTACGTGGAGATTCTATTAATAGTACTTTTTATGGCTACGGTTGGTTTATTCAGTTAAAAAATAACCAGAAGATTGGCATAAGGCATGGTGGTGATGAGGAAGGGCAACATAATAGTATTATTCGTTGGAACAATAAAGAATATACAATTATAGTACTCTCAAATAAGTGGGCCGATAATATTGAAGGAAGACTTAAGGGTGTCGGATGGAGTACCGTATTAGGCATTGGACTACGAGACCTATTGAAAAAATAAAATACTACTGCCAACACGGTGTTCTATGTAAAGCCGGTATGATATCTGATCATCCGAGAGCATATGTTGAGACATAGTTTTACTACTCATTTATCAGAAGAAATAGGATTAACGATACATTAAGTCCTCATTATGCATTAAAAAATCTATTACATTTTTGAACTACTGCAAATACTGGCGCTTCACTATATTTTTTAATTTCACCATAACTGTGATAACTGTGCTATGCAGAAATTAAGAAAACATCAGTATTTATGGCATTTCAAAGCTTCATTACGAAGTTCTAATACATAAAACGAGTTAAAGTTTTATAGGACACAATCCCAGCAAACCAACCGAAAATTTATACTCACGTCGCTATAAAAAAACTTAAAAGATTTACTACATTTGTTCCCCATATATAAATATATAATTACCATGATAACTATATATTAGTGTTGGCGGTAATTTTAACAAAAATTCTTGAATTGATTAACAAAACTGAAAAATGAATAAAGAGCACAACTACAACCAAAAGATGAATATTCTTTACGACCATCTAGAATTAATAGATGTGCCGAAAATAATAGAGGAATGTGAAGAGAAATGGTTCAACCAGACTTTGACGAAGGTAAACGATAGCGTTGTAAGGCTTGGAATCGTAGAAGGAGATTATCATTGGCATAGCCACGAGAACGAAGACGAGTTTTTCTTCGTGTTGAGCGGTCAGTTATTTATTGACCTTGAAGGAACTACGATTGAACTGAATCCGAACGAAGGGACTACTATTTCGAAAGGTGTACTACATAGACCAAGGGCACCTAAAAAAACTGTAATGTTAATGGTCGAAACTGAAACTATAGACCCAATCGGGACTGAGAATGAAAATATTTGATGCCCACTTTCATATCATTGATTATAAATATCCAGTAGTTGAAAACAACGGATACTTACCTCCTGAATTTTTAACAGATGATTATTTTACGGCTGCTAAGAAAATAAATGTCGTTGGCGGGGCAATTGTTTCGGGTTCATTTCAAGCTTTTGACCAAATAAGAATATTACACAAAAATGCTATGGATTGGGTACAAAAGAAAATAAAAAACTACCGCCAACAACGGTAACCGTTGCACAACTATTATTTTTGATAAACTCAGACTGTTTTAATATATTCAAAATAAAATTAGCACTGAAAGTCAATTGTTTAAAAAAATAACTCAACGTGTAAAATACTTGATATTATAGAAATTGAGATTGTGCAACAGCCACAAAATATAAACCCCATTAAAACGGGATTTATACAAGACCGCTATGTGCAAAATGACCTTAAATAAATGAATGAAATTTCACTGATAACAATATTACTTTTTTCATTCATTAGCTGCGGACAAAATAAAAAAACAATGGACGAAAAAACCCATAATGAAATCGAAAAATTATCTCAAGAGGGTGGCTTATATGCTGAAAAAGCTGACTATAAAAATGCTCTTAATAAATATTGGAAAGCCTATGACCTAATTCCAAATCCAAAAACTGACTGGGAAGCAACCCTTTGGTTATTGGCTGCAATTGGGGATTCTAATTTTTTGAATAAAGATTTCAAAGCTGGAGTTGATAATTTGACCAGTGCAATGCATTGTCCAAATGGAATTGGAAATCCATTTTTGCATTTAAGATTAGGTCAATGTCAATATGAAATAGGAAATTTGGAAAAGGCAGCGGATGAATTAACTAGAACTTATGGAATTGAAGGGAAACGGATATTTGAAAGTGAAGACCCAAAGTATTTTGAGTTTCTAAAAACCAAAATTGAAATAAATTAAAGCACATAACAAGGTGTGATCATAGTAGCAAAGTGATTAATCGAATGGTTGCTGTATTTTTGGTAAGATGCAATGCTTACAAAAGGTAAAAGTTAGCAACCAATGCGCAGAAAAATCAAAAAGCAACGTAACAATTTGCTCTGTTACGACACATATATAAAACGTTGTGAACAGCTGAAAAAAATCAAAACACAATGAAAAAGACATTATATGATTTAACCAAAGAAGATTGGAATACACTTTTTCCGATTAAATTGGTCGACCATAACCCTGAATGGAAAAACATATATGAAAACGAAAAACAACGGATTTTGGATAAAGTCGGGAAAGAAAAAATATTACGGATTGAACATTTTGGCAGCTCATCAATTACTTCGATAAAATCCAAGCCTTATATCGATTTAATGATTGAAATTCCCAAAGAACTGTTGTTTGACGAAAAACTAATCGAAGAATTCACAGAATTGGGGTACTCTCATTTTAAAGTTCCAGCGAGGGAAAATATAGAGGAATATTCAACGTTCGGAAAAGGATACAATATTGATGGAACGAAAGAACAGGTTTTCCATATTCACATGTGTCCAAAAGATAATGTGATGTGGAAACAAATAGACTTTCGAGATTATTTAAATGGAAATAAAGAGCGAGCGAAAGAATATGAAGATTTAAAGATTGAACTAGCTTCTAAGTTTAAAAACGATAGAGGTTCGTATGTACTTGGAAAAACAGATTTTGTCAAGGAAACATTAGAATTAATAGAAAAAAGTCGAGTAGGTAAAGGGGATTCTCACCCCTAAACCTCTCACAGAACCGTACGTGATAGTCTCCCATCATACGGCTCT
>CANMLS010000071.1 GCA_947498785.1 uncultured Aquimarina sp. | reverse complement strand
TCATTACTTTATGGTTTTAATTGTTAATGTTTGATGGTACAAATGTATCTCAGAAAACTCTTATCAAACACAACAATATTTGCATATATATGTGCTATTTTAACCTTAAAAACATATTAAACACCTATACATGTTAATTTAACGCATTTTTTGCTTATCTTTATAATGTTTTAACAAAAAAAGTATACTATTAATTATAAAATCGAGGAAAGGATATCAATATCTATGAAAAACATAAAACCTTCTTTAGAAAAAATTTTACCCGAATTTGGAAGTTCTCTTTATTATGAAACATTTTCTAAAGACAATAAAAACAAAGCTCCTATTTGGCACTATCACCCAGAAATAGAAATCGTATATGTGAACGGTGGAACTGGAAAAAGGCAAATTGGTAGTCATATGTCTTATTATCGAAAAGGAGCTTTAATGCTCATCGGTTCCAATCTGCCTCATTGTGGTTTTACAGATTTAATGACTGGTAATAGCAGTGAAACGATTATACAGATGTTACCAGATTTTCTTGGTACATCATTTTTTGATATTCCAGAAATGAATTCTATCGGTAAACTACTGGATCAAGCAAAAAAAGGAATTATATTTCATGGAGATACCAAAAGAAGAATTGGTGCACAAATCGAGTCTTTAAAAAACCTTAGTTCATTTGAAAAATTAATTGGCATATTACAAGTTCTTAAAGAAATGGAAATGACAAATGATTATACCATTCTTAATGCAGAAGGGTTTATAATAGAAACTGCATTGCAGGATAATAATAGAATAAACCTAATTTTTAATTTTGTGCAACAAGAATTTAGTAGGCCAATTCCGTTGGAAGAAATTGCAGATAAAGTCAGTATGAGTGTACCTGGTTTTTGTAGATATTTCAAAAAGATAACAGGAAAAACGTTTACTCAATTTGTAAATGAGTATAGGCTGGTTCATGCTGCCAAACTTCTTCACGAAAAACAAACTAGTATAACGGATATTTGTTATGAAAGTGGTTTTAGTAACTTTTCTCATTTCAATAAACTATTCAAACAATTTTCTGGAAAAACTCCAAGTATGTATAGGAATGAATTAAACTACTCAGTCTCATAAATCGATAAATTCTTGATTTAGATTATATCTATAGTCCCTTTACCTTCTCTAATGAGTACAGGCTCATCGCTAGTAAGATCAATAATAGTCGAAGGAATGTTATCTCCATACCCTCCATCAATAACCATATCCACAAGACTATCCCATTTCTCTAGAATCAATTCTGGATCTGTAGTATATTCTATTACCTCATCTTCATCATAAATAGAAGTAGATACAATGGGATTACCTAGTTCCTCTACTATAGCAATACAGATATTATTATCAGGAACTCTAATACCAACAGTTTTCTTTTTCTTAAAAACAGTTGGTAAATTATTATTTCCAGGAAGAATATAAGTATATGGCCCTGGTAATGTTCTTTTAAGTAATTTAAACGTTCTATTATCAATTTGTTTTACATAGTCCGAAAGGTTGCTTAGATCTTTACAAATAAATGAAAAATTGGCTTTAGCAAGTTTTACTCCTTTAATATGGGCTATTTTTTCTAACGCTCTATTATTTGTAATATCACAACCTAATCCATATACAGTATCTGTGGGATAAATAACCAGACCACCATTTTGTAAACATTTAGCTACCTTTTGTATTTCTCGAGGATTAGGATTTTCATTATATAATTTTACAAAATCTGCCATAATTACTTTTACTGGTATAAATATACTCTATATATCTAGTATATTATTGTAATAACATCAGGATTAACATCCTTAGAACAGACATATATCATAAGAGCTATCCGGATGAAGAGGTTTTGTTACCCTATAATCTTTAATTTTGCAAACCTTAATAAAAGTTTTTTAATTCCGCCTTTTTCAAAATGAATTTCTGCTTTTTTATCTTGTCCTACTCCATCTATTTTAAGGATTTTCCCTAATCCAAAACGCATATGTTCTACTGCGGTTCCAGGAATAAGCTCTCCATCAAATAGATTAGTATTTGATTCACTAGTTGTATTATCTGATACAGGTCTAAGTTTTCGTAATTTCCTTAACTGTTCTTCGTTTGGTTTATGTGCTAAAGGAGGTGCTCCAGAAACAGGTTTTTTAAGACGCAATTTACTTTTATCAACTTCGCCAAAAATATCAGAATCTATTAATGGTTTATATCGATAACTCTCTATTGGAGTTATGTATTCTATATATTGATCATCGATCTCTTCAATAAACCTACTTGGTTCTGCATCTACCAATTTACCCCATCGATAACGAGATTGTGTATATGTAAGATATGCTTGTGTTTCTGCACGTGTTAATGCAACATAAAACAAACGTCGCTCCTCTTCTAGTTCACTTCGGGTGTTCATACTCATTCCCGACGGAAAAAGATCTTCTTCCATACCAACAATATATACATAAGGAAACTCTAACCCTTTAGCCAGATGAATAGTCATCAACGCTACTCTATCATCATCTCCAGTATCCTGATCCAGATCTGTTGCTAATGCTACATCTTCCAGAAATTCTGCCAATGATCCTGTTTCATCAGCTATTTCTTTTTGCCCTTCGACAAAATCTCGAATCCCATTTAATAGCTCTTCGATATTTTCAATTCTTGCAATACCTTCTGGCGTACCATCTTTCTTGAGTTCTTGTAATAATCCTGTTTTTTTAGCTACAATTTCGGCCAATACAAATGCGTCTGATTTTTGATTCTCAATTTGAAAACTTTTAATCATATTCATAAAATTCTCCAAACGAGTTTTGGTACCACTATTAATTTTTAAATTAATACGATCCAAATTTTCTATTACTTCAAAAATAGAACGATCATAATGGTTTGCAGCTACAATAAGTTTATCTACTGTAGTCCCCCCTATTCCTCTGGCAGGATAATTAATTATCCTTTTTAGTGCCTCTTCATCTTTAGGATTAATAATTAACCTCAGGTATGCCAATACATCCTTGATTTCTTTTCTTTGATAAAAAGACAACCCTCCGTATATTCTATATTTTATATCACGTTTACGTAATGCATCTTCAATAGCTCTTGATTGAGCATTGGTTCTGTACAACACTGCAAAATTACCATTTCCTAGTTGGTGTTGCATTTGATTTTCGAAAATCGAACTTGCTACATATCTTCCTTCATCTCCATCGGTAAGCAATCTATTTACAAAAATTTTTGGCCCTGGATCATTAGCCGTCCAAACTACCTTATCTAATTTGGTCTTATTCTTATCAATAATAGAGTTTGCAGCTTCTACAATATTCTTTGTAGATCTGTAATTTTGCTCTAATCGATATTGTTGAACATTATCGTAATCTTTCTGGAAATTGAGAATATTGTTGATATTCGCTCCTCGAAATGCATATATACTTTGCGCATCATCCCCTACTACACAAATATTCTGAAACTTATCGGATAGAGCTCTAACGATAAGATATTGGGAGTGATTGGTATCCTGATACTCATCAACCAGTATGTATCTAAAACGATTTTGATATTTTGCCAAAACATCTGGAAAACGATTTAATAGTTCATTGGTCTTTAACAACAAATCATCAAAATCCATTGCTCCTGCTTTAAAACATCTATCTACATAATGCTGATAAATCTCTCCCATCCTAGGTCGCTTCGCCATTGCATCTGCCTCTACTAATTCAGCATTCTGAAAATAAGCTTTTACAGTAATCAAACTGTTTTTATAAGAAGAGATACGAGAGTATACCTGTTTATATTTATAAATATCTTTATCCAGTCCCATCTCTTTGATAATAGAGGCTATCAATCGTTGAGAATCCTGAGTATCGTATATTGTAAAGTTTGAAGGGTATCCTAATTTATCAGCCTCAAACCTAAGAATTTTAGCAAAAATTGAATGAAATGTTCCCATCCAAAGGTTTTTTGCCTCACTCGCACCAACAATGGTAGCGATACGCTTTTTCATTTCGCGTGCTGCTTTATTGGTAAATGTCAAGGACAATATATTAAACGAATCTACTCCTTTGTGCATTAAATAAGCAATTCTGTAAGTAAGTACACGTGTTTTACCAGATCCTGCTCCAGCAATTACAATCATAGCTCCATCCACCTGAAGCACAGGCGCTCTCTGCGCATCATTTAACTCTGCTAAATATTCTTCCAACGTGATAATTTTTATAAAGGCGAAATTTAAGGAAAGAAGGACGGTTATGGAAGTGGAGTTGAGCTTTTTTGTAAACAAATCTTAGTCAATAACCTTTAGTATACAAAAAGTCCTATCCAAAAACCTGAAAAATGATAAGAATTAACATAACACATAACTAATAAATTAAGTATTCATCAATAATTTTCACATGCTTTAGTAACTCATTGTTTTTATTGGTGAAACTCTCCTTTGAAAAGCATTGAAGCTGTGCTTTCAAAATAGATAGTTGAACTAATCTCGCTTTTTCAGAGGGATCAGGTCTAATACCCTGACACCTAATCCTAAATTCTAAAAAATTATTTTTCTTTAAGTATCTCGTGAGTTTGCCTCAAGGATATTTAGTTTATTTCAATAAATTATAATTTTATTTGGAACAATCGTTCTAATATTTGTATGTTTGCATTAGAATGATCGTTCTAATATTAATAATTAAATAAAAAAATATATAACATGAGTAAATTAAATGGAAAAGTTGCCGTAGTTACAGGTGGCAATAGCGGTATTGGGTATTCATCTGCCAAAGAATTAAAAGCTCAAGGTGCAACTGTAGTAATAACAGGAAGAAATTCTGAAAAAGTTCAATCAGCAGCACAAGAACTTGGAGTTAAAGGAATAGTTGCAGATGTTAAAAGCATTTCTGCTATAGAAAATTTGGTCGAACAGGTAAAAGCTGATTTTGATAAAGTTGACGTATTATTTGTAAATGCAGGGATTTTTCAGCCTGCTCCAGTCGGACATATAAGTGAAGAAATGTTTGATCATCAAATAGGTATTAACTTTAAAGGAGCACTATTTACAACTGAAAAGTTTCTTCCAATCCTAAATGATGGTGCCTCAATCATAAACCTATCATCTATAAATGCTTATACAGGAATGCCTAATACTGCGGTTTATGCGGCATCCAAAGCTGCTTTGAATTCCTACACACGTACCGCTGCGACAGAATTAGCTCCTAGAAAAATTCGTGTTAATTCTGTAAACCCAGGCCCAGTTTCTACACCTATTTTCGGAAAAACGGGAATGGAAGAAGAACAATTAAATGGATTTGCTGAAGCTATGCAAAATCGAATTCCTTTAAAGCAATTTGGTCAACCCGAAGATATTGCTAAACTTGTTTCTTTTCTAGCATCTGATGATGCTTCGTTTATTACAGGTAGTGAATACAACATAGATGGTGGAATAAATATCAATCCACTTTTGAGTTAATTTTTTTAACTATATTTGGAATGAAAATTCCAATAAAGTATATTTGTGGAAGCGTTTAACGCTTCCACATCTTTTTCTTATGCCAAGAGTAAAATTATTTGATGAAAATGAAGTGTTATTCAAAGCAATGAATTTGTTTTGGAAACAAGGATATTCGGCTACTTCAGTACAGGATTTAGTTAGTAATCTAGGGATTAATAGAGCAAGCCTTTATGACACTTTTGGTGATAAAGATCAACTTTTTAAAAAATCATTTGAACTTTATAGAAAGACAAATACAGAAGGATTAATTCGCTTTTTTGAAAGTCGACCTAATGTAAAATCTGGATTTTCAGAACTTTTTGACATTGCTATTAACGAAGCTGTTCTTGATAAAGATAACAAAGGTTGTTTTGTTGTAAACACCACAACAGAACTTATTCCAAATGATGAAAGTCTCTTAAAAATTTTAGAAGATAATAAACGAGATTTTGTAAAGATATTTTATGAATACCTAAAAAAAGGTCAAGAAAAAGGGCAATTAAACACCAATCAAGATTTAAAGTCCATTGCAACTCTTTTTTATACTATATACAATGGTATTCGAGTTGTTTCTAAAATCCGTCCAAATAAAAAGGAATTGTCTGATTCTATTGGTCTTTCTTTGTCTTTATTAGGATGATCAATTGTCCACAAATTTTCATGTAATAAAAGTTTGATCAAATTCTTAAATACTGAACTCTTCTTGACTTTTTGTAATTTTCTACAGAATAATCTTTTTCACTAATATCTAGTTTTTTATTAATCAAAAAAGCAAGAATAGCTATAATTCCTTACCTGAAATTAAAATAATTCTATTTTATATTTTCTGTAGTTTCAAATAGGAATTGATATTAGGATGAATACTTAGAAAAAAGCTTCGAAATTCTAAAAAATTATTTTCCTTTTAACCCTTAGAATATCTACTGCTTAGCAGCGCTGACATGAGTTGCCAAAAAGTGGTTAATAAGCAAAAAAACAAGATAAGTTCACCCTTTATAGATCTGTTATAAAATTCAAATATCGTATTTGTTTAATTTTATTGATATAAAAGTAGGTGTTGTATATATTCTCCAATAAAATAACTCTTTTGAATCGTTTTCTCTACATCAAAATTCACATAAACCATATATAATGCCTAATAGATTTTAATATATATTTTTCCTACAAATTGTATTATTTTTATCAATTTAACAGTTTAAGTGTCAATTTATAGGATAAAACAACTATATTTAACAAAATTTAAACAAAAACATTGTTTTTGTCAGATTAATAAAAAATAACCAAACTCATCACTATGGCCCCAAGTATGGATGTACAAACAGTACAAAAAGAGCAAATTAAACTTTTGAAATTCCCAAAAAAAGATGTTCTAAACAAAAGAAAAGATCAAATTGATCGTTTTTTAGAATTACAAAGAGCACTATCTCTAGGTAACTTAGAACATCAAAAAGTAAGAATCGTCTTTGTGGACGATACTGGTCTTAAAAAAGTAGAAACTACTATATGGGGTATTACGGATAAAGAAGTTATACTAAAACAATGTACAATTATCCCATTAGAAAGAATTATTAGTATCTCATAATTATATATCATGAGCTACTCCTAATATATTTTCAGTTAGTTGGAGATATAAAATTTTAAGTTTTTTTAGTCTAAACTTAAACCTAATTCGGTATAAGCATATTTTATAGCCAAATACGCACTATATCTATTTTATAACGTTAACAAAAATCTAAAACGATATAACTGATTACATATCAATAACTTCAATCAATATAAATTTACTATACTAAAATCACAAATATCTAGTTTAGTAAATATAGCTGTCAAAATAATTACTTACATCATATAGATATGAAAAGAAAATTATCGAAGTATTTTCTTCTAATTAGTATTGTCCTTAATGGAGGTTTGACTTATGGTCAATACAAGCAACCTCAGTTAATATCTAATAATCAACAAACGTTTATTGATAATCTAATCAAACCTAAGAAAAACAATCGTCCATCTATAAAAACAACTGATAATCAAAAGCTTTATCTTAGTCTTAATATTCAAAAAAAGGCAAATAAAGACATTATTTTGATTGGAACTATAAACAACGACAAATTATCTACGTTTACTTTTTCCAAAACAGATTCTGGATTAACAGGAGAGATTATAATAAATAATCAAAGAAAAGCATACGAACTATATTCTGAAGCAGATGGTAGAGTTTTTATTAAGGAAACTAATATCAATGATATTTTATGTGTAGATCTCGAAAAATCAGTTTCTGAAAAAAATCAAAGAAAGGCAGGGCCTGTTTCAAAAACATCACTACAATTAGAAAGTTTACCGGGAGCAACAGGTGTTATCTATCTTGACTTTGATGGAGAATTAGTTTCAGGAACGAGTTGGCTTGGTGGAGCGACTATAGATGCTCAATCTCCTAATTTTACTGATGCTAAGATAATTGAAATCTGGAAAATCATGGCAGAAGATTTTCGTCCATTCAATCTAAATATAACAACTCGTAGAGATCTTTTTGATGCTGCTCCTAGAAATCGTAGAATGATGTGTATTTTTACGCCAACTACAGATGCAGCCCCAGAATCAGGTGGTGTGGCATATTTAAATTCTTTTTCGAGAAATAGAGATAATCCTTGTTGGGTCTATAATTTGTCCACAAGAGCTGCTGGTGAAACAGGGTCTCATGAAGTAGGTCATACACTTGGACTATCCCATGACGGACAAGGAAGCACAGAATATTATAATGGACATGGTCAATGGAGTCCAATTATGGGATGGAGCGCTAGTAGACCAATTGGACAATGGAGTGCGGGAGAATATAATGGAGCTACAAGTTCACAAGATGATATTGCAATTATAGCCAATACCAGAAACGGCATTGGTTTTCAAAATGATGATCATGGGGATGATATAGCAAATGCTACTCCGTTAAGAACAAGCCCTACAGGTGATGTAAGTACCAATCAAAATTTTGGTTTAATCAGTACTAGAGAAGATAAAGATATATTTTCATTTGTTATAGAAACTGGTAATGTCACTTTTTCTTTTAATCCGGACCCTGATTATCCAAATTTAAATATTCAAGCCAGAATTCTAAATGAACTAGGCCAAGAAGTACTTTCTTCTGATCCTTCAGGTCTTTCTGCTTCTATAAACGAAAACCTAACAGAGGGAATTTACTATATAGAAATTGATGGTGTTGGAGAAGGAAATCAAAACAATGGATATAGTGATTATGCTTCCCTTGGAAATTATACGATATCTGGAAATTACACTCTAGGTGATAATAATCAACCTCCTATATCAGAATTTGAAGCTAATACAGATTGCTCAACAGTTAACTTCATAAATTCTTCTACCAATAGAATAAACTCTTACTTATGGAATTTTGGTGATGGTGAGACTTCTACTGAAGAAAATCCACAACATACTTATGCTTCCGTAGGAAATTACACTGTATCTCTAACAACCACAAATGATTCTGGAAGTAATACAAAAGAAAAAGTAAATTTTGTAAATATAGCATTTCCTAATCAACCTATAGCTTCAGATCAAAACGCTTGTAACGGAGAGTCTATATCCATATCTGCATCTGGTAATAGTGATTATAGATGGTATGCCACTCCAACAGGAGGTGTACATCTTAAAACTGGATCAATCTATGAAACTCCTATTCTTACTGGTAACACAACATATTATATCGAAGGAGTAATCGGAACTTGCGTTACAGCGACCAGAACTCCTGTCAATGTAACAGTTTTCCCAAGTCCAAATCAACCTATAAGTTCAGATCAAGAAATTTGTGGTCCTTCCTCTGTTACCATAACAGTATCAGGGAATAGTGAATACCGATGGTATGAAACTCCTGTAGAAGGTACTAGCATTGCTTCTGGAGCAACGTATAATACACCGGTTCTTGAATCTAGTAAAACTTACTATATAGAAGGTTTTATAGGTGATTGTGTTACGCCTACTAGGACTGAAGTAACAATAACAGTATCAGAAAACCCTAATCGACCTGTTGTATCCGATCAAAATATTTGCTCTGGCGAATCCACAATCATAACTGTATCAGGAAATAATGAATATCAATGGTATGAAACCCCTACTGGGGGTATTAGTATCGCTTCTGGATTGACTTATGAAACCCCTGTTCTTTTGACTGATAAAACATATTATATTGAAGGAACAAGTCGTAGTTGTATTACAGAAACTAGAACTGCAATAAACATAATAGTAGCTGAGAATCCAGAACAACCTTTAATAACTGTTACTCCTAATCAAAATTTATCGGTATTATCAGCATTTACTACTTATCAATGGTATTATAATAATGAAATAATAGACGAAGCTACTCAGGCAGAATACACACCTACAGAAATAGGAGAATATACTGTTGTAGTAGCTAATGAAGCTGGTTGTAGTATTACTTCAGAAAAATTTACAGTAGATCAAACTTTACTTAATTTAAGACAAGAGAAAAAAACTTATATATATTATCCAAACCCTGTTGATGACAATGAACTACTAAACATTGATGGTTTTACTTTAGGAGATTATGATTTGAGAATTGTTAATATTCAAGGTCAAATATTGATTCAATCCTTTCCTACTTCTACCATAGATATATCAGAACTTTCGCAAGGGCTATATATCATTTTGGTTAACAATAAAGCAATTGGTAAATTCATGAAAAAATAAACCTTCATTGGGTAACTAAATCACTCTGCACTGAAAGTGCAGAGGTTTGGTTTTATTAGGGACTAAAGTCCCTATGCCCTATTCCAATA
>CANMLS010000070.1 GCA_947498785.1 uncultured Aquimarina sp. | reverse complement strand
TATAGATTTTTTCGCATTACTAAAGTGCTGCAATGAAATTGCAGGGTTTTTACCCGAATTTGAGACCAATAAAAAACAAACACATTGTCTATATTTATAAACAATGTGTTTGCTTATATAATTGATTTAAAAGTAGTTTCTCTAAAAAGCTAAATTTCTATATAATTTTTTCGATCAAATGAAAAAAGTCAAGATCAGCTCAATTTAGAAAAATCAAAATGACTATTGTTTAATCATTTTTTGAGTAATCAACTCATCGTCAGTAGTGATTGCCAAAACATAAATTCCTTTTGATAATGTAGATGTATTTAAAATATAATTATTATCATGTACACCTTTCATTAATATCAACTCTCCTATTGAATTATATACTCTTACATTAGCAATATTTTTTCCTTGTAGTTTTATTGTTATTTTGTCGTTAAACGGATTTGGATATACTTTTTTCTTTGTCGTATGCTCATGTTCATGCTCATGCACGTGTTCAGCAGTAACACTTTTCTCTTCAATATTATCATTCTGTATATCTTCTACAAATAACATTTCATTTTCTTCAATTTCAAACGCGGGAGATGTTACATTGGTATAATTTAAGACCAATAATGGTGCTTGTGATGAAGACCCATCATATGACTTTGCTGTTCTTTTTCCATTTCCTGTTATGATAAATGTTAATGGATTATTTAAACTCCAATCTGGCTGTTCTATTATTTCCTGAACAATACTCTTCAATTGAGGAGATCTTTGTTTTATTCCTGCTTCTCCATTAATTCTCCATTCTGTAACATTCCAATTAGTATGAGAATTCGTCACATCTCTACTAGAAATATCTTTATTACTAAAAGATACTGAATATGGTATTTTTTCTCCCTTAATAGTCAATTGAGTTGATTCTGAGTCTTTTTCATCACTAGTAAACTGTATATATGCATCTGTAATAATTGATCCTTTGGGAATAAATAAATTTTTAAACCTTATTCCAACCTTTTGGTCTCCATTAAGAAACCCATCGTTTACTAATTCTAAATCAGAACTATTTTTATACACAATACCTGTCCATCCTTCTTCTGCATCATCATTTTCACCACTTACTCTAGAATTAACTGTTATTGTAGAAGATAAAGAAACTGATATATTAATTCCATACGAAGAGGAAATAGTATTATTATCATCAATAGCTTTTGCAACCAATTGATAATCTCCTGGAGCCATATTAGACCACGTATATGTATATGGGCTAGAAAAAGATTCTCCAATAAATTCTTCTCCATTATAAAACTCTACTTTATTTACAGATCCATCTTTATCTGTAGCATTTGCCGATAAAACAACTGTTGTGCCATTTGTAAATTTGCTATTAGCTTCTGGGCTTGTCAACGTAACTTCTGGAGGTATATTTGCATTGCCTCCTTCAATAAAAACAGGAGATGATATTGCCTCATCTCCATCTTCTTGTGTTACTTTAATGTAATAATAGTCTGTATCAGTTGTAGATAAATTATATATGAGATCAACATTGGTAGTATTAATATCCCAATGAAAAAATAAAATTCCATTTTTATATAACTCTACTTTTGTAAAAACTTCATTTTCTGTATCAAAAGCTTTGATTTTAATAGTATTTAGATCATTCCCGGGAATGGTTGCTCCCATTTGTTGATCATTAAATTGAAATGATAACGCAATACTTCTATCTTCTGTAGAAAAAAACCGTTTCGCTTTTAACGCTTCATAAAGGTTTTCTCTGGTAAGAGATTTAGCCAAAATTGCCGTAGCCATATCTGTTTCTCCCCAATTACGAGAATGGTGATCATGAGATCCAGCTGCCCCTATTTTCCATTTTCTCGAAAGTGCCTCTTGAAAATAGCCTTTATTTCCATCATTCTTGAAATACCCGTCATTATAATAGGATCTTTCAAATCCTCTAGTTTTATTCCATAACTCCATACCAACAAATTGATCCGAAGGAGTAGATTCAAAATGATCAAACTCTATACCGTTATCTTCTCTACCAGGATGGTTAAAAAAGGCAATACCTTCTCTTCTACTTAGCCAAGATTTAAGATCATCAAATGAAAAATCAGAAAGAACATTAGTTAATTTATCTGTATTAAAAATACTAATGTGGCCATATATGGCACTACTGCTCCATTCAAATCCCCAAAATGTTACAAATGAACCATCATCATTATGTGCATTAGCAATGTCTTTTAATTTATCCCAATTTTCTGGACTAATCAAAATTCCATGCTCTGATATTCCAAAATAGTCAAGCCCTGCAACATTCCTGGCATGAGAATATGCATCGTCAGGTGTACCTTTTCCATCAGAAAATCCGGTATGATTGTGTAAATGTCCATAATATATATTCCACTCTCCTGTAGAGGGATGAGTTTGTGAAAAAATAGAATATGTCAGTAGTAATAAAATTACAAGTGTAAAAGTGTTTTTCATAATTTAAATTGGTTAAAATTTCATATACTAAAGTAGTACTGTTGTATTACCAAATAATTAATGGAGGGTTAAAAAATAAATCAATTTGTAAGTAAAAATGAATCCATTATCCAATAATGTAAGCTATTCATTTTTATATATGTATGCTTTACAAAATGAAAGATTCGGCTGTATAAGTATTTTTTTAACTATCCTTTAATAGTTTTTTGAATATCTTTAGAAGCTAAAACTTACTACAATTTGAAAAATACAATCGCATCTTGTCTCTTTATTTTGGCTCCTATACTTATTTTTTCTCAACAAAAATCAAAGGAAGGTAATATCATAACCAAATACGGAAAAACGTATGAAGTAGTTAATCCTGATTTCAAGACTAACAAACAGCAGGACCTAAAAGCAGTTTTTGATATAGGGCGAACTTTTAAAGATAGTTCCAAAATAAACCCTTTATTTAATACTGCGGCAAGATATCTTAACATGCATGCTGAAGCTGAGGTGCCACTTAAAAACTTAAAAGTAGCATTGGTCGTTCATGGGTCTGCTGCAAATGATGTTTTAAACGATTCAAAATATAAAATAAAATATGGTATTGATAACCCCAATACTCCTCTCCTTTCAGCTTTATCAAAAAAAGGAGTGCAAATTATTTTATGTGGTCAAACGGCAGCGTATAGAAATATTACAAAACAAGATGCTCTTCCACAAGTACAAATCGCGCTTTCTGCAATGACAGCTTTAGTACAATTGCAAAATCAACACTATAGGCTAATTAATTTTTAATTGCAATGAATTTAAAATAATCATATTATTATTTTATAAAAATGATTAGTTATTCTAATATTATCATACTGTTCGACTTCTAAAATAATATCGATAAACTTATGAGAACACAAACAAACCCCTTTGTATATATCCTTCTAATCTTTTTTTGCTCCATTCAGGCACAACAAATTGATCCTGAAATAAAAATTACGGCAGAAAAATTAGAATCCAAAGTAATCGAATGGAGGCGTGATTTTCACCAAAATCCTGAACTTTCGAATCGAGAATTCGAAACTGCTAAAAAAATTGCCAAGCATCTTAAAAATTTGGGTATGGAAGTAACAGAAAATGTTGCCAAAACAGGTGTAGTTGGTATTCTTAAAGGAGGCAAGGAAGGTAAAACGGTGGCTTTAAGAGCAGATATAGATGCATTACCAGTTACAGAACGAGCTGATGTGCCTTTTAAATCTGTAGTTAAAACCACTTTTCTAGATACAGAAGTTGGGGTTAGTCATGCTTGTGGTCATGATACTCATATTTCTATTCTCATGGGAGTTGCAGAAACTTTGGCCAAACATAAAGATAAAATAAATGGAACTGTTAAATTTATTTTTCAACCTGCAGAAGAAGGGCCACCACCAGGAGAAGAAGGTGGTGCAAAATTAATGATCAAAGAAGGCGTATTAAAAAACCCTGATGTAGATGTTATTTTTGGTTTGCACATTAACTCTGGAACAGATGTTGGAAAAATCAGATATAAACCAGGAGGAACAATGGCTGCTGTAGAACGTTTTGTCATTAATGTAAAAGGAAAACAAACTCATGGTTCAGCGCCATGGACAGGAGTTGATCCTATTTTGATTTCTGCTAAGATAATTGATGGTTTACAAACTATTATTAGTAGAGAATCTCCTCTCGTAAGTGAAGCTGCTGTAATTACAGTAGGTAAAATTACTAGTGGAGTACGGTTTAATATTATACCAGAAAGCGCAGAAATGATAGGTACAGTACGTACCTTAGATCCACAAATGAGAGCACTTATTATTCGTCGTATGAAGGAAATGGTTCCTTCTATTGCCAAAACTTATGGTGGAGATGCCACCATTGATTTTCAAAATAATACGTCGATTACTTATAATGATCCTGATCTTGTGAAAAAGATGCTACCAACCATAGAAGGTATTGCAGGTAAAGAAAATGTAATTTTATCTAAAGCAACGACTGGTGGCGAAGATTTTTCTTATTTTCAAGAAGTAGTTCCTGGGTTTTATTTCTTTTTGGGAGGAAAATCTCCTAAAACAGAAAAAATCACATCGCATCATACTCCAGATTTTTATATCGACGAGAGTGGATTATTATTAGGAGTCAAAGTAATGTCACAATTAACACTTGATTATCTTAATGCACAATAGATAAGATAAAATAAAATGGAAAGTATATTTAGTTTTTTAGGAATAATCCCATGGTGGACATGGATTGTGGCGGTATTGTTAGGAATTGCTATAAGAGATATCTTTTTTAATCAAAAACATACTATTAGTCATAACTTTCCAATTATTGGTCATCTTAGATATTTACTAGAAAGTATTGGTCCAGAAATAAGGCAATATTTTGTAGCCAATAATAGAGAAGAGCTGCCTTTTAATAGAATTGAACGAGGATGGGTTTATGCTTCTTCAAAAAACGAAAATAACTACGAGGGTTTTGGTACAGATAGAAATATCTACCAGCATCAACATATTTTTGTTAAAAACTGCATGATTCCTTTTAAGATGGATAAAAACCATCCTAATAAAGAAGATAAGTCTTTTCTTCCATGCGCCAAAGTTATGGGCCTATATAATAATCGAGCAAAACCATATCGACCAGGATCTGTAATTAATATTTCGGCAATGAGTTTTGGCTCTCTTTCTGCTCGTGCTGTAGAATCTTTAAACATCGGAGTTCAAAAATCAAATGCATATCATAATACAGGTGAAGGCGGACTTTCTCCTTATCATAGTAATGGTGGTGATGTTATTTTTCATTTCGGAACAGGATATTTTGGTGTAAGAAGTAAAGATGGTAATTTTTCAATGCAGAAAATGAAGGAATTAGTGACAAAAAACCCTTTCATTCGTGCCATTGAGATCAAGCTATCCCAAGGAGCAAAACCAGGAAAAGGCGGTGTATTACCAGGAGCAAAAATTACTCCCGAAATTGCTAAAATACGAGGAGTAGAAATTGGTAAAGATGTTTTATCCCCCTCTTCTCATACTGCTTTCACCAGTGTTCCTGAACTATTACAATTCATCGAAGATATTGCATCAGAAACAGGACTTCCTGTAGGAATAAAAGCTGCTATTGGTAAAACAGAAGAATGGGAACTTCTTGCTGAGCTTATGGTAAAAACAAATAAAGGTCCAGATTTTATAACTATCGATGGTGGCGAAGGTGGAACTGGTGCAGCGCCTCCCAGTTTTGCCGATCATGTATCCCTTCCATGGATATATGGATTTGCCGCTATTTATAAAATTTTTAAAAAACATAATCTAACGGATAGAGTGGTTTTTATCGGAAGTGGAAAATTAGGGTTTCCAGCAAAAGCGGCAATGGCTTTTGCTATGGGTGTAGATTGTATAAATGTAGCTCGAGAAGCGATGATGAGTATTGGTTGTATCCAAGCACAAATATGTCATACTAACAGTTGTCCTAGCGGAATCGCTACTCAAAGTAAATGGTTACAAAAAGGAATTAACATACCTCTTAAGTCTGATCGCCTCGCTCAATATTTTAAAACATTCAGAAAAGAATTTACAGAAATTACTCATGCTGCCGGATACGAGCATCCTTGTCAGTTTACTATGAAAGATATTGATCTTAATGTAGATGACGGAGAGTTAACTAAGACCTTAGAAAAATCCTTTAAATACGTAAAAACCAAAGTAGAATATACCTGTAATCAAGAATTAAAAGAATGTACGTATCTTGGTGGCTATTCTAAATAGAGAATTGAAAACAATCATACCCATAACAGAATGAAATTTGACATCATACCATTAATTATATCTTTAATTCCTGCAATACTTATTACGCTTCTTGCTGTTTATTTTTTTAAAATGCACACTACAAATGAAGAAAGACGACGTAGGTTTCTTTTACACAAAGAAAATCAAAAACAAGCTCTACCCCTCAAACTTCAGGCTTATGAACGCATAGTTTTGTTTCTGGAAAGAATATCTCCTAGTAAATTATTAACCAGAATGGCTCCTGTTGGGGAAGATAAAAAAGGTTATGAAACCTTATTAGTACATACTATAGATCAAGAATTCGAACACAACCTTACACAACAAATCTATATCTCTGATGAAGGTTGGAATACGGTTAAGGCTGCCAAAAATGCTACAATTGGTATTATTAGAAAAGTTTCTTTAAAAGAAGATGTGGATTCTGCCGATAAAATGAGAGAAATTATTCTTACAGAACTAGTAGAAAAAGGATCTCCAAGTGACGCTGCATTAACAGTTATTAAAAGTGAAGTTAGTGGACTTTTTTAGTTATTATTACTAAGGCATACAATTGCACATATTAGAAAATATACCCTAGAACTATATCACTACCCTGCCATGTCAATATCTTTAAGTTTATTTTCTTCTGCCTGTTTTGCTTTTTCTGCTGCATATTCAAATCCTTGTCGCCACCAACTTCCCATTAACTTTTTATTAAAAATTAAAGAGTTTTCGGTAAGTTTTGATGGTGTGTAATATAAATTTAATGGTACTTTTTTGTTAATTGCTGCTAACTTACCAACTACAGTATCATGCCCTTCAACCTGATCCAACATATGACTAAATAAATTTACCATAAGAGAAAAAGGATTCTTTCCTAATACCTTATTATACTCCATATTTTCAGATTCTAAAATAATAGCATCTACTTCTGTAGCTCCACGTCGTATCGCTTCTCTAATGGGTACCATACACCCAAAACCTCCATCAGCGTACTCGTAACCATCTTTATTTACCAAACTCATAAATGGCACATAATTGCACGATATCCAAACCCAATCACAGAAGTCTTCATAAGAACAATCCTTTATAGATTTATACTCTGTTCTATTTTTGGTAAGATTAGTAACCGTAACAACAATATCATCTACTTTTTTACGAGCTAACCTAAATTCTGCTTCAGAAAAATTTCTTCGAATAGCACGTCTTAGATTTTTACTTTCCCCAAAAGTTCTTTTTCTTTTAATGAACTGCCATAATGATGAAAAAAAGTTGACAGATACAAACTCCCGATTCCCTTTTTTTCTAACTATAAATGGGTTTACATTAAAAATTGTGTGTTGATTTACATTCGTATAAATATCATACATCCTTTCAATATTCCCTAATGCAAGTTGTGCGATCAATAAACTACCTGTAGAAGTCCCTAAAAAAAGATCGTATTTTTTTCCTTGTTCTTGGATTAGATATTGTGCTACACCACCGGCATATGCTCCTTTACTTCCTCCACCCGAAATTACTAATGCTCGCATATTCTTTTATAAGGGATTAGATATATTTTTTTGTTTTGCAAACTCATAACCTTTTGTCCACCATTCTGTCATTTTTTCTTTATCAAAAATTAATGAATTTGTTGTTAGCACAGTCGGAGTAAAGTACAAGTCCATAGATACACCTTGTTCTATTGCTCTAAATTTACCTATCCTAATATTCTGACTTTCGATCCTGTCCATCATAAAATCTACCATATTGGTTATTAAAGAAAAAGGATTCTTTGTTGGCATACGGTTAAGATAATTAACTTCTGTTTCCAAAACAATAACATCCAGCTCTGTTGCTCCTCTCTTTATGGCTTCTTCTATTGGTACCATAGACCCTAACCCACCGTCTACATAATCGCAATTATTTTTCCTTACCAAACTCATAAAAGGTGGATAATTACAAGATATCCAAATCCAATCCAAAAAATCTTCATAAATACAATCCTTTATCGATTTATACTCAACAATATTAGCAGAAAGGTTAGTTACTGTAACGATGACATCTTTTTCTTCAGATTTTAGTATCTCAAAATATTCTTCAGATATCGCGCTTTTCACAAGGGTTCTTAAGTTTTTACTGTCACCAAAAGATTTTTCACCTTTAATAAGATTACGTAAAACATTAAAATGATTGATACTAATGTTTGTATATCCTTTTTTCTTTTTAATAACAAACGGACAATTTCTAAATATTGAGGATTGATTCACCGAAGTATAAAAACTTTTTATTTCTTCGATTTTTGATAATGCCAAATGTGAAACTAAAAGACTACCTGTAGATGTACCTATAAAAAGGTCATATTTTCTACCCAGATCCTGAATCAAATGTTGTGCTACACCACCTGCAAAAGCTCCTTTACTACCTCCTCCAGAAATTACTAATGCACGCATACTCTATTTTATGGGGTTAATTTTTTCTGCAAAAAATCTTGTTGATTCTTTGGTAAGCTATTTATTAAAACTACATATTTCTTTTGATATTTTTCATTCTTTAATAACTTATCAAGAATTTTTCTACAAAAGTTTCTAAAACGCCAATTATGATGTGTCGCACCATCAACAAGATGTACTAATGATTTGTCAGAAAAAGCCTGTAAACTTTCTAAATAAGTAAAAGCACTCTTACGAGTATTAAAATTAAACTTTGGTGCTGTATAATTCACTAATTCAAAATAAAATTTTTGATGATTTTCAGTTTGATACTCTTGGGTACTCAAAGCTAGTACTAGCCAAAGCATTCTAACATTTTTGGTATTAAAGCCTATTATTTCTTTGGTTAGTTCTAGGTATTCTTTTCTTTTTTCAGGAAAACTAGTCCACAAATGATACAATGCAGGTTCTATAGTGGCATATGAGGGATCTTTTAATAAAGATTCATATTGTTGTTGCAGATCTTTTGGAACAGTGCTTAAGGTATTTGCAATGGCCTGTCTGACAAAAATATTATTTGTAGCAAAAGCTTTATCGTATAAAGCTATAATCTCTTGATCTGATTTTCCCTCGAGTTGATAAATAACTTCCTGACCAATGTAATCGTTTACTGGAAAATCCAGTGCTTTTGCCAATCTTTCCCATTTTCCAGCCAAGGGTTGTGTACGTTCCTGAGCTAAACCAAGGTAACTCTTAATAAAATCTGAATTGGTAAGAATATCCAATGCTTCTTGCGAGGGAAATTTTACATTCTCTAACCATAATTTCTTAAAAGATGTCAAATCTGTACCACTCACCTCTTCTGCTATTGCTATAAAATCGCTTGTTGTTGCATTCTTAAATTTATGTTTTTCTAAATAATTATGAATAACTATTTTGAAACTAGTATCTCCTATAAGGTTTCTAAGCGCATGAATGGCCCAGGCTCCCCTTTGATAAAATGTTAATGAACTCGCTTTGGGGTCCAATAGCGCGGTTGCATCTTTTGTTTTGGATAACTCTGTGAGTTGTTCTGCACTTTCATATAATTTATATAGAAAATAATCCTCTCCAAAAATTTCTTTTTCTGTCAACAATGCATAATATGTTGCAAAACCTTCTTGCAACCAATGATGTGTACCTTCTGTTTCTGTAACCAAATCACCAAACCACTGATGCGCCAGTTCATGTGCATTTACATTAATGTAATTTCTATCCACAAAAGCAGTTTCATCTACTACAAAAGCATCAGAAAAAATTGTAGTTCCAGTATTTTCCATTCCTGCATATAAAAAATCTTTTACAGGTATTTGTTTGTAATTCTGCCAAGGAAAAGAATACCCTATCTCTTTCTCCAAAAAATCAAATATCTTTTTACTATGTTTGTATGTTGGTTGATATTTTTCTTTATCCCCTGGGTAATAATACATTTTCAGAGGTGTTCCGTTTGCAGAAACTTCAACTACTTTTTCATATTTCCCAATAGCAAAAGCTACCAAATAACTACTCATTGGTTTTTGCATATCATAATGCCAACTTTGTATCGAGTCATTTACTGGTTCATTTTTTAAAAGTTTTCCATTTGCTATTACTTCATATCCTTTTTCAAAATCAATAGACAAATCAAACACTACCTTTTCATTCATATCATCAAAACTAGGCAACCAATTAGAAGTATATTTACCTTGACCTTGTGTCCATATTTGATCTTTATCATAATAATCTTTAACAAAGTATAATGCTTTTTTGGGTTTTGCCTCAAATTCTATAGAAATCTTATGTTTAGCATTTACTTTAAAATCAGAATCAATCACAATCCTTTTATCATCATAGTAAAAATTTGCCTTTTTCTCATCCAGAACTACGGTTTTGATTTTCATGTTTTGCGCATCCACAAAAATAGAAGTTGCGGTATTCAACATTGTTAATGTATACTGTACTTTTCCTTTTACTGTTTTAGTTTTTGCATTAATGTACACATCTACTTTTCCCTCTAAAAAATCAACTTGTGGTTGTTCTAAAGTATTGGTATGATTTAAACTTGGTTCTATCTCCAGAGCATAACTTGTATGCAAAAATAAAACTGTAAAAAGGGCTAAAATAAATTTCATTTGTTTCTATTTCTTTGTTTTATGATTTAACGAAATTCGTACAAGAATTGACTTTTTTAGCTTCAAAATTCTTTGGTATACTCATTTCATCACTGTCATAAATCAAATGTTCTGCCAAAATAACGATTTTACTCTGTTTATGTGACAATTTTTAGCTCTAACCCCAATTACCAATGTCGTTAAGTTAAGGTTTATAGCACATAAAATTAGCTGGTTTTCCTGCATAGCGTTTTATTCTTGGGTTTGAT
>CANMLS010000069.1 GCA_947498785.1 uncultured Aquimarina sp. | reverse complement strand
AGTATAAGGTTTTGAAAAAAGATAATCAGTTAAGATTATTTTAATGCCTCGTGGGCTTGCCCCGAGGATTATTTACTCAAAGAGCTAATGAGTTTATACTTAATAGAAACTAAAAAAAAGAAAACCACTAATACATCCATAGAAATGAGATTTACAAAATACATACTACTATCGGCATTCATATTTTTGACGTTAAATGCCTGTAAAAAGGAAGTGGAGAAAAAAGAAGAAGTATTACGACCAGTGCGTTATGAAACAGTAGGAGCACTGGGAGTACAAAAAACAAGAACATTCAGTGGTATAGCCAAAGCAGGAGATAAAATAGAATTAAGTTTTAGGAGTAGTGGTATTATTTCTAAAGTAAACGTAAGCAAAGGTCAAAAAGTGAAGAAAGGCGACCTTATTGCCAAACTTGATAATGTAGAGGCTAATTTGGCGTATGAACAAACAATTTCTGCTTTGAATAGTGCCAAATCAGCTATGAATACTGCAAAATCAGAATTGGATCGTATGAAATCTCTATATGAAAAAGGGAGTAAATCCCTTGGTGAATACGAAAAAACTAAAAACTCATATCAGAATGCACTATCTCAATACGAATCTGCAAAACGAAACAAAGGGATACAAGCAACACAATTAAGTTATGGGGTTATAACGGCACCCAAAGATGGTTTAATTGCAGATACTGAAGGAGGAGTAGGCGAGCGTGTTAGTGCAGGACATCAATTTGCCATTCTTAATGCAGGAGATCAAATGAAAATCGAAGTTGGGTTACCAGAAAATGTAGTGAATACGGTAAAAACCGGTATGAAAGCTATCATCGCCTTTTCTTCACTAGATCAAAATACTTTTGATGGAACTGTACTCGAAGTAGCCCCTACAGTAGATGATGATGCAGCTACATATACTACATCAATAGGAATTGATACTCCAACTGCCAATATCAAACCAGGAATGGCAGCAAAAGTTACCTTCAATTTTGAAAATGCAGAGACCGCAAGTGACAATACAATCATTATTCCGGTAAAATCTGTAGGTGAAGATGGTGATGGTAATTTTGTTTATGTCATCGAATCTGAGGACGGGGTTACAGGAGTTATTAAAAAACTGACCATAGAAATCGGTGAGCTTACTACGGCAGGTTTTAAAGTTAAAAAAGGACTTTCCGAAGGACAGAAAATAGCAACTGCGGGCTTACAAACATTACTTGAAGGACAAAAAGTAAAATTACAATAATCATCACAAAAGAATCAGCGTATGAATCTTACCAAGTTTTCTATTGAAAAAAACCGAGTTGTTTTAAGTATACTTACTGTGGTGATTGTTATGGGTGCCGTTATGTATCAGTCATTATCCAGAGATAGTATGCCACCATATACTATAAGAGTTGCTTCTATTGTTTCTTCTTTTCCAGGAGCAGGACCAGAACGTGTTGAAGAATTGGTAACCGATAAGATCGAAAAAGTAGCACAGGAATTACCCGAACTAAAGCTCGTAAAAAGTACTTCTCGTAGTGGATTGTCTGTTGTACAAGTCGAATTAAGAATGGAGGTTGCTCCAGAGGAGTTACAACCCGTCTGGGATAGACTGCGCAGAAAATTAAACACAGTGCAAGGACTGCCCAATAATGTACATCCACAATTAAAGGATGATGGTCTTGGGGAAGTTTTTGGTATCGCTGTAGGATTAGTAAGTGATGGTTTTTCGTATGCCGAAATGAAAGACTATGCAGATGATCTAAGAGACGATTTGATTAAATTAGACGACGCTGCCAAAGTAGAACTTAACGGAGATCAAGAAGAACGTATTTTTATTGAGTTTGATAATACACGATTAAAATCTTATGGACTAACGTCTAATCGATTGCAAAACATTATCAGTAGCACAAATATTTTAAGTTCTGGTGGAGAAATATCTGTTGAAGATGAACGAATTACCTTAGAACCTACCGGAAACTTTAATAGTATTTCTGATATACAAAACACCTTGATTCCAGTTGGAGAAAATGGTCAGGTAGTGACTCTTAATGATATTACTACAGTAAAAAGAGGATACATAAATCCTCCCACTCAAAAAGTTAGAATTAATGGTAAAGATGCTCTCTCGCTCCACGTTTCTTTAAAAGAAGGAGCAAACATCATTAAAATGGGAGAAGAATTAGATGTTGTGCTAAAGGAATGGAAAGAAAAACTCCCGGTAGGTCTCGAAATTTTTCGGATCTCTTCTTTGGATTCCTATATTAATGTAAAAATAAGTGGTTTTGTAAGTAATTTAATCCAAGCGATTGTTATTGTATTAGCCGTTATGCTCTTCTTTTTAGGATTACGCACAGGTTTAGTGATCGCCAGTTTGATCCCAATTGTAACGATAACGACATTAATGATCATGGGATTGATTGGTGTTGGTCTCAATCAGATTACATTGGCTGCTTTAATTATGGCTTTAGGAATGATGGTAGATAATGGTATAGTGGTCGCCGAGTCTATTATGGTAAAAATGGAAAAAGGTGATTCTGTACGAAAAGCCGCTATAGATTCCTGTGGAGAATTAATTATTCCGTTATTAATTTCAACGTTGACCACTTCAGCAGCTTTCTTATCCTTCTATATGGCAGAATCTGTAATGGGAGATATTATGGGACCTTTATTTGTGGTGATTACTATTGCTTTACTTTCTTCCTGGCTATTGTCATTAAGTATCATTACGCTTTTTTGTGTATTCTTCCTAAAAGTGAAAAAACAAGAAGAAGGCAAAGTGAGTTTTTTAGATAGAATAATTAATACCTTAAAGAAATACTATAAAAATCTAATCCTGATTGCTTTATCATGGAAGCGAACAGTCCTTGTAAGTATTGTTGCATTATTCTTTTTATCCTTATATGGTTTTACATTATTATCGTTTTTGTTTTTTCCTGATAGTGATCGTAATATGATCACCATTGATATCAATTTGCCAGAAGGAACGAATATAGAAACAACAACAAAAGTGGTGCAGGATATAGAAACGTTTATTAAAAAAGAGTTATTAGTAAACGAAGAGCGATCTCAAGGGATTGTAGATTGGTCTGCTTTTATAGGAGAAGGACCTTCATCCTATGATTTGGGGTACAATGCAGACGAAGCAAATTCTAATTATGCGCATATTTTGGTGAATACATCTTCTTTTGAAGACAATACTGCTGTGGTGAATGCTTTAGATATTTTTACGTATGAAAGTTTTCCTAACGCAGATATAAAATCAGGATTACTAGGTTCTACCGGTGGTGGAGCTCCTGTAGAAATTAAGGTTTCGGGCGATAACCCTGATCGTCTGGCTGCGATTTCAAGTCAAATTAAATCTCAATTATTTCAAATTTCAGGAACCAAAAATATAAAAGACGATTGGGGACCAAAAGGAAAGAAATTTGTAATCCAAATTGATCAAACCAAAGCACAATCTGCAGGAGTAACTAACCAGGATATTGCTACTTCATTGCAAACGGTATTGGATGGTTTTAGAGCAGGAGAATACCGCGAAGATGATAAAAACATTCCGATCATCATGCAAGGTGAAAATAATAAAGAGCAAACACTTTCTTCCTTAGAAAGTTTAAATATCTATGCACAAAGCTCTGGCAAGAGTATTCCATTTTTACAAGTGGCTAAAATTATACCACAATGGCAATATTCTAAAATAAAGCGATTAGATTTAACAAAAACGATTACAATTTCTTCTCAACTTACTGAAGATGGTAATGCTTCTGCCATTATAGAAGAAATAACACCTTGGTTAGAAGTGCAGCAGGAAAGTTGGAAAGGAGCATATTCTTATGATCTTGGAGGAGAAGCAGAAAGTACTGCAGAGAATATGGGAGCTGTAGTGAAATATTTACCCTTGTCAGCCTTTATCATCGTCATGTTACTAATCATACAGTTTAATTCTTTTAGGAAAATGACGATGATCGTATGTACAATTCCATTGGGAGTCATTGGAATGGTGTTAGGTTTATTATTATTTGGTACACCATTTGGGTTTATGGCATTTCTGGGAGTAATATCTTTAGCAGGAATTGTGATCAATAATGCTATTGTATTAGTTGATCGTATAGAGATTGAAGAAAATGAAATTAAAAGATCACCTCAAGATGCAATTATTGTAGCATGCTTACAACGCTTTAGACCAATTTTGCTAGCAACCTTTACAACTGTTTTGGGATTGATACCACTGTATTTGGGTGGTGGCGCTATTTGGGAACCTATGGCGGTGACGATAATGGTAGGATTGTTATTTGGTACCGTAATAACATTATTATTTATTCCTGCTTTTTATAGTGTATTGTATAAAGTGGACTATAATAATTATGAATTTAAAGAGGAACTTTTAGATTAAAATCAACTGTAAAAATTACTTTTTATGAATAAAATTGCGCTTGGATTACTTATTTTAGTATTGTTCTCATCTTGTTCTTCAGTTAAATTAATGGATTCTTGGAAATCTGCTGATTTCCAAGCAGTAAAAAGCAGTAAAATTTTGATAGCAGCCAAAAGCCCAGATTTGGAGGTGAGGAAATCTTATGAAATTGCCATAGCTAATCAATTAAAGAATCAAGGTATTGATGCTGTAGAAATGCACAAAATATTTCCTGATTTTGAGGAAAAAGAAAATCCTACAGAAGAAGAGGTAGCAGAGATTATTAAACAATTTGACGCAGAAGGAATTACTTCAGTTTTAGTTACATCATTAAAAAACACGATAAAAACAACTAATGAAGATACTCCACAACGAATAGACATTCCAACAGCATACCAGAATAGATATTTCTTTTCCTTCAATAATAGTGATGATGTCCATGCGTTACCCAAGCTCCCTTCTTTGGAAAGTGATGATGTGCCCAAGGTAGAATTGACGTCGACTACTTACGTTCTAGAAGCAGTAACCTATGATTTAACACAAGAAAAGAAAAAGCAATTGATGAATGTTTGTCTGGTAGATATTACAGACCCATCTTCAGCAAAAAAAGTGTTACAGAAATTTTCTAAGATAGTGGCTAGTCAGTTTAAATAGTAACATAATGTTAGAAAAGCTATACCCATACCGGTTTGAGTTGTTTCTGTTTAGCCAGATTGCAATACTATTTGGATCTTTGATCGTTCCGGGAGATTTTTTTGAGACTGTGGTATCACCGATATTGTTTTTAATCAATTTGGTTGCTGGGATTGTATTAATCTCTAAAAAGAAAAGACTCATGCTGTTCTGTGTCATATTGTTGATAGTGTCCGGAATTGTTTTTGGTGCAGATTTATTAGAAAGTCAAAACAGTAGGTTTCTGGCTTTTCTTAATATGGGGACTTATTTTTTGTTTTACATCATTGTTACTTTCGAGATTATAGAACAGATCTGGAAAACTAAAGTCGTAAATAAGAATGTGATTTTTGGATTAATTAGTGGCTATATTGCATTAGGGCTTATCAGTTTTTTTATTTGCTTATCTATAGAAATGACGTACCCAAGTTCTTTTGAAGGACTAAAAGCGACTATTGGTCAGCCTCAATTGTTCACAGAACGATTAATGTATTATAGCTATATTACGTTAATGACGATCGGCTACGGAGAGATTGTACCAGTAACTTCTTTAGCGCAAAAAGCAGCTATTTTAATAGGGATGATGGGGCAGTTTTATTTAGTGATTCTAACCGCTATAGTAGTTGGTAAATATATTAGTAGGACTAATGATTAATAGTGTTTAAACATCATAAAATCAACCTGGTTACATTGGAACAAATTAAAATTAAAACGAAAACTTTATTGCTAATATCACTTAGCATATCTTTCTTAATTAATCTTAATAGGTTTTTATTTATTGTATATCCGGATTTATCTTATTTTAATGATGTTGCTGCTGGTTCGGTTCTTGTTTTTTTATTTCGATTACTAAGTTTTGCTGCATATTGTTTAGTTATTTTATATATGACCGTATACTCAACTAAGTATTTATCACGGTTTTCTAAGTCAGTAAGAGCATTAGTTTTTATTGTAATCATTATTTCTTTTTCTATAATTGCTTTTTATCTAATTATGTGGATTCACCATTTAATATTGTTTAAAGTTGTAGAGCCAGAAAGAGAAGGCATACGCTATGTTTGGGTGGTTATGGGTATTACATCAATTTTGATTGGTTGGTTGCTCGTATTTCAGCAAAAACAAAAAATGGATGTGTTAGAAAAAGAACAGCTCATCAAAGAGAATATTCAAAATGAATTAATGGCGTTAAAGAGTCAGATCAACCCTCATTTTTTATTCAATTCTTTAAATTCTTTGAATTATATTATTCGAAATTCTCCAGAAGAAGCTGTAGAATTTGTGGATAGACTTTCTTTCATTTTTAGATATATTTTACAAAGCAGCGAAAAAAATCTCATTACTATAAAAGACGAGATAGAATTTTTGAATAACTATATGCATTTAGCTGAGATACGATATGGTGCTAATGTTCAAATAAAAATAGACATCACAATAGGTTTTCATGCTATTTTGATTCCTATTCTTTCTCTACAAATACTATTAGAAAATGCTATAAAACATAACGAAATTTCTAAAGAGTATCCTTTAACCATAAAAGTTTACAATGAAAATGAGTATATTATAGTCGAAAATAAAATCCAACCCCGAAGCGATCCTGAGAAAAGCACAGGATATGGACTTGCAAATTTATCTAAACGGTATGTTCTTTTAAAAGGAAAAGATATCCAGATTCATAAAAAAGATCATTTTATTGTTAAACTTCCCATGCACTAATTATGAATAGTATAAGAGCTGTAATTGTTGAGGATGAAATTGCTGCTAGCAAAAACTTAATTGATTTATTATATCGTGAAAATCCTGAAATAGAAATCATTGAAGTACTGGATAGTGTAAAATCTGCCGTACGGTACTTTAAAGCCGAAAAGGATTTTGATCTTGTTTTTATGGATGTCCATTTGGGGGATGGTATATGTTTTGAAATTTTTGAGAAAATTGAACTAAATACCCCTATTATTTTTACGACAGCGTATGATCAATATGCGATTGAGACGTTCAAGGTTAATAGTCTGTATTATCTACTGAAACCGATTCGTAAAAAAGAACTGGTAAATGCTATTACTAAGTTTAAAAAAAACACCCATAATGGAGTACAAAAACAATTTGATCTACTAGTAGAAAGTCTAAAAACAAACCGTAAAAAATATCATTCTACATTGTTAATACCTAATAGAGGTGATGTGATTCCAGTTAGAGTCAAGGATTTTGCTTTTTTTTATATTAAAACGGGAATAGTGCGAGGAATTACTTTTTCTGAAGTATCCTATATTATGGATAAAAAAATACAAGAACTAGAGAAAGAATTAGATCCTCAATCATTTTATAGAGTAAACAGACAGTTTATCATAAATCGCGATGCTGTGGGTAAAATAAATTACCCTTTTTATGGTAAAATCAAAGTAACAGTAATACCAGAAATAGATGATAGTATTGTTATTAGTAAAGCAAAAGCAAAAGATTTTAAATATTGGTTAATCAATAATTGAAATCCAGATTTAGTCACTTCAAGCGAGTATTTATCCACTTCACTTATTTTTGTTTTTTTTAGCATTTTGGATCAAATACATTTAATACGATCTAATAAACCTAATTTGTTTAGATCATGATTTTTTAGTAATACCCACACACAAATCATGTATAATGAAACAAGAGTATTTTGTATACCAAGTATCCTATTTTAAACCACTGTTAGTGAGATTAGAAAACTTTGGTGTTGATACTGAAAGAATTATTCAAAAAAGCGAAATACGACATTTTGACCTTTCTAATTCAGAAAACTATATTCCAACTACAGTAGTCCACGATTTATTTTCTTTACTAAGAAAAAATAGCGAAACCGATACATTTGCAGCTAATTTTCTTAATGATTTTAGTCTTTCAGAATTAGGTAGTTATGGTTCGTATCTAGCTGGATTTTCTACTTTAAATAAGGCTATAGTAGCGTTTACCAAATTCAACTACTTACTTCAGACAAATCTTCAAACAGATTTAAAGATTCATAAAAATAAAGCTATATTCTCTGTTTCATTTTTAGACCAACATTCCAATGGAGGCGAGATATCAGAATATATTTTACTAGCTATTGTATGTCAGTTGTTTAAGGTGTATGTAGGGCATAATTGGCATCCAATCTCGGTACATATACCAAGTAACACGATTTCGGATGTCGAATCATTATTACCCAAAGGAGAATATCCTGTTCAATATAATCAACAAGAGTATCGATTTGTTTTTTCAAAATCATTATTGAAGTATGAAGCGTATACCAATCCTTTGAATCCCTGTATAGTACCAAAATATCAAGAAAAAAGTATCATAGAAGTTATTGAAAATGTAATATCGAGCTATAAGTACGGTTGTATTCCCTCACTCAAAACGCTTGCGAGTCATTTTAATACTTCAGAGAGCAGCATGAAAAGGGCGCTAAAATCAAAACAAGCTAAATTTTCTGATATTCTTGGGCATATACTTCACGATAGAGCAGTTGATCTTCTAACCACCTCTGATATGAACATTAATTTAATTAGTGAGCACTTAGGATATTCTGACAGTCCAAATTTTATTCGATCATTTAAAAAATGGACAGGTTTTACACCAGGTAAATACAGAGAAAGTATGATGCTTACACGTTAAACGAGTTTAAAAAATATCAGAAAGCTTCGTTGATTCCAAAATAAAAGCCACTATTTCCATTTTCTCCAAATCCAGTATCCAATCGTAACCAGGTACTTTTGTTTTTAAGTAACTTAAAGCGTATTCCAGCCCCTGCACTGGGTTTCATGTTGCTTATGCTAAAGAAATTTTCAGGATTGTCTGCTACTTCACCTACCAATCCAAAGGCTGCCATTGTCCACCGTGGTCTAAAACGCCATCGATACTCTGTTTGTATAATATACATATGATTGTCTGTAAATCTACCATAGAAATATCCTCTAGCACTATAGCTTCCTCCAAATTTAGCCAAACCTTGAAAAGGTGCATCTCCAAAAGTATTTTCACTATAGACCTGCATAGCCAGAATGCTCGTTTTAGACAAAGGTTCATACGTTCGTAAATCCAAAAAGAATTTATTATAGCCATGGGTAGCTCCCAGAAGTTCGCTTGAAAATTGTGCATTAAGCTTATAATAACGACCAGATAGAGGAGAGCCTACATCATCTCTGGTATCTAAATTGAAGGTGGCACCCAACCCGCTAATAATGGCTCGATCACTACCCAAAACACTTCCTGAGTCGAGAATTCCTCCTTCTTCAATTTCAGTGACTTCATGGTTTTCGAAGACATACTCAAATCCGAAATTAAGATTTGGAGGTAAGCGTCTTAGATACCCCATTTTTAATTTATGCGAAGTCATGTTATACACTTCCTCATTTCTGTCGGGTGTACTATTACCTATCCCCCAAAATAAATTAGGGTATATTTCCCAAGTATAGTCTATATCGATAAAATAATCTCCTTTACCCAAATAGATTTCTGGTTTGACTTCAAATAGAAACTGTTCATTTAGGGTGTAAATTCCGCTAAATAAAATGTTTGATTGACGGTCATTATAGATATTGCTTTTATTTAATAAAAAAAGTTGTCCTCCACCGCCAAAACCAAATTCAGTTTCTGGTGTATAAAAGGCAATAGGAACTCCTATAAATTGAATATTTTTTGTGCTTGCAATCGTGTCGGTTTTAAATACAGTCTCTTTACTTTGAGACTGAACCCCATTAGAAAATAATAGTACGAGAGCAATTGTATATGTTGAAATTTGTTTTCTCATTAGAACTGATCTACTAAAATGTTAAAACCAAACGAAAAAGAAATACTATTCACAAAAATGTCTTCTGAGGTAGTAGTGTTTATAGGGATTGATTCTTGATCAATATTGATCCATAATAGATTGGTTTTTAGTCCAATATCAAAGGTGACTATGTCAAAAAAAGCATAAGAATACCCGACTCCCAGTAGTGTCCCAAAACCACCACCTTCGCCTAATTCCTCTACAAAATCATTGGTTTGTTCAATTCGAGTATTATCTCGATAACGTACATAACCAGGGGATGCTTGAAAAAAAAGCGATCCACGCTCTACCTTTGAGAGATAATACGAAACTAAAGGACCTACAAATAAATTCTCTGTAGTTCTCTCTACAATTCCTGAGTTATTGCTCCTGTTAGCAGCAATAGTGATTCCTACTAAAAAACGATTTTTTATAAACTTTCCAGTAGTGAGATTAATTCCATACTCGTTGGTGGTTGTAGTTCCATTAGTACTTCTTAATTCAATGGTACTTGAATTGATTGTACCGGATAAACCAGTAAGCCATTTTCCTTTACGGAATGGAGATACAACGGTATCTTTTTCCTGACCACTTATGCTATTGCTAGAAACCAGCAACAAGAGAATAATCAGTATTTTTAATGAATTATAACTACGTATTTGCATACAATTAGTTTCTATTAGGTTCAAAATAGGATGTATTCTTTTTCAAAGTTATAATTTTACCATCACGCAGTACTTTTAGTTCTAGGGCATCTGTAGTTTTCAGGTTTTTACCCAACTCACCAAGTTTTACCAGAGAATCATCGGTAAGATCAAATATAACATCATTAAAAGCGAGGATAATATCACCCCCAATGATTAATTTTTGTCCATCAATTATAACTTCGGTATCACCTCCTAATAATCCCATTTTATGCAATACGGATCCAAAAACCACACGCTGTACCAATAGGCCGCTATTTTGAGGTACATTGAATAATCGCTTAGTCTTACCAGTAAGAGGATACGCATCAAAACCTAACCAAGGAGTTCTATTGTTTGCGATCAGATTTTTAGTAATATTTGCAGTCGCAGCGAACCCAATACCTTCAAAACCTCCTGATTTGGTAAGGATTTGACTTACTACACCGATTACTTCTCCTTTCATATTAAACATTGGGCCTCCAGAATTACCAGTATTAATGGCAGCATCTGTTTGGATAAACTCAGATTGAGTAAATGGATTAGCACCTTGTTTGTTTTTAATAATTCCGCTCACATAACCTGAAGAAAGTGAATGACTATAACCAAAGGGAGCACCAACAATGAATACTTGTTCTCCTATTTTTACTCGATCGGAATCTCCAAAGGTTACCGTTATAGCATCTTTTTTGGGTATATCTAGTTTGATTAAAGCTACATCTGCTGATTTGAAGGTAGAAATCACTTTTGCAGATCGTACTTCTCCGTCAATAAATTTAACTCTTACTATTTCGGCAGCATCAACAACGTGTGATGCGGTAATAATTTCAGATTCTGAAACCATAAAACCAGATCCCAATCCTTCAGAAGTTACTGTTTTGGTAACGTTACCATTAGATTCTAATTTTGCTTCTTGAGTAAAGATTACCACCACTGCTGGATTTACTTTTTCATAAAGTTGAGATAAATCTTGTGAGGATAGATTAAGAATATAGAAGTATGTGATCAAAGAAAGAACATATCTCATATGATTTTTTATAAAATTTGTATAAAATTAATGACTTAACCTCATACTGTAACTATCATTTAAGTTCAAGATAAAGAATATAAAAACAGCATTAAATTTCCATACTAATTCTGTAAGTAAGATTTCAATTCTAGTACTTAGTTCCACCTCCTATGTTTTTATACTTCACATAAGTATTTACACCTACTTCTCGAGCAATCACTGTTACCTTTTTTGACAGCAAAATACCAATATTTAGAAGTTAGACGACTGCATAATCAGGCTCGTACCTCACTCTTTTTATAAGTCTTACTAATTCTAAATATCGAAAATGTATCAGCATCAAAAAAGGTAACAGTGAAGGCCTTTAGTTTTGTTCTATAGATGAAATCTATTATGATGATGATGAAAAGAGGGGGTCTGGGGGAGACTCATA
>CANMLS010000068.1 GCA_947498785.1 uncultured Aquimarina sp. | reverse complement strand
AATATTTTACGAAAAATCAATCGCTTCTTAATAATTAAAAATATCTTTAAACTGTCCTAAGCATTGGGAGTATCATACTCAGTGGTCGATCAGACCAGGAGGATTCCACCCCAAACGGTAAGTGATAGCCTCCTATCATATTGATTATCATAATTTTACTTACAAATATATACTCAACCTTTTACAAGTTGATAAATAGTAATTAAACTACTAACGGCTTGAAACCGATAGACTAGGAAATCGACTTGAAGCCGACTTAAGATTCACCTATTTCAATGTTACTATCTTTTCGTTCTAAATTTTGATTCTTTATAACTCATAAATAGTTAACAATTAAATTTATCAGCCGTTCATTGCTTCTCGGCACACGTATGACAATTAGAGGGGAAAACAAGCAATTATTTTTGGTTTAGCCGCAAGCCCTAATTTTTTATTTTGTTTTAATTTTCCTCTTTAACACCAGATAAAAAGATTTGGCGACTTTACAAATAGACAACAACCTTTGGATTAAACACCAATCGCACTATTTACTAGATATAGTGGCCACAGTTTTTATTTCGTTGAGTTGAGTTTTTCATATATGATTTGCTTAGATCTCTCAAAAATTTCTCCTCCAAATTCTTCATTGTCTAAGGAAATAATTGTTAAGTCCTTAATTCCCATCATTCCAAATACAAACTTTAGATATGTTGTTTGAAAATTCATATGTTCATTTTTTTCATTTTCTCCATAATCAGTATCTCCACGACTGGATAAAATAAACATTTTCTTATTTTTTAATAGCCCTACATAATCTCCATCTGGTATTCCTGAACGAAATTTCCAAGTTTCGTTAATACGCATAATTTGGTCAATATATGCTTTTAATCCACTAGGGATTGACCAATTGTACATTGGACTTCCAATGACATAAATGTCATTCTCTTTTAATTCTTTTACTAATTGATTGCTAAAATAATGCAGAAATATTTTTCGAGTTTGGGGATTTGTTCCAACATTGCATTATATGAAGTTGTTCGTTCATTTAAATTGTTCCTAACACCAAATATATGAATGGGAGCTAGACAAGTAAGCCAGAACCAATCGATATATCTGTCCATTTTTATTTCTTGTTTAATTTATAAAAATTTAGCGCCATTACAAAAAGGAAAAGACCTTTCATTAGGCACCAAACTTAGCTCTGATTTAATATGTAATATTATTCAAACTATAGAAATATTTACATAGGAAAAAGAAATTCTCTAGAAAGAAGAAATCAGCCCGGCATAGTCAAACTGTATTCGTGCAGTGGCACCTACTACATGAATGCTTAGTTATTGTAGTACGTTTTTTATTTATACAATTTCAGTTAGATTTCTAAAACTATCGATTATATAATTTGGTTTTTGTTTTTCTAATTTTTCCATCGTGTTGTTCCCGTAAGTAACTCCACACGTATCTACATTCGCCCTTTGTCCCATCTCAATGTCAAAAATAGTATCACCAACAACTAAACAATCATTTGGTTGATAGTTAAATTTATCGATTATAAGATTTACAATATCTGGTGAAGGTTTTTTATTTTCCACATCTTCTTCTCCACCTACGAATGAAAAAATATCATAAATTTTTTGTTTTTTGAGAATCTTAATTAATGCTTCTTTTCCTTTGCTTGAAGCCACAGTCAAATTTATTCCGTTATGATGAAAATCTAACAATGTATCTTTCACACCATCAAAAAGAGAAATTGTATCGATTACAATTTCATTATAATGTTTACGATAAACTATAGTCGCCTCTTGAATCAATTTTTCATCAAGTAAAAAAGCTTTTTCGAATGTGGATTTTAGAGGCAATCCTATCAAACTCTCTATTAGTTTCTCATCAAAGTTTTCAATATCAAAGCTATTTGCAACAAACTTCATAGTCTGTAAAATACTTTCTTTGGTATCAACTAATGTGCCATCAAAATCTAAAATCAGGGTTTTATATTTCATTAGGATTTACGCTTTTTTTTAAATCTCGATTAACGCCAAATTTATCAATTTACACCAACACTAAGACTAATTTTTGTATTTCATTAACTCGAGGAATTAATCGAATTCTGATGTGGGGATTCTGGCTAACGTCAATTTTTACTCAATTTTGATTTAATTTTTTTATTTATAATATTTCCCATAATATCAAACTCTATTTTTTTGAAAAAACCTTAAAATTAGACGTTAGCAAAAGAAATTAATAGAGTTTTTTATGTAGAAAATTGTTGGTGACAGTAGACGGTTTGTATAAGATATTGTAATTATCCCGCAGGTTGACTATGCATTTTCACCTTGTCAGCACTAGTTTCTACTTTTTTCTTTACGCAAAATTTTCTCCATTTTACGACCTCTTGCCAATTCATCAATCAGCTTTTCCATACGTCTACATTGTCTATACAATTCAAATTCATCCTCTATTTCTTCAATTCGATAACCACAAACGACTCCTTTTATCAAGTGTGCGTTTGGATTTATTTCAGCTTTTTGAAAAAATATTCTAAAAGTAACTTTTTCATCTATATGTGCTTGTAAAGCATCTTGATCAAAACCTGTAAACCATTTAATAACTTGGTTGAGTTCTTCTTTTGTTCTACCATTTTTCTCCAATCTATTCAGGTAGAGTGGATAAATGGATGCAAATATCATATTGGCAACCTTTTCATTTTTTTCGACTGTAACTTTCATTTTTACTTCATTTTGAATTGATGTTCATAATAAAGACATGGTTAGTACCCGAATTAAAAGTAGTAAACTTTCAATTAAGTACTAAGTCAAATTTTTGGATTGAACACCAAAACCCTCATTAATTATAGTAACAATCTAAAAATAGTATCTCGAGTTAGTATAATAAATCAAACTACTAATTTATGAAGTGATTTAAACTTTTTTGATTCTAGCGAAAAATAGTAGTTTTTTGATCAATTGAAGTGTTTTTTGCTCTTCATAGCAGTGCTACGAAGTAAGAAAAAGACGAAAATTGAGTGAAAAAGAGCATTTTTATAGCGAATTAAAAAAAGTTTAAACCACTTCTATATAAAAACAAAGGATACTACTCACTCAAAGTTATTTATTGGTATTGACGTACACAAACGAAGTTGAAAAATTCATACTGCTACGGATTTATTTGATAGTTAAGTTTTTTTAATTCTTCTACATCTTTATATCCTAGGTTTTGAGTAATTTCCTTTAATAAGTTCTGCTAGAGCTTTAGGCTAATAGATTTATTTATAACGTTTTATTAATCCATCATTTTTACAGATATACTTGTTGTTTTTTGTATACATATTCCAGAACGGGTCACTATCCGCCAAATGACCTGTTATTGTTAGTGACTGGCTTTTTCTATTTCTCTACACTAATGTATATACAAATAAATGACAGGTTTCATTTCTTTAAAATCAATTTCAATGTTCTTTAACCCTATTTATTCGTATTGTAACTTTGTTTTTTCTGCGACTTGTTCTACTTCTTCTTTTGTTTTAGAAATACCATTATCAAATGTCCTTCTAACTTTAATAAAGAATATAGTTTTTTAAATTCGTCAACTAGGTTTTTCCATAAAAAATGCACATTACTCCCAAATACAATATCAAAATAGTTTTTGGATATTTTAAGTCCCAAACTGTCTCGGATTCTAATTTTTCCTTTTTACTATTAATGTACTTTTGATTTCTTTTAGAGGCTTGTTCCTGCATTATTTTTGAGTGATCAACCACTCTCTCCTATAAAACCACTTGTTAGGCTATTTGCAACTTTTTTAATGTTACTCCCCAAACCATATCCAATTTCTAAAACTTTATTTGTCGGTCTTTATTAGGAAACACAAACCTCTCATTTTATCACTTGCCAACTATATTTACACACTCTGTTCTACGCTATTTTTATCGCTCTAACCTCTATTAATTTCATTTTAATTTCAGCAAAACCATGATTATTTAAAGGTTTTATATTTAAATAATCATCAGCTACAATTTCTATAAAATTCTCTCTTTCTTCTTTTGGGATTAATGAGGTATAGGGCAACCAAGTTGTACGTATCCAACCTTTTAACCCATCCTTTCCATTGTGGTGCATAATTTTGGAGTGCATTAAAAGTTTGGTTTGACTTAAATTATTTGATTGTAATATTTGTTCATATTCCTTTACTCCATAAAATCCATATGGAAATTCAAACGAAGTAAAGTATGTTCTGAATTGCGGTCTTGATTTAACCTCATCAAGTACATTTATTAATTCTTCTGCAGCGCCTTGACCTCCCATTCTAAATACAATCATACCCTTATCGGTCAAAAAAGATGTAATATTTTTCACGAATGCATTATGGTCTTTAATCCAATGAAGAGCTTCATTTGAAAATATCAAGTCAAATTTTTCTTCTAACTTTAAAAATCGGACATCGATGCATTTGAAATCTAAATTGTGATTTGTCGAATTAGGATATTTTTTCTCGGCAAGTTTTATCATGTCTATGGAGCTATCTATTCCTAATACCTTTCCTTTTTCTAAACTCGTAGCTATTTCTTTTGTAAGTTCACCATCTCCGCATCCAATATCTAACACTCTTTCATTTCCGTTAAGGTTTATCGATGATATAATTTCTTTCCCCCATTTTTTTTGATTAGTAGAATTAGTTTCATACTCCTCAGGGTTCCAATTATAATTTTTAGTCATATTCAATAGGGTTTTTAAATTGCTTTTGAACATTTAATATATGTATTTTAGCAGAGTAAAATGTTACCCCTACTTTTCGATTTTTTTGTGTATTGGTTGCTAATTTTTCTCTTCTATAAACATTGAACCATCATAAATACATAAGAATCAAAGACATCATACGTGGTATTGAATTAAACATTTATGCTCCGTCTTACCAACTTCACGAATGCTTAGTGATTATATTCTGTCATTGATTTTATATTCTTTACTCATTTCTTTCATTTTATTAGCAAATGCTTTTTTATAGAATGTTGGCATTTGTGAACTGGTTTTAAAATAGTTCAAATATTTGTCTTCTAATTCAGGAAAATGTTTTCTAATAGCATTTATTACCAATGTTTTACTATCTGCAGAACTGTTTCCAAAAAGTGTAATTGTTGCAGGAAGCACATAGTTTACTTTACTTGCTTTGAATGTGGAAAATAATAAATCTAAATGTTCTGTAGTGTCGGATATAAATGGCAGTAATGGCATTAAACTTACTCCTGAGTGAAAGTTTTCATTAACTGTTTTATTTAATGCTTCAAGCCTTTTAGTTGGTTTTGTTGCTCCTTTTTCAAATATTTTGGCAACTTTGTCGTCAAGAGTCGAAAAAGAAAATGATATAATAGTCCCTCTATTATTTAACCTGTTTTTCAAGTCATCTGGAAGTACAGCCGTTTTATCTATTTGATGTAACAAATCAAAATCTCGTTCAATTAAGTTCGACTTTGTGATAATATGAACAGGAAACTTATGTTTTGCAATTACCTTTAAAGCTTCTCGGGTTAATTCGTATTTTTTTTCGAGTTGTAAATAAGGATCTGTAGCTGAAGAAAGAACAATGATTCCATATTGACTTTTTTTTGCACGGCTAAACAATTGCTTATCTAAAACTTCAATTGAATTGGTTTTTACCGATAAACTGTCTTCAAGGTTTATTCCATATTTGCTTCCTCTTATGTAACAATACAAACAATTAAAAGAACAACTACTGTATAGATTTAAAGTGTAGTCGTCTAGAAACCAACTGTCTCTTTTTTTAGTTTTGTTTAGAACCGATTTGACTTCAATTTCTCTTGGCATAGGCATTTCTATTTAGTCCAATCTCAATTTTATTTCTAAACCAATCAGCAACTTTTTCTGGATTTTCTATGTTTGATTTATAAAACGCAATAATATCTGGATGAAATTTTGCAGTAGTTTTTGCTGCCCAACCTATACCTTGTTTAATCTCTTTATCCTTTGCGTTAGCCATCGAAAGTAATATTTCAAACATAGTTTTTACATTTTCCTTTTCTAAACCTTTTTTAATTGCGTAATGAGTTCCTGCTCCCAATGACCGAATAATCCAATTAGTTTTGTGTTTGGACAATTTCTTTATTTCAAGAATAGTTTTTTGAGGATGATGTAAAAGAGAGTACCCATAAACTCGTTCACCAATAATATCGGATACATACCAAATATCTGTATCTGCAATGTATTCTGTTGCTTTTTCGATAGATTGTTTAAAGTCAATATTTAATCTTTTTTGTAAAATCTTGCCTAAAAGAACATTTCCTCCTTCCGTTTTTAAGTTTTGTATACTGTCACAAAAAGTGATGTGTTGATTTTCTGGAAGTGTTTCATAAATTGTTTCTGCACAGTATTCTAAAATCGGAAATTTAACTTTGTTAGATAGAATGGATTCGCGAATTTCAAAAATTAGACTATTTAAACCATATTGATTATATTTTAAAAAACACTTTTTGAGTATTTCTTTTATCTCAGATTTTTTAATTATTAATCTCATTAATTTGTAGCCGTTTCTAACCTCAATTAACATCAAATTTATTAATTTCTATCAACACTAAGATTAATTTTTATATTTCGTTAACTCTAGGAATTAATCGAATTCTGATGTTTGTGATCTTGTAAAGCGTTTATTTTCTGTTGTCAAAACAATTGATTTTGAAGTAGCTTTAAACATCTCTTTTTCATTTCGGTGGATCAATCAGACTAGTCCAAGAAAAATTTCAATAATTAAACCTACCTGTCAAGTGGCTAAAGTCCCAACAATAGCAGATCCAAATTGTATGAGTTTAAATTTTATATAATATTCTTCTGATATTGAATATGTTATTTGGTCGCGAATAATCCCATAAATCCCACCAAGAATTGGCGGGATTATCAATATCAAGATTAATGCTACTATTTTATTGTTATGTTTTCTAAAAGATTAGTTATGTCCTCACTCTTAGAATTTATAATAATTAAGTAAGTCTTATCACTTAAAAATTGAGAATGACTAAAGTCTTTTTGGTAATTTGGATTCCAATCTTTTAATTCGTTAAAATTATTCTTTATGAGTTTTAATTTAGATTCATTATCGTTGGTAACAATAATAACTTTTGTTACTGGATGAGTTTTCATTTTTTCTAACGAAAGTACGTTCAACTCATTTTTATATTCTCTTATATTTGCATATCGATACTTTTTATAAAGAGTTCTGTATGATTCCTTACTTTCAGAAATAACAAAGCGCTGCATCATCAAGTGATTAATATCTTTAAGCCAGTCTGGAAATCTTTCATCAAACAAGTCGATATAATTTTTTACAAAAAGTTCATCCATTGGTTTTTTAGCGTTTATATATTCCTTAACCATCGGAAAAAGAGCTTCACCCATTTTTGAAATGTATTCGTTATTATACCAAGGACTTTTCAATAATTCCCCTTTAATATTTTTATATAAATGTCCATTTGCCAATGTCGTAGTAATCGCTTCGTTAAACAATAATTGCGCATACCTTGACGAATTTGATTGATGGCTTTCGAACCATTTGGCAATATTTTGCTTTACATTGAGTGATTGTTCATCATATAAAATATGAAATGCTTCGTGAAACATTACCGACAACAGAAATTCAAAATTATCAAGCCCTTGTGGTATTGCACTTACAGCTTGATTGTAAAAAGCTGTTGCCGTAAAACCTTTAGCCCTTGAATCAGGAATAGGGCACAGGCTCACGAAAAATGGAATTTTAAAGTCCCAGGTGGATTGGTGAAAATTGAGCGCTTGTAAAAAGAGCATGTTCATATCGGTTCTATTTATTAACGCTTTAATTTGAACCAATTGATTATTAAATTTTTCTTTAGTCGGCTCATAAATAATTTCTCTGTAGATTGGAAGAAATTGATTAAGAATACTATAGAATATATTAAGATCACTGTTAGGAATGATCCCATATGACTTTGTTTTAAATTCTTCTAAGGTTTTACTTTCAATAAGATTTCGCCCCAAAATGAAGTAAGTATTACCCCCTATTTTATTCCCGTATGGATATTGTTCATATTCATACCAATAAAAATAGTTTAGGTTATTGAATTGCTTAATTAGATCTTGGTACTCAGGCACATTGTATTGAGATTTGTTAAAAACCTCCTTAAATGCATTTTGTGGGGATTCCTCAGATAAATATCTTAAAAATTCAAATGTCGCATAGTTTTCCGAGAATTGAACCTTAAACTCTATGGTTTGCGATAGAACAAAATTGAAACTTATCGATAATAGAATTGTTAATAATATGTTTTTCATTTGATTTTGAGGTTTTTTTGTATTCTGACTAGCGCCTAATATATTAATTTGTACAAACACTGGATTAATTTTTGCATTTCGTTAACTTTAGGAATCAATCGAATTCTGATGTGGGAATTATTGCCAAAAGTCTCAGCCATGATTTCATTGCGGAATCATTTGCAGGATTATTCTGCCGAAATCCAACTCTTTTGATTTATACTTTTATTTTGATGTAGCACAAAACCACAAATAAATTGGATTTTTTGTTCCATAGTTGTTGTGTTTTTCAAGGCATAATAATTTGATTTTTGTTTCGAATTACAACTTGAAAAAGTGTAAACTATGTGCCTATAACGTGCTGCTATAGGTTTATATAAGGGTAGTAGAGAGGGTTTAAACACTCAAACTTTTCGGGTAGCAATATACTTAAATAAAAAGTAATAACAGTTCAAGTATGTACTTGAACTGCCATTACTTTTTGCCTTGTTATCTACTGGTTTTATTGTTGTCAAATGTTCTGAAAATGAAAAGCTATCTATAAATGAAGATGCTAGACTATTACCTTTTCCAAATGCCATATTTTGGAAACTATTTGCCATCCATCTTCTCCATTAACAAAGCCAAGATGATCTACAAATATGTTCTTGTGTGCTCTAATTCTTATTTTTACCGTCGCACAAGCGGGCGATAACCAATCAATCATTAGAATTTCCGCTTCAGGCTCTTGCCCTTTGCTCTCGGGTGATACTCTTCCTCCAACATCTTTGCTAAAACTAGCTATAGACTCAACAAAAACCTTGTCTTCATCAACATCAAAAAGACTAGAATTTTTGTGAAACACTTCGTTAAGCTTTTTAGTGTCACAAAAATAAAGTGCGTCAAAATAAGTTTGTACTGCGTGTAATAAGTCAGTGGTTGAATTCTTTTTTTGTTTCTGCATAATTTTTAAAATTTATTTTCACCAAAATTAGTTTGAACATTGTACTATTTTAAATCAGGAAATTGAGAATTTTTAATTTTCAGCTGAAATTTTCTCAACTAGTCTATAGCTACAAATGGTTAACTTTGTCAATTATGGAAATCAAATATTTTAGGCTTATAAAGACAATAGTAGAAGAAGGTAGTATCGCTAATTCTGCTGAAAAACTGTTTTTAACGCAATCGGCTTTGAGCCACCAATTAAGAGAACTGGAAGAAAGGTTAGAATTCAAGGTTTTTTTTAGAACTCGAAATAAATGGGAATTAACAGATGAAGGTACCGAATTATATAAATTAGGGAATATAATTCTTGAAAGTATTGAAAAAGGTTTTCAAAATATTGAGCAGTTACGAACTGGTTCTATTGGTACTATTAAATTGAGTACAGAATGTTATAGTTTTTATCAAGGGCTTTCTGCTTTTATACAAAAAATGGGGCTTTTATATCCTAAAATTAATGTTGATTTAATTCTTGAAGCAACACACCAACCTATATCGAAAATTTTATCTAATGAAATTGATATCGCAATAGTTACTTCAAAACCTGAAAATGAAACCTTAACAAGTATTGAAATTTATGAGGATGAGATTTTTGCAATTATGCATAAAGAAAACACTTTGAATAAAACCGATTTCTTAGATACAAATAATTTTTCTGATACCCATTTAATAATTCACTCTTTTCCTTTAGAAACGGTCTCTGTCTATAATCAATTTTTAAAACCGAATAAAATTACTCCGCTCAAGATTTCTGCTATTCCTCTTACTGAAGTTGCCTTAGAAATGGTCAATGCCAATATGGGAATAATGTGTATGCCTAAATGGGCATTAAAATCCTTTAAGTTATCTGATGATTTAGTTTTTAAACGAATTGGCAGAAATGGAATAAAAAGGATACATCATTTGGTTTTCCGTAAATCCGATAAATCAAAGAAATATATTAATGATTTTATTTCAAATTTTGAAGATGATTTTTCAAAAGATTTGAGTGGTTTTTAACCATAACGACAACTACCAAGCTATGCGCAGTAGCCTTGTTTATAAACTATTGACAACATAACTTTTGTTGTAGTGCGTTTTTTTATTTTTATCTTAATGCTTTTCAGAATCATTGAATTGCCATAATACATTTACAATTTGCCATTTTCCATTCAGTTTTATGATGTGCATATAATCAATCCAATCATGCGCAATAAGTTTCACTGAAGCTGTCTTGTCAAAAACATCTAGTATTATAACTTCTTTTTTAGGGTTTTTTGGAAATCTTTTACCATCCTGATTATACGTTTTTGAAAGTAAAATCATATAATCTGTAAAAGATTCTCTCAAATATTCCTTTCCAGTTTTTTTGTGCGTCCAAAAAGTCCTTTTAGCCATTCTAGGATGAGCCGCTCTTTCAAATTGTTCAGACTTAGCATTGTATTGAGATTCTATATAGTCCAAAGCAACTTGTCTAATATCCAAAGAGTCTTGTTTGGTTTGTCCCATAACATAAAAAGTTGAAAGAAAAAAAAGTGATATTGTAAGAATTAAAGATTGTTTCATGTATTATTTTCTATTTAGAGTTTATTTTCAATCTCGACTAACGTCAAAGTTATCTATTTCTACAAACACTAAGATTGATTTTTGCATTTCGTTAACTCGAAGAATTAATTGGACTCTGATTTGGGAAATATTTCACAATGGTATTGTGTATGAAACGTTGCCTGTCGCAAACGATTACGGTTTCATGTACTGTGTTATAGCCTTTGTGTTATTCACTCAAATAAAGTAATACTTGGGAAAGGGCTTTATATATGAAATAGTATTATATACGGTTACTATTTTTTTATTTCCATTTTTCTAAGATAACTTCTAAAGCACCTTCATTTTGAGAAATTTTTATAATTCCTATTCCATCAGAAAGATTAATTTTTCTAGATACAGTAGTATCTGTTAAATTATATAAACATTCGTCATAACCTCTATCCAAAAAGGATAAGGTTTCATTAAATGAAAAATGATTGGGGATGTGAAGACTTATTTTTCTGACCACGTTTAAAAGTTCATTGTTTTTTGAATAGGTTGGTTTGAATTATTTTTTTCAAAATTAAGCAGCCATTTTTTTTTGTGTAAGCCACTTGCATAACCTGTTAGACTGCCGTTTGAACCAATAACTCTATGGCACGGAATAATGATACTAATTTTGTTTGCTCCATTAGAAGATGCTACTGCTCTTATGGCTTTTATATTACCAACAGCAATTGCTTGTTCTTTATAACTAGAGGTTTTTCCGAAAGGAATTTCTTGTAATACTTTCCAAACTTTTTTCCTAAAATCGGTTCCAACAATATCTAAGGGCACGGAAAATACTTTTCTGTTTCCTTCAAAATATTCAGCTATTTCCTTTTTCACTTTTGTTAGATGAATATTTTTACCAGGCAGTATAATACCATTATAGTGTTTTTGAAGTTCATCAAGTTGTTTCTCAACCATTTTTTGACCAATAAAACCTAAAAAACAAACACCTTTTTCCGTTGCACAGGCTATAATGCTTCCAATTGGAGAACTAAAACGCGATACATTTATAACATTTCGGCTTTTAGATTTGCTGGCTGATTCTAAGCACAGTGATCCGATAGCCCCTAATTTAGTGAACAGGAATTTTACTGTTGATTCTCCAGGTCAGGTATGGGTCTCTGATCTTACATATCTAAAAACTAAAGAAGGATGGTTATATTTAACCGTAGTCATTGATTTA
>CANMLS010000067.1 GCA_947498785.1 uncultured Aquimarina sp. | reverse complement strand
ACTGTATACCTCACGATAAACCAGCTTGCGACTTACTAATGGTTCAAGGCGTAACCCCTGCCCATAAGGGACTTGCAGCCTCTAGATTAATTATTTATCTTCGATAAATAATAGATGCCCATGCTGGGCACACACACGATATATAGCAAATAGGGCGTTTGTGCTAAATTCAAAGGTCTGTGAAGATTAACAAAGTCCGTTAAATATAAAATTTGGCGTTTATAATAAAAAAGATAAAAGCAAAATATTTATATTTAGCTAAGTAATAAACCGAAACGAAAGTGCTTATCACCTGCCCTAAGTTTCTTATACGAGGCCGTTGTATGCCATTAAATAAAATCGAAATATGAAATGTTCAGTTTATATAGCCACTAGTGTAGATGGATTTATTGCGAAATCAGATGGAAATGTTGATTGGTTACATACAGCAGGTAACTTGGACACAGATATGGGAACAGAAGATATGGGATTTAAATCTTTTATGGACTCCGTAGATTGTATGGTTATGGGACGTAAGTGTATGGAAATGATTTCCAATATGAACTTAACACCAGAACAATGGTTTTATGGAGATATGAAAATTATTGTTTTGAGTAATACGATAAAAGAAGCTCCAGACAACCTTAAAGGAAAAGTGGAAATGTACTCTGGAGACATAGACAATTTAATTAAAATATTAAAAAAGGAAGGTTTTAAACACGCCTATATAGATGGAGGAAAAACTATTCAATCATTTATTAATCTTAAACTAATAGATGAAATAACCCTTACTAGAATCCCCATACTGTTAGGCGAGGGAATTCCTTTGTTTGGAAAAACGTTTAAAGACATCAAACTTGAACAAGCTAAAGCAAGTGACTATGCTAATGATTTTGTTCAGGTAAAATATTCAGTAAACTACAAATGAGGAATCAAATGTTAAGAATTTGGAATTTGAATAAAAACGGCATACAACACGGTGCATAAGTAATTGCAAAATTTATTTTAAAAAATAATGAGTTCTAGTGATTTTTGGCATGATGATGAAAATTATAAGGGTTGGTGGCACTTTAAATGGAACTCCAAAGAAAAGAAAATCAATCTTTTGAAAAATTTAAAAGACTTTGGTTCTTCATGTGTAAGTCTGACAAAAAATACAGGCTTTTATTACCTTTAGAAGATTTAGATACAGAGAGAATAATTAATCAACCAGATTTTAATATAAATCGATTATATTATAATTCAAATTCTGAAAAACTAATTTACCCTTCCATTTTGTTTAAAAATAATAATGGAATAATTTCAAAAGAACTTATTTCTAGTTTAACAAACTATGAATTTGGAGAAGAACCTATACACATATGGAATCGCTTTTTCCATAATGAAAGTAATCTCCCATATATCTATATGTATATATGTAATGATATTTTTTTTGCACATCTAAATAATTACAAAACATAGTACTCTAGTAATTTAAAAATAAAAGAAAATGGAATTGACAACTCTGAATTAGCCTATTTAAATGCCCCAAGATTTAATAGTTTTTTACGTGATTTCAAAAAACTATGTCTCAAATATGGAGCTGAATTCGATTTTGATAGTTATGAATATGATGATTTCGTTTCAGAAAACGGAATCCTATTTCAAGGGGAAATAATTTATTATGAGGATATTTTTGATGTTTTGGAAGAAAAATCTGAATAAAGTTGATTTTAATTCTCATAAGGCAAAATCTAAAAAGTATTTTTTACTAAAACGAAAATTTATGATAGAAAGACATTGGAAAGGACTTGCAAAAATGGATAAACAAAACGAATATATTGACCATTTAAAAAACGAAACTTTCGTCAAACTACAAGATATAAATGGATTTATATCCGCAAAAATTATGACACGAAAATTAGAAAATGGGATTGAGTTCTTAATAGTTACCATTTGGCAAAATATGAGTGCTATTACTCAATTTTCAGGAAAAGAATATGACAAAGCTGTTGTTCCAGAGAAAGTGGAAAAAATGATGATCCGACATGACGATCACGTTGATCATTATGAGATTAAATATAAAAACTAATACTGCACACAACAATGACCATAAGTAATTGCTTGTTCTCGCTTACTTATGAAAATCCTCGCTGACTTTTTATCTGTGATTTATTTGCTAACTTTAGTGTTTAAACACGCAACGAAATCATACACAAAACTGTTGTAAGCAATTAACTGACTCAAATAAGAATACTTATTTCATATGATTCAACTCGAAGAAATAACTTCAATTCCCACCTTTTCTAATCAATTGGGAAATAAGATATTGTATTCTAACCATTCCGATGATATTTCAATAACCTACAAATCCACTTATAGCATAAAATATGTTATTGATGGCACAAAACATTATAATATTGATAATCAATGTTTAAAAGTTTCAAAAAACCAATATTTGATTTTAAACAATAGTCAAATTATTACCGAGGTAAAAAAAGGAACAAAAGGTTTATCATTGTTTTTATCATCAAAGTTAATTAGCGAAATATCTCGTTTTTATCTTGGTCATAACTCTTCAATAAAATTTCTTGAAATAATTCAAAAAAGTTCAAATCAGAAAGTCAAAACCTTACTTGATAATATAGTTTACTTGTACGAAAACGACCAAGTCCGTTTGAATCTACAGATGGAGGATTTGTTCATAGCAATTTCTGAACTAATTATTCAAGAGCAAGTTTCGATTGATGATAATTTTAAAAAACTAAAAATCATCAAACACGATACTAAAAGAGAGTTATACAAATCAATAATAGAAACAAAAGAATATTTTAATGATAATTTTAAAGATAAAATTTCACTTAATAAAGTCAGTAAAGATATCGGAATTAGTAAATATTATTTACACAGGCTTTTCAAAGAACTGAATGGAAAAACACCAAATGAATATTTAACAACCATTCGTTTAGAAAATGCAAAGAGCAAGCTTCAATATTCAAAGGACTCAATTTTTGAAATCGCTATTACATCTGGATTTGATAATACAGCTTACTTTTCTAATGTTTTTAAAAAACATGTTGGATTATCACCTTCTCAGTTCAGGAAAGCGTTATAAAATCAGCAAGATTTTATAACTATTCATAAAAAAACGCCATTAATTTTGACTTTAGAAAATTAAACTAAATGGTAAAAAAATAGCTCACATTACTGATTTACACCTTGATGAAGAATTTCCTTTTGTTGACAAAATATCCGCAAGAAAACGATTTGATAAAGTCCTAGAAAATATTAAAGATAATGGCATTAGTCATATTATATGCACAGGTGACATCGGAGAAAATAAAGGTATCCTATATTTCTTTGACCAGGTCACAAAAATGAACTTATCGATTACTTTAGGAAACCACGACAATTTTATAAAAATTTCCAAGCACTACAATTTAGGAGCTGATTATAATTCAAAAAAAATCTATAGAAGTGAGATTGAAAATTATTTCAGATTCATCTATCTAGATTCTTCTTCAGGCATTATAGATATTAAACAACTCGAATGGTTAAAAAAAGAGCTTATAACAACTAAACCCATAATGATTTTTATTCATCATCCGATTATTGGACTTAATTTGAAAGTAGATGAAATGGGAAAGTTAAAAAATAGAGAAGACCTTATTAAAATATTAGAGAAAATACCAAATAAAATTTCTATTTATTGTGGTCACTATCATATGAATAGCTCTTTAACTTATAAAAATATTAATCAATATATCACACCAGCAGTAGCTTTTCAAATTGAAAAAGACCCTTCTAAAATAAAAATAAATACTACGATTTCTGGTTACAGAATTATTAAACTTAAAAATAACGAACTCTCTTCAGAAGTTAAAATCATAAAGTATGCAAACTAAAAAACAATCGTTCATTGAAAGCTTGACTAATGTGACTGTTGGTTTTTTAGTCACTATAATTTCATTACATATAATATTTCCAGTTTTAGGAATAGAAAACCATTCTGGTAAAAACACCTTAATTACAATTTATTTAACGGCTTTGAGTATTATGAGAAACTATATTTTAAGAAGATACTTTAACAATAAACAAAGCTACAATGAAAAATAACTGGTTACAACACAATATCCTATGTAAAGCCCTTTCCCAAGTCTTAGGTTATAAAAATACAATATTTCAACACTAGTTCATTATAACTCTGTATCCTATGTATGGTATGATATCTGATCATCGATCAACATAGGTTAAGACATAGTTTGCTACTCATGTATTAGGAGAAGAAATAGAGTTAAGATACCTTCAAGTTGTATAGGACACAATCCCAGCAAAACAACTAAAAATTTATACTCACCTCGCTATAAAAAAACTTAAAAGATTTACTACATTAGTTCCCCATATATTAATATATAGTTACCATGGTAATTATATATTGGTGTTAGCGATTATTTGAGCTCGACAATGATACAACTATTTTATTATAGAATTATTAAATCAGATTTACATTAACCAACATTTTAGATTTGAAATGACTTCGGAATTGAAAAAATTCATACAACAATACGGCCATTTCAATACTCAAGATATGGACGAAATAGTAAATGAATTTGCATTTAAAAAGGTAAAAAAAGAAGAATATCTATTAAAACAAGGACAAGTATGTAAGGAATTGTTTTTTGTTAGAAAAGGATGCTTAAGACTTTACTACACAGTTAATGGCGTAGAAATTACGGTCTGGTTTTCGTTCGAGGACAATTCTGCGATTGAGCTTTCAAGTTTTTTAAGTGGAGTTCCTTCTGAATACTTTCTCCAAGCTATCGAAGACAGTGAAATATTGATTATCTCAAAATCAAAATTACTAAAATTATATAAAACTCATAGCGTTATGGAACAAGTTATGAGAACCTTTTGGGAAGATGTCATTCTAAATTTACTAAAAAGATTTACGGCTTTGCAAAAAGATTCAGCCGAAAAACGCTATCTTGACTTACTTAGTAAACCAAATTATTCACAAAGAATTCCTCAAAAATATTTAGCCTCTTATATTGGTGTAACTCCTACATCCCTAAGCAGAATAAGAAGAAAAATCAGATAGATCATTTCTTGTCTTATGACAATTATTTTTTCAACAGCAGATTCTAAATTTGTGGTTAAACATAAATTATGACTATAAAGAACTTAATTAAAGCGGAACAAATTGCAATCCAATTATTCGATGAAGTAGAAAAACGAAAATTAATAATTGCAGGAAAATCTGAAGAAGAACTTAATAAAGAAATTTTTTATTTGGCGCTAGAAATGTTTGGTATTGAAAAACATTGGCATAAAAGAATTGTAAGGTGTGGATTAAACACATTACATCCATATAAGGAAAATCCACCAAATAGGATCATACAATCAGATGATATATTATTTTTTGACTTTGGTCCAATTATAGAAAATTGGGAAGCAGATTTGGGAAGGACTTATGTTATTGGAAATAACCCAATAAAACTAAAATTAAAAAATGATATTGAAAAAGCTTGGAATGAAACAAAAGTTTGGGTTCTGAAACAATCAGAATTAAAGGCTTCCGAATTGTTCAACTACGCAGTTCAAAAGGCTAATGAATACGGTTGGGAGTTTGGTGGAGAAATTGCAGGGCATCTTATTGGAGAATTTCCTCACGAAAGATTAGAACCTGGTAATTATCAATTATATATTCACCCAGATAATCATAATAATATATTCTTACCTGATGCAAATGGAAAAAAAAGACACTGGATTTTAGAAATGCATTTTGTCGATAGAAGAAATAAAATTGGAAGCTTTTATGAACAACTCCTAAAATAAATTTAATGGATATATAAAATTAAAAAACTATTTTCTTACCGAAATCTTCAACTAGAAAGTGTGCAACGTGATACTTTTGGAAGACTAATAATCGGAAATAAATCGGTCGAACAATGTATTTTCCAACTTCGCTTGTGAATATCAATACCAATGTATAAATTTGATTGAGCAGTCTGTTCAGTTTTCATATCTTATTGTTTTAGAATACTTTAAAGATACTGGACTTACTGCTTTTTCATCGATGCTATATTTTATTGCTTTTGTAGCCTATTTACGAGAATTCTCGCAGATTTTCTATTCAGTATTTATTTACTAAATTTATGCTAAATCAACGCAACAAAGCATACACAAAGGCGTTAGCTACAATTGGAGAAAGCACAATGATAAACCGAGTGTTACAGGCAAAAAAAGAAATCGACAGAATAAATAAAAAGTTCGCGGACGGAATTGAAGAACTAATTCCATCTGAAATTGAATCTTTTTGTTCTTTTAGTATGATAATGAATACGGAGTTGTAATCGAAATTCCAATAACTGATGATAATGGAAAATATGTGTCTGGAGATTTACTCATCAGATGGGATACTGATAATAAGAATGACATAGAAAGTTGTCTCGGGAATTTAGAAGGGTTAATCAAAAAGTAGAATATTTTGAACTGAACTTCATTGATGAGAATGGAAATACGAAAGAAACTTAAATCATGAGCCGATCGAAAAAGAAAACAAAAATTCACGGAAATACAACCGCCACATCTGAAAAAGAAAATAAACAAGACGCAAATAGAAAATTCAGAAGAATTGTAAAGCAAAAAGTCAAATTGGACGAAACTAAATTACCTGAACTTCGTGAAATTTCAAATGTTTGGTCTTTTGACAAGGATGGTAAAAGATATAATTCAGAAATGACTGAAAAAGATCTGCGAAAATAAGAACGACACGCTAACACTATGCCCTATGTAAAGCCCTTTCCCAAGTCTTAGGTTATAAAAATACAATATTTCAACACTAGTTCATTATAACTCTGTATCCTATATATGGTATGATATCTGATCATCCATCAACATAGGTTAAGACATAGTTTGCTACTCATGTATTAGGAGAAGAAATAGAGTTAAGATACCTTCAAGTTGTATAGAACACAATCCCAGCAAAACAACTAAAAATTTATACTCACCTCGCTATAAAAAAACTTAAAAGATTTACTACATTAGTTCCCCATATATTAATATATAGTTACTATGGTAACTATATATTGGTGTTGGCACTAATAAAAAATAATATGAATAATTTACCCCCTCAAGTACAAATTTTTATAAATGCTTTAAGTAGTATACAAGGAATAAAAAATGTGGAAGTTAACTTGCAACCAATTGATTCTATTGAGGTAAAACATCTTACTCTCCCTGCGGAATATGCTTTATTACCACATCTCGCCATTAGACGTTCAAACGGAGGAAGAAACAATGAAGCATTAGTTACATTTAGATTTGATTTAGAAAAAAATCAATCAGGATGGGTAGCTCTCGAATTTCTGGCTTGGTGGATAAGAGATATGTGCAAAGCAGAGGAAGAAATACAGCTGAGACCATTAGCATTCCCTCCTGCTACTTCAAGCGGAATTTCGTTAGGAAACAGCCTCTCCTTTTTATTAGAGTTATTTTTGGTGGAGCCTAATGATGATCCTCTAAAAATAGCTGATTATGTAGGTAAATCTGGTGAGCACTTAAAATTTTGTTTAGATATGTATTCGGAAGCTTTGGAATATGCGAACCAACCTAATTAAAAGTGCTAACATTATATATGAAATCAGTGCAATTTAGTGTCGAATCGAAATGTCATTTCACGTTTGCAATGGCGCTAAATTTTTATAAGTTTAACAAGAAATAAAAATGCGCAGATAGATCAATTGGTTCAGGTGTGCTTGCCTTTCTCCGATTCATATATTTAGCGTTGTAAGCAATTACAAGAACATAACGAAAAATAGAATGTCACAAATAAAAATTTACGGATTAAGAATAAATTTAAAAGATATAAAATCTAAATTATCTGATATTATTCATAACTGCGTAGTTGAATCTTTGAGTTTTCCTAAAAACAAACGAGCACATAGGTTTATTAATCTTGAAAAAGAAGATTTTTACTATCCCGAAGGGAGAACAGATGCATACATTATAATTGAGATAATGATGATTTCGGGGAGAACCGTTGAAACCAAAAAGAATCTAATTAAAATGTTATTTAAAGAAATCCATGAACAGTTAAATATTTCAACAACTGATATAGAAATTTCAATAATTGAAAGCCCTGCATCAAATTGGGGGTTTAGAGGGATGACAGGCGATGAAGTTTCGTTAAATTATAAAATTGAAATCTAATTTAAATAGAATTAAGAAATTGTATGATTATTAAAAGTGACCAAAAAAAAGATTTTGAAACAATCTATGAAATCATTAATGATGCTTCAATAGCCTATAAAGGCATAATTCCTTCTGATAGATGGCAAGAACCATATATGTCTAAAGAAGAACTGAAAAAACAAATAATTGAAGGTGTAGAGTTTTGGAATTTCGAAGAGGATAATAGAGTATTAGGAGTAATGGGGATTCAGTTCAAAAAAGATGTTACTTTAATTCGTCATGCTTATGTCAGAACATTAGCAAGACAAAAAGGAATAGGAGGAAAACTACTTAATCAACTGATTAATATGTCTGAAACACCAATTCTTATAGGCACGTGGGCTGACGCTTCTTGGGCTATTAGTTTTTATAAAAAAAACGGATTTAAAGTATTGCCAGAAACCGAAAAAAATAAACTTTTGAAAATTTATTGGGATATTCCTGAACGACAAGTAGAAACTTCTATAGTTTTAGCAAGCAATGATTGGAAAAATAACGAATAAAACCTGCTTACAACATCGTATAAAATTAATTGCTAGTACAAGCCTACTTACGAAAATCCTCGCGGATTTTCTATTCAGTTTGTATTTGCAAAATTAGGTGCTTAAACAACGCAACTAATCTTACTTATAACGTTATGGACAATTAAAAAACTGGCTGTGAAAATTAAATTCAAACCTTCAAATTCAGATTTTTTTAAAGAATTAAATACTGAAGTATCTAAAACACTTACCAGTAAAGTATTAGCAAAAGGCAAACGAATTTTAAAGATTAAGTTTGTTTTTTACTTAACGCTGTTTATTTTATTTTATACTTTTCTTTATACTGACTTCATTTCAAAGAATTTTTTTTATTTAGTTTCAATTTATACATTATTAGGGCTATCCGGAATATTACTTGCATTTAACGCTTCACATGATGCTGTTCACAATACTTTGTTTTCTGAGAGAAAATACAATCAGATTGCGCATTATATTATTTTTAATTTACAAGGCGTGAATGCTACTTTATGGAAAAAACGACACATCTCATCACACCATATATTCCCTAATGTTGATGGATGTGATGCTGATATTGATAACAATCCATTCATTAGATTATCGAGCTCTCATAAACTAAAAAGAATTCATAAGTTTCAATATTTATATGCACCATTATTATACTGTTTGTATACATTACAATGGATTGTAGTTAAAGACTTTGTGTATTTATCTAAAAAGGACATTGCTAATATGAAAGACTTATCATATACTAAAGGTTTTATTTTAGAAGTTTTTTTGTTAAAAGCTTTTTACTTAATTTATATGATTGGTTTACCTTATTATTTTTCTGATGCGAACTTAACAATGGTATTATGCTCTTTCTTTTTTATGCATGGATTCATTTCAATATTTTTTGTTTTGACTTTAATTATTTCTCACCTTACAACTGAAACCTGTTTTCCTAAAGCCGACAAATTAGGATATTTACCTACTTGCTATCACGAACATCAATTATCGGTTTCTCTCGATTATCACCCCACTAACAAAATTGCAAATTGGATTTTTGGCGGATTTAACTCTCATGCAGCGCATCATTTATTCCCAAAGCTTCCACATACTTTGTACACTATAATAACTCCGAAAATAAAAGAAATGACAGGTAAATTTTCAATGCCATACAATGAATTAAACATTATTAAAGCAATTTACTCCCATTTCAAATATTTAAAAAAATTAGGAAAAAAAGCCCATGACAACATATAAAACATAGGGCGGATTAAGGGTTTTGAACAAAGGCTATTGATTTTCTGCTAGGTCGCCAAATATAAATTTGGCATTTCAATCTTGATGATAAAAGCAAAATATTATATTTGGCTAACAATGGCTCCTATGTAAAGCCCTTTCCTAATTCTTAGGTTATAAAATATACAATATTTTAACAATAGCTCATATACAACTCTGCATCCTATATGTGGTATGGGTATGATCATTCACCAGCATATATTAAGACATAGTTTTGCTACTCATTTATCAGAAGAAATAGATTTATGATACATTAAACCCGCATTATGCATTAAAAAATCTATTACATCTTTGAACTACTGCAAATACTGGCGTTTCACTATATTTTTTAATTTCACCATAGCGGTGCTATGCAGAAATTATGAAAACATCGGTATTTATGGTATTTCAAAGCTTCATCACGAAGTTCTAATACATAAAACGGGTTAAAATAGAAAAAGTAAAAACAAAATATAAAAATTCGGCTCTGTGTTTATCCGAAAAGTAAGTGTCTTTTTACACGCTACGTTTCATACACAAGACCGTTGTAAAACATTTAAGAAAATGGATTACTAGAAGACATTAAACAAGAAAAATAATTTAAATAACTATCGGCAACAATAATTATTTTTTAGAAATATTTATTGTTCTATAATACTAATAAAACACTACCATGTATTGCATAGTACTATTTTTATTAGTACGTTTGTATAATGAAAAAAATAATATTTTGCCTATTTGGAATCATTACAACCCTTAATTCTTGTAAAGAAACCAACAAACTAAATCAAACTGAAAATATTCTAAAAAACAGAATTGAATCGTATATTAAAGAATGTAATAAAAATGGAGTATCAGGAAGTGTATTAGTGGCACAAAAAGAAAAAGTACTTTTCTCTGGAGGCTTTGGACTTAGCAACCGAAATGAAAATCTTCAAATTACTGAGGAAACTATTTTCACAACTGGCTCAATTACAAAACAATTTACAGCTACTGCTATTCTTAGGCTACAAGAAGAAGGTAAACTTTCCGTAGAAGATTCTATTTCAAAATTTTTAGTGAACGTACCTATAGACAAAAAAGACATAACTATTTATCAATTACTAACCCATACTTCGGGAATAAAAGCAAACCTTGAAAATGCTGGTGATTTTTACCCAATTGAAAAAGAAGAATTTTTAAGAAAAATTTTCCATTCATCTTTAAATTTCCCTCCAGGAAGTGAGCATAGATATTCAAATATAGGATATTCCATTTTAGCCATCATTATTGAAGAAATAACACAATTAGATTATGAAGAATATTTACAACAAGAACTTTTCAGTAAAGCTAAAATGAAAAATACAGGTTATCTACTGCCGAAGTGGGACGAAACCAAAATGGCACACGCTTATAAATGTCAAGAAAACCGAGCTACACATTTAGAAAAATGGAAATCAACATCTAACCTAGTGTCCTATCATCTTAAAGGGAATGGTGGTATTTTGTCTACACCATCCGATTTATATAAATGGTACATCGCCTTAAAAAAGAACATAATCATTGGCAAAAAATCATTTGAGGATTTAGTTTATCCTCACGTTTTAGTAAGAAAAAACGGAAAATATCGCTATGGATATGGATGGGTGATTTCTAAAAGTGACAGAAATACTAAAAAGATTGCACATAATGGCTTTAACGGTGTTTTTTACGCTGAGCTTATTAGACTTCCAGAAGAAAAACACACCGTTATTATTTACATGACCAATCAAGTTAGATATGATACAAAAAGAATTGGTAAAGAATTGGAAAAATTAATTTTTGATAAGAATTACACTCCTATAGTTCCAAAAATGAATAGTACTAAATATTTTTCAGGTGAAGAGCCTAATGACAGAATGAAAATTATAAATAGATTTGTGTCAATATTATTAAAAAAAGCCCCTAAACAAACGTCTTCGACGATAGATACTTTCATTAAAGAAAATATACCAAACACAGAGAAACACAAGCATTTCAAAAATTACTTTATCGAAATGCAGAAAGAATTTACAGATTATAAGTTAGTACATACTTTAGAATATGAAGACCTTACTTATGATATATTATTGAAATCAAAAAAAGGAGTCATTGAAGAATTAACACCTTGTTTTGACTTTAAATTCAATGAAAAAAATCAAATTACCGCTTTTGGTTGGTAATAAAAATATTTTACAATCGTGTAGATGGCTCCGCCATCATTAGATAGCGGAGTGCACCTCACACACCACCTGCCATACGGGTCTCGTA
>CANMLS010000066.1 GCA_947498785.1 uncultured Aquimarina sp. | reverse complement strand
TTCTTCATATGCACAAAAGTAATATGCTATACTTAAAGGTTTACTATTTGTGTCCAGTGAAAGGTACTAATTCCAAAGTCTTAGGTTATAAAAATACAATATTATGAAGATTTGTATAATTTGTATTACTCATTGTTTTGCACACTGGACATTCTACCTGAAAATCTACAATCTTTAAAGCTAACAAAAGAAGTTTTAACTCTGACATTTGTAAAATTGGTATCGAAAAAAAACATTACTCAATTTTCTATTGAAAATAATTCTCAATCTGCAGTATTTAATGACATTACGGATGAAAATCATTGGATAGAGCGAATTCGAATATGTATGATAGCTGGTAAATGGCCAAATACCGAAAGTGCTCGAATATTACTCGAAAAAACAAATTAAAAAAAACAAAAACGCTGTACAACACGATATATGTGATCATAGCAGCTAAGTGATCAATCGAATGGTTCTTGTATTTTTGGTATGGCGCAATGCTTGCAAAAAGTTAAAGTTAGCAACCAATGCGCAGAAATATCAAAAATCAGGGTAACATTTTGCCCTGCTACGACACATATATTAAACGTTAGCATTCATTACCCAAGAAACATTGATATTTGAAACACACATTTTAGAAAAACCACTTGTAGATTATATCGAAACCATATTCTATTATAAGGATTTTAAGTCAGACCATTCTATTGAACGTTTAGTTCCGACAGGACACGTTTTCATCGTATTTGAATTAGATGGCTTTGAATATCATACATATGATAGAAAAACTTTAGAACCAAACGGAAGTTATAAAAACGTATGGATTTCAGGAATGCATAAGGATTATTTATCTATTTCGACACATCAAGATTCTGAGATGTTAGTGATTCAATTTAAGGCTAATGGTGCCTATCCATTTTTTAATACACCTATCAATCAATTTAACAATAAAGTAATTGATGCCCAAGATTTTTTTGGGAATGAAGTTTTAGAATTGAGGCAACAAATTTTAAATGGAAAAAACGCTTCAGAAAAATTTAAAAGTGTCGAAAAATGGTTGAAATTAAAATTTGATATAGATAAAACAGCAAACGCCGAACTTTTGGAAGTACTCACACAATTAAATTCAAAACTAATTTCAGAAAGTAGTAAAATTATTGCTTCTTACCCTAATTCTCAAAAGCATCTTATTAATCAATTTAAAACTTACTTTGGCTTAACACCAAAAGTATTCAGTAGGATTTTTAGATTTAACAAAGTACTAAAAAATATACAAAACGAAGAGGATTTGGTTTGGTCGCAAATAGCATATGAGTTTGGTTATTCTGACCAATCGCATTTTATAAAAGAATTCAAGGAGTTTTCAGGCTTTAATCCGCAGGAATTTATTAACTCCGATTTTCATAAAGATGATGAGACTAACTTTTTTCCGTTGGGTAGAGAAGGTTAATTTTTTACTATCAAAAAAACTCTTAATCTTCTTAATTTGTAATTCACCAAATCTAAATATTATGAAAAAAAGTATTTTAATGCTATCGTTTTTAATGTTAAACGTAATATCGTACGCTCAGCTAAATAGCGAAGGCTGGACTATTTTAAATCCGTCGAATGCGGATAGTTTTATTTATGTAAGCGCATCATCAGGTAATGATAGCACAGCAGAAATATACGCTAACACTTCTCCAGAAATAGGAGACGACCCAATTCATCCTGTAGGCTCTATAAATGCCTACCAAACTATTGCCGCTGCAGCAGCGAACTTATCCAATAATGATGCAACCTGGATTTTATTAAAGAGAGATGATGTTTTTTATGAACCTTTGGCTCGAGGAGCTATAATTGGACAATCTGAAACAAGACCTATCGTTTTCACCTCTTATGGTGATGGTTCTGAACCTCCTCTTTTAAAAACTGGTAGCCAAAATGGTATTAGTTATTGTTGTAGAGGAGCTAGAAACATATCGATAATTGGGTTATCGTTTTATGCGCATACCAGAAACCCTTCAGATCCAGACTATATAAATGGTGAAGGAGAAAATACTGGATTTAACTTTTATACCAATGGCTCTGGTAGTCTTGAAAATATCCTTATCGAAGGCTGTACATTTAGATTCTATACGGGTAACGTTATTCAAGGAGATGGCCCCATTCTAAATGTTAAACTGCGAAGAAACATGATTTTTGATAACTATTCAATAAGCAAACATTCGCAAGGACTGTATACAGCGAATTTAGATAGCTTTCTTCTAGAGGAAAATATTTTCGATCATAATGGTTGGTACAGACAATCTAATAGTGGTGGTCCTAGTCAAGGTCAAGGTACCATATATAACCACAATACGTATTTTGCCGAAAGTCAAAACACAACGTTTACAGGAAACTCTTTCCATAGACCTAGTAGTATTGGTACTAAATGGACCTCAAATAGCGCTACAACTAAAGTAGAGAATATAACGATAACAAATAACCTTTACAACGATTGTGAAGTCGCCTTATCGGTAGGTGGTAATGACAGAGTAGCCCAGTACAGATGGGAAAATATTAAAATTAATGAAAACGTCATAGTTTCAGGAGGTATGTCGCGTCCAACAAATAGATCCTTAGCCTATGGCGTGGAAATTGAAAATTGGGATGGAGGAATCGTTGAAAACAACTATATCTTACACCAAAATAATCCTAGTTTCTTGGGGTTTGGCATCTCCTTTAACGGTGATAGTAAAGATGTTACAATTAAAAGAAACATCATTTACAATATAGAAGGTGCAGACGGCATAAGTTCTGGTCTTAATAGTGGTAACTCTAGGTATAATTTCCCTTCCGACCTTATCAACATAAAAATTGAAGATAATGAAATGAACCTAGACCTTTCTACCAATACTCATTTCTCAAGAATATCTCAAACAAATCCCGACATCTCTTATTCAAATAATAAATTTAAGAACACCAATGGCGGTACAAATAGCCTATTTAGCATCGGAGGTACACATTATAATTTTGCTAATTGGTCGAATGTCGCTAGCGATTCAGGATCTCAAATAGTTAGCTCTTTTAATTACTCTGAACCTGAAAGGAGTCTAGATACGTATATAACAGATGTCCTTGGCTTAGCTAATAGAGATGCTTTTTATTCCGAATTGAGAAATCAGTCTTATTTAAACTGGAGGCCAGAATACACAGCCATCAATATCAATGCCTGGATAAAAGAGGGCTTTAACCAACGTGATATTACCCTTCCTAATCGAGATTTTAATTTAGATAAGAATCTATTAATTCTAGTGCCAAATCCTGGTAAAGACGTTGTGTTTATAAATGCGTCAAAAGAGATAGACCGATACGAAGTTTTTTCATTCTCTGGTGAAAAAATAAAAGAAGGAAGCTTCTTAAATGAGAAAAAGATCGATTTATCTAATGTGACAGCAGCCATGTATATCATAAAAGTTTATGACACAAAAAATAATTTACTGTCTACAGAAAAATATATAAAAAAATAATTTTTGTATCCGATTTTTCAGAATAAAAGATCCTGTCTCATATTATGAAGCAGGATTTTTATTTACGATCTGTTTTAAAAACAGTAAAATATAAAACGATTCTTTTAAAAAATCTTCTCTTAAATTTGAGTAATTTTGCCACATAGTAAAAGAGATTCAGCTTCATATTTCTCTAAAAGACGAAGAACGTAGTGATGTCCTTATCACAAAAGCCGCGAATGCTTTAGACATCGAAAAGGAAGCGATTACAGGCATAAAAATACTTCGAAAATCCATCGATGCAAGAATGCCTAAAATTATTTTCAACTATAAAGTTGCTGTTTATATAGGGGAAGCTGTTCCCTGCTGCATTACTCAATGTTACATTAACCAATGGAAGTAACTTGTTAAAAGAAAAGAAAAAATAGACAAACACATTATTGGAGATGTGATTCCTTTCATACTTGATGAAGAACTAATAAAACAAGGGGCAATATTCTCACATACAGAGCCTTTTAAATCTTATGTTATAAATAATGAAAATTTAGTAACAAGACAGACCCCTGCATCTGCGTCTAATGTTGCACTTAAAATGATTGATTTACTAACAAATTGAATTTCTGAACAATAAAAACGCCATACAACAATGTATTCTATGAAAAGCACTAGCCTAGTTCCATAAAGTTAATATTTATTTTTTAATTTATCTTATATTGATGATGTTGTAGTGTTGAAATATTGATAATTCCGTTAGGATTATTAACATTTCAATGCCTTTATATAACTTGCTCCGCATCCTATATGTGATCGGCTTCTAGAGTCGTCACCAGCATAGGTTAAGACATGGTTTTGCTACTCATGTATTAGAAGAGAAATGGATTTATAATACCTTCAAGTTGTATAGAACACAACCCCAGCAAACCCACCAAAAACTTATACTCAAATCACTATAAAAAACTTAAAAGATTTGCTAAATTAGTTCCTCATATATTAGTGTTGTAGCCAATTTCAGATAACGTTGTTTTTTAATTATGTGATGTAACAAAATATACTTTTTGAAGTCTTCTCTTTATAATAAAAACAATTGAAATGAGATATGCCCTTTTATTGGTAATGGCAGTAATTACTTCTTGTCAAAGTCAAAATGAAATAAGTAAAATCATCAACGTTAATGGATTAGAAATTCATTATGATTTTTTGGACAAAGAGTCCGCTGAAATAGAAAGTGAAATAACACAAATACTTGTAAACGGATTTGAGGTGTATCGAAATTTATTTGGTGGAAACCCCAGAGATTCACTAGATGTAACTTATACACAGTTTAGTGTCGAAATAAGAAAAAGTCGATATACTAAAGGAGAAGCTGATCCTAAAATTATTATTTTGGATTGGTCAGAAGATAAAACTTTCGGATTTACAAATTGGAAGGTTGGTCTGTTACACGAACTTTTTCATTTATGGAATGCAGAAACTTTCAAATACAAAGATGGAAGTGAACATTGGTTTAATGAGGGGTTTTCTGAATTTTACGCCTGGCAAACTGCTGTAAAACTTGGTGTAGTTACACCTGAAGAAGTTTTATCTACTTCCATCTACCCCATTGGATATTATAACAGTTCTTCCGGTTTGGGAAAAATATCTATGAAAGAAGCTGGTAAAGATGACAAAACAAAATTTGAAAACTATTTTTTGATATATCACGGAGGCTGGGTATCAGCGATCCTATTAGATAAAGATATTCGAACCAAGACCAATAATAGAAAAAGTTTAGATGATTTAATGAAATGGTTGTACAAAAACTTTTTTAGAACAAAAAAATTATACGATTCTAATGACATAATTAATGGCATCAAAATTACAACTGGTCAAGATTACAATTCTTTTTATGAAAATTATATTAACGGATTAGAAACAATTCCTGTGTCAAAGTATTTCGATGTTGGTAAAGCCTCAATAGATTATAACTTTAATCTAGAGGGAAAAGAGAAACATAAATATTTATATAAATCTCTTGGAATTGAATATTAGAAGATAATAAAACTGACTACAACAACGTGTAATAATTAATACGGGGTTTGGTGTTTAATCTAAAATTTAATGTATTTTTATAAAGTCTGCCAAATCTTTTGATTTGGCTTTTAAAAGAGTAAAATTAAAACAAAATAAAAAGATTTGGCTAAGTGCTTAATCCGAAAAGTTAGTGTCCTTTTGCACGCTACGTTTCATACACAAGTCCGTTGTATGCCATTAAAAAACTAGTAACAGGAAAATTCAATTTTGCGAAAATTCATTTTTGAAAAATCAAAGTACGGCTTCGAATTGCTTATGGACTTACACAAGTTTGAAGGTAATCCTAATGTTTTCTTTGACCCAAATCCACAGACCACCGATTTTTTTGAGATTATGATTTTTGAAAAGGCGAATGGAAGCATAGAATTAAACGGGCAATTGTTGGAAATTAAAGAGAATAGCTTTTTTTTTATTTCCCCCTTCCAAAAAAAATGCTGTATGATTGACCTATCCGGCATTAAAGGTTTTCATCTTGTATTTCAAAGTGATTTTTTATCTGACTTTTTTGGTGATAAACTGTTTACTTATCGGCTACAATATTTTTATAATTCTCAACACCCTCAATTTTTACAACTAAAAAAAGATGATTATGCTTTTATACAATTGGCATTGAATGAAATTATCTCTGAGATAAAAAATTATCAAAATGATAGCCCTCATATCTTGCGTTCACTATTGTATTTTTCTTTGTCAAAGCTCAATCGATTGTATTCAAAATGCTACAATATTTCACCAAACACACAATCGAATTCAATAATTTATAAATTTAAAGAACTACTCGAACTAAATATTCGTACCTCGCATACGGTAGAAGAATATTGCAGCTTATTAAATGTAACTCGCCATCAACTTAATGCTATGGTCAAAGAGCATACTAGATATACAACAAAGGAAATTATAAGCAATAGGCTACTACTTGAGATAAAAACTGAACTACGCTATTCCGATAGAACAATATCGGAAATAGCCCATGAATTAAATTTTAGTGAGCCAAATAACTTGACACGATTTTTCATAAAAATGGAAGACATGAATCCTTCTGATTATAGGAAAATTTACCAAAATGATAGTAATTAATATTAAAGTGATACGATAATAAGACTATTAAATCGGATTTTTGTCCAAAACAAAAATTATAAATCATGACAAAAATAATTTGTTCAATCATTGCATTATTGAGTTTTCAACTAGCTATTTCTCAAGCCCCTGAAATAAAAGTAGACATGGTCGCTTCGAACTGGAATGTTTCAGAAGAAACTACGTTTGAAAAATTTGACAATAGGAAAACTTTAGTTTTAAATGGAGGAAGGATTACAGTTAAAAATCAAAAATTTACAAACGGCACCATAGAGGTGGAAGTATATGCAAACACAATCAGAAGTTTTGCTGGTATTACTTTTAGAAGGCAAAATAACAATATGGAAGAAGTATATATGCGAATGCATAAATCGAACCAAGTTGATGCTGTTCAGTATACGCCCATATTTAACAATGAGTCGAATTGGCAATTATTTAGAGAAAAACAAGCAAGGGTTTCATTTAAAAAAACAGGTTGGAACAGCTTACGAATCGAAGTAAACAACCAAAGTGCCGAGGTGTTCGTAAACGATAAAAAAGTTATGACAATTGATAAACTAAGAACAGAACATAATACTGGAGAAATTGGGCTTTTTGCATTGTTCTCAAATCGGTTCTCAAACTTTAGATTTACACCCAAAGATCCCGTAGAAGATGTCAAAAAAGACAGCATTGTCGCTGTTGACCATGCAATTATTACAAAGTGGGAAATAACTAAATCAAAACCCTACAAGTCAGAAGAGATAGAATTTGAAAATTTTTTAAAGGAAGAATACATTACCGTTGAAACGGAAGCGACAGGTCTTTTACCTATTTCTAAATACATAAAAAAATCATCTTCTGGCAACTTCGAACAGAATGAAGAAGATTATATAATAGCATCAACCACGGTACATTCCGATAATGATGAAACAAAACTTTTCTCATTTGATTATAGTGACAGAATTATAGTCTATTTAAACGGGAAAGCAGTTTTCAAAGGCAATAATGCTTTTAGAACAAAAGGAATTCAATACATGGGACATATTAATATAAATACTAATAAATTATACCTGCCCCTTGAAAAAGGAGTAAACAAAATTCATTGTGTTGTTATCGATAAGGCAAACGGTTGGGGTATAATTGCTAAATTGGAATAAAAATACGCTTTACAACAAAACCTATAAACAATGCGGGCTTCGAGCTTAATCGTTAGGTTTGTTTATTTTCATGAAGTCCGAAAAATCTTTGGGATTTTGCTTTTTAGCGGGACAAAGAGAAAAAGAAAACCAAAAGATTTTGCCATGTGCGTGGCGGAAAGCAAACGCTAGTTTGCTCGCGTACTGTTCATAGCCGAACCGTTAGTAGTAATAAATTGTTTAAACCAAAATGATAGACAGACCAATAACACATCTTGTAATTAACGATATAACAGTAGAAGAAGGAGAAATTGTTGTCGGTGCTACTGATAATGAAAGGTGGAGGTGGGGGATATAGAAGATGAAGTCGAGACAGGTGCTAACGCTAAAACTATTGTTTATATAGTTTTAGTAAAGGTTGGTAAAACAAATGATGGAAGAGATTCTTTCATAGAAAAGGCTGGATTTCATTGTCATCCTGAGGCCCCGACAAGAGTTGTTGGAATGACTCATTTAATCGAATTGTTTGAAGTTGCTTGGTCTATAGTAGATGAAAAACTAGATTTTCAAACCGCATGGAAAAGATACTTTGGTAAACAAATAAAAAAGACTACTAACACTATGCCCTATGTAAAACCCTTTCCCAAGTCTTAGGTTATAAAAATACAATATTGCCGATGATAACTCTGCATCCTATATGTGGTATGATACAAGATCATCCACCCGCATAGTTTTGCTACTCATGTATTAGGGGAAGAAATAGAGTTAAGATACCTTCAAGTTGTATAGAACACAACCCCAGCAAACCAACCGAAAACTTATATTCATGTCACTATAAAAAAACTTAAAAGATTTACTAAATTAGCTCGCCAAATAGAAATATATAATTACTATGGTAACTATATATTGGTGTTAGACAATATATGAGAAAAACTATACTATTAAATATAATTTTCGCAACTCTATTTTTGTCTTGTAGTTCTCAAAAAGAACGACTAGAAAATAAATTAATGGAATGTGTTTATAGATCATATGAAGATGATGGGACCAAGTTAGCTAAATTAATTTCTGATTATGAAAACTTATTGGTTAATGAAGGGATTTTGAAAGATAATACTGGGAGTAGTTATCGTAAGATTCTCCAAAACATAGCTAAAGAAGGTGATATTAAAAAAACTCCGTCTAAATTTTTTCAGATTGAACTACAAAAAATTGGAAAACCAAATGGAATTAAACTGCAAGAATGCCAGAAAGCATTATTGCAAGATTCAGTCCTTTATGACATATCAAAGTTTAAAAGTCTTGAAAAAGTCATTGTAAATACACAAAAATCCTTTGACCTACGACCTGATCTAATCGCTAAAGACTATTTGAATATTTTAACTAATAATGATTTTGAACTTGACTTCTACAAATTGCGAACATATTTCTTATTTGAAATAATGAATACTAATGATAGAATTAGTAGAAAATTACCCGAATTAAGAAAAGAAAAACCTAAATCTGACTTGAGCAAAGCACTTAAGATTTATTTGACTAAAAAAAATGAAATTTTAGTTGATAATAAAAACGTAAATCTTGAGGAACTTAAGAAACTTGTTCAGGAATATGAATTTAAAAACAAATCAGAATCAATTATATCATTAAGGAATAATCGAAATGCAATGTATAAGAGATATATGGACATTCAAAATGCTATTATTGGAGAAATAAATAACTTGCGAGAGAAATTAGCCAAAGAAAAATATAATACAACGTTTAATAAGTTAACTAAAGAACAAGCAGGTATAATTAAAAAAATATATCCCGAAAATATCGTGGAATAAAACATTGTCTAGCAGGTTGTATATTTCATATGCTGCCTTCGACAGGCAAACGCAACATACACAAATCATTATGGTTAATAAAAAAGACAGATAATATATAGCATTATAAAAAAGAATCAAATCAAAATGAAAAAGGTAATGGTGATTGGATGTTCTGGAGCTGGAAAATCTACCTTTTCTAAAAGTTTACATTCAAAGACAAAGATTGAATTAATACATTTGGATAAGTATTTTTGGAAATCTAACTGGGAAGAACCCAATTCTGATGAATGGGAAAATATTGTAAAGAAGTTAAGTGCCAGAGATAACTGGATAATGGATGGAAATTATGGAAGAACAATGAATATTCGATTTGCTGAAGCCGATACAATCATATTCTTAGATTATTCTACATTGAAGTGTTTGTAGCGAATAACAAAGCGAACAATTCAATATCGAAATAAAGTACGACCAGATATGTCTAAAGGATGCAAAGAACGATTTGATTTTAATTTTTACCACTATGTTGCAACATTCAATATACGAAGAAAAAAAGTCTAATAAGTAAGCTTAATGATCTTTCTAAGAATAAAAAAATCGTTATCTTAAAAAATGATAATCAAGTAAGCCAGTTTTTAGAGAAAATTAATAAAAATGAAAAATAACTATAACAATACGTCAATGCTCCCATATGGTCGCACAGCGCATATACGAACCGTTGTACACATTAAGCGAAAATGAATAGACTAACTCGAATAACAGCAATTCTAATTCAATTACAATCTAAAAAGATTGTTACTGCAATTGAAATAGCAGAAAGATTTGAAATTAGCTTAAGAACTGTTTATAGAGACATTAAAACACTTCAAGATGCTGGAGTTCCAGTAGGTTCTGAAAACGGAGTTGGATATTTTATGGTGAATGGATATTCATTACCACCAATAATGATTACTCAAGAAGAAGCAAATGCTCTAATTGTTTCGGAAAAATTAATTCTAAACCAAGGAGACACTTCCTTGATTAAAGATTTCAATTCCTTATTAATAAAAATAAAATCGACTCTTAGGACTTTTGAAAAAGAAGGAATTTCAAAACTAGAGAATAGAATAGAGCCTTCAACGAAAAACGAAAAAAACAAAAGTATTTGGCTGTCTTCAATTCAAAAGTCAATTACCAATTCAAATGTTCTTAAAATCAATTACTTCTCAATTTACAAGGATGAACGTACAACTCGTGAAATTGAACCTCTTGCCATTTATTTCACTGAGAGTTCTTGGATTTTAGTCGCATTCTGTCGCTTACGAAACAACCTACGTGAATTTAGATTAGATAGAATTTCAACACTCTTTATTACTTCTGAAACATTTGATTATCAACAAGATTTCTCATTAAATGATTATTTCAAGAAATTTATTGAAGTATAGTTGACATAGGGTTGTCACTCCTCCCATTTACATTTGTCTCATAAACTTAAATATATCAAATGAAGCATTTATTAATTGGTATTATAGTTATCGTATTGATTAGCTGTAATACCCAGAACAAAACAAATATGAGCGAACAAAGTAAAAAGGTAGGGACAATTGAATTGGTTATTTTTGAGACCTATCCTCAATATTCCAAAGCAGAAGTGATAGCAGCAGCAAAAGCCGTGAATCCTGTAGCAGAAAAATTTGATGGCTACATTGGAAGGAAGCTAGCAGTGGACAAAAACGGTAAATGGACTGATATTGTTTATTGGACTGACCTGGAATCAGCTGAACATGCTGCACAAGAAATTTTGAAAAGTGAAACTTGTCAAAAATTCTTTGGAATGATAAATCAAGAAACTATGCAATTTATGCATCTTGAACCTGTGATTGATGTCAAATAAAAAGATATGACTAAAAACGACATAATTGAAAGGGTTCAAGAAAAATTTGATGGTCTTGTTCTAAATAAAAATTGGGGAGAAGTCGGACTATTTTACAATCCAGAAAATAAACTAAGTAAGGGAGTCTATCTATTGACATTCAAGGAAAAAGATGGTTTAAATGACAAAGCATCAAATACTGATAGAAATGGCGTATTTAGGTTGAACATTGGAATATCAAAAGATACCTTTTTTAGGTTATTTGGAGAAAGACCAAAAAGACCAAAGGCAGGCCAAATAATTGATATGCCTTATGACTTTTCAGAACTTAATAAAATAATGCCTCATCCGATTTATGGTTGGATGAGTTGGATTTGTATTTTAAATCCGACAAGGGAAACTTTTGATAAATTATTCCCACTAATCGAAGAAGGATATTATTTAGCGTTAAAGAAATATGAAAAGAAAATAAAAAGGCATAACAATGTATCCTATGTAAAGCCCTTTCCCAAGTCTTAGGTTATAAAAATACAATATTGTCCATTATAACTCTGTATTCTATATGTGGTATGATATCTGATTATCCACGAACATATGCTAAGACATAGTTTTGCTACTCATGTATTAGGGGAAGAAATAGATATTATGCATTCAAGTTGTATTAGAACACAACCCCAGCAAACCAACCGAAAACTTATACTCACGTCGCTATAAAAAAACTTAAAAGATTTAGTAAATTAGTTCCTCATATAGAAATACATAATTACCATGGTAACTATATATTAGTGTTGTAGTGCATTTAAAAAAACAAAAACTGAAAAAAATAAATGAAGACGATTAATAGAATAATGACAAATATCTGTTCAGACAATTTAGCCGAAAGTCGTGATTTTTATACTAAACTGTTTGACTTTAATGTGGATTATGATAGTGATTGGTTCGTACACTTAATTTCAAAAGACAAAAAGCTTGAATTGGGAATAATTGACAGAACAAATGAAATCGTACCGAATAATTTTCAAAATAATCCGCAAGGATTTTATGTGACGTTTGTGGTTGATAATGCGGACGAAATATTTGAAATTGCGAAAAAGGAAAAATTTGAAATTATCAGCGAACCGACTGACACATCTTACGGACAAAGACGTTTATTACTGAAAGACCCAAATGGAACTTTAGTTGATATCTCTTCACCAATAAAGGGTTTTGAATTTTAAATTTGATTACAGATTTAAACGAACGGAAAATCAGTCTGAATAAAAAAACGACACTACAATCGTGTAGATGGCTCCGCCATCATTAGATAGCGGAGTGCACCTCACACACCACCTGCCATACGGGTCTCGTAACA
>CANMLS010000065.1 GCA_947498785.1 uncultured Aquimarina sp. | reverse complement strand
TTTGTGGAATATTTACATATAATTTACAAAATAATACACTCATTTACAATGATTTGAGATTTAAATGGGTAACCCTAAAAAATAATAACGTTTTCAGTTTTAATTCTGCAGGAATTGAAAATCCTACTCTGAACAAAGGAATAGTAGATATTTTGGAAGGAACAAAGCCTGCTTTTGATAAGCGCAAACTTAAATATTTAAGTGATGGATATGATAGAATATCCTAATGAAATTAATACTCGAATAATATTGATCAATAACGAGTAAGATATCTGCACTATTTTTAAGGATTGTGAAAAATTAAATGCTTCATTTTAACGAGCCCTGTTTTTCAAAACTATTCTAATGGGGTTACTGTAAATAATTAAAAATTAGAATTGAAAATCTTCAGTTTTAAAATTTCTTTAAATAGTATTATTAAAATTCCCCTCAAACTCTTCACCACCTCCAAAAACAACTCACTCATAATCTATACATTTTATTAATTGATTGTAATATGACCAGAGCAATACTACTATGCGTTTTTGTATTTCTAAGGAAATTAACTTCATCTATATTTGATAAAAATCCAAACTCTACCAAAACGGAAGGACAAATATTGCTAGTTTCCCGAAGTACTTGAAAATTTCCGAATTTCACTCCTCTACTCTTAAAACCTAATAAAGTCTTCATTTTCCTTTGTACCCTATACGCTAACAAAATAGATGCATCAGAATGAATTCCTTTTTCAGTATTTACATAAATCTCAACTCCTCTAGCGTTTGGGTTTCGAGCTTGGTTGCAATGGAGCGAGATAAAGACATCTGCATTAATACTTCTTGTTAGTCTTGTTCTATCTTCCAAAGAGATTAGTGTATCACTATACCTTGTCAAGTAAATTTCAAATTGGTCATTCAATAATTTTGAGTTTATATTTTCTAACTTCTTAGCGATACTCAATACAATTTCCTTCTCCTTAACTACATTGATACCTATTGCCCCAGAATCCCTCCCACCGTGTCCTGGATCGATTACAATAACTTTCGGTCCTGTATCAGTTTGTGTATAAAGTTTAGCCTGCAAACCGAGAAAAAATAAAAAGCTCAAAACATAGAATAACAATTGCATAGTAGTATTGTTTGATTACACAAAATGCAACGATTCATTTCTTTCTATAATAATCTTCCAAAATTTAACAGCGCTTGGCGTTAAAATTTAGAAGTATCTACCCATAATGCCAATTCGGTAATAGATTTCACAAAGTTTATTCATCAACTGCCCTCATCAGGCACAAAAACGAACAGTTATGAAAAAATCAATTCCTATGTTAATGGGGTTGCTATTTACTGCAACTCCAACCTTTGCACAAATCGGGGGTATCGAAGATTCTGTTAATGACGTTTCCGACACGATCCGAAACATCTTCCCTATCATTTTGGGGGTAATCTTCTTGATTGGATTTTTATTCAATGCAGGTCACTTCTTTGGAGAGAATGCAGACCTTAAAAAAGGAATCACACGCGTTTTGGTCTTTGTTCTTATTGCAGGAGCAGTAGTTGGCATCTTCACCTATTTAATCACAATCGTAGTCTAATGAATCCTCACCGAGAATCTTATTACAAATGTGTCATGAAAAAATTCGAAGTCTATAAAAATATTCGGAAGAAAGCATTGATTTTCGGGCTACCTATATCATTATTCGCATTAATGATGATCGCTATAGTAGCTTCATTATTAGTCGTTATTTTCTCCTTCAGTTTTGGGACAATCATGGCTGTTTTTATTCTCAACGGAACACTATACATAGCACTTACACGATTTGCTCATAATCCCAATTTACTACAATTCTCGAGAGTATTTCCAAAAATAATCAGTAATAAAAAGTCAAGCAATTTGGATTATGAATAAGATAAATCTTTTGTCATATCACCCTATTGTAGACATTCACGAGAATGTAGCATTTGCAAACAACGGCAACGTTGTAGTCTGCTACAAAGGCATTCTTCCGGAAATATACTCCTTGGCAGAAAAAGATTTTGAAGATATACACGGTACATGGTTTCAAGCTGTTAAATCATTACCAACAGGATGTGTGGTTCATAAACAAGATATTTATCTAAAACAAAACTACACCGCCGAGCAATTACCGAACAAAACCTTTCTGGAACAAGCTACTCATAATCATTTCAAAGGAAGAGAATTCATAAAACATCAATGTTACTTGTTTTTCATCTTAACTAAGAACAAAGCGTTGAATAATTCTAAATACGTCAATCCATTCCGGAAAGTATCTAAAAATAGTATACAAGAAATTGATGAACATATCAATACCTTTATGGGCGCGGTTAAGGATTCTGTTTCCTTTATCAATAACAGTCGTAAAATGGAATTCACCGCACTTAATGCACAAGAGATTCATTCTCTGACTGACAATTATTTCAACGGATTCAACACTGGTTTTGATACTGATATTCTTTTGGATACTGCCCAACGCGGTAACAAATCCAAAACTAATATTGGTGAGCATTATTTTGATGTTTTAGCAGTCAATAGCGAATTGTGCTTTGGCGAAAGCGTACAAACGAGTAAAACAAACGAAAGATTTACTTCTGACGATTTTGTCTTTCATCAAGGGTATATCGATAGTTTAGGACTTACACTCAATGAAAATCATATTGTCAATCAAATTATCTATCTGGACGACAAACAGAAATGGAGAAAGCAATTAGATAAAAAAGTTGAAGAACTTAATAAGAGTTCCAATTTTGGTTCTCAGAATAAAGTTGTTTTAAAGAAGATCCAACACATCCTTGATCAAATTAATGCAGACGACAATGCCCGGGTAATTCGAGGACATCTTAATATTATGTATTGGGATCGGGAAGTCCGAAACCTAGATAGAATAGCTTCAAAAATCAAAGCAGAGTTTAAGGAACTGGATATCGTTCCTTATTATCCTCGCGGTGAAGAACGTAAAAATTATATCCTTAATAGCTACTGTTGCTTTTCTTCCAACTTCTCTAATGAAGATTTATATGTGACCGATCTAAAACATGCCCTTTGTTTACTGATCAATAACACCAACTACAAGTCTGATCCTACTGGTGTTATTTTTAATGATAGAGAGCATAATATCCCCGTTCTAAAAGATGTTTGGGATGAACATAAAAAACGAATTAAGGCAAGAAACTTTGCGATTTTTGCTCCTACAGGAGAAGGTAAATCCTTTTTAGCCAATAATATCCTGCGTCAATATTTCGAAAGTGGCGTACGTCTGGTTATTATTGATTTAGGAGGTTCTTATACAAAATTTGCAAAATTGTATCCCGAGCAATACACCGTATTACGCTACGAAAGCGGTAAAAACTTAGGGATTAATCCATTCTACATAAGTAACCTCAATGATCTAACACCAGAACGATTAGAAGATTTATCTGTTTTTCTATTTGAGTTGTTTTCTTCTGATTTAAAAGTTACCAAAGCACAATCAGTTTCGGTAAAAAAGATATTGCGACATTATTATTCTCAAATTTCTGAAGGGCACTCTCTAAACAGCTTTTATGAGTTTATAGAAACCAATCAAGAGCAACTGCTCAAACAATTAAAAATCCATCCTGACTACTTCAACATTACGAACTTTTTGCACATTATGTCGGAGTATGTTGGCGATGGTCTATATAGCTTCTTATTTGAGGTTAGCGAAGATCAAACCTATAAAATTGAAGATAAACGATTAATCGTTTTTGAGCTTGACGAAGTGAAAGATAATAAAGAAATATTATCTGTAATGTTGAAGCTTATTAAATCTGCTATCCAAAGAACTATCTGGAAAAACAGAGCTGAAAAAGGAATTATATTATTTGATGAGTTTGCCAAACAATTAAAGTTTGACAATGTATTGGAAAGTGTTGAATTCTACTACCAGGCGATTAGAAAACAAAATGGAGCCATAGGTATCATTCTACAATCGATTAACCAACTGCCGAATAATTCTACCTCAGCAAGTATCCTAGAGAACACTCAGGTTATCTACAGTTTGAATAATGAAAAAGGATATGACGAACTGCAGAAACGATTGAGTTTATCCAGTCACGATCTGAATCAGCTTAAATCCATTAAAAATAATCTAGCTGGGTCAAGAAAATATACCGAAATGTTCATCAAAATCGGAAAGGAGAGTAACATTTTCCGGCTCGAAGTTCCCAAAGAAGTCTATGCAGCCTATCTCACTGACGGCTCTGAAAATGAAGAAATAATGAAGCTCTACGAGCAACATCAAAATATGGAAAAAGCAATACTTGAATTCACTTCTAAAACATAATGCTATGAAAAACAAAATCAGATTATTAGTCTTCGCGGCTATCTTAATTTTTTTATTACCTGGTAGTGCAGCGGCTCAGGGAATGCCTGTCTATGACAATACAAATTTTATAAGTCTGGCAAAATCACTTATAGAATCTGCAAAACAAACTTCTAACCTTCTTAAGACCGTCAATTTTTTAAAACAACAAAAGGAAAATTTGGAGAAGGTAAATAATGTAGTGAAACAGTTAAAAGCTGTACGTGAAATTGGCCGAAACAATCATCGTCTGATTAACGTAATGCGCGATGAATTAAGAGATATTCTCAATTCGCCATACATCAAAGCAGACGAGATAGATAGAGTATCTAAATCTTTCAACACCATAGTAGAAAACTCATTAGAAACGATGGACTTTATAGACCAAATCCTCTCCAGTGATTACCTTAAAATGAGCGATGCAGACCGCGCTAAAATGCTTAAAGAAAAAGAGCAGCAATCCAAGGAGATGGTGTCTGACATTACTATAAAAACCAAACGCTATCAGGATATTATTTCCTTCAGAAAAATGCAGGATAAGATCAATAATCGAGAAACAAGCTTGTAGTAATGACCGCAACGATTTTTTTAGGGTTCGGGTTAGAATATATCGACACCGTTTTTCAGACTATTCAAAATAGTGATTTCTCGCAATATACCATTGCTGGAATGAAAACACTTGCCGTTCTATTCTTTCTCATTAACATCTTGAAAAAATATAATGAAGGTATTGCTGACAAAGATGGCTACACTTGGGGGCTGAGTCCAGGGGAACTGGCAAAGAATTTTGCAGTTGTTCTCCTGGTCATCTTTTCTACACAAATATTAGGTTTTTTTGATAACATACTGGTTGCTATTGAAGGTCAATATCGTAGTACTGCTCCTGCCCTTCTTCCGCTTCAATTACAAGATATCCCTATCGAAGAAGATATTGGTGTATTAGCTGCTGCACAAAAGGCAATGGCACTGCTCTATGAAGCATTGGTAACACCATTATACGGCTGGAAAATATTAGCTTTTATTGTAAGCCTTGGACTATGGATTTTAGATCTGTTTATCTATCCCCTATTTCTTGCAGAACGCTACTTCTTATTAGGAATAATGCAGGCCTTTTTTCCTTTAGTCATTAGTCTTGCCGTTTTCGAAAAATTTCGATCTATGGCATATAATTTTTTCAAATTATATGCAGCAGTATATATGCTGGTTCCTGCGTTCTTTTTAGTCAACATTTTTATAAATGCTATTTATACAGAACTCAATACCAACTTTTGGTTTAATCTATTTGGAACGGATATAGGAAGTGATTTTTTTGCTCCTGTCGTAGAACTCGGCTCTATCGTATTTATCGTTTTTCTAAAATTCAAGCTTTATAAACGAGCAACTTCCTTCACACTAAAACTCTTTACTGCCTAAGGCAGATTATGAATTATGAAAACATCGTATAAAAACATATATACAATTCTAAAACTTAATCGGTTCATCGTACTTTTTGTAGTGCTATGCGCGTTGGGTTCCAGTGCTTTCTCTGGATGGATTGTTTATGACATTCATAAGAAAGCACTCAATAGTTCTTTTGCCGTTAATACGGATGGTCAGGTAATTCCTCTAAAATGGGTAACTCAAAAAGAAAACTTACATATTGAAGCATCAGCACACTTAGATTTATTTCACACTTATTTCTACGATATAGATGCCAGTAATTATGAAAAGAACTTGGAAAAAGCGCTATGGCTTGGTAACAGTTCTGTAGATAATCTCTATCGACAGAAAAAAGCAGATGGAGTGTACAATCGTCTTCTTCAATATTCTCTGGTTCAAAAAGTACTCAGTATAAAATCGCAAGTAGATCTGCAAGCCGAACCTTACAAATTTAAAACGACAACAGTCTTCGAGATCAATCGCGGAACTGTCGTTGACACCTATGAGTTGGTCTCTACTGGTAGTCTTATTGTAGTAGACAGAAACTATCCACACAATACGCACGGGTTACTGATTACTAATTATTTTGAAAACACCTTAAAAAAACTGTTCAACGAAAACCCGTAACCTACCCGATGGCAGGCGGACGGATACTAAAAATCTCACTGTTATGAATATAAAAAAAAATAAAATTGTCTTTGGTGCTGTGCTTACGGTCATTGTCATTTTTCTTGTGTCTTATACTTTATTATTGATGGGTAATGATGAAACAGAAAACGAAAACCTAAAGCAAACATTAGTGCCAGAATTGCAACAAGAACAAGAAGATTACACCTCAAAACTGGATGCAATAAATGACTTAAAAGAAGTTCGCGAAACCAATGCGCCTAGTATCTATGACGAAAAGCTGATTGATTCGCTTGGCTTCTATGATTCTGGCTTTACTACCAAAGAAAAAGAAAGAATCGTCGATAGTATATATCGGTTGGGGAAAATTGACTATTCCACTAATGGATACAGAAATAAGAAGGCTAAAGTAGATTTAGAAGTATCAAAAAAGAAAAAAGATTCCATAATTCCTCCTTTAGAAGAGACCATTGTAGCAAAAGAACTTAGGTTGGAACATCAATTATTTTTTGCTTCAGACCCCAAGAAGAATGTATTTGAAATTAGTTCAAAAACAGATGCTGCCATAGTGGTCGCAGTAGACGGCAATCAAACAGTGAAAAAGGATTACCGATTACGAATGCGCCTAACCAAAGCTACACTCATCAACAATAAAATTATTCCCAAAAACACGCTTATTTATGGTTTTATCAGTTTTCAACCCAATAGAGCAATGATTGAAATCGAAAATATTACGCACCACCCGGTTCAGCTCAAAGCATTCGATTTGCAAGATGGTAGTGAAGGTATTTATATTGAAAACAGTTTTAGAGCTGAAGCAAAGCAAGAAATAGTTGGAGATTTTGTGGACGATATTAATATCGCCGGAGTTCCACAAGTAAGTGGTGTCAAAAGAATTTTTCAACGTAGTAACCGCAGTGTCAAGGTTACCGTAGTCAACAATTATAAATTAATTCTAAAGTCAACACTATGAAAAAGTATGTCACCATCCTAATAATAGCAATAGTTTCAGCTACTTCGCTCCAAACAAGTACAGCACAGATTTCTGTTCAGGATATCGAAGTTTTAGATACTATTTATGCGAATGATCAGAAGAATGTAGCTATGTTTTTCCCAAATCCAATACGGCAAGGAATTACAGGATCTGAAAATTTCGTTTTTACCTACAACAGAGAAAAACAACAGTATTTTGGGTTGCTCCAAGCTACCCCAGGAAAAGAAAGTAATCTCCTCATCATCAACGATAATGGTTCAGTTTTTTCGTATATTGTTCAATATAAAGAAGTACTTAAAAAACTTAATTACTTTATTCCTAAATCGAACACTATTGGTAATGAAAAGCCAATAATAGACCTCCCAAATAACCTTGACCCTGTAGTGCCCCACTTTGATAAAAAGAAGTACTACGAACGTTTCTGCTCTTACCTAGTTAAGAGAAAACAACGTATTAGAAGAATCAAAAAACGTAATGATGGTATACTCTTAAGCATAGAGAATATCGTTTTTGATAAAGAAGAACTGTATTTTGTAATTCAGATTGAAAATAAATCTTCATTAGATTATGATTTGAATTTTCTAAATCTATCCATACAGACCAGGAAAAAAGGAAAGAAAAAATCGCTTCAAAACCTATATCAAGAACCTAATTACATTTTTAATGTGCCATCCAAAATTAAGGAAAATAAAACTATAAAATTAGTGTATGTATTCCCTAAATTTTCAATCAGTAATGAGCGCTTTGTTGCATTAGAACTCAATGAAAAAAATGGAGAACGGAATGTAAAACTAAAAATATCTGACGCCTATATCAATAATCCAAATTAATTACGAAATGAGAAACATAGTCTTGTACTTCTTACCTCTGCTTTTTATAGCCTGTAGCCAAAATCAATTATCACATACCGATACAGCAAAAATTGTAGTTGAAAGTTTTTACCAAAAGGATAATTCAAAATTGAAGAAACATACCACTGATGAAAGCTACGCATCTTTTATTTCTGTTCAAGATATGATGGCTCCAGGTGATCTTGGTTCCAAAGCTTCAGATTTTAAAGTAATAAAGGAAACCGTCGATGGTAACATCGCTTGGGTAAAGTTTACTACTTCTTACGAAGACAAACCAGAAACCTTTAAGTTGACTAAAGAAGATGATCAATGGAAAGTAATGACGCAAGGGTTGAGGGAGAAGAGTCCTTTTTAAATTCTATTATTCTTTTATGCTATAGACTTACTGTTATATAATGATAAACTCTCTATTTTCATATCGATAAGAAAATAGATTCGACACTCTTTTTGTTAGGTGTTTTATGTAAAAGAATACTACAATTTTTTACTATCATATTCCTTTACTTTCATCCTTAATATAGTAAGTGTATGACGATACATGATCACTTCGCCATTCTTTATAGCCAATAAAGGATTCGTAGTGTTGAGTATTTCTATAATGATTTTTTCAGAGGTATGTATACGCACGGCAATGCGTCTTATGGCAATTTGTTTTTCTTCTTTACTTAATCTCTTATAATATTTAATCATGGTAGGTGTTCTGGCAGATTTGTGAGCAACTTTGGTTTAGGGGTAATTACAATTTTAGATTAAAAAAATAATCCGCACTCGATGAATAAGCTGTATGGCTTCCTCTACAGATTTGCCTTGCTTATATAACTTATCTATCCATTTATAAATTTGTACTTCATAGGAGGCATTATTAGTAACATCATCAAAAAATTTATTTTCTTCTAAATGCAATGATTTCAAAACATTTACGGTAAAATCATAGTGCAAATCGTCTTTTATTATTTCCATTATGTTTTCTTTAAATCTCTAGTGGGGATTTGGGATTTAAGAGAAATATTTTCTTTTAAATAGACTTACATATACCAAAATCACATCTTAATAATTACAGAAATCCGTAGTTAGTTTCATTTCTACAGTGTAAATATACAAGAAAAAAGAAAACATACGTCACGCAAGACGTATCTTTTTTCTCAAGTAAAATACAATTTTGTTATCTATGACAATTGATAACTATCAAATACGCGAAGAAGCAATCGGAAATCGTATCAAAGAATTACGTATTAAAGCAGGATATACAAGCTATGCAAAATTCGCTATTGAGCATAATTTTGAAAATAAGAGTGTTTGGCGTTGGGAAAATGGACAAAATTATAAGCTAAATACATTGTCACTTATAGCAGACATTCATGGTATTACTCTCGAAGAATTCTTTAAAGGAATTAAATAACAATTATCAATATATTGTTAATAATATTGAGTTCGTAGTATTTATATCAGTTTTGAAATATTGACCTAGCCTCTTTATAAATACGATCAAAATTAGCTTCTAAATCGGAATCAGTAAATATCTTTTTCTGCTTAGGCAATCGTTTTTCAATCTCAGGCAGTTGAAATTTTACCTTTCGATCCTTGCCATCGGCAAAAGCTATAAACTCTCCTTGTTTCAATCGAAAAAACACATCTGCCCTGCGTTTAGCTACTTCTTTCTCACCTTTCGTCACTCTAGTATCAGAACGGAAAGGATCTTGTCCTTTACTTATACTTCTGGTAGGTTGCTTTACAATTTCAAAAAAGCGTTCGTAATACTTTGCCGTGTCCGGGTCGTTTACTTTTCCAAAAAATTGATATGAAAGATTGCTTAAAATCGCTTTACTAGCTTTATCCCCATACATCATATCATTCTGTATTTTATCCTGCATTACATAAATGGTTGCAATATCATAACTCCGTAATGTAGCCGGAATACGATGCATATTAAGTAATCGAATAGTTGGAGCTTCTTCCATCAATAAAAATGAGGGATTGGAAACTCTTACACTCATCTGCTTTATCACTATATGCATAATTGTGGCTATTATGGGTGAATACGCTGTTTCATATTTTGGGTTATTTACTATAGAAATTATAGAAGGCTGTTTCTCACTATTGACATTCAAAGGGACATCATCTGCAGAGAGTACCATAAAAATACGCTGCGTACTGATCTTTTTGAGTGCATTGGCAAGTGTACTTTTTACCCCCGCTGTTTGCCGATCAGAATCTTTACCACTGATAAATGCATCTGCCATAGCCCTAGACGTGGTATTGGTACTCAAAAAAGCAATAAGGCTGTTGGTATCTAACAACTGATAAATCGCAATAAGATGGGGTAATGTACAATACCTCGGATACGATGTTTTTAACTTCCAGATGAGGCCCCCGATCAAACCTTCTGCAGCATCCGTAAAGAATTTGGTCGTTCCGACATTTCCTGATTCTTTTTGTTCCAACAAGTTTTCAATAAGAACCCGGGACACTTCATTTACATTTTCTTCATTCTGCATATATTGTGGAGCAATTGGATTCACTCGGTCAAATATATTGTCAAAGGAAATCACCCAAAAATCAATTTCATTCTTCTCGAATAATGGATAAGCCATTTCGGTAATCTCAAAATTCTTATAATCGTGTATAATTCCGCAAAAAGAATATTGACTAAAATGCACTAGAAAATTATAAACCACACTTTCTGTTTTCCCACTTCCGGCAGATCCTATGATTGATGCGCCACGTTTGATATTCTCAATTTTGAGTTTTCCTGTCTTTAACTCAAATTTTACTTTAAATTTCTCATCCAAGATCATATTATTTGGATCTTTATGAAGAAATACATAAAAGATAATATTGATCAAAAGCAATGGACAACCAAGGATCAATATCAAGTTGAAATATGCATTGATATTTTCGATCTTGTAATACAAAAAAACAAACATTAATGTGACTAAAATCGTATTAATCACAAAGCCTTGTCGAGAGAGTTTGTATACGCCAAAAAAAATAATTGCTGATCCTAAAAACACTGAAATGATAACTATAAGATCCTGATTTTCCATCTTTTTAAATTCCTATTGAACCTGATCTAATAGCCATATCAACTCCTTTACGTAACCTATTAAACACCTTTAAAGCCAGTTGTGCTTTGCTGACTGGTATGTTTGGCATCATTGGCATTCCGGATTCCCGAATGATTCTGAACGCAACTGCTTTCTCATTAGTTGGCAATCTTGAAATCATTGAAAAATACAGTTTTGGATTTTTGATAAAAGTTTTTCTGGCTGTATAGGTCTCAGCAAAGTTCCTGGTATGACCAAAGATGTTATCAAAGGTCTTTTCTACTTTTTTGAAAAATGAATCTCTATCAAATCCTCTTTTAACTTTTTTTCCATTCATTATCACTTCTGAAGCTTTGTATTTACTCCCAGGGGAGAGACTTACAGTATTGGAAGCATCCTTTCTACTCACTATGATATGAATGTGTCTTTGATTACCTGCTTTTTGCATCCCCTGAACAATACGCTTTCCATTTTGTTGATGTGGAGCCTGGGCTTCTAACTTAGAAATCTTAATTTTCAGCTTATCAATATTACCTGCAAGCCTTTCTTGTTCAATCTTTCTAATCTCATTTTTAAGTTGTAGAATCTTCGTTGCAAAGGGTTGATTCTCTCGCACCTGTTTATCCGTTCCTTTAAATATTCTTTGATGTTCAATTTTAGCGTAGTATTTTATATCATCTACAGTAATTGCTTTACCATTGATTTCTCGATAGAATGATTCAGCATAATCCTTCATTATAGCTCTTGTATATCGTTTCAAATCTTCACGACTATTTTGTAATCGTCTTAATTCATGTTTACTAGGATTCACCGTAATAGAATAAAATTTGGGCTCTTTCTTTTTGAGCTTTGCAGTATTACTATCTATTTCTTTAACGACTTCCGAAGCACTTATTTCATCTCCATATTGATTAAAAAAATGTTCCATATCTTCCTGTTCCAGACCTTGGTTTTCCTTCTCCAGGTAATCCACAAAATCTCCTGAACTTTGCGAATAATTGCTTCCAAGTTTTTGAGCGGTTATAGTGATGTACATTTCTTTTGCTTTTATAATTCTTCGTCCTGTTGAAACTTTTCTCGAAACTGAACTTTTGTTTTTTCTTTTGGGATTTCCTTTTCTAAAATCAATGGTTTATCAAGAGGTTCTGCTTCTTCAAAAAGTGATTGCATCATTGCCACAGTAGGTTTGGTTTGATTCTTTTCTATGTCTTTCATTATCGCAATAACTCCATTGATTCGCTTTTTGATTAGCGACTCCAGTGTCTGCATTTTGGGTCCAATAGATTCGTGTGGAGAAATACCATTCTCCTCAAAAAATTCTATCATTAAAAGCAATGTCATTGATTGAGATTTTGATATTGACTTACAGAACCGTCTGAATTTAACAGCTACAGAAGCCTTAATTCCTAACATCTCAAATCGCTCTTTTTCATATCCTTTATCCATTTTTTCTGAAAAAATTTGTTGATTTCATTGTGCTGACAATGTTTTTTCTGAAAAAACAAGCTTCAAAATTTAAAAATCAAAACAATTAATCTTTGTCAAACACTGATTTTATTACTGTTTTGAAAAAACTCAAAATTGAAACATCGCGTCAGCGTGTTACCCTCTTGCTATTCCTTTTCGTCACGCCAGAGCGTGACAAAAAGGAAATACCATTACACCAAAAAATGTAATGGCTTTTTCGATGCATAAAAAATGAAATGTATTTTTTAAGACTGGAAAAGTTCTATTTTAATAGTATTTCTAAAGATTAAGGAAATTCTTTGCGGATTTAAAAATTGACCAAAAAAAGACCCTTGAAATATCAAAGGTCTATTAAGGTTAAAACGATGTTCTAAATAATAAACATATATTGATATGAATACAAATTTTTCATTGCTTCCTGTTCCAAAAGTATATCATAATTGATATGATTTTCTTCGGCATATTTCTTTAGGTCATTTTCAAATTTATGTTCCACATCTTCTTTGGAAATCGAAATCAACTTCTGTTGCGTTTCGTAGTCAAGATTACTATAATTAAGATATACCATTGCCTTATGTTTTAATTATAAAACCCCTTCATCAGCGAAACTAAAGTAATCCCCATATGGTGAAATGATAATATGATCCAACAACTTAACATCAAACATTTCTGAAGCCTTTTTGATCTTTTGGGTAAGTTTTTTATCCGATTCACTTGGCTTCAAGTTACCACTGGGATGATTATGTCCTAATATAATTGCTGTAGATAATGTTTTTAACACTATTGCAAAAAGAATTCGTACATCCACTAAGGTACCGGTTATACCTCCCTTAGATAATTCAAAAATTCCTTTTACTTTATTAGAATTATTCAGTAGCATTAACTTAAAAGTTTCATTAATATTTATAGTATCCTGATTCCAATTTTCGATAAATACCTCTGCAGCGACTGTTGATGCTTTAATAACAACTGCATCTTTAACAGGGTATTTTTGTTGATAAATTATTTTTATTTCATTAACTTTAACTTTCATAAGATTTCTATTTAGAAATTTTAAAAGAGGGCGAATCTTTCGAAGGGTACGCCCTCTTTATTTTTTAATAATTACTCTTTAGTAGCAGGTTTTTTATCTAGTAACAATATTTCATTTACCTCTATCTCAACTGCTTTCACCTGATTTCCTTCCTTGTTTTCGTAGGTGCGACTTTTCAATTTTCCAATCACTCCTACCTCCTTACCTTTGGAAGCAAATTTCTCTATAATTTCTGCTACTCTACCCCAGGCAACAATAGTATGCCAGTCTGTAACGGTCTGTTTCTCTCCTTGAGCATTTTTATAATACTCGTTGGTGGCTAATGAAAACCGGGCTACTTTCTTACCACTTTCAAGATTAGTAATTACTGGTTCCTGACCAATGTGCCCAATTAACTGTACGTGATTTTTAATAGTACTCATAATACAAGATTTAAAGTTTATAATTATTTGAAATTGATTTACTTATTATATCCAGAGCGTTTTCCTTCTTTTGATTTTTTAACTTTGGTTCTGCTTCCTTTTTGATGATTTTGTACGATTTCATGAGATTCATTTTAGATTTACTTCCCATAGAGTATCCTATGGTAAATCCAAATTTTCTACCATAAACTTTATCTATTGTTCTGTTTTTTTC
>CANMLS010000064.1 GCA_947498785.1 uncultured Aquimarina sp. | reverse complement strand
TTTCTTCTCGATTTTTTCATATGTACAGCATTAAATTTACAATTTAAGTAGCTGTCTTAAAAATGGGGAGTATTATATTACTATGGAAATCAAAAAAAGTTAATTCTAATTTTATTATTGATTTCATTTTTAAGTTTTGGTTTTTCCTATTTTTTTGATCCATTTATCGTTAATACATCAGAACATAAAATCAACTACATTTGGATTATATTGATTCATTCTCTTATCCCTTTTCCAATTTGTTTTTTTTACTTTAGTTATCTTAACCAGAACTTGAAAGTTGATATCTGGACATTGGGAAAAGAAATTTTGCATCTTTCTATTGTACTACTACTCATCGGAATTTTTGATTTTTTAATTCGGGATATAATTTATCTAAATCCTGATAATTGGTCCCTTAGATATTTTTGGGAAGAGATACGCAATACATTTTTAGTTGGTTTTCTTTTATTAGTCATTATTTTACCAATAAACCTAGAAAGACTTATAAAAGATCATTCTTCTGGCTTGAAAAAATTATCTATCAAACCAAAAGAACGTCTCATTGAGAATAGTACTAGACATACAAAATTGAAAATTGCAAATGGATCCTTCGAATTCGAAATAGAGTATTTGTTATTTGCAAAAGTCGAAAGTAATTATACTGAAATATTTACCATTTCTCCCAAGGATGGTTTCAACACGGAATTGGTTAGAATAACCCTTAAAGAATTAGAATCTCAATTAAAACCATATCCTTTTATTTATAGAACACACCGATCATACCTTGTAAATATTAATCACATAGAATCATTCTCGGGTAATGCTCAAGGTTATTTAATTTATTTAAAAAACTATAATTCCCCAATTCCTGTTTCACGTGCAAACATAAAAGGGTTTAATTTACTTTTTTTACCAAGTTCGCATACGTAAGTCACTTTGTATTTCGTCACATAATGTTGTTATTTATCACATAAAAAATATAACAACCGTATTTGTTTCTAGGTTTGTCAATTCAACTAAAAAACAAATATTGTGGCAGAAAAAAAACGAAGATATGATTTAGATTGGTTAAGAGTCATTGCTATTTTAGCTGTGTATCTGCACCACATAGGAATGCCTTTTAATGGTGATAAGTTTCATATTATGAATTCAGAATCCAGTAAAATCTTGGATGATATCATGGTATTTTTTGAACAGTTTAGGTTACCCTTATTATTTTTAATTTCTGGAACAGGGACAATGTTTGCTTTTTCAAAAAGAAATTAGGTTCAATTTTTAAAAGAACGAAGTACTCGTTTACTAATTCCTCTTTTTTTTGGTATTCTTTTTATAGTTCCTCCTCAAACCTATTATGAGAATATAAATGATTACACTTCCTATCTCCAATTATATCAAAATGCCAATTTTGAAGTAAATCACCTCTGGTTTATTGAAAATCTATTTATAATTTCAGTTTTAGTAATACCTTTAATTCTATTTCTGAAATCTCAAAAATCAAATAGACTACTTAATATACTAGAACATACAACTTCCAAAAAATACGGAATATTATTATGGGCGATTCCATTAATACTTATAACCATAATTTTCAAGAGATTATACCCAGATGACTCCAAAGCTATTACAAATCTATCCTCTACTTTTTTTTATGGATTTTTCTTCCTATCCGGTATGTTATTTACTTCAACAAAAAACATTTGGATTAACTTAAAGACGTATCGTAAATTTAATTTTGTTGTTTTTTTAGTAAGTGCAGTACTTTTTTATAGTTATTATTTCATACCTAATAAATTTATAAAACCGTATCTCTCTAACAGTAATCAATGGGATGTTTGGTATTTAGTTTCTGCATTAATTAGTTGGACATTAATTATGACGATTCTAGGTTATGGACAGGTTTGGTTTAATAAACAAAGTCTGTTTCTCCAGAAATTGAATGAAGCTATATATCCTTTTTATATATTACATCAAACAGTCATTATTATAATAGGGTATTATGTAATTCAATTAAATCTCAACATCTCACTAAAAATTATAGTACTAACGCTCACAACACTTCCTCTAATATTGATTATTTACAGATTCTTGATCTATCCTTTTACAATTCCCAGAATATTGTTTGGTATGAAAAAAAAGAAAGTAAAGCTTTAAAAGAATAATCCATATTGGTCGTCATTTATATTTTGTTCTCTCGATAATTTGAAGAATAAAAATGTTCTAGTAACTTTGGAAATACGTATCAACATAAATTTCGGAGCACAATAACTTGCTCCATTTATATCAAAACCCAATTTCTATAATCTCATTTTTCCGTGTATAATTTTAAAAACTCAAAATATTTATTCTAAATTTTGGTTAATTATAGAAAGTTGGTTAAAAACTATTAGTGTCCTAATTTTTTTAACAGAAAACTTTTTACTTTTACCAAATACTATTAATTCTGAATCATAAACTATGTCCAATACAGTATTAAACCTTAAAAATGCTTCGATTTATCAACGAGAAAGTTTAATTCTTTCTGATGTCAATGTAGAAGTAAACAAAGGTGACTTTGTATACCTTATTGGTAAAACCGGTACAGGAAAAAGTAGTTTTATGAAAACTTTGTATGGTGACCTTCCACTATTAGAAGGTGAAGGAAGTATTGTTGACTTTGATCTTCCAACATTACAAGAAAATCAAATTCCGTTTCTGAGAAGAAAGCTAGGTATCGTATTTCAAGATTTTAAATTATTAAATGATCGAACGGTAAAAGAGAACCTTGTTTTTGTTCTTAAGGCCACTGGATGGACAGATGAAAAAGCAATGGACAGTAAAATTGACGATGTTCTGGATAAAGTAGGAATGAAAACTAAAGATTTTAAATTCCCATATCAATTATCTGGTGGCGAACAACAACGTATTGCGATTGCCAGAGCATTATTAAATGATCCAGAATTGATTTTAGCAGATGAGCCTACTGGTAATCTCGACCCACAAACCTCTGTAGAAGTTATGGAAGTATTGCAAGACATCAATAAAAATGGCAATACCATCCTTATGGCTACTCATGACTACGCTTTACTTCTCAAATACCCTTCTAAGACGTTAAAATGTGATGGAAATAAAGTTTTTGAGGTGGTGCAAAGAAAAGGATAGTATAATAGATTTGCTTCTTACTCATTGCAAAGCAAAAACTATCGAAAACAAGTACAAAAAATGATGTAAAACAGTAATTTGTGTCTTTTGACTGCGTAAAAATGTTTTTTATCGAATATTTAACATTTTAAAATAAATCACCCTCGGTTTTTCTTATTATCTTCGTACTGTCAAAATTAAAGAAATGAAAAACGATAATTCGTTTAACGACCTTATTTTGCCCCAAACCAAAATATCGAAAAAAAACCCGAGCTAGCTCGGGTTTTTCGTTTTTAGATTATACCAATTTAGATTTATAATGTGGTATTATTGATAGTTTATATCAATTTTCATGGATCAAGTCTACCTTAAATATTATCTACAAATCTTAAAATTTTTATAAAAACCTCAACATTAATTAGTTTGGCCTAATTCCTGTGTTTTAGATTATAAAAGAACACCCAGTTATCTCTTTTTTTAAATTTTTGTATTATAAAAAAGTAAGGTTATGAAATTATTTTATGGAATTATGATTATTGATCTCAAAGCATTAAAGATTTTTTTGAAACAATTACCAGGAGCTTGTAGGTATGTTATGAGAAAGTAAACCAATGAAATGAGTTTAAAATAATAAACCCCAGAAAAAATCTGGGGTTTATTATTTTAATTATGTCTTTTACACAATCTTGTTTCGCTTACGTTCAACTTCTGTAAGGAAGATTTTTCGTAATCTCAAATGATTTGGAGTTACCTCAACATACTCGTCTTTTTGAATATATTCTAAAGCTTCTTCCAAAGAAAACTTAATTGCTGGTACGATCTTAGCTTTATCATCAGCTCCAGAAGAACGAACATTTGATAATTTCTTAGTTTTTGTAATATTAACGGTCATATCGTCTCCCCTAGAGTTTTCACCTATTACCTGTCCTTCATAAATATCTTCTCCTGGATCTACAAAAAACTTACCTCTATCCTGAAGTTTGTCAATAGAGTAAGGAATCGCTGATCCTTTTTCCATAGATACCAATGATCCATTAATACGTCCTGGAATATCTCCTTTCAAGGGTTGATACTCTTTAAAACGATGTGCCATAATCGCCTCTCCTGCTGTAGCTGTCAATAATTGGTTACGTAAACCAATAATCCCTCTTGATGGTATCATAAATTCACATACCATACGATCTCCTTTGGCTTCCATACTAAGCATTTCACCTTTACGCAACGTCACCATTTCCACAGCTTTTCCTGAAACATTTTCTGGTAAATCAATAGTTAACTCCTCTATCGGCTCACATTTTTTACCATCAACTTCTTTGATAATTACTTGTGGTTGCCCTATCTGTAACTCATACCCTTCACGTCTCATTGTTTCGATCAATACAGATAAGTGTAATACTCCTCGTCCAAAAACCAAAAACTTATCAGCACTATCAGTATCATTAACTCTTAAGGCAAGGTTTTTCTCTAATTCTTTGGCTAATCTCTCTTTAATATGTCTAGATGTTACAAACTTTCCATCTTTACCAAAGAAAGGTGAATCATTAATTGTAAACAACATACTCATTGTTGGTTCATCAATAGCAATTGTTTTTAACGCTTCTGGATTTTCTATATCTGCTACTGTATCTCCAATCTCAAAACCTTCTAGTCCTACTAATGCACAAATATCACCAGCTTCTACTTTATCCACTTTCATTCTTCCTAAACCTTCGAAAATATGAAGTTCTTTGATCTTTGTTTTTTTAATGCTTCCATCACGTTTTACCAAAGAAACCTGCATTCCTTCGGTCAATACTCCTCTTTGTAAACGTCCAATAGCAATACGTCCTGTAAATGAAGAAAAGTCTAAAGATGTAATTAACATCTGCGTTGTACCTTCCTCAATTTTTGGTTCAGGAATATGTTCTATAACCATATCTAATAATGGCTCTATATTATCGGTCTCGTTTTTCCAATCATCACTCATCCAGTTATTCTTAGCCGAACCATATACCGTTGGAAAATCTAACTGCCATTCTTCTGCGCCAAGCTCAAACATCAAGTCAAAAACTTTTTCATGCACTTCATCAGGAGTACAGTTTTCTTTGTCAACTTTATTAACAACCACACAAGGTTTTAATCCCAGATCAATTGCTTTTTGCAACACAAAACGTGTCTGTGGCATTGGGCCTTCAAAAGCATCAACAAGGAGCAACACTCCATCTGCCATATTTAATACACGCTCTACCTCACCACCAAAATCGGCGTGACCAGGAGTATCAATAATATTAATTTTGGTTCCCTTATAGATAACAGAAACGTTTTTTGAGGTAATCGTTATTCCTCTCTCACGCTCCAGATCGTTATTATCCAAAATCAAATCACCCGTATTCTCATTTTCACGAAATAATTGACAATGGTACATAATCTTATCTACCAACGTAGTCTTACCATGATCTACGTGAGCAATTATTGCAATGTTCTTTATAGTTGTCATAAACGCCTCATTTTTAAGGCTGCAAAGGTACGAGTTATTTTGACAGGTTGTACATGAAAAACCAATTAATAAACAAGCCTTAAAATCTAGTTTACAAGTCCTTCATATCAAGCTTGTTCTATATTAAGAAATAGTATCCTATTATTAAGTAAGTTATTTACCACATGCTCAGCCTAACCTAAAATTGGTAATTGGAGTCAAGGATTGATTATTGACGTTAAAACACACCCAACCTCAAGCTCCAAGCCTAGGTTAAATCTCGAATTACAGGCCCTCTAAAAATCTAAAAAAGGGCACCATATGACCTACATAATCTATGTCTCTATGTATAGGCTTCCCTATGGGTAATAGTAGATTATCATCTCCAAATAATATATAGAATTCCCTGAAGTATGAAGTATCCTTATCTTTTTATTTGTTCATTTTTACATAGGTTAAACTTATTCCTAACCTGAAATCTAAAGTAGCATTCTCACTTACCCCCAACTTCGTATTCTAACCCTAAAGTAAGCAATAAATTTGCTTTAAACATTTGTTTTTCTACTCTATTAGTATTGTTTTGTGTTGATAATAATGCACTAAAAAAGAAAATTGCTGTAAGCACTTCCTTGGTAATTTTGTATGTTTAACACAAATATTTTGGTTCTGATCAAACTTCTTGACGTAATTACTTTTATTAATAATTCTTTCCCTTCAAATTCTAAAAAGGACTATCTTTACCCCTTCAAAAAAAGCAAAATGGATCTTTCTGAAATCAAAAACATAAAAAATCTAGATGCTAACAACTTCTTTCTTTTAGCTGGACCATGTGCCATTGAAGGAGAAGAAATGGCATTACGTATTGCAGAAAAAGTAGTTGGCATTACTTCAAAACATAAAATACCTTATGTTTTTAAAGGATCTTTTAAAAAAGCTAATCGTAGTAGAATTGATAGTTTTACTGGAATTGGGGACGAAAAAGCTTTAAAAATCTTACGTAAAGTAGGAGAAACATTTGAAATCCCGACAGTTACTGATATTCATAAAAACGAGGATGCTGTACTTGCTGCGGAGTATGTTGATATTTTGCAAATCCCTGCATTTTTGGTACGGCAAACTGATCTTGTAGTAGCTGCCGCTAATACAGGAAAAACGGTTAACTTAAAGAAAGGGCAATTTATGAGTCCTGAAGCCATGCAGCATGCAGTAAGAAAGGTTAAAGATAGTGGTAATACCAAAGCCATGATCACAGATCGCGGAACCATGTTTGGTTACCAGGATATGATTGTAGATTTTAGAGGGATACCTACTATGAAACAGTATGGAACTACTGTTCTTGATGTTACACATTCTCTACAACAACCTAATCAATCTAGCGGAGTCACAGGAGGAAGACCAGATATGATAGAAACCATAGCTCGTGCTGGAATTGTTACAGGTGTTGACGGTTTATTTATGGAAACTCATTTTGACCCAGCTAATGCCAAAAGTGATGGAGCAAATATGCTTCATTTAGACCATTTAGAAAAACTACTAAGTAATTTGGTTGCCATTAGACAAACGGTAAACAGTTTATAGAAGACCCAATTCTATTTATAGAATTTTTTATCTCTAACGAGATAAGCATTCTCTAGAACTTCAATCAAAATAGTTTCATTGATCTCATCTATGCTTTTATAGCGTAGAGATTTCATTACTTTACGTCCCGCAGTAGTCATATGCTCAAGATGCACTGTCATGTGACCAGCATTCCAAAACCCTACATCTACATAGCCTTTGTTAGCATTTAGATAACAAAAAGGTCTATTCTCTATATAATAAAACGGAATTTTATATTTATACAATAGTTCTACAGATGGAATAGTACTCTCAATCAACATCTGAAGGTGTAATAAAATCGTTTTAAAAGGTTCTGACTGATTTAGAATATAGTGTTCTGCCGGTTTCATACATCAAACATATTTTAAAGTTTAAATACTACATAGCTACCATTTATGAATTGTTAACTCCTTAAGCATTATTACGTTTAATTTGTCTTTTTCCTAAAAAAATTAACTTCGACAAGGACTAAACAAAAAATCTTATCAACCTAACTGTATTTAAACCAACTCAATAATACAATAATCTATTTTTATTTATGGAAATCTTTACAAAAAACCTCTACCGAGGTTTCATAAAGCATGCATGGTTTGCAATGGGAAGACTAATATTATTTGTAGTGGCTTGAACATCCAAAATATCGATTATTTTCTAATTCCTTTTCTGAAGGTAAAGATGCATTCACGGATTTTGTAATCTCGTTACCAAATTTATTCCTTTTTATTTTCATGATCAAAGCATCAACGCAGATAATCATAAAATTCATAAAAACATTACCATATTTTGATAAAAAATGAAAATTACTTAAAGCAACCTAACCACAACACTTTATCCATGATCATAGCTGCTAAGTAATGAATCGAATGGTTATTGTATTAGTGATACCTTATCACTAATACAATAACCAAAAATAGCAGCCATTGCAAAAAAAACAAAAAACAGGGGTAACATTTTATATCGCTATGACACTTATATTAAACTTAAAAAAATTAAAATCATGGGATTATTTAATTATTTATTTAAAAAAAAGAAAACAACACTAGATGATCTTAATACAATAAACCAAGATTACATTTCTAAAAACCCCGTACCGAAAAATAAAGAAAACTCCCTTATGAGACAAGCATCAAGTATGTTAACTAGTAGGAGATTTAATGAATCCATTGAGCTTTACAAAAAACTTGCTGAAAATTACCCCAATAATAAAGGGCTGTATCTAAGTCAGGTTGGAGCAGGATTTTACTTCTTAAATGATTTTGATAAAGCTATTGAATACTATTTAAAAGCAAAAAATGAAAATGCTGATTCAAATATGATGGATGACAATATTTGGGAAGCTTGTGAGGCTATTTATAAAAAAAATAATGATAAAAAAGCAATTGAAAGATATTTTGAGTATTACCCAGATGGAAATTATATCAAAAAAGCAAAAAAAATACTATCTAAATAGTTTTTATTAACCTCTTATTTATTTAAATGAATATTGGAAAAAAGCATCAATTCGAGACCCCAAATAAAACTTTATCCAGCGTGTGAATTGACATATTTTTATTAGACCGATAATAAATCACAATATGATCGTCAATTACACCGTGTTTAATTACCTGCTTTCAAGTATCATTTTCAGGAGATATTGTCGGTGAGTATGGCACTCAATATCTGTATTGATGTCCGAATGGTAGTCTTTCAAGTCATAGATTTTCCTGAGCGTGATTCATAAAAAGCTTCAGTAATGAAAAAGGCCTTTTATTCTTAAATGAACAACCATATTTTGAGTAAACTCAGAAGAAATATAATCCTGTCATAAAACCACAGCAAGATCCAATCTTATAGTAAGACATATTTTATCGTATTACTGAAAGAACCCAAATAAATTGAGCTCTTTTCGTTTTTCTTGCTTACTATATTCCTTAAGCATAATGCGGCATTAGAAAGCTATACTTGCTAATATCACAATATCCTAAATGACTTAATTCATTCTAAAATTTGCATAATTCAATATTTTAAATTTACTTTGTATTTCAAAGTACTTTTAACATGAGCACAGAAGAATACTTAAAAGATATTACAGAGATAAAGGATCTGATGAACAAATCATCTCGTTTTTTTTCTCTTAGCGGCTTATCAGGAATAATGGCAGGAATCTATGCCCTTATCGGTGCTGCGGTTGCTTTTTATTTAGATAGTATTATGGGTAGAGGATACCTAGTTTTAAATAGTAAGCTTTTTTATTACATCCTTATAGATTTAATAATCATAGCGTTATTTAGTATTCTAACTGCTATTATCTTAAGTATTAGAAAAGCCAAAAAAAACAATGAAGTATTATGGAACAGTGCTTCTAAAAGATTACTTACTGCTTTTTTAATACCATTAATCACCGGAGGAATTTATATTATCATTAAAATGTCTAGCCATCATTATGGACTTACTGGTTCATTGATGCTTATTTTTTATGGCCTTGCTCTTGTAAATGCATCAAAGTATACGATTGGAAATGTAAAATATCTCGGATATATAGAAATTGTATTAGGTTTGATCTGTGCAATATATCCAGGGTATGGTTTTTGGTTTTGGGTACTAGGTTTTGGAGTAATGCACATTATATATGGGAGTCTGATATATTTTAATGAAAATTCAAAATCTTCATAGTAGAATATTGAGTTAGATTTATTTTAATTCATCCTGATATTATTAAATCATATATTAAACTAGCCTGAATGTAATCTGAAAAGATTCTTGCTTTTGTAAGAATAAAAAATGGGAAGTATAATTAACAATATAAACAAAGCTTTTGATCATCGAATTCGATTAGGAATTATGTCGATTTTAATGGTTAATGAATATGCTGATTTCAAAATGCTGAAGGAGCTTCTCGGTGCTACTGATGGTAATCTGGCAAGTCATACTAAAGCTTTGGAAAAAGAAGAGTATATAAAAGTGGAGAAATCTTTTATTGGAAGAAAACCTAACACAAGATATAATGCAACGAAAAAAGGTCGTGAAGCTTTTAAAAAACATGTAGAAGCTATTGAAAAGTTATTAAAACAGTAGCTATATTTTTTTATCAATTAACTTTGAATTTCAAAGTACTTTTAAAAATTAAAATGAGAGCATTTATTTTAGAAATAATATATGAGTGGAGTAAAAAACCGTATCAGAAATGGTTCAAAAAACAACCTTCATGGGATATCACAGTCAAAGCGCTAATCCAATACCCTAAGGAAAGTTTAGGGTTTCATCTGGGCTGTTTTATGCTACAACATGATTTTAGTCCACAACCAAAATTAGAGAATCATGACGTTTTTCATGTATTAACCAATACAGGGGTATCAGTACCAGAAGAAGTATCCATGCAATATTATCTTTTGGGAAATGGAAAAAGGAGCATATACCTCATTTCTGTAATTTTTCTTGGCACCCTACTCTATCCTGATAAAATTCAATTGTTTAACAAAGCGTATAAAAAAGGTAAAGCAGCATACGCTTTTCACCAGCTTGACTATAAAAAGCTTTTACATCAATCTATACAATCTTTACAAACCACATTTTTAATATCAGCATTATGAGAATTATACAACCCATTAATAAAAAAGCATTGGCAATAGCAACGATAAGTTTTCTTTTAGGAACTATTTTACTACTCTTCTACCTGATTTCTCAGTCTAACATAGTGGCCGATATAGGATTCTTCTACGTCATTATAGCAACTGTTTTAAACAGCATCACTTTTATAGGACTAATTACCAATTCTTTGATTAACTACCAATATTATAGAGAGAACCTGACCACAATTCTTTTAGTCATTCTCAATATTCCAATAACATTGGGATACATCACCGTTGCTATCAATAATCCTCTACAAAATCTTTTTACATCATGAATACTATTTATAAAGAACTACCTTTTATTAAAGGTTTTACAACTGCAGTAACCTTCAGTTTTGTGCTCTTACTTACCAGGATTATAAAAACGGATTCCTCATTCTACCTTTTCCTGGTTTGGAATCTCTTTTTGGCTTGTATACCATATGGTTTCACAATCCTGTTGAGTTTATACAAAACAAATCACTTTATTTTCTGGTTAGGCTTCATAATCTGGTTACTCTTTTTACCCAATTCACCATATATACTAACCGATCTACAGCATATCAGACTAAGCACTCTCCAATCAGTATGGTTCGATGTCTTATTGATACTTTCTTTTGCCATTAATGGATTAATCATTGGTTTTGCTTCACTATGGAGGATGCAAGCATTACTTAGAGAAAAGTTTTCAAAAATAACCACAAATGTTATTACCTATCTGATTTTACTGCTTTGCGGCTTCGGAATTTATCTGGGTAGAGTCCTGAGATGGAATAGTTGGGATATTTTACACGATCCAACCGGAATTCTATCCGATGTTTCAAAACGAATTCTATTTCCACTTCAACATATTAATACATGGGCATTTACAATTGGTTTTGGTGGTTTTTTAATCATCACATATCGATGCATACAATACTATCAAGAAAAAAATAATTAAAAAACAAACACTATAAATTTTATACCTATGGAAAATCCAAAACAAAAAAAGTCTTTTGGGCAATGGCTCAAAACATCAATAACAATTAGAATGTTAATGGTTGGAATACTAATCCTAGTACTATTAATTCCGCTATCATATATCAAAAACTTAATACAGGAACGAGCCTATAGGCAAGAAGAAGTGGTTAGAGAAATTAATCAAAAATGGGGAAATGAAGTATTATTATATGGTCCTGTACTTAAAGTTCCATATCAAATACATACACTCAAAAAAACCTGGGATGATAAAACCAAATCCTATTCTGAAGAAGATATTATCACCTTACAATATGCATTTTTTTTCCCAAATACATTAAACATAGAAAGCAATATAGAGTCAGAAACTCTTGGAAGAAGTATTTATGAATCTGTGGTCTATACAGCCGATATGAAAATAAAAGGTTCTTTTATTACTCCTAATTTTGAAACACAAGATATTGCTGAATCTGATATCCTCTGGAATAAAACTACAGTGATTATAAATTCTACAAATCTAAAAGGTATTAAAAGTAACCTCGAATTAAAATTAGGAACTGAGAACTATCCTTTACAATCGAGATATACTCAAAACTCATACATCAACACCTTAGAAACTAAATTCCTAAAAGAAAGCTCTATTCCAAAAGAAAATAGAATTGATTTCAGCCTAGATTTAATCATTAATGGAAGCGAACAATTACGATTCATTCCAGTGGGTAGAGAAACTAATGTTGCCATGACTTCAAATTGGGCTTCTCCCAGTTTTAACGGTAATTATTTACCCAACCCAAAAACAAAAGAAATCTCACAAAATGGATTTAATGCAAATTGGAAAGTACTGCAAATTAATCGTGAATTTGAACAAGAGTTTTTTGGCACATTACCTCAAATAGATTCTTCAGCTTTTGGAGTAAAATTACTTATCCCAGTAGACGAATACCAAAAAAGTGAACGCGCTACCAAATATGGGTACTTGGTTATTGCACTCACATTCTTAGTATTTTTTCTAATTCAGACGATAAGTAAAATCCATATACACCCTTTTCAATATCTTATGATCGGATTAGCTTTATCTATGTTCTATACTCTATTAATTTCGATTTCAGAACATTCGAGTTTTCTACAAGCATATGCAATAGGAGGCGTTTCTGTCATCCTTCTCATTTCTATGTATGCTAAGGCAATACTCAAAAGTTTTAAGTTTATGGGATTCATAGCCGCTTCATTAATCGTCTTATACACATTCATATTTGTCATCATACAGTTAGAAAACTATGCCCTACTTGTTGGAAGTATTGGACTATTCCTGATTCTGGGAACAATAATGATGGTATCTCGTAAAATCGATTGGGGTAATGATTAATCGTTAAAATATAAACCCTTGATTTTAGTTAGTTGTAAAAAGTCGTACTTCAATTTTTCGAGGTGCGGCTTTTTCATCTACTTTTAACTCTCACAAAAAAACATTTTAAAAACAATCAAGATACAATTTACACACTATAGTTACTTATTTAAAGTTCTAGAACACTTGTTATTCGTTTAAGAAGCTTAGGTTCAATTTCACTATCCAAATTATAATCGCTCAAATTTATTTTTGGGTTGGGAAAACTGACACTTATAACTCCATCTTCTTTTTCTGTTATCACAAGTTTAATTGGAATTTCATTTATTACCATAAATATCTTGACTTGTTATTTTTTCAATATATTTTGGATGGAAAAACAATATTTGTTACAGGGGTTTAATTTTAATTCCATATTCGCTCACAATTCTTTGGGTATTTATTTCATGAAGTAGTAAAAATCCATTCGAGACAACATTTTTTCTTATAGAATCTTAGACTTCTTCAAATGACAAGTTGAAGGATTTTTCAATAATTGCAGATTTCATTATATTCTTGTTTAATAATAGTCTTAAAATTTTATATGGAAAGCAAACCACATCAGTTATGCTTTTGAATTTATAAGAAAATCAGCCATTTTTTGTTTATGCAAAGAAAAAAATCAGCAAATCCATTGCTGCATTGAATATTTATTTAAGCATAGGTAAAAGAGAATCTTATTTCAGTAAACCTCAAATTAATGAATAATGGTAAAAAAGTAAAACAAGTAATACAACTCTTGCTTTGTAAACATCTGGTTTTAGGTAGATATAAAAAGTCGTATCTCAAATTTTTGAGGCGCAGCTTTTTTATCTATTTTTAACTCTCATAAAAGAATCATTTTAAAAATAATCAGGATACAATTTATGCACTAGTTTTGTTTAAAGCATATTTGACTATTCAAATCCAAATCATATCAAATGAGAAAAAGCATTTATATTTTAAGTATCGCATGCGCTACTACACTAAGTATATTTTCATGTAAAAAAGATACCGAAAATAATCAAAACCTGATTAAAGAAATCCCTTTTACCAAAGAAGGAGAACTTTCTTTATTTGATCTCAAAGACTCTATCCCTAATTCTATCGCCAAACTAGACATAGAATTTGCAGAAAATGAATACCAAATTCAAACCGGGTTGATGTATCGTGAATCTATGGAAGATAAACAAGGAATGCTATTTATATTTCCTGAAGAAGCTCCTCGATCCTTCTACATGAAAAACACCAAATTTTCATTGGATATTATTTTTATAGACAGCGAAAACAAAGTAGTAAGTATTCAAAAAAATGCGCAACCTTTGGATGAATCTTCATTACCTTCTGAAGGTCCAGCTCAATATGTACTTGAAGTAAATGCAAAACTAACCGATATCTGGAATCTTAAGCCTGGAGATTCAATCTCTTTTTCTAAGATGTAAAAAAACCTGTCAAGTTTTGAAAACCTAAGAGATTTAATACAACACTAAATCACTCTGCACTGAAAGTGCAGAGGTTTGGTTTTATTAGGGACTAAAGTCCCTATACCCTATTCCAATATA
>CANMLS010000063.1 GCA_947498785.1 uncultured Aquimarina sp. | reverse complement strand
AAAAAACCACAAATCAAATTCCAAACCCAAAATACTAACCAAATTTGTTTGTTTTAATAATCGAACTCAGGTTAATAGATATTTTTCAGCAAACAATTTTATGTAAATAGAGCAAATCATAATGTTATGATTTGCTCTTTCATTACCACTTAATTACCCCCATAATAAGTTGTAAGTTTTTATTATAAAAATTAACTGTTATAAAAATAATAGATTCATTTTATTTGTGAAATAGGTAAAAACCCCTTTTTTATGTTCTAAAATAAAAACAAAAAAAGAGGAAAATTTTACTGAACTATTATTGGTGGTTCGTTAAATAATTCGTTAATTTGCACCCTGTTTTGAAATAATACCAAAATTAAGAAGAGATGTCAAGAGTATGCGAGCTTACAGGTAAAAAAGCAATGGTAGGGAATAATGTTTCCCACGCGATGAATAAAACAAAACGTAAATTTAATGCGAATTTAATTAAAAAGCGTTTTTACATTCCAGAAGAAGATCGCTGGATAACACTTAAAGTGTCTACTGCTGCGTTAAAAAATATAAATAAGAACGGAATCTCTGCGGTTTTAAAAGAAGCTAGAGAAAAAGGTTTTTTTAATAAATAATCTTCTTTTTTAAAGATACTTAATAATGGCAAAGAAAGGTAACAGAGTACAAGTAATTTTAGAATGTACAGAGCATAAAGCTACTGGTAAACCAGGTACGTCAAGATACATTACAACAAAAAACAAAAAGAACACTCCTGATAGAATAGAGTTAAAGAAATTTAATCCTGTTTTAAAGAAGATGACTGTTCATAAAGAAATAAAATAATAAGAGATGGCAAAGAAATCGGTAGCATCGTTACAAACAGGATCAAAGAGATTAACAAAAGCCATAAAAATGGTAAAATCTCCAAAAACAGGAGCTTATACTTTTGTAGAGTCAATAATGCCACCAGAGGCAGTTAATGATTTTTTAAAGAAAAAGTAATTACTTACAAGATATTTTAAAAAGAAGCCGTTTCAATTGTATTGGAATGGCTCTTTCTTTTTATATTTAGATAATATAATGAACTATTGTATTTTTTTAACTTTTAGCATATTGAATAGTACAGATGGGGCTTTTTAAAAACATATTTTCTTCAGAGAAAAAAGAAACACTTGATAAAGGATTAGAAAAATCCAAAACTAATTTTTTTTCTAAATTAAGTAAAGCAGTAGCGGGTAAATCCAAAGTTGATGATGATGTATTGGATAACCTAGAAGAAATATTAGTAACAAGTGATGTTGGAGTAAAAACTACTATTAAAATTATAGAGCGCATAGAGAATCGTGTATCCAAGGATAAGTATTTAGGCACAGATGAATTAAATAAAATTCTTAGAGAAGAAATCGCAGGTTTACTTTCTGAAACTAATGTAGGGGAAGCGACTGATTTTGAGATTCCAAAAGATAAAAAACCTTATGTGTTAATGGTTGTTGGGGTGAATGGAGTTGGTAAAACTACTACAATTGGAAAATTAGCACATCAGCTGAAGAATAAAGGTTTAAATGTAGTGTTAGGAGCAGCTGATACCTTTAGAGCTGCAGCTATTGATCAATTACAGGTGTGGGCAGATAGGGTAGATGTTCCTATAGTTAAACAAGATATGGGGAGCGACCCTGCTTCTGTAGCTTTTGATACATTAGAATCAGGTGTAAATCAAAATGCAGATGTAATTATTATAGATACGGCAGGTAGATTGCATAATAAAATCAATCTAATGAACGAATTGACAAAAGTAAAACGAGTAATGCAAAAAGTGATAGGAGATGCTCCTCATGACGTATTATTGGTTTTAGATGGTTCTACAGGTCAAAATGCTTTTGAGCAAGCAAAACAGTTTACAGCTGCTACAGAGGTAACTTCGTTGGCAGTTACCAAATTGGATGGAACAGCAAAAGGTGGAGTAGTGATAGGAATAAGTGATCAATTTAAAATTCCTGTGAAATATATAGGTGTAGGAGAAGGGATTGAAGATCTTCAAGTATTTAATAAGTATGAGTTTGTAGATTCATTCTTTAAATAAGAAAGAGTAACTGTTATAATATAGTTAAAAAGGCACTTTGATATAGTCAATATGCCTTTTTTTATTGATTTTATGTATACTTTAATAAAGGCTAATAATTCATTATAATAGATTTTATGTATGTTTAAGAAATTTTTTTGATATGTATTTCAATGAAACTAGAATAAAATACAATATTCTAGTTTTTAAATAAGTTTAAGATAATATTATAACCAAAACCTCTAAAAGTGATAGTAAAACAATAGTGGGAGATGTCAATGTTATAAATAAGTATGCTCCTTTATCTACCTTTGAGATAAATCTTTTTACAGAAAAAGATAAATATGGGATGAATACTCCATTAAAAAAGAATAAAATCATTAATGAGACGATTTTTCTATATTAATACTTTTTAAATAGAACAATAAAATTGTTTCTAACAATCTTAATTTTATGATGAAAAATGTAGCGATACTTCTTCTCTTTTTCGTTTCTATTTTTGTTTCCTGTAAAAAGGAAAAAGACACAAAGTTAGAAGAAAAGAAACAACCCAGAGTAGTTTGGCAACCCTATGATGAAACCAAAGACCTTGAAGCTACTCAATCACTCGAACAACCCAGAATGCATATGAAATTGTTGAATTCTAAGGTGTTGGATAAAAATAACATTTGGAAGAATTTAGAAGCTAAATTAGATTTTTTCTCTGAGGAAAAGTATAGTAGTTTAAAGCAATTTATTTTAGAAAAGGATATACCTACTATTCAGCAGTATATAAAAGATAGTAAGCTTACCTATGAAGAGCTTACACTTTTCTATATCTATCGTATCAGAAAGTATGAAAGTGATAATGCTTTATCTTTAAATTCAGTCATAGCTCTTAATCCAAAAGTAGTTGCTCTTGCTCGTGAATTAGATAAGATTGATAAAACGAATATTGATATAAATTCTGTTTTTGGGATGCCAATTTTGCTTAAAGATAATATTAATACAGAGGGTATGATGACCACTGCTGGAGCAATAGCATTTCAGCATAATGAAACAAGAAATGCTTTTATAACAGAAAAACTAACTGCAAAAAATGCATTAATTCTAGGGAAAGCTAATCTTAGTGAATGGGCATATTTTTTATGTTCTGGTTGCCCTGTAGGGTATAGCGCAGTAGGAGGGCAAACCCTTAACCCTTATGGAAGAATGATTTTTGAAACAGGAGGGTCTAGTTCTGGTAGTGGAGTTACTGTAGCTGCAAATTTTTGTGTAGCAGCCATAGGGACAGAGACAAGTGGATCTATCTTATCTCCGTCTAGTCAAAATTCTATAGTTGGTCTTAAGCCTACTATTGGCCTATTGAGTAGAACAGGAATAGTTCCTATTTCTAGTACTTTGGATACTCCAGGACCTATGACCAAAAATGTTATTGATAATGCAATTTTGCTTAACGCTATTATAGGTAAAGATAATGATGATAATATTTCAGTAACCACAGATGTAAATTTTGTAGATGCTGTTAAAGATGTGAGTTTAAAAGATAAGCGTTTTGGTATTATAAAAAAGCTTTTAGAAGATTCTATATATAAAATAGCAACAAAAAAAATAGAGAAAGCAGGAGGTGTACTTATCGAAATCGAACCAGAACAAGTTCAAATGCCAGGTTTTTTAAATATTTTGAATATTGATATGAAAAATGATCTCCAAGAATATATTAAAACACATGCAGGAGAAAATATTGAGATAAAAAATATCGAAGATGCAATTGCCTTTAATAATAAAGATACTTTGCTACGAATTCCATATGGGCAACAATTATTTGAAGGCATTATAGCTGATAGTACAACAGTTGAAGAATTAAATGTGATTAAAGAGGATTTAAAAACTATAGCACGTACATATTTTGATGTTCATATAAATAAACATCAACTAGATGCAATACTCTCTATTAATAATTATGATGCAGGATATGCAGCAGTTGCCAAATATCCAGCACTAACTGTGCCAATGGGGTATACAAGCGAAGGAGAGCCAAAAGGACTTACGTTTATTGCAGAACCTTTTTCTGAGTCTAAATTGTTACAATTGGGTCGTGCGTATGAGAAAGTGACCAAAGAACGTAAGATGCCTATTTCATATAGCTATTAAAATTTAAAAACCCCCTCTTTTTTAAAAGAGGGGGTGTGGGGTTTTTAGTTGTTGAGGTCAAACGTTAGATAAATCATAAAAATACAATATGCTATCAGGAAAGTTCCAGTTAATAGCAATCCAAATTTTGACGCTTGTTTGGGTAATTTTGACATGTGGTTTTTGGTTTGTAGAGTAAATAAACAATGGGTTTTAATTTAATTGTGTAATATGCATTAAGTAAATTTTTATATGTTATAAATGAAAAATAAAATAGCTATATGATTTAATTGCATCTATTTCTTAGTACATCGTCAAAAGTATTTTCTAATTCTCCTAAGCTGCTAACTCTTAGAACAGCACCATCAGAAATGAGGACAGTTATAGGGAAATCCAGACTAACAAAATCGTTTCGATTTAATCCGTTCATAAATTTATAAAGATCTTTATCGTTTTCAAAATCTACTTTAAGAATTAACTCATTTTGTGAATCAAAGCCCGAAGCAGAAAGTGGATACTCAAAATCAATACAGGTAATATTATTATTTTGATTATTACAATTATTCACCAATTCTTGCAATTGAGCGGGATTATTAACTATAATTTCTGAGAAATCATTTAATATTAAGGTGATTGGAAAACTAAAAACAATTGGATCAGTATCATTAAAAAAATTTTGGATAGTTGCTATATCATCTATATCATTGTAACTTATTAATTGATTGTTTACTGTAATTGTAAATGGAAATTTTATACTAAAACAACTTGCTTTGTCTATAAAATCATCTATAGAGCCATCGTTAGTCACAGCGAGTAAAATCAACTCGGTTATTTTAGATTCTGAGTTAAGATGTTGACTGTTTGGGTCTTGAACTAATTCATCTGATTCTCTTCTGCAGGAAGTAATAAACAATGAAATAGCCAATGTGAAAAGAAATAGAACTGAACTAGTTTTTGTATCCATAGGCTGTAATCTTTTCAAAAATAATATACTATAAAGATAAGATTATACTATTATAACAACTAAATATTAAAAATCCCTTTTTTATTTTACTTTTTTCTAAATTTAAACCCAAGAAATTATATCAAAATGCCAAAAGAGTTGAAAGAAGATGTCTGTGAAGAGAAGATATTTTCTAAGATGTATACGAAGTACTCAAAAGATTTATATAACTATCTATATTACAAATATGGAGCGTCATTAAATCCAAATGATAAAATGCAAGATGCTTTTATAAAATTATTAGATAACTGTAAAAAAGTTACACCATCTAATGCAAAAGCTTTCATTTTCAGTGTTGCAAAAAATATGATGCTTAATGAAATAAAACATCAAAAAGTTGTATTACGATATAGAGAAAATAAACCTAAAGAATATACAAATGAATCGCCAGAGTTTATTTTGGAAGAAAAGGAATTTTTGAAGAAATATCAAGTTGCATTAAGTAGATTAACAGAAGATCAGCGAGTTGCTTTTTTATTAAATAAAGTAGAAGGTAAAAAACATGCTGAAATAGCAGAAATGCTAGGTGTAACACGTAAAGCAGTAGAAAATAGAATCTATACAGCATATAAAAAAATAAAAAACGAAATAGAAGGTTTTAGATAGTTGTAAAGGAAAAAGAAGTATTAAGTTGTTTTTATATTATAGAAGGGAGTGAAAAATGGATAAAGAATATCTCATAGAAAAATGGTTGATTGGGGAGTTGACCAAAGAAGAGTTAGAAGCATTCAAAAAATTGGATGATTATGATATGCATATCAAAATCTTAGAAGAAGCTAAAAAATTTAAAGCTTCTGAGGTTTCTGAAATAGCAGATTTGGATAGTTTTTATGCAAAAATAAATCAACAAAAAGAATCTACCTTACCTGATAATATTTGGTATAAACCATTTCTTAAGATTGCTGCGGTATTTGTAATCTTAATAGGTATTGGATCACTTTTTTTTATAAACCCTAAGACAAATATAGAAACAATGATCGGTGAGAAAACTTCTGTTGAGTTACCAGATGCTTCTACCGTAATGTTAAATTCGAAATCAGAAATAGCGTTTAATAAAAATAACTGGAACACTAAAAGAGAGGTAATTCTTGATGGAGAAGCATTTTTTAGAGTAGCAAAAGGATCAAAATTTGATGTGATTACTCATACCGGTAAAGTGAGTGTTTTGGGGACACAATTCAATGTTAAGAATCGTAAAGGGTATTTTGAAGTACAATGCTTTGAGGGAATGGTTAATGTGAAATATAAAAATCACGTACAAAAATTACCAGCAGGGAATACTTTTAAAATCATAAAAGAGCAAATAACTTCTGATACTACATTAAATATAGAACCAGAATGGATGAGTAATGTTAGTAATTTTAAGAGTGTACCTTTTTATGTTGTAATAAATGAGTTCGAAAGGCAATATGATGTTGTTTTTTCGTTAGAAGATATTGAAGCTTCACGTATCTTTACTGGAGGCTTTGTACATGCAAATTTAAAAGAAGCTTTAAAATCAATAACATTACCTCTTGACCTTAACTACATCATTGACTCAACCAATAATATTAAGCTATTTAAAGGCAAACCAGAAAAGTAATATATTAAGGCTTTTTTTTGTGTTTTTTACATTCCTGGCATATGGCCAGAATTCCAACGATAAGGAATTGCTGGTTGATGTCATCTCTGATCTGGAAAATCGTTTTAAATATAAGTTTACTTATGCAGACGATACGCTAGAAAATGTATATGTTTCAAGACCAAAGAAGAATTTTTCGATTGAACAGACCTTAGAGTTTTTAACACAAGAAACAAATTTAAAATTCAGTAAACTCGCCAGTAATTTTATTTCTATTAATAAAAAAAAAATCTCTTTTATCATTTGTGGAAAATTAGAGGATAAACGTACAGGGCTTCCTCTTGAAAAAGTAATAATTCAAGGAAAAAAGAGCTCATCCATTAGTAAAAAAGATGGAAGTTTTGAATTAGAAATATCTAATCCTCGAGAAACTATACTTATTGGACATATTGGATATAGGACGATATATCGATTAGCAGATTCTTTTCGTCCAAACAAATGTGCAACTATTTCTATAAATCCAAAAATAGAGACCTTACCAGAGGTTATACTTACTGATTACATAACTAAAGGAATCGATAAATCTGCAGATGGTAGTCTTCAGATCGATTATAGTAATTTTGATATCCTACCAGGACTTATAGAAACAGATGTATTACAAACAGTACAGGCGTTACCTGGAATTCAAAGTGCAGATGAAACAGTGTCTAATATTAATATAAGAGGAGGAACCCATGATCAGAATTTAATTCTTTGGGACGGAATAAAAATGTATCAATCTGGTCATTTTTTTGGACTAATATCTGCTTTTAATCCTCGACTCACAAAGAAAGCTTCACTATTAAAAAATGGAACAAATGCAGAATACACAGATGGTGTATCAGGAACAATTATAATGCATACTGATAAAAGTGTCAATGACGATTTTAATATGAGTGTAGGGGTAAACATGATTAATTCGGATGCTTTTATGGATATTCCGATAGGAAAAAAATCTTCGTTACAAATAGCTGGCAGAAAATCTATAAGTGATGTTGTAGAGAGTCCTACATATGAAGAATATTTTAAGAGAATTTCTCAAAATAGTGAACTAATGCCTGAAGATGAAAATATAGTCTTTGACTTTTATGATATTGGCTTAAGGTGGAATTATAATATTTCTGATAATGATAATCTTAGGGTTAATTTTTTAGCTATAAATAATGAATTAGTATTTACCGAAAATATTAATACAGGTACTATAGAAGAATCTCGTCAAAGTAGTTTAATGCAAAATAGTTTTGCTGGAGGAATTTGGTATGAGAAAAACTGGAATGATACATTTAAATCTGTTTTACAGGTATATGAAACTGATTATATGCTTAAAGCTGTTAATTCAAATTTTCAAGATGGACAACGGTTCTTGCAAAAAAATATGGTCTCTGAAACTGGAGCAAAACTAAAAACTTACTATGATTTTAGTAAGGCTATAACATTTCTTAATGGATATCAATTTATTGAAACAGGAGTATCCACTTTAAATAATATAGATGAACCACCATTTAAAATAAAAGAAAATAGAGTAATCAGGACGCATAGTGCCTTTTCTCAGGTGTATTATAAATCCAAATCAACAAAAGTGAATGTGGGCGTGCGATATAATTTTAATGAGAAATTTAATGTCCATATTGTTGAACCAAGATTGTCTTTTAATCAAAAATTTCTTAAGTATTATAATGTCGAAGTATTAGGAGAATTTAAGCACCAAAACATTTCTCAACTCATAAATGAACAAAACGATTTTTTGGGAATAGAAAAAAGAAAATGGATATTGTCTGAAGAAGAAGAAATACCAATAATCAAAAGTAAGCAAGCATCTCTAGGGCTGTTCTATAATAGAAAAGGCTTATTAATGAGTGTTGAAGGGTATTATAAAACAGTAGAAGGGATTAAGGCAAAAGGACAGAGATTTCGTAATGAATTTGAGCTTGAAGACGCTATTGGTGAATATACCGTGATGGGGGTGGATTTTTTGATCAATAAAAGATTTAATGATATTAACATATGGATGAGTTATTCTCATGCGCAGAACAATTATACCTTTACTGATTTTAGTGATGATAAGTTTCCTAATAATATTGATGTAAGACATTCTCTAGCGCTAGGAGCATCATACACAATTAATAATTTTAAAATATCAGCAGGATTAAATAGGAACTCTGGATTACCTACCACCAGACCAATAGCAGGCAATCCGATATCAGGAAGTGAGATAAACTTTGAAAAAATAAATAGCAGTAGGTTAGATGATTATTTTAGATTAGATATTTCTGCAACCTATGATTTTGACATAACCAAAAGTATTTTAGCACATACTGGGGTATCCGTCTGGAATCTTACAAATAGCCAAAATGTGATCAATAAATATTACAAAATTGATCAGAATAATACGCTTCAAGAAGAAAACGAATTTCCTTTAGGCTTAACACCAAATGTAACATTTAGGATATCTTTTTAAAAAAAAGGATTAATTTATTAATGCATTGATTTTTTTCCATAAATTATTATCAAAGCTAGAAGGACCTAATAGAGCTTCTCCAGTATCATTACCCATTCGTACTACTACAAGGTTTTGACTAGGAATTATATATAGTTTTTGATCGTTTTTGCCAAGACCCGCAATTAGATCATCTGGAGCTTCTGGTATTAATTCGCTCATAAATAATGCTTCAAATGCAGGAGCTCTGAAACTTGATTTTCCATTTAACCACCATAGGTAACCATATGCTTGATTTAATGTTTGTGATGTGGTTGTCATTTCAGAAAAATAATCCATGTCATTAAGAATTTTAGTAGAACCCCATGCTCCTTTATTTAAGTTTAATAATCCAAAACGCGCCATGCTTAGTGCTGTACTATAATAGATAGTAGAAAAACCAAGCTTTATCCATCCACCATCCATACCAATTTTACTTTTTAGCTTAGTGTCAAAGTATACATTGTATTCTTGGTTAGAAGCTTTGAAAATGATATCAGTTAACAAGGTGTAAGTAGCATTGTGATAATACCAAAAATTATCAGGAGCATTGAGGTAAGTCAAACAGTCAGTATCAGTACAATTTTGATTCGTAATTGTGTAATCCAGACCAGTTGTCATGGTTAGGTGGTTTCTTATTGTGATAGCATTCTCTTGCTCTATAGAGATATTTGCCCATCCAGAGCCTAGGTAGTTAGTAGATGGTTCATCAATATCTAGTAGGTTTTCTTCTTGTGCAATTCCGACGGTAAATGCTGTTAGTGTTTTTCCTGCAGAATACCAAGGATTAATATCAGTTGCAGCGGCTCCGTTAAAATATTTTTCTATAACTATTTTTCCGTTTTTTAGAATAATAAATGCTTTTGTTCCTTTTGCTTCAAGAAAATTATATAAAGGTTGTTCGTTATTAGTGTTCCATCCAAGTTCCTGAACTGATAATGTTTCCCAAATAGCAGAATCTATTGGGGGAAAATACAGATTGTTAGTATTGGTAGTATCAGAGTCTGTAATAATAGTTTCATCAGTAGTCTGATCCAAAGATTCATTATTAGAGCAAGAGGTATTCATCCACAATATAATAGCCATACTATATATAGTAATCTTTTTCATAGATAGAAGAGGTTTTGCAGATTTAGACTCTTTAATATACAAAAGGTTTAATAAAGAGAGCGCTTAACATTCAGAGTTATTGGATTTATAGGGTGATCTTTAGTTAATCCTCGTATCTTTGCAGACCTTTATCTGGAATATATGAGAACAAAGACATTAAAAAAGAACAAAATCAATGTAGTCACATTAGGTTGTAGTAAGAATGTGTATGATAGTGAAGTATTGATGGGACAATTGCGTGCGAACAACAAGGAGGTAGTTCATGAAGAAGAAGGTAATATTGTTGTGATTAATACTTGCGGTTTTATTGCAAATGCAAAAGAAGAGTCTGTAAACACTATTTTGGAGTATGTGCAAAAGAAGGAGCAGGGTACGGTTGATAAGGTCTTTGTAACTGGGTGCTTATCCGAGAGATATAAACCAGATTTAGAAGAAGAAATTCCAGATGTGGATAAATATTTTGGTACAACAGAACTTCCTGGGTTATTAAAGGCTTTAGGAGCAGATTATAAGCATGAACTAATTGGAGAGCGTTTAACCACAACGCCAAAGAACTATGCATATCTTAAAATAGCAGAAGGGTGTGATCGCCCATGTTCGTTTTGTGCAATCCCTTTGATGCGAGGAGGGCATAAATCAACACCAATTGAAGAGCTTGTAACCGAGGCAGAAAAATTAGCTGTCGATGGAGTTAAAGAATTAGTTCTTATCGCTCAGGATTTGACGTATTATGGCTTGGATCTTTATAGAGAAAGAAAACTGGCAGATTTACTAAAAGCATTGGTAAAAGTAGAAGGTATTGAATGGATACGTTTACATTATGCGTTTCCAACTGGGTTTCCTATGGAAGTACTTAAGGTAATGAAAGAAGAGCCAAAAGTATGTAACTATATTGATATTCCGCTTCAACATATCGCTGATCCAATATTAAAATCGATGCGAAGGGGAACAACTAAAGCAAAAACAACAAAGTTACTAGAAGAGTTTAGAGATGCAGTTCCAGAAATGACAATCCGAACGACACTCATTGTTGGATATCCTGGAGAAACACAAGAAGATTTTGAAACATTAAGAGATTGGGTAAAAGAAATGCGTTTTGAACGTTTAGGATGTTTTACGTATTCACATGAAGAAAATACACATGCTTTTAATCTAGAAGATGATGTTCCTGAGGAGGTGAAAATGGAACGTGCAAATGAAATTATGGAGATTCAGTCTCAAATTTCTTGGGAGCTAAATCAACAAAAAATAGGTAAAGAGTATAAAATAGTAATCGATCGCAAAGAGGGCAATTATTTTGTAGGCCGAACCGAATTTGATTCTCCAGATGTAGATAATGAAGTGTTAATAGATGCATCTAAGCACTATCTTAAAACAGGAGAATTTACCACAGTCAAAATATATGAAGCAGAAGATTTTGATTTATACGGAGAGCCTGCATAAATCTTACTTTGTTTTTTGACTTAAAAACATACGTTTATTTCTAATAAAAAAAAGAAGCCATTTGGCTTCTTTTCTGTAAATAGTAGACTCTCTATTATGTTTTTGGCTAACTCTAATTGCTAAGAAAACTATTTGTTAAAAAGAAATAAGTATTTCTCTTTTGTCTTAATTATTTAAACCACCATCATTTTCTATATAGGTGTCAATAATTTTTTCTGGTTCGATTTCAGGATTTTCCTGAGGAATGTCTTCAGTTATGTTAACACTTTCTTCTAATGATTCGGATTCGCATGAAAACAAAACTACTACCATTGCTATTAGAAGTAATAAATTTTTGACCATCGTTATAAATTTTATTTTGTTAGGCAAGTTTGTGGTAAATTACTTTATTGTACTTCCATCATTAGTATCAATGATTTCATCTGGATTAGAATCTGTAGTAGGAACTTCTTCAGTGTTGTTTTCTTGAGTTGGAACTGCTGCATCAAAAGATTTTTCTTCACATGAAAAAAGAATAACAGTAACAACGATTAGAAGTGATATTTTTTTGATCATTATATTGAGTTTTATTCGTTTAAGTCGGAGGCAAATGTATTTAAAAAAACTGCATAAAATCTTAAAGTTTAGCTAACTAATTTCTTCCAAAAAAAGAAAGTTTAAAAAATAAAATTGAAGTATTTTTAATTGAATGAAGGCGGATGTTTTGAATTATTCAATGACTTAAAGGGGAAAGATAATTATTCTTCAACTTTTGAATCATTTTATTGAAAAACAATTATCTTAATTATTAGTTAAAATGAACGTATTATTTAACGATATGGTAATATTTGAAACATTTTTTATGTCATTTTTGCGAATAACACATTTGAGATAATGTTTTCTTATGAATCATATCAATTATGAAGTGTAAAAGCAATATTCTTACCAGTAATTTGAATAATAAAAAATAATCCTATAATTTTTAGCGTTTTATAAAGCAATGATTGATGGTTTTGTTGATGATTACTTCTAAAAAGAACCTACTATTTATGTGTTTTTACCGAATGTAAACCAGAGATGAAATTTATATCATAAAAGAGGTCTAAACGAGAAAAAATTTAGGCCTCTTTATTTACCTCAATATTTTATAATATCTGAAATAATTCTGAAATAGGTTTACGTACCTTTTTACTGTCTTTAGTTATGATGCATCAACTATTTGGGATTGTCCCCAAGATGCAGATTGTAGTTGTTTGCGTAATTTTGGATTTTCTATAATTAAAACAGTATAAGGTTGTAATCCATAGGATGAAGCGGATAATGAAATGGCTTCCTTAATTTTTTCGAGATCTGTTTCAGAAATTTTCTGTGTTGGATCAAATTTTTTGGTGGCATATCGCCATTTTAGGTTTTTTATTTATTCCATCATTAATGATTTTAAACTGACATTGCTACTTCTATTAGTAATATTTTGGATTCGCTATCTGCGGTAATATTAATTTTAGTGGTATCCCAGACACCAAATCCATCTCTTTTGTTCAGATTTTGTCCTTCTATACTCATATCTCCTTCAAGTATAAATGCATATACTCCATTATTAGAATCCTTTAATTCATAGGATACAGAATTTTCTTTTTCAAATTCTCCTATATAAAACCAGGCATTTTGGTGTATCCAAACCCCAGAATCCTTAGAACTAGGAGAGAGAATTTGTGATAATTGATTTTTTAATTCATTTTTTTGTAATGTAATTTGATCATAGCGTGGTACTACATTTTTTTGATTTGGGATAATCCAGATCTGTAAAAATTTTACAGGAGCATTATTATTTTTATTATACTCACTATGAAAAACTCCAGTACCAGCACTCATTACTTGTATGTCACCTTGTTTTATGACTGTAGTATTTCCCATACTGTCTTTATGTTCTAGATCTCCTTCTAATGGGATAGAGATAATTTCCATATTATCATGAGGATGTTTTCCAAAACCCATTCCTGCAGATACAATATCATCATTTAATACTCGTAAAGCACCAAAATTCATTCTTTCTGGATTGTAATAGTTAGCAAAACTAAAAGAGTGATGAGATTGTAACCAACCATGATCTGCCTTTCCTCTGGTTTCTGCTTTATGTACTGTAGTTTTCATTTTTATGTGATGATTATTTTTTTACACTACAAAACTGGTGCTTTTTAGACATAAAAAGAATATAAGAATACGAGGTAGTCATATCAAAATCCGATATTGAATCATTTTTTAAATTGAGAAGGTGAAATTCCTGTACATTTTTTGAAAAAATTACTAAAATTGGATGGTTCTGAAAATCCAAGTGTATATGCAATTTCTTTGGTACTATGACCCGAAAAGAATAACATTCGTTTAGCTTCAATTGTAATACGAGATTGTAGATATTCTTTTGCTGTTCTGCCGATTAAAGATTTTATAGTTCGATTAAGGTGATCGGGTGTTACATGTAATGCTTCTGCATATTGAAGAACTAAATGCCATTCTGAAAAATGATTTTCGACTAATACTTTGTAATCTTTTAATATTGTAGATCCAGCATGAATCTGCTGAATATTTTTTTGATTTAGAGTACAAATGTTATTACAAGAAATGAGAAATAGCTTTAATAATGCCCCCAAAGCATGATATTTGAATTTTGTATGAGAATGTAAGGTACTATGGATTTGATTACAGTATGTGTCTAATATGTCTATCTGTTCAGAATTTAAAGGTAAAGGAGGTGATTTTCCATAATCTGTAAAAAGATTAATATCTTCAATAAAATGGTGGCCGATATTATTTTCGGTTAAAAACTGACTTGAGAATGTAATTACCCAACCTTTAGATTTGTGTTCTTCTTCTACTTGATGAATTTGTCCAGGACTTATAAAAAATACCTGAAACCCCTTCAAATCATAGGCGGTAAAATCTATTGTGTGTATTCCCTTAGCTTTTTTGATGAAGAGTATGGTATAGAAGTTATGACGATGAGGTTCATCTAATTTACCTTTGTTTACTTCATAAATCTCTTCTGTTTTCTTAATATCAAAAGTCATCTGATCATTTGATCGATCTACAAATTCATAGGTTTTAATGGGAGAAGGCATAAAATTTATTAAACAAACTGTTAGGTTGAGTATTTTTTATTCTGAATATAATTATTTAAGATTGATAAAATACGCTTCTTCATCATTTTTTCTACCTACTGATAATTGTATTTACATCCAGAAGAACACATTAACAAATTACAAATTGGTATAATTTTTTATATCCATACATCCAATTTAACAATTCTTTGTTAGATTTATTAATTATCAATATAATATTCATAATCCCAATCACCTAGTTATTACTTTGTGAAATCTGATAACCAATACATACTGCGTAATGCGGTCATAGGAAATGCTCTGCTATGGTCGGCAGATTCGATAACCTCAAGCTTAGAAGATAAATTTGTATAATTTTTGCTTTTCAGCATAGGAATAAAACCTTTAGCTTGTTCAATCATGTCTTCGTTTTCCATGGCACCAATCGATACAAAAATATTCGCATTTAAATCTTTTTGTTTGAGAGTCGTTATGGATTCATGTTCATAAATATATGAATTGTCAAATAAAGTTGTTGGGCTACCAAGAATGTAGTTTTTAAATGTATTTGGTTGTGTAAATAATATGTATGCCCCAAATGACCCACCAAGCGAATAACCAAAATAGCTACGGTTATTAGGGTCAGTTTGATAATTATTTTCAACATACTTAATTACATCGTTACGAATAAAATTGAGATGATTACTGGCTTGCCCATATTGATATTTAGCTTGATGCTCTGGATTAGTGGACTTTGTCATGGTATAATCCCCAAACCTGCTGATATGAGGTATAGTGCTTTTTATGTCTTTTTGCCAGGAAATTCCAACCAAAATAATGTTCTCCATCAGATACTCCGTAGAACCAGATAATATTTCGAAGTGCCACATTGCATCAGTAAAATAGAGCACAGGGTATTTGATGTCATTGTTTTCTGAATATCCTTCAGGTAGTTTAATATAAAGTTCATATTGCCTGTCAGACTGAGTATCTTTGATAGGGATTACTTGTGTTCTAGGTATTTCTAAATTTTTATACTGAATAGTTTCAACAGTTGGAGACTCATTATCTTTTACTTTTTGGTTTCTAGTATTACAAGCATTTAGTAATAGTCCCAATACTAATGTTAAAAATATATAATAGTAATTTCTCATTGTTTGAGTTTTTGTAGTGTTTGGTATTTGTGAATTATATAAGTAATCTTGGATTGTACAATGTTTTATGGTCATTGCTTATATGAAATGTTATGAGTTGTAATCTGTTTTCTCGATAATCACATCATTATAATATCCAATTAGAACCTCAAAAGTTGAAAATTTATCAATCTATTTCCATTATTTGTCGTTTTTTGATTGATAAGACATGAGTAATAAATAGATTCATTTTTTAATCTCGATTAATGTCAAACTTATCAATTTCTACTAACATTAAGATTAATTTTTGTATTTCATTAACTTGAGGAATTCATCGGATTCTGATATGAGGATGCTTTACAACGATACTATAATAGCAATTATTATTTTACATATGTACCACAAACATGGTATGTTTTTACTCGATTAGAAATTGTCTATTTCCTAAACTTGAATATAAATCTCTATTTATTATAGAATTATTTGAAACATACAAACATTTATATTGAGAATTGAATTATAAGACTCTTTTTTTATTGATTTTGTATGTAAGAAATCATAACCTCTTTTCATTTTTTTTAAACAAACTCAGCTTTTTTGAGGATTAATTTCTGTATCAGGTGTTTATGAGTATTGGGATGTTTTATGAAAAAAATAGAATGATTTTTATAGCTTTATGGTTAAGCCTTTTGTCTTCTATGGTTTGTTATTACTAATAATTTTTTTGGATTTTCAGAACAAAATTTGTTTACCATTTAGATAGATGAATTCACCATACAAATATTCTACTTCACCAAATTAATTATGATAATGTATCAGATAAATATAGTTTCGCTAGATTAACTTTTAAATACTTAAAATAATGAAAAACCCCTTACTAATTTTTTTTGCATTGATCGGCATTAATATGCTATCAGCGCAAAGATTTACGGTTGATGATATCTCTTATAGGGTCACATCAACAACAACAAACACAGTAGAAGTTACAGAAAAAGAAGATTGTTATAGTGGATCTGTAGCTATACCAGAAACAGTAACTTATAATTCTATAGATTATGATGTGGTTTCTATTGCAGAATCAGCATTTTCTGTTTGTAATGGATTGACTGAAGTAATTATAGGAAGTTCTGTAGTTTCTATTGGCGATTATGCTTTTAGGGAATGTAGAAATCTAAAATCAGTAACAGTAAAGAATGCTACACCTGTAGAAATAAACAGAAGGGTTTTTTGGGAAATAGACTTATCATTGGTAAGTTTATACGTTCCAGAAGGCAGTGTACCTGCTTATGAAGCTAGTGACGTATGGAATTATTTCAATCCTATTACTAGTGGAGAATTAAGTGATTCTTTTGTTGTAGATGATATTGCTTATAAGGTCATATCAGGGACGACAACGGTCGAAGTTACAGAAAAAGAAGATTGTTATAGTGGAGCTGTAACGATACCAGAAACAGTGACTTATAATTCTAGAACTTATGACGTAGTTTCTATTGGAGAACCTGCATTTCGTAATTGTAGTGGATTAAGTTCAATAGCTATCCCAGATTCAGTAGTGTCTATTGGTAATTCAGCGTTTCATAATTGCAGCGGGTTAACTTCAGTAGTTATTCCAGATTCAGTAGTATCTATTGGAAAATTTGCATTTACGCGTTGTACAGGATTGACTTCAGTGGCTATCCCAGAAGGAGTAACTTCTATTGAACAAGCTACGTTTGGAGGTTGTACTAATTTAGAAACCGTAGATTTACCAAATTCCTTGACTTCTATTGGATTTGCAGCATTTTCTCAATGTAGTAGTTTAGAAACCGTAGATTTACCAGATTCATTACTTTCTATAGGATTTCAAGGATTTTCAGAATGTACAAGTTTGAGTACTGTGAATTTTGGAGATTCATTGACCTCTATAGGAGAGAAAGCTTTTTCTGGATGTGAAGCTTTAACTTCAATAGATATTCCTGATTCAGTAATCACTATAGAAAGACAAGCGTTTAACAATTGTGAAGGACTCAGTACAGTAAGTATAGGAAGTTCTGTAACTTCTATTGGAAATAGTGCCTTTAGAGGATGTGAAAGTTTAAGTGCTGTAACTGTAAAACAAACAACGCCATTACTAATAAATGAAACTGTCTTTTTCTTCTTGGATCTATCGTCAATAACCTTATATGTTCCAAGTGGTAGTGAGGACGCATATAAAGCAACTAGGTTCTGGCAAGATTTTAACCCTATTACTTCTATTGATGAAAGTAGCGAGAATGATTCTTTTATCGTAGATGATATTGCTTATAAGATTATAGGAGGAACTACTACTGTAGAGGTTATGGCAAAAACAGGATGCTATAGCGGGTCTGTAACGATACCAGAAACAGTAACTTATAATTCTATAGATTATGATGTGGTTTCTATTGCAGAATC
>CANMLS010000062.1 GCA_947498785.1 uncultured Aquimarina sp. | reverse complement strand
TATGGTGTTTGGAGCACAGGAAATGTTACCGATCAAATGGTTAATGAGTATTTAGAGCACCATAGAAAAAATGATAGTGATGATTCCAATTTTATATTGGAATAGGGCATAGGGACTTTAGTCCCTAATAAAACCAAACCTCTGCACTGAAAGTGCAGAGTGATTTAGTTTATGTTTTTTTAGTTTATTTCTATGGCGTTTTCTATACGTTCAATAGTTTCTGTTTTACCAATCATTGCTGCGATCTGAAAAAGATCTGGACCCTGTAATGAACCGACCAAAGCAATTCGTAATGGCATCATAATCTTTCCAAATCCTATTTCTTTACCAGTAATCCAACCTTTTACAATCGAAGAAATGTTATCTTCAGAAAAATCTGTAATGTCATTAAGTATTCTTGTGAGCTCGTGCATAAGAATAGGGGTGTCCTCTTTCCATGCTTTTTTAACAGCTTTTGAATCATATTCTCTTGGGGACAAAAAATAGAAATGAGTCAAATTCCACAAATCTTTGATAAATATTGCACGCTCCTTAATAGTTTCAATTATGGTACTTAGATTTAATGTTGTGGTAATATTCTTATCAGAAAGTAGAACTTCAAATTGTTTGGATATAATTGTATTATCTAATTTTTGTAAATGTTGTTGCTGGAACCATTTTGTTTTTTCTGGATCAAATTTGGCTCCTGCTTTATTAACACGTTTTAAATCAAATTCTTTAATTAGTTCTTCAAGAGAGAATAATTCTTGTTCTGTTCCTGGGTTCCAACCTAAAAAAGCTAGCATATTTACAACAGCTTCTGGTAAATATCCATCTTCTTTATATCCTGAAGAAACATCTTGCGTTTTCGGATCTTCCCATTGAAGTGGAAAAACAGGAAACCCTAATTTATCTCCATCTCGTTTACTCAATTTACCTTTACCAACAGGTTTTAGGATTAAAGGCAAATGAGCAAATTTTGGAGAATCCCAACCAAATGCTCTATATAATAATACATGTAATGCTAAAGATGGTAACCATTCTTCACCACGTATAACATGTGTGATTTTCATTAAATGATCATCTACTATATTTGCAAGATGATAAGTTGGCATTCCATCACTTTTAAATAGTATTTTATCATCAAGAATATTCGTGTCAATTTTTATATCACCTCGAATTTCATCGGTAAGAAGAAGTGTTTCATCTTGTGGTGATTTAAATCTGATTACAAAAGAATCACCAGAATTTAATTTAGAGTTGACTTCTTCTTGCGAAAGGGATAATGAATTGGTTAGTTTTTCTCGATTATGCCGATTATAGATAAAGGTTTTTCCTTTGGCTTCATGATCTTTTCTATGAGCATCTAGGGTTTGTGCTGTATCAAAAGCATAATATGCAGACCCGTTTTTGATTAATTCATCTGCATACTTTTTATATAAGTCTTTCCGTTCACTTTGTTTATAAGGTCCTAGTCCTCCATCTTTTCCTGGTCCTTCATCAAAAGGAATATTACACCAGTCTAGTGCGTTCTTAATGTATTCTTCTGCACCAGGAACATATCTATTTTGATCTGTATCTTCAATTCTAAGCACAAATGTTCCTTTATTTTGTTTTGCAAAAAGGTAATTAAATAGTGCTGTTCTTACGCCTCCTATATGTAAGGGTCCAGTTGGACTAGGCGCAAAACGTACCCTAATATCTTGTGTCATGATGATGTGTTTTAAAAGTACAAAGATACAATCTTAAATAGGCTATTAAAATGAATTGTGGGATAAGTAATAATTTGTTTTATTGTTTTGATGTAGTTTTCATTTCACGTGGAACACGCTTATTCATTATCAAAAACCATATAGGAGGGAGCAGAGATAACACCATAGATGTTGGATACCCAAATGGTAATTGTGGACTTTGATTATGATGATCAAGAATTTGATATTTTTTGGATGCCCTATGATGATGATCACTATGACGAGTAAGTTCATATAGCATAATTCTTCCTAGGGTATGATTAGAGTTCCATGAATGTATTTCACGTACACGCTCATAACGACCAGATGATGTTTTAGTTCTAACTAAACCATAGTGTTCTATATAGTTTATGGTTTCTAGAAGTAAAAAACCAACGATTCCACTTAGTATCACAATTAGTAACCCGAAAGTTTGGAAGAAGTAGAGGACTATTCCCAGATAAGCAGAGATGATGATTAGATACCAAAACATATCGTTTTTTATAGAAAAAAAAGAGTGGTTGTTCTTTTTCAAAAGACCTAATTGTATTTTCCATGCTCCAATATATTGTCCAACCGTAGACGTAATCCAGAATACATAAACAGGATGATTATATTTTGCAGTGGCAGGATCTTCTTTTGTAGCTACTTTTTGATGATGACCGAAGTTATGTTCTATATAAAAATGCAAATATAAAGAAGGTAATAGAAGTGCTTTACCAAAAAACCGTTCTTTGGTAAACCGGTGTCCTAATTCATGTCCAACATTTATTCCATTTGTTCCAAAAACAATACCAGTAGAAATGATAATTCCTGTGATTTCATAAATTTCTAGAGGTATGATTGATGTAGTATATAAAGTGATTATTAAAATAAAGTATACGATAGGTAAATTAAGATAAAGCATCCAATCAAAAACTCTTTTTTTTAGGATAGATACTTTAGTTTTTTGATCTATGTTTTTGGTAGAGGAGGGTGTAAATAACTCTATTACTGGGATAAATACAAATGCATAAATTGGAGTCAAAAAAGTATAAATTCCTTGCAACCACAGACCAATTATAGCCATAATAGGTATAGTATAAGCACAGATGTATTTGAGATCCTTCATAACGACTTATATTCTAGCGGATTGAATTATCATAAATATAACAATTCTATTAAAAATAAAATTGTAGATTTAGAGGTTAATGCGTATTGAAGGCTTATAATATGGAGAATTTTCAAATAATAAAGGAAAAACTAGAACAGTTTATAAAGAAATACTATGTAAATGAATTAATTAAAGGAGTTATCCTTTTTTTTGCAATAGGGGTTCTGTATTTTTTAATAACACTATTGATTGAGAATTTTTTATGGTTAAATAGTCTTGGGAGAACCGTATTGTTTTGGTTATTTATAGGAGTTGAGTTTGGTTTATTTGTTAGGTTTATACTAGTACCATTAGCTAGATTATTTAGGTTAACAAGAGGTATTGATTATGAAAAGGCTTCTGGAATAATTGGTAATCACTTTCCTGAAGTAAGTGATAGACTTCTCAACCTCCTTCAGCTTAGTGAAAACAAATCTTCATCATCTTTACTGCTCGCTAGTATTGAACAAAAATCGGGTGAACTAAGACCTATCCCTTTTAAATTAGCTATTAATTTAAAGAAAAACAGTAAATATTTAAAATATGCGGCCATACCAGTAGTAATTTTTTTGTTGTTATTTGCTTTTAATAAAACTAACTGGATTTCAGATAGTTATGAAAGAGTTGTAAATTATCAAGTAGCTTATGAACCTCCAGCACCTTTTAGGTTTTTTATTGTGAATAACGACCTAAATGCTTTTGAAAATAAAGATTTTATACTTAGAGTAAGAACTACAGGAGATATCATTCCTGATAATGCCACAATTAAATATAATGATGAAATCTATTTTCTTAAAAATGTTGGAGTAGGAGAATTTGAGTATACCTTTATTCAACCAAAAGAGTCTTTGGAGTTTGTAATAAGTGCTAATGATATAAATTCGATTCAGTATGATTTATTTGTTGTTCCAATTCCTGCCTTATTAAATTTTGAAATGAAATTGGATTATCCAGCTTATACAAGTAAAAAAGATGAAGTGTTAAAAAGTTCTGGTAATGCCACCATACCTGAAGGAACAAAAGTAGATTGGATTGTCAATACAAGAAATACAGATAAGGTAGAGTTAAAAACCAAGGACACGATCATTTCTCTTTTGAAAGACGATACAAAATTTAAATATCAAAAAAGTATATATGCTAATTTCGATTATGAGATTACGACATCTAATCAAAACGTGGAACATTATGATAATTTATCTTTTAATCTTAATGTCATAAAAGATCAATATCCAGAGCTAAATTTAAAATCAGAAAGGGATACTGTCGATAATCAAACTATTTATTTTTTTGGTAGAATAAGTGATGATTATGGTTTGAGTAAACTTAGAATGGTATATTATGATGTTGAGAATTCTGCAGATATAAAAATTAAAAAATTAGATATAAATCAAACAGTTTTTGATGAATTTATATATGCTTTTCCTGCTGAGATTGATTTGGTAGAAGGGGTTGATTATGAGTTTTATTTTGAGGTTTTTGATAATGATATTCTTCATAATTATAAAAGCACAAAAAGTCAGGTTTTTAATTTTAGACAATTAACAAAAGAGGAGAGGGAAAATTCCCTGTTACAAAAACAAAATGAAGCAATTTCAGGATTAAATAAATCACTCGACAAGTTTAAAGAACAAGAAAAGGTCTTACAAAGCCTTAGTAAAACTCAGAAGGAAAAGAAGAGATTAGATTTTAATGATAAGAAAAAACTAGATGATTTTCTTAAAAGACAAAAGCAGCAAGAGAAAATGATGCAGGATTTTTCTAAGAAGTTAAAAGATAATCTGGATCAGTTTGAGAAAAAAGAAGAAGAGGAACCTTTTAAAGATGCTCTTAAAGAAAGGTTGGAACGTAATGAAGAAAAGCTAAAAAAGAATGAAAAACTTTTAGAAGAAATAGAGAAGTTAGCAGATAAGATTCAGAAGGAAGAATTGACTAAAAAACTCGAAGAGCTAGGAAAAGAAAATAAGAATTTAAAGAAAAATTTAGAACAGCTTTTAGAATTAACGAAGCGCTATTATGTAATAGAAAAGCATGAGAAGTTGACTAATGAACTGAATGAGTTATCTAAAAAACAAGAGGAATTGTCAGAGAAAAAAGATGAGGAAAACACGAAAGAAAAGCAAGATGAAATAAATAAGGAGTTCGAAGAGTTTCAAAAACAAATGGATGATCTTAGAAAAGAGAATGATGGGTTAAAGAAACCGATGAATCTAGATCAGAAGAAAGAGGATGAAAAAGAAATAAAAGAAGAGCAACAGAAAGCAAGTGAAAATCTTGAGAAAAAAGATAAACCAAAAGCTAAGAATAATCAAAAAAGTGCTGCTCAGAAAATGAAGCAGATGAGTAATGGAATGAAGATGCAGATGAATATGGCAGGTGGAGAACAGCAACAAGAGGATATGCAAATGCTCAGACAAATTTTGGATAATCTGGTTGATTTTTCTATAGAGCAAGAAGAATTGATGAAAGAGTTTAAAGGAATAAATATTGATAACCCAAGTTATTCTACCAAGTTAAAGAAGCAAAGTGTTTTAAGAGAGAACTTTATTCATGTAGATGATAGTCTTTATGCTTTGGCATTAAGAACACCTCAGATAACAGAGAGTGTTACACAAAAACTTACAGATATAGAATTTAATATAGATAAATCTTTAGAACGTTTGGCAGAAAATCAGGTGGTACAAGGTTCGGCTAATCAACAATACACAGTAACTGGCTCTAATGATTTAGCTTATTTGTTAAGTAGAACTTTGGATCAGATGCAGAATAGTATGTCTGCTTCTGGAAGCAAAGGAAAGAGTGGAGAAAATGAATTTCAGTTACCAGATATTATAAAGAAGCAACAAGAACTTAATGAGAAAATGGGGGAAGGAACTGAAAAGGGAAAAAAACAAGGTGATAAAAAAGGAGAAGGCAAAGAGGGAGAAAGTGGAAAGAATAAGGGAGGTGAGAATAAGGGTAAAGAAGGAGAAGGGAAAAACGGTGATCAAAAAGAAGGAGAAGGAGGTGAAAAAAAGGGAGGAAAAAATGGAAATAAAAAGAGCGGTAATAAGGAAGGTGGAGACGGTGAATCTCAGCAGCAAAAAGAAAAATTGAATGGTGAGTTATATGAAATTTACAAGCAGCAGCAAGAGTTAAGAAATGCTTTACAAGATAAAATAGAAAAAGAAGGAATTGGGAATAAAAAAGGAAGTGCTTTACTAAGAAAAATGGAACAAATAGAACAGGAGTTGTTAGAGAATGGATTTAATGAAAAAACACTGGGAAAAATGTTAGATCTTAAACACGAATTATTAAAGCTGGAGGATGCTACATTTGAACAGGGAGAGGAAGAAAAGAGAGAAAGCAAAACTAATCAAGTGCAGTTTGGGAACCAAAATACTAACCAGTTAGAGAAGGCGAAGCAATATTTTAATACTACTGAAATATTAAATAGACAAGTATTACCTTTGCGTCAAGATTATAAACAGAAGGTACAAGAGTATTTTAATAAAGACAATGATTAATTTCTTTTACGAAACGGATTTTAAATTGGATAATGAAGAAACTCTATCTTCATGGATTAATCAGGTGATTTTATCTGAAAATAAATCTGAAGGCGAGATTAATTTCATCTTATGTGATGATGATTATCTACTTAAAATAAATCAAGATTTTTTAAACCATGACACCTATACCGACATTATTAGTTTTGATAATGGAATGGGTAATCAATTGAACGGTGATATTTTTATCTCTATAGAAAGAGTAAGGGAAAACGCTATTGATTTTAGTGTATCAGTTGATGAAGAAATGAGACGAGTTTTGATACATGGAGTGTTACATTTTTGCGGATACAAAGACAAAACAGAGGATGAAAAAAATCTTATGGGACTTAAGGAAAATGAAAAACTATTAATGTTCCACGTGGAACATTAATAGTTTTTCTAATATTATTATTAAAGATGTTCCACGTGGAACATGTGATTTGAAATGGTAAAAATTATGTTCCACGTGGAACAAATGAATGTAAAATATGTTTGATAGAGAGTATGATGTTATAGTAGTTGGAGCAGGACACGCGGGAAGCGAAGCTGCGGCGTCAGCCGCAAATTTAGGCTGTAGCACGTTGTTGATTACAATGAATTTGCAAAACATAGCTCAAATGAGTTGCAACCCTGCAATGGGAGGAATAGCAAAAGGGCAAATCGTGAGAGAGATTGATGCTCTGGGAGGATATAGTGGAATCATAAGTGATAGAAGTGCTATTCAATTTAAGATGTTGAATAAATCAAAGGGTCCTGCAATGTGGAGTCCAAGAGTGCAAAGTGATCGAATGCGTTTTGCTGAAGATTGGAGATTGATGTTAGAGCAGACACCTAATTTGGATTTTTATCAAGAAATGGTGAGTGGTCTTTTGATAGAAAACGGTGAGATAAAAGGAGTGAGAACTTCTCTTGGAATAGAAGTAAAAGGAAAGACTGTTGTTCTTACTAATGGAACATTTTTGAATGGTTTGATCCATATTGGAGAGAAGCAATTTGGAGGAGGTAGAGCAGGTGAAAGAGCGGCAACTGGAATAACGGAACAGTTAATTGATCTAGGTTTTGATTCTGGAAGAATGAAAACAGGTACACCCCCAAGAGTGGATGGAAGGTCTTTGGACTATTCAAAAATGATAGAACAACCAGGAGATGATAATCCAGAAAAATTTAGTTATACAGATTTAACCAAGCCATTAACTGAGCAAAGATCATGTCATATGACATACACTTCTTTAGAAGTTCATGATTTGCTTAGAGAAGGTTTTGATCGATCACCAATGTTTAATGGTAGAATAAAAAGTATTGGTCCTAGATATTGCCCTTCTATTGAGGATAAAATTAATCGCTTTGCGGATAAGGATAGGCACCAATTATTTGTAGAACCAGAAGGATGGAATACGGTGGAAGTTTATGTAAATGGGTTTTCAACTTCTTTACCAGAGGATGTTCAGTTTAGAGCTTTAAAATCGGTGGTTGGTTTTGAGAATGTAAAGTTTTTTAGACCGGGTTATGCTATAGAATATGATTATTTTCCACCAACACAATTGACACATACCTTAGAAACAAAACTAGTTTCGGGATTGTTTTTTGCTGGACAAATAAATGGAACTACTGGATATGAAGAAGCAGCTTCACAAGGATTAATGGCAGGAATTAATGCAGCATTAAAAGTTAAGGAACAAGAATCCTTTATTTTGAAAAGGAGTGAGGCTTATATCGGTGTCTTGATAGATGATTTAATTACTAAAGGGACAGAAGAGCCATATCGGATGTTTACTTCACGTGCAGAATATAGAACGTTGTTGAGACAAGATAATGCTGATTTTAGACTTACACCTAAATCTCATAAAATAGGTTTAGCTTCAGATTCAAGAATGAGAAGAATGGAGGAGAAAGAGAAAAAAGCAAATGATTTTGTTCAGTTTTTTAAAAATACTAGTGTCTCTCCAGAAGTAGCAAATCCAGTTTTAGAAGAAAAGAAATCATCTCTGATAAATCAAAGCGGAAAATTATTTAAGTTGTTTTCTCGCCCTCAAATTACTTTAGAAGACATAAAACATTTTGATACGATTGCGAATTATATTAAGGATAATAATTTGGATAAAGAAGTTTTGGAACAAACAGAAATTCAGGTTAAATATTCTGGGTATATTGAGAAGGAAAAAAACAATGCAGATAAACTTAACCGATTAGAAGATTTAAAAATTCCGAAGGACTTCGATTATTCAAAATTGAAATCTTTGTCTTTTGAAGCAAAGGAAAAAATGTCAAAGATAAAACCCGCAACAGTTTCTCAGGCATCTCGAATAAGTGGAGTATCACCAAGTGATATTTCTGTGCTTTTGGTTTATATGGGTAGATAATGGATAATGTACTTTGAAAACAATAAAAACCTATAAAAGGAAGAATTCTTTCTATAGCATTTCTTTTCTGTATTGAAAAATCAATTTTGTTTAGATTGATCTTTTTCTTTTTATGATTGAGTGTGTTTGGATACTCAACTACTTTTAATTTAAATAACGAATGAGGTACTATTAATGCAATTCGAACTAAATAGAAACATAGTAAAATTGCAACCCTTTTATTTACCAAAAACAGAAATTGTATGTATTATAAGTAGAAAAATATAAATTGCTTTTAATGTAGCTAATGAGCTGAGTAAATTTTTGAAGACAGAAATATAGGATACAATTAAAAAATAGTTCCACGTGGAACATTTTTATGCCTATATATAGAACAATGATATGTCATGAAAACAAGATTGTATAGGATTGATTTGGCTGGGATGTTTAAGAGCTTTAAAAATTGTAAAGGAATTCATTAATGAAGTGCTACTTGTTTTTTTTAGAATTGTTTTTTGAAAATCTAATCTAAGTTTAGATTTTCTAGATTATATTTCAGTTTTTGTTTCATTTGTTCATCGTGATGATATAGATGAAGAAGAAACTAGAGTTAAGAAATAGGTGATTAGGTTTTTAAGAATAATATCCACTTTACAATACTAAAGTTAAATGATTACAACAAGGCTATAGAAATGACTAATAATATAGACGAACTCCTGCAGGTCAAAGTTTATGACACCTCAAAAGAATAAATTTGATAAAAACCAGAATTTTCGATTTAATAGCAAACAATTTCAAAAATAGAATTGATTTAAATTTTCATTATTAATGAACAAACAAAAAGCGTTAGATTTTTTTATCGAGTGTAAAGATCATACAGTTTCTGGAGAAAAATTCCAATTACTTTATGATCGAGAATATGATATGCTGATTACATCTCCAAAACCAAATGAAAACAGCTTGCATAAATATTATGAAAGTGAGGATTATATTTCTCATACAGATGCCAAGCGATCTCTTTTTGAAAAATTATATCATATTATCAAGAGCTATTCCTTAAACAAAAAGACTAAACTTATTTTTAAGCTTAACAAAGAATCTGGAGCACTTTTGGACATTGGCGCGGGAACAGGTGATTTTTTAAATACCGCTAAAAAAAGAAATTGGAAAGTTGAAGGAGTAGAGCCAAATGATCAAGCAAAAAAATTGGCAAGAAAAAAGGGGATTGAATTACACTCAGAAACAACAAGCCTGGCTTCACAAAGTTTTGATGTAATCACTATGTGGCACGTTCTAGAACATATACCTGATCTAAAAGCTCAGATTATAGAATTGAAACGCCTTTTAAAACCCAATGGTTTTATTCTAATTGCGGTTCCTAATTTTAAATCACACGATGCTACCTATTATAAATCATTTTGGGCAGCTTATGATGTGCCTAGACATCTTTGGCATTTTTCTAAAACGGCAATACAAAAACTTTTTGAAGAGAATAATTTAATACTTGAAAAAACACTTCCGATGAAATTTGATTCTTTTTACGTTTCTCTATTGTCAGAAAAATATAAAAATGGTAAAATGAATTTTTTAAAAGCCTTTTGGTTGGGATTACGTTCTAACAGCAAAGGAAATCGATCAGGTGAATATTCTTCTCATATTTATGTGCTAAAAAATATGTAATTCCTGTTTTAAGTGTTTTTTCTGCTTTTTTAGAACAAACAAGGTGTGTTTGTATTCCTTTTTTTCAAAAATGCGTTAAAACGGCTTATTTTCGATGGTTTTCGATAGATTTTATGGATCGAAACCATATATACTATTGTTTTTTCTTATATGATATTTTTTTGGGGAGATATAATGAATAACATCACCCGAACTTTGATATTTTTGCTCAGAACTAAATTTTTGAAAAATGAAAAAAATTTTATGGATTGCGGGGGCAGTATTAATTTTTGCTTCTTGTAATCAACAAATAGAGAAAACCGGTTTTGTTAATAACACTAAAGTTGTTTCTGATTTTAAAGAAATGAAAGTGGCTCAAGAAAAATGGACAAAACGTAATAATGAAGTTCGAGCAGAACTTGAGGAAAAAGCAAAACAGTTTCAGATTGAAGTACAGGGTTACCAGATGATCCAGAAATCTATGACCAAAGCTAATAGAGAAAAGAAAGAGCAAGAGTTGATGGCTAAGCAGCAAGGTTTACAACAAGAACAACAAGCCAAAATGCAGCAGATCCAACAAGGTAGCCAGGTTGAAATAGATTCTATCATTAATAAGGTGATGGATTATGTAGAAGACTATGGTAAGAAAAATGGATATACTTATATTTATGGAAATACAGAAGCTAGCAAAGTGATTCTATATGGTAAAGAAGAATTGGACCTTACAGATAAGATTCTAAATGAACTAAATGGAGGAGAAAGCGTTGAAGAAAAAGTGAAAGATAGTACAGCTGTAGAAACAGAAACAAAAGAGTAGTAGTTTCATTCAATACTATATGTGACCCTCACTGAGATTTCAGTGAGGGTTTTTTGTTTTTATATGGATTGTGTTTTATGCATTAGCTTTCTTATCAACTAAATTATACCATTTGGACTTTGAATTCGGTATAAAAGAAAATTAAGATTTTTTTTTACTTCAGTGAAGAAGAAAAATTAAGCATAGCATCGTTACGGTTTAGTTGCAATTCTGAAATTGAATTGAGGTGAAAAAAGCATGTGCTCAACTTGATTGGGTAAACATTTTATGATATCGAATTCAAAGTTTAGATGGTATTAGTATCATTTTACGGTATTACAGTAAATCATAACGGTTAATAGTGTTTTTTATCGATATATTTATTTCTGATTCATTCATATAGTGAATATTAGTATAAAGCAATAATATTATTAAAATAATGATTATCAGGTTTTTGAATTCTTGTTAAATAACAAAAAATTAACAAAACATAAGTTATTCTATTTTAGTTATCTAATAGATTTGTAGGAATAACCTTAAAACCTATTGATTATGAAAAATTTTATGTTATTCTTTTTAATTTCGTGTAGTTGTTTTAGTCAACAATTAGTAGAACCGCCTATAATTATCCAAAGCCCAATGAGTTCAGGAGAACAATTTGGTTCTACAATAGCCGTGAGCGGTAATTATGCCGTAATAGGTTCAGCATTTCAAGGTGATGGAGTTTATGTCTATGAAAAAAATATTGCTAATACCTGGATTCTTAAACAAAAATTAACACCGCCAGATGTAACTATTGAAGATGGTTTTGGAGGATCTGTAGCTATATCTGGGAACACTGTTATTGTTGGAGCAAATAATAAGGCTGACCCTGATTTTTCAAACAGATTTGGCGCTGTTTATATTTTTGAAAAAAATGTAAATGACATTTGGGAAGAAAAACAAGTGCTTTTTAGAAACTATCCTGCTGACACTTTTCAAAGTTTTGGTTTTGGTCAACATGTTGCGATTGATGAGAATGTTATTATTGTAGGTGGAGCTTTTGGTGTTGTTAGTGTATATGCTAAGAATAGCACGGGCTCTTGGGAATTTATTCAGGATTTGAAACCACATGATGGTGTTTTAGATGACGATTTTGGGAGAGGAAGTAGCCCAATTGCTATTAGTGATGATATTATAACAATTGGTAATTTTAGAAAAAATGATGTATACACCTATAGTAAAAATGGTAGCATATGGCAATCTGACACAAAAATACCTGTTCCTGATACATCATTTCGAGGATTTGGAGATGCAGTAGCATTAAACGGAAATGAACTTGTAATAGGCGCTCCTTTTGATGGAGGAAATGTTGCTTTCTATACTAAAAATATGTCAAGTGGGGTTTGGGAAGAAAAGGGGATATTTACTTCTAATACTCCTAGTGATACTTTTTTTGGTGATGGTGTTGCTTTAAGCGATTCATATGCTTTGGTTAGTGGTTTTGATAGCACAGAGGGTTTTTTAATTGCTCATTTAATAGCTAAAAACAGTTTGGGAAACTGGGAGTATGTAGAAAGAAAAAATCCTTCAGATGGTTTTGCAACTGTAGAGGCCAAATCTGGATTAGCGATCACAGAGAATAATGCATTTGTTGGCACGGGTACTTGGGAAGAAATATTTGTTTACGATATCGATCCAGGAGAACCTGTTTGTACAGATGTTTCTATACCAGATACTATTTTTGAACAGTGGTTAGTAGATGAAGGAAAAGATAGTGATGCTTTGGTGAATGGTATTATTAGTAGTTGTGATGCAGAAAAGATAACAGAAATATCTATCAATTCTTTCCTTGGTATAACAGATTTAACAGGAATTGAGGCATTTATCAATCTTGAAACGCTTAACATACCAGAAAACGATCTGGTTACCTTGGATTTATCAAAAAATACTAAATTGATAACCGTGAGTTGTTTTTTTAATCTTTTAGAAGAAATAGATATTACAAATTGTACTAGACTAGTGTCTTTAAATGTTTCAGAAAATTTTCTTACAGACTTAGATATTTCGGGAATTAATAACTTACGAGGTCTTAATGCTATATCCAATACTAATCTAAGCTGTATCCAGGTTAAAGACCTTACAGAAGCGAGCACAAAAAGCTCAGGAAGAAGACCAGTATGGAGGGTAGATGATCCAGCAACTGTGTTTAGTCTCAATTGTCCCGCTCCTTTAGTAAGATTATCCCTAAGCAAAAACGAAAAATTAAAAATTAGAAACAAGCAACTGCTAGAGAACAATATCCTTGTATTTCCAACCCAGATTAATGATGGAAAATTAACAATTATAGCAGAAGGGAGCGAATATTTTGATGCAGCGATTTATAATTTGCAAGGTAATCTTATTAAAGAATTTAACACAATTGCTAAACAAAGAGAAATTAATGTTTCTACCTTATCAAGTGGTCTTTATGTTGTCAAAATTCATCAAGAAGGAAAAGAAACTATTAAAAAGTTTATTATAGGCAAATAATACTATAACTGGTTCCACATTTGAAGAAAATCCTTTAACAGAATAATCAATTCGAGTGTTTTATGGTAATAAAATGAGGGCAAAAGAGCTTGTCCCTAATTTGATAGACGATATTTAGAATAGTTTTTTAGTGGGTATATACTATTCTAGATATACTTCTCGAACTTGTAATTAACCTGTGGAGAAGTATCGAAACATTTGAATTGATTTTTTGTTAAAATTGAATAGAATTTATTATTTTTAGGTTGAGTAACATAAGACTCTAAGAATTCAATTTCTTTCATTTTTTTGTTAGAAATAAAAGAAAAATCGAAGCCAATATTCTGGAATTTAAAATGGGTTTTTTAACACAATATATTACCGTTTTAACATAAGGAATTTAAAATATTTTTTACACTTTATCGAAAAAAGTTGCCTTTCTCTAGGTGTTTAATTATTGTAAAATGCATTTAAATTGCATACATACACCTTACTTTTTTTTATTTTCTATCACTTTTTTGTTCAAAAAATCGGGGATATTTTAACCTTTTATCACTATATACAATGGTTTTTTGAACATACTTAAAATGCTGATTAATAATTTTTTATGTATATTTAAATTTGCTTTAAGAGAATATTAGTTATGATCTGTATTTAACAATAATATAAAGGTCAGAAAATTATTACAAAAAAAAACAGAATTTTAGTTTGATATAAATATTTAATTTATAATTTTATGTCTTGGTAAAAAATATATTAACAATATTATTAACAAGCGCCCCAAATCGCAGTGTTAATTTTAAATATTCACCTTAATTATAAGTGTGATACCATGAAAAAAAAACTTAACCTCATATCAGTAATTGCTATTGTGATCGGCTTTCTATTTTCTTCATTGAAAGCTCATGCACAAAGTGAACCTATATCTGCACCCTTATTTTCAATAGGAGGGGCTACGGCAAATATGCTTTGTGTTAACCAAAATACACCCAATCGAGAAGCAGTGGCGCAGGCCAACATTGTGTTTAATATAAATACTGAATTTGTATTAGAACTATCAGATGAAGATGGTGTTTTTGCTGATCCTGCTGTTGTTCTGTCTAGATTTACCACAATTGCACCAATTGGTCCTGGAGGAGATATTGAATTTCCTTCATTTCCAATCCCAACAGAATCCAGAGGAGAAAATTATAGTTTAAGAATTAGTGTACCAGCAACAGGTGCGGTGAGTGCGGTGAGAGAAGACATTCCTATTTATTATTTTGATACTGATACAGATATACAGCTTAGAGGTTCAAATAGTAACTCAACTTCGGCAGTAGCGTTGTGTGCAGACGAGTCGACAACATTAACTGTTACTCCAGGTGATTTTTCAGAGTATATTTGGTATTTTAATGCTGATCTAAACGATTCAAATATTTCTAATGCTTCTGTTATTTCTGGAGAATTGAGTTCGACATTGGAAAACGTTACACAAACTGGAAAATATTTTGTTGAATTTAATGTAGGTTCTTGTGATGGCGCATTCAGCGGACGTAATAGTAGATCGATAGATGTTCTAGATTTTAATACCACAACGGTAAGAATTAATGAAACTTCACCGCAAGAACTTTGCCCTAGTGATGTTAAGGTATTAAGTACAACGGTTACGGATCCCGGATTTACCTATGAATGGTTTAAAGACGGTGTTTTGATTCCTGATAGTGATAATTTTGTATTGAATTTACCACAAAGTAATTTTGCTGGTATGTATACAGTCAACGTAATTGGTTCAGAAACGTGTTCTATACTAACAGACCCTCCTGTCGAGGTGATTAATTTAGGTTCTGATATCTTGACCCAACCACCTCCTTTGATCATGTTATTACCTACTCAACCTACGCTAACGTTGTCGATTAGAACAAATGCACCTCCTGCCGGGAGTACGGTCCAATGGTTTAGGAATGGAATAGTTTTTCAAAGTTCGCTTCCGATTACAGATCCGGGAGCTTTGTCTATTGATGTAACCAATCTAGGAGTTTATGTTGCCAGTGTATTTGCCAATGATGCTTGTATGGATACGCTAGAGGCAATTACAGAGGTTTTTGAACCTGTTGGTTTTCGAGCGGAGATTTCAACTTTATTAGATTGTGATGCAGAGACAGGTACTTTGGGATTAGAGAATTTATTTGGGATCACTTCTACTGGTTTAGAGGTTCCTATTACTACAGAACAATACGCCTTGTTTGACTTTGAATGGTTTTTGGGTACTCAATCTACAGGAATTACAGAAACAACATTTACAGTAAATCAAGATAATATAGGTGAAGTTTATACATTGGAAGCAACTTTACGGGGTACCACTTTAGATACTGCCCGATCAAATGAATTGACTGTAGAATTTTTGTCAGATGTAGTTGTAATTGATGCTTCCCCTCCATTTATTTCATTTGGTGAAAGTACAACATTAAGTGTACCACAAAGCGCTACCTATATGTACGAATGGTTTAGAGTCGTTGATGGAGAGAATCAAACAATAGTGGATGGTACTACAAACGATGGCACCATTACAGGACAAGGGACTAGTGCCATAGAAACCGATATTAGAGGACAATATTTTGTTACAATATCATTGTCTGATTGTACTATTGATTCCGAAGTTATTTCAATTTCAGATGTAGTAGCAGGTAATTCAGAGATTGTACCCAATATAGTTACCCCAAATAGTGATGGTATTAACGATAATTGGTTATTACCAAGCTCACTTTTTAACCAACAAGATGTAGAAGTTATTATTTATAGTTCTAGAGGAGAAGTTGATTTTAATTCGGTAAATTATCAAAATAATTGGCCAGCAGAAAATTCAAAATCTTCAGGGCAAGATCCTATTTATTATTATATAATAACAAAAAATAATTCCGTAGTCAGAAAAGGATCGATAACGGTAATGAGATAATTTTATGGTCAGAAAATTACTTTTAATAATTATATGTATATCCTTTAGTCTTCTTAGAGGACAGGATGTAAATACTATTACCTATGGAATACTTCCTACAGATATTCCTACGAATAATCTTGTGAAATATAATCGATTTTATTTCAACCCTACTTTTTCTTTGGTACGTGAGAACAAAAAATCATTAAATATATATAACAAAACACAATGGGCATCATTTAATGATAACCCACAAACGTATCTTATAAATTATACCGCTAATTTTGATGAAAGAATAGGAGTTTCTATTGGATTACATCAGCAAAATGAAGGGATTTATAGATACTTTGGTGGTGTTGCCAACTTTGCATATAATGTAGAGCTAGATAGAGATATGAATCTTACTTTTGGTATGAATCTTGGCTTTTCTCAAAGTGGTATCAAATCTAATATCGATTCTGCTACTAGTACAATATTAAATAGTGGTGTCCAAGTGAGCGATCCTGTTATACTTAATTTTGAAAATAGCTCTGTTTTTCAATTAACTCCAGGTGTAAACTTTAATTATTTAGATTTTGATGTTGGAGTTTCTGCAGCAAATCTTGTCGCGTACAATCTTACATCTAGTGAGCTACTTACCGATAATATGGCCATTAGAGGTCATGTTATGTATACAAGACCATTAGAAAGAAGGTCAGATAAACTTATAAGAGGGATGGGATATGTTAATATGCTATCTGATACAGGTGGAGATTCTAATTTGAGGTACGGCGGAAATGTAATTTTAGAACTACCAGCACTAGGATGGGCTCAGGCTGGATATAACAGTTTTTATGGAGCCTCTGTCGGAATTGGTGGTAACATCACTTCTAATGTTTCGGTAGGTTATACTTATGAAACAGGTTTTGGAGATACTAGTAATTTTGGAGCAACTCATGAAGTAGGTTTGGCCTATAATTTTGAAAGAGAAAAACCAAGAAGGAGAAGTAGCAAAGCTAAAACAGGAACTCAAAAAGCGTATGAAGCAAGAGATTCTGAAATAAGAAGATTAAAGAGAGAAATTTTAGAACAAAATAAACTAATAAGAGAATTACAAGAACAAAAGGGTGATTCACGAAGCCGAGAGCAAAAAGCAATGAGTGAGCTCGAAAGATCAATTGCAGAGGCTCGAGAAAAAGAAGCAGAGGCAGCAAGACAATTAGAGCTACAACGAGAAGAAGAGGTAAAACTGTTGAATAAGAGAAGAGAAGAAGAAGAACGTCTTGCAGCAAAAAGTAGATTACAAAGAGAAGAGGCAGAACAGCAAATAGAGCGGGAACGTCTTGCAGCAGAAAGCAGATTAGAAGGAGAAGAAGCAGAACAAAAGGTAGAAGCAGAAAGATTAGCCGCACAAAGAGAAGTAGAACGTGAAGTTTCTGCGCAGAAAGCAGAGGAAGAAAGAATAGCGTCTGAAGAGGCGGCAAGAGAAGCAGAAGCAGCTAAACAAGAAGCAGAAGCAGAACGTCTGGCTGAGCAGCAGTTAGAAGTAGAACAGGCAGAACAAAAAGCAGAGGAAGAGCGATTAGCTGCACAAAGAGAAGTTGAGCGTGTAAAGGCAGAACAAAAAGCAGAGGAAGAGCGATTAGCTGCACAGAGAGAAATTGAACGTGTAGAGGCAGAACAAAAAGCAGAAGCAGAACGATTAGCTGCACAGAAAGAACTAGAACGTGTAGAAGCAGAGGAGAAAGCAGAGGAAGAGCGATTAGCCGCACAGAAAGAACTTGAGCGTGTAGAGGCAGAGCAGAAGGTAGAGGAAGAGCGATTAGCTGCTCAGAAAGAAATTGAACGTGTAGAAGCGGTACGATTATTAGAAGAGAAACGATTGGCAGATGAGGCAGCAGCAGAAGCAGCACGATTAGCAGAAGAGAAGCGATTAGCAGATGAGGCAGCAGTAGAAGCAGCACGATTAGCAGAAGAGAAGCGATTAGCAGATGAGGCAGCAGCAGAAGCAGCACGATTAGCAGAAGAGA
>CANMLS010000061.1 GCA_947498785.1 uncultured Aquimarina sp. | reverse complement strand
ATATTTTACGAAAAATCAATCGCTTCTTAATAATTAAAAATATCTTTAAACTGTCCTAAGCATTGGGAGTATCATAAAGATACTTTTGTTAGAATGAGTAGTTTCCAATACCAATAAAAATCCTCCTCCATATTTGTAAACTTCCTCTCTGTGGCTAGTTGAACTAGAAAGTGTACTTTACGGGTACAGGCAGTAAATCTCACAGTTTAGGTTTAAAAATTTTTATAATTAAAATCTTCTATTTTAATTATACCAAAATCTTTCTTGGTTTTAACTGTTAACTTTGTTTCTTCATTTATTCTTTCTTCTTTCCTCACTTTTTCTAAGAATAAAAAACCTTTCTCAAATTTGAAATAAAATTCTAATGATCCATTAAGCCATCCTTCATTTGTTTTATCTGCAAAAACAGTTTTCACAACAAATCCTTTATCAGTTTTATCTACCATATTAAAAGCTTCATCAACCCAATTACCATCTTCTTTTAGTGGTATTGTATGAATTGTATGAGCGATTTTATGGTACATATTATTATCTTTTTGCAGATAAATAACTAGTGTCCTAAAATTTTGTGAATCAGAAGTTTTTTCATTGCCTTGTTCTTCGATAGACTTTAATATTATAATCTTATCTTCACTCTTATCTTTATTAATATCAAAAGAATAACTTTTTAAAATCTCTTCTGGGGAATATTCTATTTTGGCATATTGATTTTCTTTTGGATAACGTTCCTTTATAAGATCCTCCTCTAAATTAATTCTTCCAGTTATTGAATCTACATCATAACGCTTCCAGTAATTAACATAAGTTCCTTCGTCATCTATAAAAAAATCCAATATCCATAGCTTTAAATCAAAATCTAGATAGTACATTTTTTTACTAACTGCATGTTCTTTATTTAAAACACTATAAACAATTAATGAATCTACAACTGTATTATCCACATATGTTTTCAATATAGTTTGCTTATCTATCGCCCCAAAATCTGATTGTCTTACTTCTCTTTTTTCGAGTTTAACAACAAACCTCTCTTCTTTTCTGAAAAAGTTTTTATCTACTATATCTTTATCATAATCATAATCAATAATTTTCAGAACGCAATCAGAATTAATATCGCTAGAACAACTACTCTCTATTTTATTAATAAATTGTTTTTGCTTAATGCGTATGTCTCCTAATTTATTTACTCTCTTTTCATTTCCTTGACATTGAAAAAAGAGTAATGATATCATCAACAATAAAATATAGTTTTTCATTTTATCCTTTTAATTATTAAAACTGACGACTCAACAAATGAAGAATGTAAATATGAATCATACAGGACTCATTTATTCTTTGTATCTGCATACTCTATTTCTTTTCGCTCTCATATAGATACCATAAACGTCTTTTCTCTTCTTTAAGAGAATAATACATTATAGTATCTTCAATTTTGTTGTTGTTAATAAGATATTTATTTATATAACACCTACTTGTTGCCGCTATCTCTAGGTTTAATGGATCCTTATGAACTAAATCAGGCATTCCTCTGTCGTCATAAATTCTATGATAGGTGTCTACATAAATCCATTTTTTTTCTAGATCATTATACACGAAAATCTGTATTTCTGGTTCTTTTATGATATCATATTTAAACAAACTGTATTTATCATTTATAGTATCAAAGACATACTTTTCTATTTCTTCTTCTTCCACTCCACTTTCATAAAGTTCTAATTGAGATAGTTTTTTAGGAATAGATCTATTTAGAATATTTCCAATTTTATGATAAAAAATAACTTTATTATAAGTATCAAATCCTCCTTCTATATTTTTGAATGCTTTACTTTTATTTTTTTGATCAAACTTTCCTGAACTTATATCCACTCCTTTTTTTTGTAGTTCCTTTATTTTAGGGATTATAACCATTCTATACAATCCCAGTTTATTATCAAAATTATATACCTCTAAATCATCATTATATTTAAACTCAAAACTTTGATTGAAAAACGATTGTAATTCTTTTGATGGTTTATTTACTCTCTTTTCATCTCCTTGACATTGAAAAAAGAGTAATGATATCATCAACAATAAAATTAATTTCTTCATTTAGTTTTTTTACTCAGGGATTCACTTTAAAACGATAGATATAATTGGTATCACTTTGCGACACACCACTATAAAATAAAGATTACCTATACAACCTCTTTATTTATTATAGAATTTTAGTAACAATTATTTAGGGTTAGATTGTATTACTTTCGTAAGTAATTCTTCTGTTACATCTTCAAATTTAATTTCTCCAAAATCATCGGTAGTCCATATTTTTGTCGGAATCATCTTATCTGGATCTCGTCTATCTGTATACTCTATACCATACTTATGAAGCAAAATCTGATCATCTATATATTTGAAAGTGATGTACTCATAATAAAATTTATTATTACTACAATTATTCTTTTCGATAGTAAAATATTTGTCTTTACCAATAAGCCTAGAAAAAGCAGGATTTGGACAAGTAAGGTTAGAAATAGTTAGTGCAGATTTATTTATATAACTAAGACTTATGTTATTAATTGAAACTCCTTTATAAATTAAAATATTATTTTTGGAATCAACAAAGCACAAATCTGAAAAGTTATCTTCATTAAAATCAAATACGTAATAATTCATATTGGATGAACCTTTAATGATTTCTTTCAATGAATAGATCGATTTACTATTATAATAAATATCTTTTACTTTAGCTTTTAGTTCTTCTGTTTTCCCCTCTCCTAACTTACTTTTATACAAATCAATCGCATTAATAAAATGAGGATAAAGAACCTTTGCTGTATCTATTTTAAAGACTTCCTTAACAAATATTTCATCTAAAGAATATTGTTTTCTATAGGTTAATAATTGCATTAATTCATATGGTTTATATTTATTAGTTTCATTAATAACCTTTGTGATAATTTTTCTAAATAATATTTTATGTTTCTTAAAATGAAAATTAAAAATTAAGAAAGACATTATTTCATCAATGCTTTCAGAATTTTCAATTTCATCTAATAATTCATCATCTGTAGAGAATATTAATTTATTTAAAATTATATTAGGACTTTCTTTAGTAAGCTTTACGTAATCACTTGTCTTGTATCGTTTTACACTCAAAGAGTCTAAAAGAGGGAGTTCTGATTGAAAACTTAATAGTTTTCCATAATCCAATACCAAAATTTTAGGCTTATAGCCATTAGAGCTATCTAACTCAAAAATATGATAAGGAATATGTTTATAGGAAAGATCATGACTAATATCAATTCCTAGGTTATTTAAAGTTTTAATAGCAAACAAACTATTCACATTTGGAATATATTTATTTTTACTAAACTCATCAAGTATTAATTCCTTTACTTTATAATAATATAGTTGTTTTTTTTCCTCACTCCAGTTGTCCATTATATATGTTTCGTCAGAATCTTCTAACTCAAAGGAAAAACTTGAAACATCTTGCTTTTTGGGTTTACAACCACTTGCTAATAGGAATAAAATTAGTTGACTCACTATGATTAATTTCTTCATTTAGTTTTTTTACCTAGGGACTTACCTTAAGGCGATAGATATAATTAGCATCACTTTGCGACACACCACTATAAAATAAAGATTACCTATACAACCTCTTTATTTATTATAGAATTTTAGTAACAATTATTTAGGGTTAGATTGTTTTACTTTCGTAAGTAATTCTTCTGTTACATCTTCAAATTTAATTTCTCCAAAATCATTGGTAGTCCATATTTTTGTCGGAATGTCATCATCAAGATTCCTTTTATTAGTATAATCTACTCCATATTTATAAAGATAAAATTCTTTGTCTACATTTTTAAATGTAATGTACTCATAAGTTATAAAATCTCCTTCAATTCCAAATTGTTCGATTGTAAAATAGTTACGATTGAAAACTAACTTTTCAAAAGCTGAATAAGGGGATTCTGTTTTAGCAATCTTAACAATAGAGTTTGAATTCCAAACTCTATTTCCTGATTCATTTTTGATTGATAAATAACCCTTGTCAAAATAATTATTTGTTACGCCACTATCTTTTATTAAAGTAAAATTAAATTTGTTTTGATCAAAATTCCAATCCCACGAGTTTATAATAGTCTTACTTTTATCAATTTTATCTCTTGTATATACAAATGATTCTATAACGTCATTGTCTCTTAAAACATCAAGCTGAAAGAATTTATAATCTCTATTAGTCAACAAACTATCAAGATTAGAATACTCAATAGATTTTTCTATGTATTTCTTAGCGTTGATAAAATCTGCAGAATCATCCCCACCCCATTGTTCTGGATTATTAATTATTTCGGAATAATAATCTTTAAGCTTTTTTTGTGCTTTTTGAATTGCTCTAACGTTATTAAGTTTTAACACTTGTTCTGATAAAACTTTCCCCTTTGGGATGATATACTGACCTTTATCGTTTGGTTTAAGAAATAAAATAGTATCCTTTTCAATGCCTAAAAACAAATCTCTTTTTTCGTACCCCTTAAAATTATAATCAAATTTGTACTTTAACCTTAACTTTAGCTCTTTAATACTCGATTTGATTAAAAATATTTTACCATCCAAATTGTCGGATTCTAAAAAAGCAGGTGTTATTTTAATTACATTATCTAAGGGCTCAACTTTATAATACTCTCCTACATATCTATTCGTATTAGAAGAATCAACATTCAAAAATGAGACACTAACATTTTTTCCTTTAATAGTAAAAATATCACTATTCTCTTTTTGATTTTGACAACTAGCTATAAGCAGTATAACAATTAATTTACTTTTCATACTAATCGATTATCGTTACATTAATAGATAATACTTTTGTTGGCTTAGACTTTGTTGATATGTCAGCATGTTCTTGATACTCCTACAATCATAGTCATAACTGCTCTTATAAAATAGAGTAACCTTGTACTCTATTGATCACTCTGTTCTACTACATATTCTATACCCTACTATTCTTGGATTATAGTGACTCTACTATTATGAATCCAACCCTTTTCCCCTTTAAAAGAAACATACCACCAGCCTTCTTTATAGGAATTGCCAAATAACAAATCTTTACCTTCTTTAGAGACCATAAACTCTTCGTTTTCCTTTATTTTGAATACTATTTCACCTTTTATATTGCGTACATTAGTATAACCATCTGGATCGTTAATTACAGCTCTTTGATATTTTGGTTTTGGATTTTCATCATCTTTTGGAGTTTGGCCGTAGACTATTGTACTATAATCTTTTAACACCTTATGATCATAATAATTAGCTTTTTCCAATTTCCATAAATATTCGGGATATTTATCATAAATGTATTCTGGCAATCCCCATTTTGGCAACTCTCTATCAATAGCAGTATTCATCATAAAAGCAAGTGTTTTTTCTGGTTCATTATAGCGCTGGGGTTCTAGAACTATTTGATCTAGAAGATATACATTTTGAAAATCACCATCTGTATATTCATAAACTTTCTCAAACATTTGTTTTCTCAATGTATTTTTCTTGTCTATGCCATTAAAATCAAATAATAACTCTTTTAAATTTGATTTACTAAAAAAGTCTATCTGGCTGAGTCCAATAGATAAAATCATTTCATTATCATGAAAGCCATAACGTTGTACTAAATGTCTTAAATCTTCTTTCCATTTTTTTTTAAACATATGGATCATTTTTTCATCTTCATAAAATACAAGTTTATTATATTCACAAAAATAGTTTGGAGTATTATCTTCAATCATCATTTCATCAATAACGATACGCTGTTCTTTTAGAATAATATCTGGAATAAACTTATAAGACATCGGGAAAATATTATCTGAATATTCATCAATATCAATACCATATACTCTTTTTACTTGTTTACGAAACTCATTATAAGGCAATGGCGTAAAATCTTTACATTGTTTTAAAAACTCTTCTGCAATAGGAATTAAAGACTCTTCTATATCTTTGATGTTTTCATTTTTTGGATTAAACCTCTTTTTTTGTATTGTATCCAAATGCTTTTTTACTCTCTTTTCATCTCCTTGACATTGAAAAAAGAGTAATGATATCATCAACAATAAAATATAGTTTTTCATTATAGTAGTATCAAAATGTAAATATTATGATTAATCCAAAAGGTATCTAGGACAACAATCTCTATAGTGTTCTCTATTATTTTTTAATGATTTCTTTAATATAATTAATGCAGTTGTTTTAATGTTCTTGATACTCCTACAATCATAGTCATAACTGCTCTTATAAAATAGAGTAACCTTGTACTCTATCGATCACTCTGTTCTACTACATATTCTATACCCTACTATTCTTGGATTATAGTGACTCTACTCTTATGAATCCAACCCTTTTCCCCTTTAAAAGAAACATACCACCAGCCTTCTTTATAAAATTCTCCTATGATTTCTTTCTTAGATTTGGATACCATAAACTCCTCTCCATCCGTAATTTTAAAGATTACTTCCCCTGATTTATCCCGTACATTAGTATACCCATCTGGATCATTAATTACGGCCATATCATAAACAGGTTTGGGGTTTTCTTCATCATATGGAGTCTGACCATAAGCCTTAAGGCTATATTCTTTTAAAGATTTATGACCATAAAAATCATGTTTTTTAAGAAGCCCCAATATCATAGGATTCTCATTATATAGCTCATCAAGAATGCCTACCATTCCTTGATCTACAAGTGCATTCATTAAATATGAAAAATCTTCTAGCTTTTGTTCTTTGGTTTCGTAGCTATAAAATTGATTGAGTTCTTTACTTTTTACTGTGTATTCTTCAAAATCGCTTACAATCATACCAATATTAAAAACAAAATCAGGCTGCAACTCAACTATTTTTTCTACTACATTTTTCCGCAATCCATATCTTTTCTCTTCTGCGACCCAACCCATTACCATTTCATTGATATCTTCTTGAGCTTCTCGTTCTTCTCCTAGATTTTTTAGAATAAAATTGGTATACTCATCATTGTCTGTATAGGCATAATCATGGATCATATACATAAAAGTCCAAGGTTTTTTACTTTTTAAATATGCAAAGGATGCTTTTGCATCATTGAATATCCAATTATTAAAGTGATAGAAAATTTCTTTTCTTTCTTGTGGGAAATTTTCAAATCTTGTTCTATCACTAAAAAAATCTTCTATCATGTCTTCAACAAGAGGAGTTAAAAATTTATTCCCCCTATACGCAACAGGATACATTATCGCATCAATTGATACTTGAGTATCAAGAATTGCTTCTTCATAGATAATAGAGTCTTTTATTTTAGCATCAATTGTATCAATATCAATTTTGAATTTTTCAATTATTTTACTTCTAAAAACTTTATTATTTGGCATTTCGTAGACCTTTCTTGTTAAAAACTTTTTTGCATTCAAAATGTCCGATTGGGAAGTGTATCTAATTCGATAACTATTTGATATTGCCATTTCTGTATCCTCCTTATTTATTGTTTTCTTTGAATTATCATCATTTTCAGAATTGCTTTTACACGCGAACATAAAAAGCAGTATAACGATTAATTTACTTTTATTCATGATTCTTTTATTTTTCTATTACTATACCTTCATATTTTGTTGCACCAGAACCCCAATTTCCAATTTCTTTTACCTCACGAGGTTCTATAATTATTCTAACATCTCTATTTTTTTCTCCTTTTAGATTATCTATATCAGGTACATTCGCATAAAATTCATCAACTAAGTTATTATTTTTAGCTGTTCCTGAGTGTATTGTTAAACAGCCAACAGATCCCGAAGGATACCCTCCATGAATTGCAATTCCACCTCTTGAAATTCCACCTTCATCGTTCTCTATATAAGGTGAATGTTCTTTGTCTCCCAAATACCATTTATAAATTTGGCGTTTAGTTTTTTTAAACAAGTAATGCTCACCAGAAGGAACTTCGTTACCAGTTCCATGTCGATGTATTGATTTTGTTGGATATTTATCTGTTCCTAATTCCTTTCCATGTGCATCTCGCGTAAGAAAAGTAATGTAATCAGGTTTAGGTAGTTTGTTTTTCTCTTTTAACTCTTTATATTTTTCTAGACTCATACGTCTATATACACTAGTTTTATATACTGGCCATTTGTCACCATTACTTTTTGGTTCTCCATATTTATAGGATTTCCCTGACACTATGATAACGGTTCCTAATTCTTGTTCTTGCCATTTTTTACCTTTATACAAAGGACATTCTTCTATTTTTAACTGGTCTTTGGCTCTTAGAAAATATCTTTTTCTCTCATTTAATCCCTTTAAAGCTCCATTAATTCTGTACGTTACAGATTTTACTGCATACTCATCGGCGTAGTTCGCTCTTGGAGTAATCATCTTCCATCCCCAAAAAGCCAAGGCACTTGTCATTGCATCCTTGGCATTATTTTTTAATTTGTATGGATTATCATCATCAATCCAAGATACATCAGATTCTGCATCTTCTTTCATTTTACTATTAAAATAATCCTGTACTGACTTGTAATTGTTTTTCCAAGTGATCTGTTTAAACCCTTTACCACTATAACGCCATCCATCTCCTTTCTTATGCCCTGCTCCTTTTCCTATAGGATGTTTAGAACCATATATAGCATTAGCCAGTGTTTTTTGTTCTTCTAATGTTAAATTTACACCATCTTTTTCTTCTCTACCTAATTCTTTTGCTTTAGCTTCTTTGGCAGCTTGTGTATTAAATTGGTTGAAATAGCTATCAAATGTTGAAATGAGTGACTTCCAATACCAATTAAAGTTCTCTTGTAAATTATAAAACTTACTCTCTGTGGCTAGTTGAGCTAGAAAATGTGCTTTACGGGTACAGGTGTTGATCCCTACTTTTTTACGATATTGATTTAGATAAGGTAACGCCTGAGTGATCATCGTCAAATCTTTAATCAAACACTTACCCTTATTATCTGCACAGATGTTTTTAATTTCTTCTAAGGTGATATCTGCATCACAATTAGAACACCTTCCTTTTTTATTCTCTGCCCTGCTCCCCGGCACCTTCTCCACCTGTACCAAATTACAACTATCTGGGCTTTTTTCTACGTTTAGTTTTTCTGCCTCGGGACTTACCTTAAGACGGTAGGTATAATTGATAGAGGCAATCCATAAACCACCATAATATTTACCATTGACTTTTGGGATAATCTCCATATAGCCTTTATCTTCTTGGGCATACTCTAGCTGCCAACAATCATCGATGGTAAATTGTAGTTCTGCCTTACCGTTACTATTAACCGTTACTTTTTGTTGGGTGCCGGCAATGGCTTTTTTATCTCCGTTCCAATCCATAATACTCCAGTCGATGAGTTGGTATAGTTCGACATCTAATTCTTGCCCAACCATGTTAAGAGTAACGACCTCTAAAGTGACTTGTTGCCCGTATTGCATAAATTTGGTCAGGATGGTACCACCACTATCGGTATAGTAAGCTTTTAAGACCTCCTTGTTATCAGATACGCGCAGTTTATTACTATAGATATTACTAACGGCATGGATGTCTTTTCCTGCTGCATTATACACTCTATAGGCCAAACGGTTGCCATCTTCTAACCCCTCTATATCACTAATCGATATGGGATGCTTAAGTATTCCTCTGCCATCTACCTGTACTTCTTTTTCTTTTTTTACGACTTCTTGTCTAGAGTTTACCTCCCACACATCCAGAGTTACTTTTTCATTGGCGACCCCCTCTAGGGCTGCATAGGCATATACCTGTTGATCTAATCCCGACTTACTAATCTTATAGGTATCTGCACTATCACCATAGGTATAGCCGTCTTCATCTATCCATTGAGAACTAAGCATCTTGGCGACTCCTATTTTGATGGTAAAAGGTGTACACTTGGCAGCATCGTTTATATAGGCTCTAACCTGATAGTTTCCTTTTGTCTTAAAAATTAATGTACACTTTTTACCTATATTGTTTAAGGCTTTATAGGTACTGTCTGATTCTTTTTTGTATTGCCAATGGATATCCCCATCTGTATCTGGGATATATTGGCTAAACAGACAATCTTTTATGCTGAAGGTGGTTTTTTCTTTTACTCTAGCCGTGGTTTTTGCTGTTAGGCTGATGATTTGGTTATCGGTCACCTCAAAGGCATAGCTGTCTGATCCCCTACCATTTGCAGAGTTCTTAAAAGCTTCTACAACATACAATCCTTTTGCAGTATGATAACTGGCAGGTAGCAAAAGGGTTGATGATCCTCTATAACTGCTTAGATTATCAACCTTGGCAATATGGTGCTTGTATTTTGCCTCGGTTACATTTTTTACTGTTCTGGTTATTGTTCCTTCTTCGAGGGTGATGTCTTGGGTGTTGACAGTTACCGTATTGTTTTTGAACTTGGCAAAGTCCTCATATTTGAGGTTGGCATAATACATGAGTACCCAATTAACCCCCTTGAGCTGGGTCTCATTAGCATTATCTAATCTAAACTTTGCCATAAACGATGGCATGGCTGTAGCGGGTCTGATTTTTTTTACAGCCTTACTGCATTGTATAGCACTCACCCAGTTTTCTAAGAACAAGGTAACCTCTATTGATTTGGTGCTCGTATCCCCCCAACTATTGGTATAATTAAGACTGACCGTATACTTTTCTATTGGGTTATTGGGTGTAGTAAAGGTATGAGACAGCTTAGGGTTTTTGTTATTTTCTGGGGCTATGTCTACTACGGTTCCTTCGCTATCTTTTATAGTCCAATCAAAGGTGTGTATGGTATTATCTTCTGGTTTTTCTGGATATAAGAGCTTGATATCAAATGTTATTGGGGTGTTCCAGTTCACTACATTTTTATAGGTAACACCATTAGATTTTATGGTATGCCCTTGTTTTTGTCCTGTATAGTATATTTGATCAAGTTCGTTTTTTTCTACCGTGATATCTATATAAGCAACATGCTTGGGTTGTATAGCACTTAGTACAACTTTAGAATATGCAGCTGTGCTTCCTTTTTTGGTGGTAAAACCATCTCTATCTTCTCCATTAGCAAAGTTGGCAGCACTTCTTGATCCATAGGCCTCTATGCGATACTTGCCAGGTTGGGTAGGCAAAAATTCAAAAACTTCGCCTATATCTCTGGCATGAGATAATACGGTATCAAAACTATGGCCTTTATACACAATCCAGCAGGTCAAAGCTTTTTGGGTTTTGTTTTTGGATAGTACACTCTCTAGTACAATCTTGTCTTGCAGATAATAAGCTTTGTTTTTATGCTCCCCATATTGTTTTTTTATGGCTTCTTTTATAGCAACTCTAGAGACACTAGGGTATACTTTTCTGGCTGCTTCTGCCAACTCTGTTTCTGTAAGTAATCCGCTTAATTGTGCACAGGTGTCGGGATTGCTTTGTGTAACTTGTGAAGAAGAGGTGCCTTGTGTCTGCCCGTGATTTACTATTGTTATTTTGCCATTATATATGGGGCAGGTAAGCTCATAACTGTCTAATACTACAGGCTTATCATCGCATTCTGTAAAATGCTCTGTTCCTTGCCACTTTATACCCGGCTGGGGTGCATATTTACATTGTTGATAAGGAGAATCCTTGGTACAGGTGATAAAAGTAGCGGGTAAGAACTGATTGTCTTCGTCTAGTGCTACTAGTTTTTGTGCCCCTTGTGGATCGTTTATATAGTATTTTTGATGGCTCGTTACTTGCAGTTTTGCAGGTGGACCCCCAAACTCACACTTACAGGTTGCGTTTTTGCAAACCAAAACACCAGAAGCTTCTGCTTTATTATTTTCTTGTTCTTGATTATTTTCTTGTTCTTGATTATTTTCTTGTTCTTGATTGTTTTCTTTGCTCATCCTCTTATTTTTTTAACATCTCGTTAGTTTAAGGTGGATATGTTTATGATATACATCCTGACAGTCTATATCGAGTATCCAATCTGCTTGATGCCAACTCTGATTATCGGGTTGTAATGTCATATTACACTGTAGACTGGTTTCTAAGCCATACTGCTGATCGATCAAGTCCTGCTTGACTGCAAAAATATCTTTGACCGCATCTATACCCAGCAAGGTTTTGTTATGTGCGGTATACCTAAACTCTTCTTTACTTTTTGTTTTGATCTCTAGCGGTACGGTAACATGACCATTGGGCAATACATGGCTAGAAATCATAAATGGTGTTGTTGTAGGTTGGTAGTATGCACAAAACGTATCGACCAAAATGCCATTAGGAAATGCCTTGTGCAGAAGTTGTGTATACCCGTTTTGATCAGTGATCTTTTGATCGGTAAGCGTCATCAATACTTGTGCTGGCCTGCCGGTATAATACTCTTCAATAATTTTTTTATCCTCTTGCCATAACCGCAGCAAGTCTTTATAATTATAAATAGTAACAGGCACCGATTGTGTAGCATCTATTTGATAGATCACACCATTGGCATGTCTGCCTATGACTTGGGACAGCTCTTCTATTACTGATAGACCAGAACCATCTTTTTTATTTTTATATACCCGATCTACCAGTAACAAATACTTATTGTACGTTTGTTTATAGAGTGCTATCGTATACTCATATAATAAGGTAGTTTTGGTATCAGATGGGTTACGAATCCAATCTTTTCTTCTTAGATCAGGCGTATACACTTCTGTTTCTATCTCTAGCAGGTATTTATTTTGCCAGATGGGTTCCTTAGACTCCTGTAAGAAATCTTTTTCTGATTTTATCTTTTGGGGTACTTTTTTCTTTGTGGGCCAAAACATAGTTGATGATTAAAATAAGCGTACTTTTTCACCACTCTGTAGATCTATCTCTTTGCCAGAAGCTAGTTCTAGATTTTCATTGGTGCTATCTACTCGTATCTTATCAGCGGTTTTTTCTATTTCTCTGGCTATGATTGTGTTTTTTTCTGTAAGGCTTAGTTCCTTATTATTGGCATGTTCTATAAGATCCTCTGATGCAGATAACTCTATATTCTCCCCTGCATTGACCATCACATTTTCTCCTGCATGAATCTCTGTCATTTTTCCTGAGGTCGCAGTAATATTTTCTTCGGCATCCAGATTAATGTTTTTTGCTCGTAGGGTTATGGTTTCATTTGCCGATATGGTAATGTTATTATTATTAGTGTCTATTAATACAATATTGCTGTTTTTATCAGTAATGGTGATGCTCTCACTATTATTAGTATCATTAAACGCTATGGTATGCCCACTTTTGGTAACGATGCTTTTATAATTGTTTTGATCTTGTCCTCCTGCACCTGTAGTACCGCTAAACAAGCTCCCCATCACAAAGGGTCTGTTGGGATCGTTATATCTAAATCCTACCATCACCTGATCTCCCACCTCTGGGATAAATACATGCCCTCGGTTTTGGGCATGGTGATCACTGCTTCCTGCATCTGGGGTCATCACCCGTATCCACGAAGTCTTCATCTCTGCTCTTTGCCACAAAAACTGTACTTGTACACGCCCCTTTTGATCAGGGTCATCATTACTAAGAACGGTTGCCAATTGTGGATGCGCCTCTGGTACTTCTACTTCTGGTTCTGGTAGAATCTCAACACCAGAGGATATGGCTTCAAACTCATTACTATACTCACTTGAGCCTGTAGCCTGATGAGTAATCTTGGTGATGATGTACTCCCCATAGTTTTTTACATCAAAAGCTCCAATACCTCGCTGTGCTGCGGTAACCTTGATAACAGAGCCTACAGTAAGCCCTTGTTTGCTACTTGTACCACTTAGTATATTTGCGGTTGCTACCTGGCTGCTTTGTTTGTTCTTTACAATAGTATCAATCTCACTTTTGTCTTTTGCCCGTGCTGATGAATACTCATTGGTATTGACCAAAAAAAGCTCCTTAGAAGCCTCAAAAGCATAACTCCCCAACTCATTTAACCCTGCAACGTCTCCCCTTGCTTTGGATTCGTTCTTGGTATCATCCAGTGCATTATAAGAAAAACTAGTGCCCCCACTAGCCTTTGCTTGTATGGCAATGTTGATGGTATCCATATCTGCACCATATTCTATAGTAATAGGGGTTTCTAGAGTGGGTTTGCCAAAAACAAGTTGTAAGCCATCATAGTATAACCATTCATTATACTGCTTGGCTATACGTTGTATGAACTGAAAATGGTTTTCTTTGTACTGTGCCTGATACGCTATAGTAGCGCCAAAAACAGGATTGATCTGAGCGGTGATCCCTGCTGCTTGTACCGTATCACTTATGATAGCGTTTAGGTTTTTACCCAGCCAAGAATGCATATGGGTGCCATTTTCTAATAAGATGGTCTTAGAATATCCACTCACCACCAATTTGCCATCAAAACCATTATCATGCTTGAGTTCTACATTGGTAATGACTCCCAAAAACTCGGTATCATCAAAATTGATCACCGCAGACTTACCAAGCCACTCTTTGGAGTTATCCAGGGTATAAGCTCCCTGAGACTCTACACTATCATAATCAACAGTGATAGCAAAGGTATGATGCTCATTGATTGATTGGTCAAGGGTCACTTTCTCAAAATTAAAAAGAAATTCTCCATCTATACTAAGGGTAGTTTTTGGTTCTATCATAAAGTTATTTTTTTGGGTATATCGTCAAAGATGTGATGAACAGGATCGTCTATATTATACAATCAGATTGCTATATACCACGGTGATACAAATACTATTTTGATAAAAGGGCAAGTCAAAAAGACTTGCCCCCTTTTATATTTAGGCTACTGGCCAACGATTATGAATCGATGCGTTACCTACTATGATTTCTTCTGCAGAAACCGTAAAGTTGATGGTCATTGGTACATCCCCATTCACATCCAAAGCTTCTTTGTAAAATACAACGTATGCATTTTTGAATTCTATTTCTTTCATTTTTGCATCCTCGTCGGTTTTCTTGTAAACGATTTTACCTTCTACAGATTTAAACTGGCTGTTTAGCATCGCTTCGATTACAGAAGTATCTTCTGTAGACTCGATGGTTAATGTAATTCTACCTCCATATACGTTTGAAGATATTTTTCCTTTTTTATCAGTATCTCTACTAAATTCGTACTCTGAGCTTAATACGTCAAACTCTTTTCCTCCTAATTCTAAGGAAGCTCTAAATGATCCCATAATAGTTTTCTTTTTAAAATATTAGTTAATTGAATATTGCGTTGCTTTGATTTTTTGACTAGTATTAAAATCTCAGCTCCTTTTCTTAAAAAACAATTCTAAAAAAACCTCTAATTACTTATAAACTGGTTAGATATATCTTGATACGATTAGGATAATCTATATCTGGATGGCCGTTTGACAGTTTATTTTATAAAGAAAAAAAAGATTCTAAATTGTCATTATTTTGGATTAAAATTAGTGTTTTAAAACTAAGTCACTCTTTTTTTTTGATGTATCTTCTGTTTTTTATTTAATGCATTGACTCATAGTATTTTGTATTTTTGGCTGTTTGTATTTTTTTACAAATATTCAGGGGATTTTCCCCCTATATTTTCAAAAAACAAAAATCAACATAGAATTCTTGATGGTATAAAAATCTCTTTACGACACTCTGTCGAACACCACAGATAATCATTAACTAAGAATTCGTAAACACAATTGTTTTGGAGTGCAGGTATAAAATATCGGGGTTCTCTATCATAGTGCTGGATGTGTGCACGACGCGACGACCTCTATTCTCATTTTAAAAGAATCGGTTCCTTATAAGGAATTAATAACTAAAAAAATATAAGTCCTCTATATCCATCTTTACTTTTATCTTTATTGTCAATTTTTTGATAAACTATGCAGAGAAAATCTTGGGATACAGCTATAAAACATCTTACTAGAACTGGAATCATTCATGACATTTTATCTCCTGAACAAATCAAATCTATTCCTAAATCAAATCTTACTCGATGGAAAAATGAAAGTGAAAATAAATATCAGTATTGTGATATCAACCAGATCATACATCAAGAAATTGAACTCATCAAAAAGATCAATCAATCTTCTAAAATCAAAAATCTAAACAAAGCCTATTTTTATTTAGCAGATACCTTCCATCAGGTCATTGGTTCCATAAAAGGTATTAAAACAATCATTAATCACCATAAACAAACCATTGTGGATACCATAGAAAAAGTAAAAAATACGGTTTGCATAAATGATGCACTCCAAATATTTAATCTATCTAGAGGTTCCTATGAAAATTACAAATCTATCGTAATTCATAAATGTGATCAATCTTATTTCAAATGGTGTACTAAACGATTTGTAAACCAACTGCTACCTTCAGAGGTTAATACGATCAAAAAGTACTTGAATCATCAACAATATAAACACTGGTCAAAAGCATCCATATATCTTAAAGCAGTTCGTGATCAAAATCTTTCCTGTAGCCTGTCTACTTTTTACAAATATTGTAGGCTACTTGGCTATAAAAATAGACCTAGATACAAAAAATCTGACCATTACAGGCCCCTTATCTCTACTAAACCCAATCAAACTTGGTGTGCCGATGTAACTATATTCAAAACAGAAGATCATCAAAAACACTATATACACTTCTTAATTGATCATTTCTCAAAATATATCATAGGATACAGCATCGCACACAAAACCTCTCCCATTATTATCAAAAACCTCCTTAAAAAAGCCAATAAAAATCATAAACCAGACCATATAGAATTCTTAACCGATGGAGGAACAGAAAATGTAAATCATACGGTAAGCTCATTTATCAATGATAATGAAATACCTATACAACATCTGATTGCTCAAAAAGACGTAATATATTCTAACTCCATGATAGAATCTGTAAATAAAGTCATTAAGCATCAGTTTTTATTTCCTAAAACTATCAAGAATAAAAATAACCTAGAACAACTACTCACAGAATCCGTAAGCACTTATAACACCATCAGACCACAATTCAGCCTTGGTGGAAATACTCCAGAAGAAACTTTTAATGGAACAGTCATCCAATTTTCTAAATATTCCCAGAAATTCAAAGAACAAATACAAATAAGGAGAAAACACCATCAAAACAATCAATGTGGTCGTTGTGAATAGTTAATTCTTATAATCGAAAACAAAAAGAAACTAATAAAACCGATACTAGTTAATTCATTTTAAATCAACAAAACTCCATCTATCACAATTAACTTATTATCAAAACAGTACCTTATAAGAAACGCTTTTTTATAAAATAAACGTAGAAATTGCACGGCTTAGTGTTTACTAAACTATTAGACTTATTCTTTTCAACACCTTATTTTTCCTTTTTTATTAGTACTGGAATATCTTTTTTAATCTTTCCATCCTCAATAACTGAGCTTATAATAAAAAAATTATCACCATTTTTATACAACTTTGCTATTGACGCTTTTTCATCTTTATTATAATTTGTTCCTTCTATTGTTTTGCTATAATATATCTCTAAAGTATCAACATTTTGTCTAGCGAAACATAAATCATAGAAATCAGTTTTATACCCTTGACCCGAAAAAAGAATGGAGTCTTTTTTTATGTTAAGATCATAAAAAATAGGAATGCTAGATAATGAATCTAATTTATATGGTGTTGTTTTATAAGAATATTTACCATGCCATTTGGTATCAATTATATTTGTTTTTTCTTTTTCTTGTTTTGCCCATTCATCACAAAGCTCCTTATCCCAACAATTTTCACAAGGCTCTTTTGTATAAGGAATATCAACCCCAACAATACTATCAATAAAAACATTATTTCTATTATAAAGAAACTTATTTATGGTATCTAATCTGAACTTCAATATTTCTTCCCATTTAGGCTCTTTATAAACTTCTATATATATAGAATCATTAATAACCCTTTTTATTTGCCATTTAGGATATTTTATCTCATCTTGTCCAACATTGATGTAAAAAGTATCTCCAAATTTGTATTTAAGAATATTTGAATCACAAGGATCAAAGAAAATGTAGTCTCCTGATTTTTTAATTACTTGTAAATATGTTTTTCCTTTTAAATAACTTTCATAGTCCGTAGTCATTTTTTTTGAACAACTATGAAGTGTAAATAAAAAAAATAAAAAAAATAATCTTATCATTTCCATCTTAATATAATATAGTTAGGTTTAGCTTTTCGATAATCGGAACCGGCCCAAAAATCTCTTTGTTTAAAATCTGAAATCCATTCTGAACCTGTATACATTTGTATATGTCCAGATTGATGATATTTTCTTTCTCCTTGAAATGCTTCAAAAACAGCAATATCACCTTTGATAGGAGTATAATTTTCCGAACCTATAATAGTGAATCCTTTTTTGGAAAGATATCCTTTATATCCTTTTGCATGTTCTGTTGTCCTAGGTCTATCTTTTGTATCTATACCACCAGCTTCTATTGCTAGTCTTACATATTTAGCACAATAACTAATTGGTTTAGGTTCGGCATTAGAGATTATATGATTTACAGCTTTGTTAATATCATATCCTTCTTTTTTAACCCCATCATGTTCATTAGTAGGTAATAATGTACAACTCCCCTTAGTACAATCATTTTCATAAGGTTTTCCTTTGGTTAAATATTTTTGTACTGCAATAGCAATTTCACTCTTAAGAAGTTTACCATTTTTATCGGCATCCATACCTTTGTTTTGGGTATAAGATGCTATTCGCTTTTTAAAGTAAGGGTCATTCACATCTAATCCTTCTCCATTTTCGCTAAAAACTACATGTTCCTTTTTTCCACTAGAAGCTGGAAATAACACTTGTAAGTAAAAATCGACAAATTCTAAATCTTTACCTGCTTGTGGTTTAAAATATTTTTTTACATAATCTAACTGTTTTAATACGGTCATATCGGCAAACTCTTTCACGCGTTTAAGCGTATCGCCTTTTCCCCAATAATCTTTTACGTATTCAATAGTTATATCTTTACCTAATAAGGATTTTGCTGTTTTTGGCATAAATTGTATTAAACCTGTACCTCCAGAATTTCCCATATTAGGAGCATTTGTTTTAAAAGTACCTCCACTTTCCCAAGCAAAAACTGCCATCAGATTGTTTGCCATTTTTATTTTTTTATCTTCTCCCCAAAGTTCAGCACATATTTGAATAACTTTTTCTCGTTCAGTACATGTGAACTTTTGTCCCCAGATTAGGGGTTCACATCTTTCACTTGCATTAGTAGAGACATTTAACTCACTACCCAAAATCACCGCATTATCTGCTTCTAATTGTTCATCGAGTTCTAGGGTGGTAGATACTTTGAGCATCAAGGCACGTACTCGTGGTTTGCTTTTCACTTGTTTTGTAAAACTTAAAAAAGGAACAG
>CANMLS010000060.1 GCA_947498785.1 uncultured Aquimarina sp. | reverse complement strand
TATAAATAAGTTATGTTTTTATGTATTAAGTTCCTTATAAGGAACTAATTGTTTTAAAAGTAGGATAGAGGTTGCAGCTTGCCATCTAATCACCCATGGTACTTTGGGCATGCTCCCATCCAAAATCACGTTTGAACATCTGGATCTGTTGATAGAAAGGAAGGTAGTCGATGTACTTAAACACTAAGATATATGCCAATAGACAAGCTTCTGCAATGGATTTATCTATAGGACCACGGTAGTTCATGGATCAATCTCAAATGTTGTGTTAATGTAAATATTCTGGTTAATCAAAAAAAATCCAAATCAAAACTTCTTTTTCGTATTTATAAAAACGAAGTCATCTTGCTTAGTGCTTGATACATAGTGTTGTGGTTTTAAGTTTTCCAACATAAATATCCGCAACCCTTTAAGATTTTCAAAAAGTCAGGATGATTTCAACTTTAAAAAACCATCACCACAAAACTAGAGGTTCTATAATTACACCTACATAAAATTCTTATATAGCCAATACGTCATATAGTACCACTTATGAGCCTCCAGTGACCACTTATGATATTTATTCTACAAGAAAATAAAATAATTTAAATCTTTGAGCCGTGTTTGGTGATAAACTCGATTAGGGTAGCCACTTATTATACAAAACACAAGGCGTAAACCTGAAAAGCCTATAATAAATAGAGTAAGGACAAAAAGAATTAAATTATGGTAGGAGTAGTATTAGGCTTTGGACAAGCGGCGATTATGGCAAGAAAAGAGATTTGGCAGAGTGTACGTAAGAGAAGATACATTAAATATTATCCAGGGGAAGGTTTTAAGATTAATGAAGGGCTTAAGGAAGAAATAGCGCAAGGAGTTAAGGATTTGAGTGAAAATAATGTAAAAGATGGGGGAAACAAAATAGACATGATGCTTTTTTTAACTATGAAGTTGGACGAATTTAATAAGGTGCACGCAAAATTTATTCGGGAATATGAAAATAATGATAAGGTTCATAATGAGCTCTCAGCTGCAATTTTTGAAAGTATGGCCTTAACTCAGGAAAGTCAACTTAGCAAACTGGTAGAAATTGCGAAAAATGCCGTCAGTTCTGATGACGATTATCAGAAGTTGAGCAGTAATTAATTCTGCCTCTAACTAGCCTTAAATAAATGTGATAGAATTTTACGAAAGACACTATCCCCAACAGTGTATCAGTAAAAATGCCGAGGGTTTGACTTTTTAGAGTCGGACCCTTTTTTCAAATATGGTTAAGAACTGGTTTAAGATGATGCCTCAATTTCTGATGGGCATCGACCATTTTTTTATTAGCTTGCCTTGTAGCCCGAATATCTGAATGCATTATGTATCTGGTGAGCTACAGATCTGTGTAGTAGCTTTTGAGAGTACATTTTAGCGGTATCTTTAAACCTATTGAGATTATCAGGTGCTATGATAATAGGTGTTCTACGTTTCTGGCCTTCATATCGGTAAGTACACTCATCCAAAAAGCAGCAGATTCATTCTTTCCCAACCACGATCCTAAAACTTCTTTCTTACCGTCCCTACATAAACCAACAGCCAATATACATGGTTTTGTTGATGACTTTGGAATTCTCCCTAACTTTGAATACAATACCATTTATTCAGGTAAATAAATACAGAGGTTCTAAAGGTCTATTCTGCCATCCAATAATATCATTAGCTTACCTTATCGGTAATTTGTGATATAGTAGATGTAGAAACGTCAAAATCGTATACCTCACGTATTTGTTCCTCTATATCTGAATTGCTAATCCCTTTGGCATTAAGGCTATTGATAACATTCTCAATACCATCGACCATATTAGTGCGTTAGCGAACTAACATGGGGTTGAAAGAAGCATCCCTGTCTCGACGCACTTTAATATTAGCCCCCCAAGAGATGTCCTTACCCTTTTTGAGGGATAACCATTTCGGGAATTGGTATTATCTAAGGGGCGGTGCTTTTTGTAATCCAGATGCACATCAAGCTCACCTTCAAGCATCCTTCCAACACCTCGCTTTTAAATCGATTTTAGAAAAGAGGTAAGCTCTTCTCCTGTTTTTGAACTGTTTTAAAAATTCGTAGTTTAATAAATCTTCTTTTTTCATCATGTATAAAATTTAAAATTAATCTAAAAAATATCGAAGGTTGCAGCCTCCGATATTTTTTAAACTTTACACACTAGGTGAGATACTACCTTACGATCTATCTAAAGTTGCATTAGACAATTGACGTACGCTAAATAAATATGGAGATACAATTTTGGAAGCTACCCTAGGAAGAGTTGCTCCTTTAGTTACCATCTCGATTACATCTCTAATTTGTTTATTATTTTTAGATTTGAGCAAATCCTTAATTATTTGCATTCCCGTGAAATCGCCTGCATTTTCAAAACCAAAGTATTTTTCCACAACCTCAGGATAATTATTTGTGTAAAATAATGGAGGTACTTCAATCATTGAATTAAGAACACCTATGTTTTTAGTGGGTTTATGGACTATATAAAGAGGACATAACATGGGTGCATCAAAATAGTGGTTTACGTGTTTAATTCGACGTTTGTTTTTGAAAATTTACTCAAATACGACTTTTTATAACTACTTATTAAAGAAACAAAAACCAATTAAAGGTATTAAATCACCAATCATACTAAAAAAATTACCGCATAATCTATTTTTTTTACCAGATCTCATTATAGCACATAGGTTTGTAAAACAATATATGCGAAATCCGAAAAGCAATTAGAGTAGGAAGAAATAAAAATATATACCCATGCCATCTACTATCCCATATGATCCCTCATTAGTTTTAGGGAATATAGTTAGCCAGGAAAAATTGGATAACTTGATTAAAATAAGTGAATTACAATCGGTTTCTGACGCTGCAGAAGAGACATTAAACTCTTTTATAGACATGAAACGAAGTCTGGATATGACTATACAAGAACTTGGTGGTATGAAAATAGATACCTCAGATCTTGAAAAAGAAAGTAAGGCAGTTGGAAGAAATGTAAAAGATGCTGCCATAGCTTATGCAAAAGCAAAACTAGAGACAGAAAAGAAAATTAGACCTCTAAAGTCAAAAGTGCAAACCACGAATCAAAATACAGAAAGCCCAATTGATTATAATAGAACGGGTATAAAGAAAATGCCATTATCTGCAGATTCTTTAAAGATGAATGTTCAGTATTTTGCAGTGGATCAAAATACAGAAGGTTCTAACACACATGCTTCGACCATAAAATCTTTTGTAAGTGGAGAAGTAAGTTATATGAGTTTTTCTGCCAAAGCACAAGCTACATCTTCAGTACAATCGCAAGTACATAGCCAGATGTCTAAACACGATATTGTTGGAACTTTGGTAATAAGTATTTCGTGTACCCATAAAGATGCCGTATTATTGGCTCCATTTATTTTAGATGTAGATAAAGCGATTCGAGTATGGAACCGGATGTTCCCTGAAAATTCAGATAAGATAAAAACAGATGATGTTTCAAACATAGTAAGAATTGCTAACGAGGCAGATACTGCAAAAGAAAAATCGATAACGCTGTTGTCCGGCTGTACCTATGGATCTTCTTTTATTGGAATGGTACATGTTCTAAATTCTTCATTTACTACCAGTAGTGAATCTATGTACTCTGTTGCAAGTAGTATGCAAGCACAGGCAAAGTATGCAGGATGGTTTACAAAAATTAAAGGAGGGTTTGGTCTCGACAGTAGTTTTTCTAATGATTTTAAAAGAATGTTAAGCTCTCAAAATGTATCCTCTCATTGTTCTCTATTTACAATGGGGTCAATTCCTTCAATTAAATCTAATCAGGTACAATTAGGAGTAAAAGGTTTTGCCGATGATGATGGTGCCAAATCAATGGCTGCTTTGCAAAAAATTCAAAATGCGACTGCCAATGATAAAGAATCGATTAGTCAAGCTGCTGACGCCGCTCGAACCGGAGGGCAACTGATCGCCATTCAAACTGCTAAAGTTGAATCTGCAATTAGTGCGCTTGCAAAGATCGATGATGAAAGTAATAAAATAATTGATATCAATTCATTGATGGACGCTATGGAAGATTATCTGCAGAAATGTTTAGAGGGCAATATAGGAATGCCAGTTAATTATTACCTCAAGCCAATAACCAGGTCACAGCTTGCACAAATGTGGGTGTCAAAATACTATCCGGATCAATACCTTTCTATTTCCGGTGATGATTCTAATTCCGGTAATAATTCTAAGTCTAATGATGATTCTAATTCCGGAAAAACTAATAATGGAGGGAATACTACAGATACAGAAACAACGAATACTAATTAGAATTATTAGTATTCAAGAAAACAAATCTACCATTTTGGGTATATCGTTTTTTTTTGAGAATTATGAATAAGGTGTTACAGAAGACGTTTTTTTACCCGAATTAAGTTCTAAACATCAAACTACTTATCAAATTAGCGCTTCCGGTTGTTGAATTCCTCTTTTACTAGAAAAAAAAACCTCAATTTTTTCTTGATCTAAAGAGGAATCGACAACTACTAATAAAATTAAATAATAATTAATAGTTCGATATCATGTCAAGTTCAATACCATATGATCATCCGTCATTAGTTTTAGGTAATATTGTGAACAAAAAAGTTCTTAAAGGGTTAAATATTGTTAGTAGTTTACAAAAGGAAATTGATGCGGCACAGGATAAACTAAATTCAAATATTACCTTAAAAAGAAGTTTTGAGATGACCAAAAGTGAATTGATAAGCTTGGGAGTGATAAAAAAAGAAACGAAGGAAATCACCGAAGGCATAAAAGAAGTCGATAAAAACATATTGGAAGCCTCCCAAAAGTACTTGCAAATCCGAATTAAAAATGAAAAAGAAATCCTAAATGCAAGAACTGAGATCTCAAAATTAGAAGTTGGAGATGAAATAGAGAGTCCACTGGATTATGGAGTTGTCAAATTGAAGGGGCTACCACTATCTTCAGAATCATTAAAACTGGATGCTCAGTATTTTTCTCACAAAAACAATGATAGCGTAGCTGCAGAGATCAAAAATTATGTAGAGGAAAGTATGGATGTGACCTCAGAAAATTCTAGAAAATTAGGTGATAAAGTATCCAAATTGGTACATCAACAGCAAAAAAACCACAGGCTCTCCGGAACTTTGGTGATTACCGCAAATTGTACACATAAAAACATTGGTGTTATAGAACCTTTTAAGATAGATGTAGAGAAGGCTATTGATGTATGGAATGCCCATCAAACAAAAAAATTGAAGAGAGAACCCCGAAGTATGAAACAGATCGCTATCTCTGAAAATGATAGTGATCACGACGAAGGTATTACTATTATTTCGGGCGCAGCGTACGGTTCTAGTTTTGTAGGGATGGTACATATGGTAAAAAATGAAAAAATAGCAGCCAATCCGTCAAATGAAGAATTGAAGCGATTACAAGAAAGAATTAAATTGAGCGGTTGGGTTCAATATCAAAGCGGAGGAGTTGGGGTAGATTCTTCTGTTGTCGAAGATATAAAGAGAATGTTAAGCTCCTATGAAGTGAGTTCTCATATTAGCCTTATCGTTATGGGAGCTACACCGTCTATTAAATCTAATAACTTGTCATCTAATTTAAAGGAAATCTCAGGTTTTGATAGTGCTAAAAGAAAATCTCATTCCGAGATTAACGAACATAGTATAAATTCTGCTGCCAATGAAGCCAAAAATCAAAATTTGAACGCCCATATAGAACATCAAAGAACCGCCGGTTTACTCAATACACTGGGGGCTATAGATAATCAAGCGAATAAAGTAATGAATATTAACTCATTAATGCTTGCATTTGAAAATTATCTTAATGCAATACTACCAAAAGAAGGAGAAGTTATAGGGACTCCCATACATTTTTATCTTAAAAAAATCACTGCACCGCAAATTGCCGGATTGTGGTTAAGCAAATATTTTCCAGAAGAAGAGAAGAAAAAAAAGAACGAAGAATAACACATAATGTCTTTACATGATGTCAATAAATCAATCAAAAATTAAAAGTATGAGATCTTTCAGCACAAAGGAAAAAGAACTGATCAAGACTATTATTTCGATGACATCTGCTCAGAATGTCTCCTTAAAAAAGCTTCTCGAAAAAATATTTTGTATCGAAGAAAAAGGAAGGGCAGTTATTATTCAGACTTCGGAATGTTATTCTGTATTCTACCTGAAAAATAACTTGTTTGATAATGAGGAAGTAAAAAAAGAACAATGTTTAGCGTTTTTAGAAGTCATATCTTTAGTAAAGTATCTGTCGCAAAACCTTTACATTTATTTTTTACCTATACATAATAAAAAAGATAAGGACGTATACTGTATCCAGGATGGGTTTGGCCATCCTGAAATTGTAAAGGATAGTATTATCCTTAATAAACAAGGCGAAAATACCAGTCACCCTGAAAATATTATGGATAAAGACGGTAATATCATTTACAAAGGGGTATTTCTTGACAAGGATACCAGTAGTTTTTTAGCTAACCATTGCAACGAAGTTTTGTTGATTACTGAGCAACTCAAAAATTTACTTGCTGAAGAGGTGCCCAAAATAGAGGAGAAAACAAAAAAACAAAAAAAATGGAAATGGTCTAGTCTGTTGAATGTTTTCATGATATTAAAATTTGGTATAATGATGTATTTAATTTGGAATGAATTGGAACATCTAAACGCAAATATCAATACAATTACAGCTTCAAATACAGAAATGATTTCTAACATTGATTCAGTAAAAATTGCATTGGGTACAATAAACAGTTTATTTATAGAAAAGCTCCCTAAAAAAGAAATTACCCCAAAACCACTGCAAGAAAAAGGTTTTTTTTATGGAATAGATATTTCTCATTATAATAAAGATGTCGTAGATAAAATTGATCTTTCAGACAGTATTTCATTTGTTATTTGTAAAGCTACTGAAGGAATATATTTTAGGGACTCTTATTTTGATTACAACTGGAAAAGGCTAAAAGAAAAATCAATTATAAGAGGTGCCTATCACTTTTATCGTGTTAATGTGGATCCTATTAAACAGGCAAATCACTATATCAATGTAGTAAAAAAATGGAATCCCAATGATATTATGCCAATTGTAGATATAGAACAAAATAGTATGTCCACCTCAAATAAAAAGAAAATCAATAAAGAAAAACTACAGAAAGATCTGTTACTTTTTTTGGAACATATAGAAAAGAATACTAAACGAAAACCTATGATTTATGTGAGTAAAAGTTTTGCAGACAAATATTTACTTAATAAAAAATTCGCCAAATATCCTTTATGGATTGCAGATTACAAAAGTAAAAAAGCACCCAGACTTCCAAAAACCTGGAGAAATGTTGGATATAAAATTTGGCAAAAAAGTAACAACTACCACATCAAATCTACCAGAGAAGATCTAGATGTTTTTTATGGAAAATTAGAAGATATTTATAATTGATTTATTATGAATTCTCTAATTCTAAACCGATCGTCTTGTTAATAATTTTTTCGTTGCAAATGATACATATTTTGTGCAAATGAATACAGAAGGGTTTAACTTTTACTAAATTTAATTTTTTTCAAATGTAGTTAAGAACAAAACTGGCATCTAGCTTTTGGCGACTAAAACTTAATGTAAAGTTGTTGTATAATGAGGCTTCAATTGTCCAACATTACATTCACTTCTTTTTGATGTTCATTTTTGCTTTTTGTGAATTTGGTAATCCAAATTGTCCATAAACTGGAATAAGTGATCAGAACACTTAGGAACAACTAAAACCTTAAATTATTATAAATCATGTCACAACTTATTCAAAGAAAACCTGATAAACTTTCTAATAAAGAAAAAAATCAAGTAAAAAACTTGCTAATACGATACTATCCTACAGCTAATGAAGAATATGTAAATAGCAGATTGTCTAGCAAATATGATTTTGATATAGTTCTTTTAAAAACTCGTGGTATTGTGCTAGGAGCTAGCTATTTTAAACTTGATAAGTTAAAAAGCCCTTTTTATAACAAAGCAATTCCGGTTGTATATTTTGGCCAGGCACTAAAAAATGAATATTATGAGGGCAGTGTCATTTGGCGTACTGGACATTGGTATTCCAAAAAGAATATTGGTTATCTCTATCTTTTAAAGAGAATAGTGGGTTTATCTATAATAAGTACACCGAAAGTTTTTGAGCACTTTACCAAACTTTTTAGAAATCATTGTCCAAATATAGGATCTTATGGAGGAGGAATAAGTATTTCCATTGCCAACTTTTTACGAAGCACGTATAGAAAAAGAGGTGTGCAGCTCAAATTTGAAAACAACTATTGTTTTACCGTACTGGATTTTGACCCCATTGATATCACTGATAATTGGGAAAGGCATTATATGGCTAAAAATGAAGCTATCAATGAGTTTTTTATTAAAAATGAAATCATTAAATTTGAAGGCGACAGAATTTATGATAATAATATTGGACTTATTGCATGTGGCTATCGAAATGCTTGGAATTTTAGCCCAAAGAGACAGGTAGGCATTCAAATATGATTATATATAAGTTTTTGAATTGTCTAAAATAAATACTTCCCAAATAAATGAACTTGGAATTGAAGACTTGCCTATTTGACCTCCTCCCAGTTCTTAGCTACATTTGATATTAGAAAAACTGGCAATTAAATAATGTCCATCGAACACCTCATGAGGTGTTCGATTGTTTAAAGAATTATGGGGTCGGAATCGATTATATTCCCATCTCCATTGTTCTATTTTTTCTTTTGCATCTGCTAATGAAATGAACCATTGAGTATTTAAACACTCATCTCTAAAGCTTCCATTAAAGGACTCAATATACGGGTTATCTGTAGGTTTTCCTGGTCTGGAAAAGTCAAGAATTATTTTATTTTCATATGCCCATCTATCCAAATCTTTGCTAATGAATTCACTTCCATTATCTACCTGAATACGCATCGGCTTATAGTTTTTCTGACATTTAAGCCTGTTTAAAACATTAACAACATCTTTTCCTTTAATTGATTTTCCACAATGTACAGCCAAGCATTTCCGACTAAAATTATCCACTATAGTTAATGCTCTAAATCGCTTGCCGTCAAAGAGCTGATTCGATACAAAATCCATACTCCAACATTGATGTATTTTAGAGACTTCAGGACGTTCCATACGATGAGCTCCTGCTTTATTACGATGAGGGCGTTTACGTCTTAAATTCAATCCTTCTTCTTTATAGACCCGATACATACGCTTATGATTATCTTTAAACCCTTCTCTTCTAAGTACAATATAGATTCGTTAAACCCATAGCGTATTCTTACTGAAGCTACTTCTCGCATACGCATGCGTAATAAACGATCTTCTCTTGGACGCGGTTTGTAGTACCATACCGATGAAGATATCTTAATCATACGGCAGGATCTACGTAAAGATATTTGATAATTATTCATTAAATAATGGACTAGTTCCCGTCTTTGACTAGCCCTTAAAGCTTTTTTTGAATAATATCCTGAAGCATTTGTTTGTCTAAACTAAGGTCGGCTACCAACTGTTTTAATTTGGAATTTTCTTCTTCCAATTGTTTTAATCGTCTAAGTTCAGATACTCCTAGTCCGCCGTATTTTTTCTTCCAATTGTCAAAAGTGGCTTCGCTAACCCCCCCATTTTTCGACATAGTTCAGATACCTTCACTCCTGAATCAGATTGGCGTAAGGCATAGATGATTTGTGACTCTGTGAATTTTGATTTTTTCATGACAAAAAATTACTGTTTTGAATTAATAATTTTTGCCAATTCTCTCTAGCACAAAATGATGCGGTTTTTGGGGAGGAGGTCGGTGTTCCTTATCTGAATATTTTGCAACTCTTAAGTAGAGTTTCTTTATACCTACGGCTCAACACTATTTTTTCACCTCCGGTCAACATAATTAAATTATCTTTAGGAAAGATAGTTTTTATTTTGCTTGTATTGACCACACATTTACGATGTGTTTTTAAAAAACGCCCAAATGGTAATTCATTCATAAGCTTACTTAAAGAAATTTGAAGAATGTATTTATCGTTATCTGTAATTATATTGCAATAGCAACCTTCTACTTCCACATATTGAATGTCATCAAGATTATTTTTTATTAAAGATTGTCCCTTTTTAACAAAGATAGAGTTTTCAAAAAAAACAGCTTCATTAGTTTCAAAATCACCTTTTTGTTCTACAAATTGTTCTAGAGCCAACTCGATTGCGAATAATAATTCAAAAGGGTTAAGTGGTTTTATAAGATAATTACAGGGGTTGGTAATTTTTGCTTTTTTAAAAATATCTTTATTAATTGAATTAGTTAATAAAATAAAAGGTTTAGGATTGCCCAAGATTCTAACTTGATGAGCAAACTCAATCCCTAAGGGTTCTCCTCGTAGAAAGATATCAATTATGATAATATCAATATCGAGGTTTTTATATAAACGCAACCCTTTCTTTAGATTGTCGGCAATTCCAACTATTTTAAATGTATCAGGAAGTATAGAAATTAATAACTCTAGATCCTCTTTATTATCTTTAAATAGAAGTATTTGTGTCTTTTTCATTCAAGTTTATATTATATGATTTTCTTTGAGTTTATACCGTAAAAATTTACTTTCACATTAAGATTACTATTACATATTTAGATAATGGCTTCGTATTTTTTTATTATAAATGATCAAACTGCTCTAGCCTAAAGACCAATTCGTTATTTTGCTAGCCAACAATACTTCTTGACATGATGTTATGTTATGCCAGTTATATTATGAATGTACTGGGAAAGAATATCAGCTATTTTCATCTAAATAATTCCTCCCGAAGGCTTCGCCTTGGGGTGTGTGGGTTAATCTCTCCTTTGGAGAGATCAGAATAGTCTTTCTTTGGCAGTTCTGGGAGAGGTGAAACGTGAAATTTCAGTTTTTTGCTCTTGGTAAGGCCAAAATGAAATCGTTGAAGTACCTCAATGACTCTATCTCGAGGATAGTCGATTTCTAGATTTTTTTATTCTGACATATAGACTAGGTAGTTTATTTTATTACTGTAAATTCAAAATGTAAATTGTATTACATTCAATATATTTGAATCGAAAATCCTAGAAGTATGACTAGGCTAACAAGTTTTAATAGAATTCGGGTTTTCATTTTTTGTTATTTTTATTACTATACAAAGGTGGAATTAAATCAAAGACTTTGGAATGGATCTTCAAGACAACAGCTTGGATAATTTTCTAAAACTTATTTAAATTTTTGAACTTATTAAAGTAGAATCATTTCAAAAGCACTTCTGTTTAATTTTTGATTAGTTTTTAATAATTTCGAAGTAACCTCTTTAGTTGTACCTGGTTTTTTTAGGAGTATGTGATATTATTAAGAGTATTGACTAAAAAATGGAGGGTTTCCCTCCATTTTCTTCATATATTAATGTAACAACGAATTGATTTTTTATAGTTTTTTATAAACGAATTCTCTTACCTGTACCATAGAAGCACTGTCAGTGAATGTGTGAATAAGCTTAAGAGTATTGTCATCCTCTAACACAATTTTGACAGTAGGGTTGTTTATAAGCTCTACAGTGTTTTCGTCTATTACAACATATTCTAACGTGCTCGTTACGTTAAATTGACATTCGGCACGAGTATCAAAAACAGCTACATTATTTCCTCTAGAACCTGTTAGCCTAAAATCTGCTCCGATAGGAACACTAAACACATTATAGGCTCGCAAATCTTCTTGAGTAAATGTTTTCCTATGTTGAGTGAACTTAAAAACATTTTGGAGTTTAAATTCCATTATGTTGTTTTGATCACATTCTCCGTTAGAATCGTGTTTCCATTCTCCTAATATCTTTTCAATTACCTCTGTTCCATCAAAAGTATTGCGAAGTTCATTATTGTTCTCGTTATTAGTTTCTATTTCAAAAGCTATTATTTCTTGAGAAACTTGTTCATTATCTTCCGGATTAGAATCATTATCAGAATCACAAGAAAAAAGAGCTAGAGAAAACAGAATAAATAAAGTTGCTTTATAGGTTTTAATAAGTTTCATTTTTGTTTTGTTTTTTTAAATTTTAATTTTTGTTAATTACTTTACAAGTGTTTGGATTCGTTGTTATATTAAGTTATTTTCAAATTTGTTTAAAAATTAGTTTTTACTTTTTTAAACTCTTTATTTTTTAGTGGATGAAAGTTTTGCTACAAACATATTTATCAGCTTGATCTTTCCCAAAAATAGAAGGTGGACAAAGAATGGACAGCTTAGGTATATGTGCTCTTAGAATCTGACACGACTAGTTAGAACGATGAAAAAAATGGAGAGGAATCCTCCATTTTCTTCCTATAGCTGATGTATAAACGAACTAATTTTATAGCTTTCTATAAATAAATTCTCTTACCTGTTCATTGGCATTACTATCTGTGAATGTATATGTATATACAAGCTTAATAGTATTGTTATCTTCTAGCAAAAGTTTGACTCCCGAAATATTTTTAAGTACTATGGTTTTTTCATCTTTTACAATATACTCTAGAGTGCTCGTTTTGATAAACTGACATTCTGCACTGGTATCAAAAACAACTGTGCTATTTCCTTTGATAATTGTTGCATTAATATTTTCTGGCAAAGGATAACTCACACTTACACTATATGCTAACAAGTCTCTACGATTAAAGGTCTCTTTATGCTGAATAAATTCAAAAACACTTTGGGGTTTAAATTCGAATGTGTTTTGTTGAAGGCAATCTTTGTCAGAGTCGATTTCCCACTTTCCTAAAACATTTTGAATTACCTCTGTACCATCAAAGGTGTTATCATCATTATTATCATCGGTCTGGTTATCCGTTTCTACACTGTCTGTTTCTTCTTCCTGATTTTCTCCTAGTTCTGAATTATCACTTCTAATAAAAATGTCTATCTGTTCTTGTTGCACATTACCATTAGTAACTTTGGAAGTAATCTGTAACGTATCATCAATCAACTCGATTTCAGAATCAAAATTGAAAAAAGTAACACTGTTCAAACCAACTACCGTGTAGATCCCGGACTGCGTAACTGTTCGAGAGCAAAGGGTCATAGAATTACTCCCTAGTTTTAAAAAGGTAACTTCATAAGTGTCGTCTTGATTAAAAGTAGCCGTTGAATTTTTTAAGCATTCGAATTCAGATGGAGAAACATTTTCATTATCAACAATACTACTAATTAATATCCAATCTCCAACTAATTTTTCTTTGGTAACTATTATATCCTGAGAAACCTGTTCATTGTTTCCTGAACTAGAATTATTATCAGAATCACAGGAAAAAAGAACCAGAGAAAGTAGAATACATAAAATTGATTTGTAGGTTTTAATACGGATCATTTTTGTTTTTTTAATGTTCGATTTTAATTTTTGTTATTACGCAACCGATATTTGGTTTCGTTGTTACATTAAGTTATTGCAGTTTGCTTAAAAATTAATTTTTGCTCTTTTCGAAAACTCTTTACTTTTTTAGTGTAAAAGAATTTTATTACAAACATATTTACCAACACTATCTTTCACAAAAATAGAGGGTGGACAAAGGGGGGACAGCCCATGTATATCCGCTTCTAGCATCTGTTACAACTGATTAGAACAAGAAAAAAAACGTAATACAATGAAAAAGTGATGTACTTAATTATATGATTCTAAAATCTAGATAAAGTAGATTTAGAGACTAAAATCACTTTCCGGAATATTTTTATACCAAATATCCCATTGTAAATAAAAATTCATTATTGCAATCAGAATGTATTTCTTCCGAAGAAAAATCAACAGAAATACAAGTGTTATTAATATAAATACTGTATTTTTGGTATTCTTTTTGGGTGTGATCAAACAGTATAAATTCTTTTGATTTATTATTTAAAATTAACAATTTACACCCTTAACTAAACAATAGAGTGAGTTTTTCAGGTTAATTTCTTAAAATATCCATCTTAACGAACATTTTGAATCCCCTAAAATAATGTTGCATAATTTCATACATCAACTACGAATTGCAGAATTAGAACTTCAAAACGAACTTCAAGAAAAATCATCTGTAACTACACATAAAAAAGGTGATCTTATAATTAAGAACAATCAATACATTAAAGTTTTAAAAATTGTTTTAAAAGGAAAAGTAAGGGTATATCAAGAAAATGAAGAGCGCGAAATTCTTATTTATTACTTACATCCTATAGAAACTTGTACGCTTTCGCTTTCAGCTTGCTTTGAAGATTGTAAGAGTACGGTAAATGCAGTAGTAGCAGAAGACTGTACTATACTAAATATACCTGTAAGATTTGTTAGAGATTGGAATTTTAAATACAAATCTTGGAACTCTTTTACCATAAAGACCTTTAGAGAAAGTTATCATCATCTTATGAATCAATACGCAAATTTAGCATTTCAACCGCTTAAGGATAGATTGTTTGATTACTTAATTTCCAAAGCAAGTAATGCGGTTGTTAAAAAAACACATCAAGAATTAGCAAAAGAATTAGGAACCACTAGAGAAGTTATTTCTAGGTTGCTAAAAAAATTAGAATCCAATGGAAAACTAAACCTACGGCAAAAAGAAATTCAAATTTTAAAATAATATTTTGCCGTTGTATCAAAAGTCACAAACAATTATTTTTAAATACCTCTTTCTTTGTATTAAATTAAAATATAGAGAAAATGAAAAGTATTAAAACAGTAATTACAGTCACAGTATTGATGATATATGTAACTTCTTATGGGCAAAAATCAAATACTGAAAAAGCCCCAATTAAACAATCTTTTACGACACATACACCTATATCACATCACCAAGTAGCATTAGAAGTATTAAATGCCAGTAAAAATTGGATTATGAATTTTAATTCAGGAAATGCGGCAGCTTGTATAAAAGGATATGATACAAAAGCGATAATGAGCGCCATGCCATTCGGAATCAAAAAGGGAGTACCAGAAATTTCTGAATTTTGGGAAACTTTTATTTCTTCAGGGGCTACTAATTTAATATACACAAATGTAAGTATTGAAGTAGTTAATAAAACGACTGCATTTTTGTCTGCAAACTGGAGTATGAACGTGGGAAGAGGTATTATTTATCAAGAAAAATGGGAGTTAATCAATGGTAAATGGCTACTAACTTATGATGATTTTGAAGTTTTAGAGAAATTTGAAACTCCTAAGCAAAATGATACAGATTCTATTGCAAATCATATAATGTTAGAAGATGTTATAAAAGCTTCTATGAAGTGGATTAATTCGTTTAACTCAGGAGATAATAAGGCTTGTGGAAATGGATATGCTAAAAATGCTTTTATGAATGCTATACCATTTACTTCTATTCAAGGAAAAGAAGGAATTGAAGGTTTTTGGACTAAATTAATTAATGATGGTGCTAAAAACTTAACATATCATAATCCTATATTTAAAGTTAAAACGGATAAAAGTGCAACTTTATCATCACAATGGAGTATGAATATTGGTGAAGGTAAAATCTATCAAGAAAAATGGGAGCTGATTAATGGCAAATGGCTTTTAACCTATGATGAATTTCAGGTATGGGAACAGTATTAAAGTTGCTTACAATAAAGAGATGGAGTGAGTAGGTTCCTCTATTTACAATGAAAATAACGCTGATTTCCCGTCTTTACATTAAGTTTAAATCTGGGAATAGGTCAACTATAACTATCTTTTGCTTAAATAATATTAACTGGATTTAAAAGATCTAAAAATGTTTCTTAGAACCTTCATATTCTTTTGGCTTTTTTTTATTTGTGTTCTTGCAAACGCACAAAATGATAAAATTGTGGATAGCCTTTTACAAGTTATACACCGTAAATCAGTAGCTGATACAACCCTGGTAAAGGCATTTAATGATTTAGGAGTCCAATATGCTATATCAAAACCCTTATTGGCAAAGAAATATATAATGAAGGCATTAGCTATTTCAGAACAAAATAATAATCCTAGAGAAATAGCTGGTTCATACAATTCTTTGGGTAAGGTTTACCTTTATCAGGATGAGTATGATACTGCTCTAAAATATTTTGAGAAAGCGTTAGAGATTAATAAAAAATCAAATCATATTTGGGGACAGGCTTCTGCACTGCATCAAATTGCTGCTACCCACGTTTATTCAGGAAATTATCTTGAAGGAATCACTGTACTTGAGGAATCTGGAGCGTTGTTTTTGAAAAAGAATGATTCCCTCTCTTATGCAAAATCCCTCCAAACTATGGCAGTTGCTTATAAAGGATTGGGACAGCTAAGCGTAGCAACTAAGAAATCCTTAGCCTCCATAAAAATCTATCAACAACTTAACATTACAACAGGAATAGCACATTCAAACTTTCAATTAGGGGATATTCTATCTATAAAAAAAGAATATAGAAAAGCTTTACCCTATTTTAAATCGTCTTTATCAGTCTTTCAAGAAACAGGTAATTTTAAATTCATATTAATTATTCATCAAAATTTAGGATGGTGTTACAAAGAATTAAAAGAGTATGACAATGCCATTAAACACTATGAAAAAGCATTAGAAATTTATAAAAACAAATATCCAATATCTAATAGTTCTTATGCATTATCCATGTTAAGTGAGATCTATTACGAGTTAAATCAGCCGGATAAAGCTACCTACTATCAAAAAAGAGCCTTACAAGAATTGAATTCCAATAAAAAAATGTACAAGCTAGCGAAAGCACACACCTATATTTCTATGGGCACATTTTTCCTAAAACAAAAAAAAACTGATTCAGCAGTCTTTTATGCGCAAAAAGCATTAAAATATACACGTAAAAATGGTTTTTTACGAGCAAAAATGGAGACCTATCATCTATTGGCGCTTGCTGCGGAAGAAAAAAACAATGATATTGTTGCTCTTGAATATTTTAAAAAATTTGCAGTGTTGAAAGATTCTATACAAGAGTTAGAAAATAAAACGCTGGTTTACGAACTGAGTGCTCAATATGAAGCTGAGGATAAAGACTTCAAGATTAAGCAATTTGAAAAAAGTACTAAAACGAAACAAAAACAAATTGGTGCATTAATAATTTTGGGGTTAGTTTGTATGGCTTTTTTGCTTGTAGGTGGGAAGATATTAAGAAAAAAAAGTAAGCAAAAACGAAAATTAGAGGAAATGGTGAGACGAAAAAATAAAGAGTTAACCGCCAATACACTTCATTTGCTAAGAAAAAATAACACCCTTAATAACGTTAAAGAAAAATTAACAAACTTATACAACACACCAGGTGAAAATGTATATCCGTACCGCAAGGTGCTACAGGTTATAAATTTTGATGAAAAAGAAGATCAGAATTGGGAACTTTTTAGAGAACTTTTTGAAGAAACCCATCAGGATTTTTATAAAAAAATAAACGACAGGTTTCCTTCTATTACATCCAAAGAGTTAAGACTTATTTGCTTGTTAAAACTTAACCTTTCTTCAAAAGAGATAAGTAAGTTTCTTAATATATCTCCAGAAGGGGTTAAAAAAGCTCGCTACAGGCTAAGAAAAAAAATGAACCTTACTACAAAAGAATCACTTGAAGATTATATTATGAATATTTAATAGAAGCTTAAATCTTATATATTCTTGCTACTAACGTGTTGAAATTTTAAAGCGTAGTTTAAAATATCAAATATGTTTAATTCCAGTTCTAGTAAGATGTTTTATAGCTGTATCCCAAGATTGTCTTTGCATAGCTTATTTAAAAATGGCAGTAAAAGTACCATTAATGAATGATATAAATAAGTTATGTTTTTATGTATTAAGTTCCTTATAAGGAACTAATTGTTTTAAAAGTAGGATAGAGGTTGCAACGGAGCCATCTACACGATTAGCACCTGGCTATTCTGTCAATTCATAATTTGTACTTCTTCCTCCAGATTCTTCTTGTCTTAAAATACCTTTTGAAATTAAGTCTTTTATATCTCTTAACGCAGTATCAGTAGAGCATTTTGTGATTTTAGCCCATTTTGAAGTTTTTAATTTTCCGTCAAAACCGTCTAATAATTTATTTAGCATTTTTCTTTGTCTACTATTTAAATCTGTTTCATTATGATATTCCCAAAAATTAGCTTTGTGTAAAACTTTTTGAAGTGTAGATTCTGTTGATTGAAGTGAACGATGTAAACAGTTTAAAAACCATTCTAACCATTCGGTAATATCTCCTGAACTATATTGAACTTTTTGCAAAATTGTATAATATGTTTTCTTTTCAGTCAAAATTTGATTGGATAGACTATAAAATCTAAGAGAGCTTCCTTCTGATTTAGCTAATAGTAAATCAGTTAAAGCTCTTGCTATTCGTCCATTTCCATCGTCAAAAGGGTGAATAATTATAAACCAAAAATGTACAATTGCTGATTTGATAACAAGGTCTATTTCATTCTCGTTATTTAGCCATTCAATTAAAACATCCATCTCATTTTGTATTTCAGAATGATTAGGAGCTTCAAAATGAACTTTTTCTTTACCCATCGGACCTGAAACAACTTGCATTTTGTCTTTTCGATAACAACCTATATCAATTTTGTACATTCCACTATAACCAGTTGGGAATAATGAGGCGTGCCAACCAAATAACCTTTCATCGGTTAAATTTTTATCATAATTTCTTGTTGCATCTAACATCATCTCAACTACACCTTCTACATCTCTACCAACGTGTACTAATCCAGACTCTTCAATCCCTAATTTTTGAGCTATTGAAGAACGGACTTGGTCAAAATTTAAAAATTCACCTTCAATTTCTGATGATTTTAAGACGTCTAAAGTCAAAGTTGACAAATAAGTTTCTTCTTTTAGATTAAATCCAAGATTATTCATTTGCCCAAATATCTTTCCCTGGAGGTGTCTTACTTTTCCTAAAATATTTCCAATTCGTTTTTCATCCCAAGTAAAGTCAGGCCATTGGTTATATTCGTATATATATTTAGGCATTTGCGGTTATTAATTAGTTTAATTACCGCAAATATAAGGAGAATAAAAAGGTTATTTGTCGCAAATCTGTTTTTGTTGCTTGGTGCTAACGTGCAATTCCTACGTTTATTTTATAAAAAAGCGTTTCTTATAAGGTACTGCGTTGATAATAAGTTAATTGTGATAGATGGAGTTTTGTTGATTTAAAATGAATTAACTAGTATCGGTTTTATTAGTTTCTTTTTGTTTTCGATTATAAGAATTAACTATTCACAACGACCACATTGATTGTTTTGATGGTGTTTTCTCCTTATTTGTATTTGTTCTTTGAATTTCTGGGAATATTTAGAAAATTGGAT
>CANMLS010000059.1 GCA_947498785.1 uncultured Aquimarina sp. | reverse complement strand
ATTAGGGATACCCTTTTATAAATTTGGAGACAAATCCATCAAAGTACATCCAAAATGCCTTTTTTAAGGATCGACTAGTTAGTAAGCCAAAACATTAATGACCTAAGAATTACTAGTTTTATTCATATAATGTTGTTAGTGAATTATGAATTAGAACATTTGGGTCATTTTCATTATTGTTTTGGCTTTTTTTTGAATAATTTATTTTAAAAATTAAAAAATGGCACGTTTCAATTGCATTTTTATTCTAATTATAACGATAATATCTTGTGGTAAACCATCAACAGAAAGTATTGAAAGCATTATTAAAAAAGATAATGTAAATCAATTTGAAAAAATACTTATGGATGTTGATAGAGATACGCTACAATTTTTTAATGGAAGAAATATTCTTCACACTGCTTTGGAATATCAAGCATCCAAAATTTCTAAAAAACTGATTGAGGAAGAATATAAGCTTAATGCAGTTGATTCTAGTGGTCATACCCCCTTATTAATAGCATTACTTAATGGTAATGAAGCAGAAATTGAATATTTATTAGAGAAAAAAATAGATTTGGATATTATAGATTCTTTAAACGGTTATGCAATTATGCATTATGCAATTGTAAAAAACGACTACGAACTTGTTGATAAACTACTAAAAAAAGGAGCAAATCCAAACACTACAAGTTTGGTGTATGATAAAACACCCTTGCACCTTGCAATAGAGTCTAATCAGGACAGTATAGTACAGTTACTTCTAAAAAATAAAGCTGTAGATACTATTAAAGATATTAATGATAACACGGTTTTAGATTTGGCAATTAGATCAAATTACCCAAAGATTTCTGCAATATTCTTTGATAAATTTTCATTGGATCAAAAAAGGAAATTGTTTTTAAACGAATCAAGAAAATCAAATACTTCTGAGTTATTATCAAAATGGATCAATCAGGATTGGGTGACTAAGGAAATGTTACATGAGGCTTTTATATTTGTTAAGGATACTACCATTGCCAAAATGTTTTTGGACCACCATGTTAATGTAAAATATATCTCAAAAGAGTATGAATATGGAGCAATACATCATGCCGCAATTCGAGGAGATGCAAAAATGCTAACTTTTTTATTGGAGAATGGGGCAGATATAAATCAGATATCATTGACATCAAAAACAAGTCCTATAATGTATGCGGCAAGACTTTATGATAACATAAATGGTTTAAACCAAACTATAGGAGGAAGTTCAATATCAGTAAAGGATTTTTTCTATGACGCTATGGCTATGAGTAAAGATAAGACGGTAGATAATAGTTTAGAGTGCGTTAAGATCCTTATTAAACGTAAAGCTAATATTCATTACATAAATACAAATAAAGAAAATGCCTTGTATTATGCTATAGCCTCCAATAATGAACAAGTAAAAGAACTATTAATAGAGAATAAAGTAAAAGAATCAAAGGAATATAAAAAACTTTCCCCTTGGAAAAAATGAAGTATTTAGTTATTAATCTATTATAAATACAATGGCTGTAATTAAAATGCGCTAATCAAAACATGTAGCAACTCAAAAAGGATTAAAAAAAAGGACTACATATTCTAAATTGAGAAACAAAATATAATACAGGATAGTATATATATTGAGGAAGGCATTTATGAAGTTGGAAGCAAGTTATCTGTCAATACAGAGAATGAATTATTCATTGTATGGAAAAATAGTAAAGACTTTTCATACCCTAAGAGGAATATAAAGGAAATGTACAATGAGAAAGGTTATAGTTATAGAAAATACAATACCTGTTTTACTTATTATTGTATTTTGTTCTCAGATATATTCTTGGTGTATCACAGTTTCTAATACTGGTATTGCTTATAATAAGTATAGCACGCATTTACACATAGAAAAACAAAAAATAATAGAATCAAAAGATATATTTTTTATCAAGGAAAGGGCGAGTCAGATATTAGAACAAGTAGAATATAAAGATCGGCAGAAACATAAATTTGCTCAGCAGTTGTTTAGTATTATATCTATACAGACGATTATGATTTTGGTTACTATAGTTTTATATGTTTGGGTAAGAAAAATAAGAACATATTAGATCACTTATTTTAATTGATAAAGTTCGAATATAGATTAAGATTGTATGAATATAAATTGATATATTATACAATTAAAAACAGAAGGTAACTTTATAATATATATTTAGATAGCTAAAAAAAGTATACTATATTGCTTACAAAGTTGATGATATTATTTGTTGTCATATTTAATTTATTCGTTAGTTGTAATACAAAAGAAATAGAAAAGGCTATAGAAAAAAGTCCAGAAGAGGTTGAAGTTCTAGGAGAGGATATTGAAACCAATAGAGAGAAAAAAATTGAGAATATTGTTTCTAAATTAGATAATGTTCACAAAGAGTTGGGTTGGAGAAAAATAAAACATAACCTATATATCAATAAGAATAAAGAAATAGGTTTTCAAATACCATACACAACTGAGATTGGAGTGACAGTGTCATATATAACCAGTATTACCTTTGAAGAAAGAGAAATGCCTCTAGATAAAATAATGGATACTGTGACATTTAATCATATTGGAAGTACTTTTTATAAAGATGAGAACCATATTTATCATTATTATGATATGGCATATGGTGGTAAGTTTTATATATACAATAAGGCCGATTATAGTTCATTTAAAGTGATTGGAGATAACTATGCCAAGGACAAAAATTATATATTTGGAGAAAGAGCAGGTATTTTAGGTCATGTGGATTATAATACATTTATGACAACAAAAGAATCAGGACCATATGCAAAGGATAAGAATGGATATTACTTTTGGGATGAATTGATATATACAAATAAGGAAATAGAGGATATATTTGGTAAAAAATCAATTTCAGTAAAAGAATTTTCGAATTTATTAAGGAACAATAATTAAAAACGACACTCTCTTAGATATTTTCAATGCAGTATAATAAGAACACTATATTATTGATACTTTTTATTTGTTTTTTTTCTCATGGGTATACTCAGGAAAATAATGAAAAACCTATCGAAGATCAACAGTTTAAAAATGTAGAGAACCTTTTTGAGAATAAGAATTATGAATATGTTGAGCAATTTTTTAAAGAAAGAAATTATGATAAAGTAATTGATATTTTAGGCAAAAAAGAAGTTGATAGTGAACTTTCAATGAGAGAATATTATTTATTAGCGCGTTCTTATGGAAGAATTGGTCAATATTCAAATGGGTATTCGTTGGCTATACAGATGTTTAAAAAATCATCAATAAAAAAAGATACTGCAAATTTGGTTATTTCATACAATTTGATAGCAGAAAACCTTACTGATTTATCAAAAGTTAGGGATGGTATTAGAGTATGTGAAGAGGCAGCCCCTTTTTTTAGAGTTCAAGATTCTTTAGAATTTCAAAAGTTATGTTTTAAATGTGGGGTATTATATTATTATAATGGAGATTATGAGAATGCATATGAAACCTATAATAAAATAACACGAAAAGAATACAGAAAATTGCCTTTGTTTACAGGTAATTATGGGATAGTATTAATGGGGTTAAAAAAATGGGATGAAGCTATTGTTAATTTTAAGAATGCACTAAAATATAAATACGATTCTAATGATGTAAAAGAAATAAACATAACACTATCTAATATAGGTTTAGCATATATTAAACAAAAGAAATGGAAAGAAGCTAAGATATTTTTAGATTCTTCTCACCGTTCCTTTACAGAGGAAAGCCAGATAAGAGGACACAAAACTCTTAATGAAAACTACTTTTTATTATATAAAGGACAAAAAAAAATAGATACAGCACTAGAATACCTTCAACGTATTAACGATTGGAATGAAGAGATATTTAGAGAGAAGATTAACGAGAAAATGTATTCGTTAGAAAACTCTAATGAGAGAGAATATATTCTCAAGAAAAAAGTGAAAGTAATTGATGGTGAATTAATAACATTGCAAAAACAGAAATTATGGGGAGCGGTTATTCTACTTTTTATTATTTTGATCTTACTTTCTATAGTATTCATTTTTGCATATAATAGAATTAGAATAGCTCATGAGAATGTATTAACAGAACAGAAGCTTCTAAGATCGCAAATGACACCTCATTTTATTTTTAATTCACTTTCTGTGTTACAGGGGATGATTCTGAATAATGAGGAGAATAAAGCGGTAAGGTATTTATCAAAGTTTTCAAAATTATTACGTTTAATTTTAGAGAGTTCGAGAGAGAAGTTGGTTTATATACAAGAAGAATTAGAAGCACTCCAGAATTATGTGGATTTGCAAAGTATGGGATCCAAAAATAAGTTTAAGTATACCCTTGAATTAGACGATAATATTTTGGATATAGGGGTGTTAATTCCTCCTATGCTTATTCAACCTTTTGTTGAAAATGCTATCATTCACGGATTCAAAAATAATATTGAAAAACCTGAGATATCTATCAAAATTTCATTTAAAGAAAATAAACTTATTTGTTTGATAAAAGATAATGGTGTTGGTATAGATAATGAAGAAACGAAACCAATGAACAATAAAAAATCATTGGCGACCAAAATAACATCTGAAAGATTAAAAATTATATCAAAAGAATTTAAAGTGCCATCAGGAGTGCTTATACAAAATCGTAAAGTGTTTAATGAAAAAGGAACACAAGTGACATTAACTTTACCCTATAAAATAGATCAAAATGACTAAAGCTTTAATTGTAGAAGACGAATTGTATATCAGAAAAGGTTTACTATCAATGATTGAAAGCCTGGATAAAGATATTAACATTTTAGGAGAATGTGAATCTGTTAAAGATGCTGTTACAGTGGCTAAGGCTTGTAAACCTGATTTGATCTTTCTGGATATAAATCTAAAAGATGGTAACGCTTTTGATTTTTTAGAACAAACAAATTCATTGACTTTTAAAATTATTTTTATCACAGCCTATGAACAATATGCTTTACAAGCACTTAAAAATGGAGCTGTAGATTATATTTTAAAGCCTGTAGATATAACAGAGTTAGAAAACGCAATAGATAAAGCAATTGATATAGATATATCGCAGCAAAAAGAACAATTACAAATTGTTAAAAATCAACTGATAAATAGACAAAAAAATAAAATAGTTTTAAGACTACAAGAAGGGTTTCAGGTAATTAATTTTGATTCGTTAATTTATTGTAAATCAGATAAAGGATATACTACTTTTTACTTATCAGACGGTAAATCTTATATAGCTTCTAAACCCATTAAAGAATTTGAAAGTCAATTACCAAATGAAAGATTTATTAGAACGCATCAATCTTTTATGGTAAACCTAGATTATGTTGATAAATACGATAAGAATGGATATGTTATTTTAAAATCTGGGGAAAAAATACCCGTTTCATCACGAAAAAAAGACGAATTTGTTTCTAAGTTATTGAATGGGTAATACAAACATTTTTTTAATTTAAAATAGGTAATTTTCAAATATAAATTAAACACTATCGAATATTGATTCATCATTTTTTTTCTAAAAACGGACAGATACTTTTGATGTAAAGAACAACAGTATATTATTATATTTAAGATTCTATTATTAGTATTATAACCAAGAGTATTAGATGTACTTAGACAGTAAAAGAATGAAATTAAAATTTGGAGTGTTATTTCTCTTATGCATATTTACACTGCAATCATGTAAGCAGGATAATTACATTATTTCTGTAACAGATTTTAATAAAATAGAGACGGATTTGACAAAGAAGTTTGGACTAAATTCTTATTACACAGATTTATCAATTGTTTTTAACAAAAATATAGGGTATATAATTAATGTAGTAGTTACAGATAAACCCGAATCATTACAGATGAAAGGTTGGATAAAAAAAGGAGAAAATTGGAAACATATCTCAGAAGTAAGTTTAGAACTAAAAAAAGGAAAGATAGAGGATTATATGTTTACCTTAAATAAAGAAGTAAGTATGGATATGATAGAGAACCTAGTAAATGTTTCTATAAGAGAAATAAGAGAAGAAAAAGTGGATGAAACTCCAATTTTAGGTTCAGTATCAATTACTTCTCCCAATGATGGTGATAAATCTAAAATGGGATATACTATTGAAATCAAAACTGAAATTGGAGAAAAATTTGATTTCTTTTATAACCTCAATGGAGATTTAATAAAACAATGGAATTAGTTTTCAATTGTTTTTAAAACCTAAACCTAATGATAATCTTAATGAATTTTTTTAGTAACCCTTTCGGAAAGAAAAATACTCATGAAGAAAAAAATATAAGATCTAATATAGATTCTTTATCTACTGAACAAAAAACTATAACTGAAAAAAGAAAAGGGTCACAAATTATATCCTTTTCCTTCCCAAATAGATTATGAAAAATTTCTATTTCATTATAAAATCGATGGGTATTGGACTTCTTGTATATGGTATTTCAGGTTTTACACTGGCTTGTGTGTTAGTCAATGTCTTTGGTAGTGATCATCCACATAGCATGGAGCACCTTTTGTATCTTTTTATACCAGGAACGGGTTCGATAATAGGATTGAGTTTGGGATTAATTTTGTCAGTATTTAACTTAAAAACATATGTTATTACCCGCGTATTAAAACAATTGGTTATTAGCATACCCATTGGTATTATAGTTTTTTTTGGAGTTACAGAATTTTTTATGTCTTAGAATTTAATATAAAAAATTATTTTTGAATATAGGAAAAGTTCTTGAGGAAAATTAATTAAGTTTTATTAAGGAATTGGTTTTTTTGAGTTTATTAAAAAGGATAAAGACGATTATAAATTATATTCTAAAGAGAATAAAGAAGTTTGGATTGATACAAAATCAGAAGGAGCTTCTATTAATGGTAAAGGAAGAGAAAGAGTATATTAGTTTTAATGATGGATCTAAATATGACTCTTACAGAATTTTAATAACACAATAATTGTATATTGATATTCAAAATAAAAAATATTGTAATGATTTATAAGTGTTTTAGAACGATTAAGTTTATGATATTTTTGACTTGTTTGTGTTGTTTTTCCTCTTTTAGAAAGAAAGAGGTAGTAACAATAGAAGTATTATCCAAAGTAGATATAGTTGCCGAGGCATTAAAACAATTAGGAATACGATATGAAGACTGTTATCCGGAATTTTTAATTGAACAAAGAATACCTTCAAATCAAGATCAAACCATTTTGATTATTCCTAAAATCAATATACTAGAGGAAGATGAAAGTTATTTTGCTCTGGATAGTTATATTCTTATTGTAGATAGCAACACGGGGATTATAAAAAATAAATTTTTTGAAAGTAAGCGATGGGAGTCAGATGCATTGTTTTTAGATGAGATATCTATTGATGTTCCATTATATCAGGTGACAAAAAACCAAACTGCTATTGGTGTAAGAGTGCGTCACCGAACACAATCTCAACCAAATCCATATACAGAAGAATCAATCTCCTTGTTTTTACCAGTCCAGGGTAAGTTAAAGAAAATACTGGACAATTTTATTACACATGAATATAGCGGAGAGTGGAACATGATCTGTGAAGGTGAATCTACAAGTTCAAAAAAAGTATTAATAATGTCAACACATCCGACTAATGGGTTTTTTGACATTAAAATAGATCATACCATAACAGAGAGAACAACATTTAAACTAGGAGAACAAGATTGTGAAGAAAAAGAAGAAGTGAAAAAATTTAAAGAACTTCTTGTGTATACTAATAACACATATGAAATGTTGAAAAGCAAAGTATCTGAAAAATGAAAAGACTATATGAAAAAAATATAATATTCCTGATCACTTTCTTCTTTGTATTTGTTTTTTCATGTGCTAATTCTTCCAAACAACTGGAAAACAAAAGTTTTATTGAACAAAACCAAGAATTAGTTGTACTCGATACAGTTCTTGGATTAGAAGAAGAAATTATATTTCAAGATACTTTTGATTCTATAGCAAGCGGATTAAATTTTAAACCAAAAACAAGTTATACTACAACAAAAGAACAAATAATAACCGTTAGAAATCGTTTAAGTCAGGAATATAAAACAGAGACTAATAGTAATAAAAAAGATAGTCTTTTGGATGTAGCTTCTCTATATTTTACAAAATCTCTTCTCAATGATATTATACCTCATTGGTATGGTACAGAATGGGATTTTAATGGATATAGTAATATTCCGAATCAAGGAACAATTGCTTGTGGCTATTTTGTGTCAACTACACTTAAACATATGGGACTTAATTTGAATAGATATAAAATGGCACAACAAGCTTCTAGTTTAGAAGTGAAATCAATAGCTATAAATGCAAATAACATAGTAGTATCCAAAAACGATAACATAAGTGACACTTTGAAACGACTCAAAGAAGGTGTATACATTGTAGGTCTTGATAATCATGTAGGATATTTGTATTTATATAATAGCAAAACCTATTTTATTCATTCTAATTATATAGATGATAGAGTAATGATAGAATTGACAGATCATTCTCCTGCATTTATGAGTGAAACTTATTATATGATTAATATTACTCATAATACGCTGTTGGTCAAAAAATGGCTTAAAAATGAGAAGATTACTATACATGTTAAATAAGTTTAGTATATTATTTATGAATAAGAAAATCGGTAAACCCTGATGACAAAAACAATTCCAGTTTTCATAATTATTTTAATACTTGTTTTTGACTCGTTATATACTTTTCAAAAAGAACCCTTGATTAGATCAAAGGTATATGCCGACTACCCTGCATGGAGCAATGATTATGATGGTAAGTTTGAAAACGCTTGCCCTAATACATGTAAAATAAGTACGACAAGTACTTTAAAGGCGAATAAAGGGATAACATATCAAGCTAAAAACATGTATCAATCAAATTTTGATAATACTATAAATACAGCATGGGTAGAAGGAGTTGATGGATCTGGAATTGGAGAAAAAATCAGATTCAAAGTAGTGGAGATATATGCTGATTATGAACCTTGGAGATTATCTACAGACGTTACTTTTATTAATGGGTATGCAAAAAATGAAAAGACTTGGAAAGCCAATAATAGAGTAAAGAAATTGAAAATGTATCGAAATGATAACAGTATTGCCGAGATATATCTGGAGGATACTCCTAATGTACAAACTTTTTCATTGGGAAAAATACTATATGATAATTTGCTGGAAGTAGATGAGGTTATTGAATTTGAAATCATAGAAGTGTATAAAGGAGACATCTATGATGATACGGCAATTACATTCTTTTCTTTTACCTGTTCGCCATGATAAGATTATCGTTTATATTGATTATTCTGTTTTACTCATGCTCTAACAGTACTATATTGCAATGTGGAGATCTGTTAACTTTATATGCAGAAAAACCAATCGAATTAGAATTTTTGGAGTGTAGTACCGAAAAAGGACAAGTCATAATGCGTTCAAAGTATAGGGTGTTAGGAAAAGATTCTAAAAAAATAGAACAAATACTGATTTCGAAATATGGATTAGGAAAACTAAAATTTAATTGTTGTGGTTGGGAATCTCAAAAATATGGAGAAATTAATTCTTCAATGATAAAAGAAATCAACCCTAATTTTTCAATTCTAATAACGATGTATGGAAATGCAGAAAAGAAAGATAAAAACAATACAATTCACATAGAAAAAGATAGAAATGAAATACCTTATTTCTATGTAATTGTAGAAATTGTTGAAGTATAAAAATCTCTTTTTCTAATTATAGCTTTTCTCAGACAATTGTTTTCCTTTATCATATTCTATTTCTTTTTTTAGTTCCCCAGCAAGATCGTAATGTTTCCAAATCCCATGTTTTTTGCCGTTGAGATAATTTCCTTCAAGAGCTATATTTTTAGCCTTGTTATAGTGCTTGCAGAGACCATTTTTTACATCATTTTTATAGGTAGTTTCTTTTATAAGTCGCCCTTTTGTTTCATCAAATTTTCTCCAAATTCCATCTTTGTAAGTGTCCTTATGATTTCCTTCAATAATTTTAACACCTTCTTCAGTATAGGCCACATATGGACCATTTATGCGACCATATTTGTAATGTGTTTTAGTTTTTAATGTACCATTTTTATAATATACTTCCTGATCAACAATATGATCATTATCATAATTAATTTTGTTAAGAAGAATACCTTCTTGTGTATATTGTTTTGTGATACCGTTTTTTCTTCTGTCTTTGATTTGCTTTTCTTCAGCTAGCTTTCCATTTGGATAATAACTTTTTTTGATATAATCCAGAGGAGAGCTGTAATCTTTTTCCCATTTTAGTGGACCATCAATAAGGCGTTCTTCCCAATGTCCTGTAGGCTTATCATCCTTATAATACTCTGTCAAGGTAGATTTTGTGTTTTCAGCAGGATTGCTAGTTATTCGGATCCATTTTCCGTCTTTTTTTCCATTTTTATAATGTTGGGTGCTAGTGATTTCACCTTTTTTATTATAATCTAACCATTCACCAATAGGTTGATGATCTTTATAATAATATTCTGAAGCTATTTTACCATTCTGGAAAAATGTTGTGCTTTTTCCTTGTATTTTGCCATCAGAATAGGTTGAGGACGATTCTATTCTACCCTCAAAATCATAAACAATATATTTACCATCGATCTTTCCATTTTTAAAGCTTATTTCAGAATAGGCTCCACTGGTTTCTGATATTTTATAATCTCCTTCTAGATTTTTTTTGTCTGCATTAGTTCTAAAAATATTTTCCTGACCAAATTTTATGTTTTCAATCTCATTCCAGGTAAGATAGTTCTGAGCTTGACTATAAAAAGAAGTATATAAAAATATAATTATGGTAAGTATTATTTTGATTGTTTTCATTTTGGTTCGTGATAGTGAGTTTTTCTTTTTACATCTTGTGGAAGTAAACTTCGAACGGTTCGATAGGAATCGATTAATTCCTCTTTTTGTTGTTGTATTTGAGATAAAAGTTTTATTCGCTCTTCTTTTAGATTAGATATTTCTTGAAAATTTATGATCATGATTTCATACATCTCATGAACATAAGAAGAATCTTTTCTCGGTAATCTTGTTTGCATTTTGACAAGATTAGTATTGAATACCGAACGCATATATTCAGCATTTGCTCCTTCTGTATAGATAGAATCTAATTGCCTTTGCGCAGAGATCATACGATCTCTAAAATACTCTTGAAATTCTCGTTCTTTATTTACTTCTGCGACTTGTCTTTTTAGTTCTGGAATTTTAAACATGAAGTAAAAAATGACACTTAGCGTTATCACTATTGCAATGAACACTAATGTATATTGTTTGAAATTTCCTTTTTTATCTTCCATACATACTATAATCATGCCTTTATCCGGGCAAATAAATTCTTTTTAACCCTTTATTATGTAATGTAATAATTTGCTGCTCTATATATTGAAGTATTTTGGGGCATCCTCTTTCAAAATCATCACATTCAATAGTTTTGTTTTGACCATCCATTTTTAAAGTTACCTCTAATATACTATTATCAGTAGTCTGATTGCTGTATCTGCTTTTTAGTTTAAAAAAAGATTCTTCCAGAATATAATTGATCAATTCATCTCTTTGTTGTATTGAGATATTTTGACTTGAGATAGTATTGTATTTATCATCTTCTACTGTTTCTGTTGATGGATAAAAAGTAACTACAGTATCTTTAAGTACAAACTTATCATAATGAAAAGCTCCACGTTTTATCGTTAATTCTATGGTGTTAGAGTCAACTGTTTGTGCTTGCAAATTTGAATTCTTTTTTTTGACTGTTTTTGAACAGCTTAATAGTATAGCTGATAAAAGAAGCAAAATGATTTTTGATGTCTTTGTATACATGATTTTATTCTATTTTAAAATAATCAGCTTGAAGTAGGGGAGTCCTATTGTCAAACTCAAAATCGAAAAACGCAGCATCATCAGCTTCAAGTTTGACTTTGGTAGTACTTCTCCCAATTTCTTTATTTTCCTGATTATAAGCTTTTAATTTGATTTTTCCATCAAAGTTTTCATTTGAAATTAAGTATACAGACACTTTTTTTACCTTTGTAGAGTCGCTATATACTTTTTCAGTTCGTCCGATCTCAAATTTCTTTAAAAAGATTGAGTCAGCTACTATTTTAGCTTGATTGATACTTTTATCATATCCTGTTGTCACCCCTTTTATTGCTTCAGAAATCCCTTCACTAGCAGATTCTAATGCTTCCTTACCATCCGTTTTAAGCGCATCTCCTGCTCCTTTTAACAGTTTTGATTTTATAGATACCAGAGCATTTCCTTCTTCTTCAGCTTTCTTTTTTTTCTCTTCGGTACTCATACATGATGATACCATAACGGATAAACTTATAGCTATTACTTTTATGATATTTCTTCCGATTTTCATGAAGTTGTTTTTAGGTTGTTTGTTTCTCAATTTTCTTTTTTTGTAACTCCAATTACATTTGGGATTTCCCAAAAGACGGTATTGTTATCATTTTCATTAAATCCGGTTTCATAACTCCCCATTTTTTCAACTATGGTATTATTATGATTTAAATAAAAAGATGCTTCTGGACCACCTTCAAGATACATGAGGTTATATAATTTTAGAGGTGCTTGTAACAAGATATTGATAAAATCGTGTACTGTATATGGGGATCGGGATATAATAAATAAAGCATTTCCTTCTTTATCTTTACCAATGGCGACCATGCTCCATTTTTTATTCTGTTTACTCCATCTGTTTTTCTGATTACAATCAACCATTCGGATAGATTGTGTAAAGGAATTATATTTATTTTTGAGTGTTTCCCAGTTCTGACAGGTGCGATCGATAATTTGAAATTCTGGGACACTTTTGTCTTTCCTATTAAATGCTACAATAGTATTATCCTTATTTTCGTTAGGGTTATTTATAAAATTGTAATCTTTCAGATATCCGAGGTTAGTAGCGTGATCCATACGATACATTCCAGCATTAATAATAGCTATTTGCTTTTTTTGATCTCCCCATTCTTTGGCAGTTCTTATATGTTCTTCTTTTTTCTTAGCACTAAAAAGATTAAAATCATATGTAGAAGGGTTAATTTTTAAGATGGTGATTTTATGATCTCCCATGATCGATTTTTTTGGAGCAAGATATTCTGACAAGAATAATCCTTCATCTATTTTTTGCCATTGTATACGATTAGAATTTTGTTGGCTAAATAATGTATATGTAAACCCCAAAATGAAAATTACTATGTAATATCTGTTTTTTTCCGTATTCATATATGAAGTATTATACTTTAAAAAAATCTCTTGATACTAATTTACGGTAAAAATATTGGGTTTTCTCTGAGGATAAAAGCTTCAATCTATATCCGTTAAGCCTTCGTATATATTCGAAGCATATTAATTAAAGTAGAATCAATAATCAAATAGCATCGAGTTTTCTAAAGGAATTGATATTACCTCTATGTAATTAGTAGCTATTATATATGGCACATACAATAAAGAGTAGTGTAATGATAATAATAAATATTAAATTGGCAATCCAGGTTTTTTGTCTTTTGTATAGTTTGAATAACATCTCAATACCTATTAGGGTAGAGAAGAATATCATCCAAAGGATTCCCATTATTGCAAACCCCAAACCTCTATCAGTATGACCATGTCTTTCGTTATAGTCGGGTCTCGGTCCGTATTCCATGAATAGTATTAATACAATTATGGGTAAGATTAGAATTCCTATTCTTATAATAATAGCTTTGAAGATCTTCTGATTCATATCATCTATTTATACAATTATTTCTTGGTAATGATCATATTTCTGGATCTGTCAAATTCTAAAACACATTCTTCTAAATCTGAAAAGTTTAAGATATAATAGTAATGAGTGTTTTCTATTTTAAAATACCTATGAAGTTCAAAAGCATTCGAAAACTTACGAATAATGTATCCAGATTCATCAGCAACGATCATATCAACATATGAACTTTCTTTCGTTTCGTTAATAATTGATTTTATATCATAGCTAACATTTTCTTTTTTAAGAATATTTAGTTTACCATTCGCTTTGTCACTATCCCGCACATATTCTTTATAGATGGTATCCTGAATTTGATATTGTATAAGTTTTTTGTCATTACTATCAAAAATTAGACTATCACTTAGGGCAAGTATATATGTGCCAAATCCTTTTTTTGGTAATTTTCTGATTGCATACGTTTTTGGGATTACCAAATGTAGTTGTTTATCTATCTTAATAGACTGTTCTTCCTGGCTTACTCCCTTATTTTTATTTCTTATCGATTCTAGATTGATGACATGTGTGTGTTTTTCTTCATCTTTTGTTGTAAGATCAGTTAATTCTAATTCTTCTAATGTTCCTTTTAATAATTTTTTTCTTTCTAATTTTTGATCTAGAAGACCTATTTTTGTATCATAATAAGCGAGATCTTGTTCGGGATATTCATATATTATTCCTTCTGTTGTTGTAAGCTTGATGGTTTTAGTACGAATATCTAAGTCATATGAAGTAAGATCTTCAATAGGATATTTGGCTTTTTCTAATTGTGTATTTAATCGTTTGCTTCGTTCTGTCAATCCATTTAACGTTAGAGTAACTGTTGTGAAATAGTCTCCTTTTTGCTTAGATACATCTTCGTTAAAATTACCTCCTTGTTTTGTACCATCTATGCGTATATTTTTTGCAACAGAATATATATCAACAGCAAAAGAAAAAGCTCCTGATAATTCTAAATCCCTAGTATTTGTGAATGTTACTTGTACCTGAGGGTCATCCCAGGAGCCTTTTTTAATTTGTATTTTTGTAGGTGTAACGGTTTCTAGTTTGGATATTATTTCACTAGCAATTTTACGTTCTTTTTGTAATTTGACAACTTCTTCTTCCAATTCTTTTACAATGCTTTCATTTTCTTCTTTAAGAAGATCTTCGGCAAGAGAAATAATTTGATTATAAGTTTTGTTATCAATGATTTGTAATGAAATATGATCAAAAGATTTCCCTTTATATTTTTCAGGTTTATTCCATTTTAACTTCATTGCTTCAAGTAAAATAACTCTAAGTGCTTTTTCTAAATTATCTTTTTGAATTTGGTCTAAATCTTTCTCTACAATCAGCCTCGATGTTTTAAATGCTTCTGGAGAATCTCCAGATATTTTTTTCCCGCAAGAGACAAATATCATTAAGAGTAGAATGATAGAAATATTGATCTTTGATTCCATATTCTTTTCAATATTGAAAACTTACTTTGTTAATTTAATTCCTCTACCGCCATACAAATGAATTGCTATTCCACTAAACTCTTCTTGCATTTTTTCTAATGAAACATTATAGGTTTTGGAGGCATTGGTTAATCTTTTCTTTAATTTTAAATTTTTGTCAATCGCTATTCCTGCCATAATACATACAACAACAACTATAATCCCAACTATAGAAAATTCTGTTGTTTTAATAGTGTTATAAGTATCATAGTTATAACTTCTACCAGCAATAAAAATGTTATGAATTAAGAAAAAGACACCTATAATAAAAAATGGAATTTTTACATAACTTTCCATGTTAGCTGATGTTTTGTAAATGCCTAGCATTTCCTGTAACATTTGTTCAGGTAGTATTTCTAAAATCTCTAGTTGAACTTCTGGTTCTGTTTTTTCCTTATTTTTCATATAACCATTATTAGAGTTTAGTGTATTATTTACTGCCTTCATTACTGCATAATTTTTCTAACGAAATTTTAAATTCAATATATGCTGTGGACGAAATGAAATTATTATTAAAAAATCCGAATCTATTTTATTATTCTTGATATAAATAATAATAGATTTTCCATTTATTTTTGACTCATTAAAATATTACATACCAAATGTATATCCTTTCTTTTTGGATAGTAATGATCAATTAATATTCGTATTATATAAATATATATTTGATGTATAATAAAATTGAAAAAGAGTAATTTATCAAGATGAGTATCTTTAATTCTTCAAAAAAACAGGCAAAATAGTTGTTGTCAAATTTTTATTGATGATCTTACTAGAAGATACACAGATACTTAAGGATTTTTGTGACAGAATATGATAAATGATGATTAGTAATGTTAGAAAATAGTTTGTTTAGTAACCAACTATAATATGAGTTGATACTTTAGTTTTGAAAACTTTTTTGTTTTGGTATGTTTTTTGTTTATCTATTATTAATTATTAAAAATACTTTTCATAGATGATTGTATTTGATTAACTTTCAAATAAAAATAAATCTATACAATTAGAACTTTGAAAATAATTTATGAAATCATAATTTTACGCCCCAAAAAAAATGAATATTATGCGCAACGTAAATACATGGAATACTAAAAAGCTATTACTTACATTAGTGATTTTATGCTTTTTTATGCAAATGAAGGCACAGAATGATCAAATTTCCATTCAATCTGTCAGTGATGAGGAGTTTACGGTCAGTAGTATCAATGGGATTCCGTTTACAATAATTTTAGAGAACAGTAATAATGACGGGCAATATCAATTAGGAAGTAATGGTCGTCTTACTTTTAAGACTGAGGATTTAATAGGGAAAAGAAGCACTATTAGAATTGTATTGCAAGAAAAAATTTTTTTATCATTAGAAGACGAACTTGTTGACCAATATCGATCTGATGTGCAATGGATAGAATCCAAACTTCAAATCACTGAAGCTGAATTTGAGATATTTCCTTCTCGTCCAATTTTTTCTGACGAAGGATTAGAAAAAATGAAAGCCAAAGTTTTTGAATATGCTACTACAGATAGAAAGGAAGATTATTTTAATCAATGGATAGAAAAAGTAAATTATTCTTATGGAGCAGTGGGGTATTTCAAAGAAATATATGCAGCTTCTAATGGAGAGAATAATGCACAACGATATAATTTTTTACCAATTAACATATACGAAGAGCTTCAGAAATAAAAAGGGTATAGACTTATTTGATTTTCAATCAAATAGCTTTTTTATATTTAAGCAGTTTTTTATTTTTCCTTAAACAAGGAAAAACCAGAGAAGAATCACTTTTTAAAATTAGTAATAAATCTCGCTAGTTTTAAGAAACGAATTGCAAATTAATCATGTATTAGTCACTACTTCAAATTTATCTAGTATGTTGAAAAAACTTTTTCAAGCATTATGTTTTTTCTAAAGTAGAATACAAATTCTATTTGTACAATTTATTTTCAGGAACTGTTTCTTTTTCTAAACTAATTAGATAATCAATGATTTTTTGTTTAGGGTTTAACTCCAGTTTTTTTCGAAGGCGATGCCGGGCTGTTTTTAAACTTCCAGGTGAGATACCAAGGATACTGGCTGTTTCTTTAATATTAAGATTAAGCCTAATTAAAGAGCACATTTTAAGATCATTTGCTTTTAAATTCTGGTGTCTTAATTTTAATTTTGCATGAAACCCTATTTTAGCTTCCTCAAAATAATTTCTATAATTCTCCCAATTTTTATCAATGTATAAATTTTCTTCTGCCAGATTCTTTAATTTTAGAATAAGTTCTTTTTTTTCAGAGGATGATACTTCATCCAAATGTTTGACAATACCTTGTATCTTATTTATGATCTCATTTTTTTGCTCAAAATTAAAAGTATAAGAGGTGAGTTGTTTATTTTTAAATTCTAGCTGTTCTTCTAATTCTTTTTTCTTTAATTTTTCATTTTGTATAGATTTTTGAGCTAAAGAATTTTCAGATTTCAAAATATCTTGTTCTTTCATAGCGAATTCGATTTCTTTTTCTGAACGTTTCTTGTTCATAAATAAAACAATATATGAACTTATAATAATTAATAAGATACTTGTGATAAGAGTATAATTGATGATTTTTTTCTTATCATATTCTTTTTCTAAAATAGTAACCTTTGTATTGGTTTGTTCTAATGTATTTTTGAATTCTAAAAAAGCTATTTCTTTTGATTTTTTATAATCAAATAAGGTGTCTTTAAGTTTGACATAGTTATTATAAAACAATAAAGCTTGTTGGGGTTGGTTCATTATTGTTTTTAATTTTTTCAATTCCTGATATGCTGACAATTCTTGTTTTTTCAGATTGTTTTCTTTTGCGTTCTGTAATCCTGTTTTTAGGATATACTCTGCTTCATCGAGATTGCCTTTGAGTCTTAAAGTCTTGCCTAATAAAATCATACTACTTGTTAACCCATAGGTATCCTCAATTTTTTTACTTAATCTTATTGATTCATGAATATGGTAAGATGCTTGATCAAGATCATTTTTGTTTATGTAGATTAAATTCAGTCGGTTATGTATCTCTGCTATACCATAAATAAAGTTATTTTTAGTGTGTATTTCTAATGCGCTATTTAGATATTCTAATGCTTCAATATGTTTGCTTTGTTCAATCAAAATAGTTGCTATTTTGATAAAGGTAGTAGCGATATCATTTGTAAGTTTTAAATCTGAGAATAGCTGAATAGCTTTGCTATATTCTCTTAAAGCCTTATTATGCTCTTTTAAATCAGCATATATTAATCCGATATGAAGAGTAGTACTGGCAACACCTTTATAATTTTTATTTGCTTTATGCTTTTTCTTTGAAATTAAAAGATATCGAAGAGCTTCCTGATAATTTCCTTGAACCCAATATTGATAACCAATACTGCTTAAGATATCGGCACTTATTATAGTATTATTTTCTTTATACTCTACAAGTTTGTTGTCTACATTAATCAATTTTTGATTTTGTGAATTTATACTTTGAGTAAAGCAAATGAATAAAATTGTGCAGACCGTCAAGTATACTTTTCGAGAACTATAAGGGGATTTGAAGAAAAAGTTTAATATATAAAAATAATAGTGTAAAAGTAGTATCATATGGGGTTAGGTTATTAAGAGGTTGCTCAGGTATTTTCGATTCTTATTTTAATCAATATTTATAATGGTTTATTAAATGTTTTAAACTTTCCTAAACATTGACTTTAGAATAAACAATGTCAATGATAATTCTAGTACAATTATTGGAGTTGATAATTATGTAACTGCTGTTTTAAATTTAGATTAATCTATTTTATTAACAATTATCTTATGAATACAAAATTTCTTTATATGGTCAGAAAATCAAATAATTAGATTTGTTGTTTAAATAAAAAGTTAGAAGAGTTTTTGCCTTGATTGGTTTTTATTTAAATAGATAATGATAATACTTTTTAGATAAAAAAGTGATTTTGATAATGAAGTGTTAAGAATGGCCATGGTTAAGTGTGTTAAAAAGTTAGGGGTGAATTTTTACAAACTATATTTTTTTAATTGACTACTGTTTTAGACAGGTTTTTATTTATTTTTTAAGTTGTTAAATTTTTGAAAACAAAATTACTCACAATTGAGAATTTATGATATAATTCTGGCTTGAGTTTAACTCAAATTTAAGATGTATTGTTGTTGTTTTAAAAAAGGAGGTACAGAAATAGGTATATTGACTGCCTTTAAGGCAATAAAGGGCTTTTTTATGGTTCAAATTGAATGTAAAGCCATATAGTTGAAATACAGTACTTTGTTTTTTTTAATTCTGGCTAAAGGTAAAATTTTCACTTCAAAATAGATTCTAAAAAAGTATAAATGGTATAAACGGTGTGTCTTTACCATCATATATAAGCAGCTATTATAGTTCTCCTATGATGCTAATATTAATAATTTATTACTTTATATCATCTTTTCTTTAAAAAGAATACAACCTGAATAGTTATTCAAAACACTATTCAGGTTGTATTTATTTTACCTATAAAATTATCAGTATAATTTAATTAGCTAAAATTATACGATTTGTGGTAAAGTCATTATTTAGACGTATTACATAAAAATAGATTCCTGATGGTAAATCTCCATCTTGGTTAAAGGTAGTATAGTATTGCTTATTAGCCTCTATTTTATTATCAAATATGGTGTTCACTAAAATACCCGTAATGGTGTAAATCTCAACTTTTGCATTTCCTTCCTTTTTACTACTAAAAGTAATCGTCGATTTACTTCTGGAAGGATTAGGATATGCTTTCGCTACAAATTGATTAAAAGCTCCTGTTTCGATATTTGATACATTTTGTAATTCATTATTTAGCTTATTACAAAGTGAAACCACTCTTAGGATAGCCACAGAGGTACATCCGGTGATGGTATTGGTTGCAGTCACGGTATATTCTCCTTCTGAGGTTACATTGACAGGATTTTCATTTTCTGCAAACCCATCCCAAGTAAAGCTGACATTCGGTGTTGTTGAAGTTGCAGTCAGTGCTACCGAAGAAGCATTATTACAAGTTAATATTCCATC
>CANMLS010000058.1 GCA_947498785.1 uncultured Aquimarina sp. | reverse complement strand
AAGTATGCATAGGATGGCTAAACAATTATCGGTTGACCAATAGCTACACCAAACTTAAAAAGTTAGATGAATGGCTAGGTAATCGACTACGGTACTGTATTTGGCATGATTGGAAAAAGGTAGATAGAAAACGTAAGAACCTGATCCGATTAGGGATTAAACATGGACAAGCCTATGCTTGGAGTCGAACCCGAATGGGAGGTTGGGCAGTAGCTCAAAATCCTATACTAGGTACTACCATTACCATATCCAGACTTAAAAGAAAAGGATACGTTCCTATGGTTGACTACTTAAATAAGGAGCAAACTTCGATTTGGTGAACCGCCTGTTACGAGACCCGTATGGCAGGTGGTGTGTGAGGTGCACTCCGCTATCTAATGATGGCGGAGCCATCTACACGATTAGGCTTTTGTTATTTTTTGGATTCGGTTTTTCGTTTTGAAATTTCACCAATAAGGTCAAAATCAGAAAAATGTAAAATGAACCCATTAATGTCTCTTATCACAAACTCTCTTGCTCCATTGTAGTCTGTAATTCCAAACGGTCTAATCACCTCAGTTTTATCTTTGATCTCTTCATACCATTTAGAAATGTTGTCAACTCTGAACCATAATGTTAGAGCTCCTCCTTGCTCATATTTTTGTAATTCAGGAAACTCCTCAGTTAATGATTTTTTGCTTTGAAAGAACAATTCTATATCGTCTTTCTCAACATATGCCCAATAGGCAGCTCCTTCTTCTGGAGATTTATGTATGATATCAAATCCAATGTTGGTGTAATAGTCAAGAGTATCGTCAACATTGTTAACCATCAAATTGTTTGAGATGGACTTTAGAGTACTATTTTTTTGTTTCTCATCAATCATAATTCTTGATTTTCCTATTAAGTTAGTATAAGAAACGTAGGGCATGTGATAAGCGATACGTTTCGAATTTGTACTAAGCCAAATATAAATATTTTGCTTTTATCATTTTTTGTAAACGCCAAATTTTATAGTTGCCGACACAGCAGAAAAGCCGATACCTTTCGAACAAACTTAGACCGCCCTATGTTTTTTATACAGTGTTAGCAACTGGATTTCTCAACTATATAAGTAAGGTAAAATATATTTTTCGAAAATCAATTCAGGTTGCTGTGTTTTTCCATTTCTATAATTTCCAGATGTAATAACAATAATTGCTTTTAGATTAGGAATGACAAAAATATATTGCCCTCCAGCTCCTCTAGCTTCAATAGATTTCACACTTTTTCCATTAACTTGATAAGTATTATGCCACCATAAATAACCATAACCATTCTTTTCTGGAACATTTTCTAAAATTCGATAATTTTTAAAAGAATTTTTGATCCATTTTTTTGATAGAATTCGTTTTTCTTTCCATATGCCATTATTTAAATAAAGCTCCCCAAACTTTAACATATCTCTTGGCCTTAGGTACATTCCTCCTCCAAAATACGGCTTCCCATTTCTATCAGATTGTATTATGTAATTTGAAATTTCTAGTTCTTGAAAAAGGTGTTTATCCATAAATAATTCCAAAGGTTCTTTAACAATTGAATACATAGCTACCCCCAATAAATAAGGATTTGCAGAACCATAATTTGCTTTTGTATTCGGTTTATTTATCATTGAACTAGTTAAAATGGATTCAGTCCAATCTTTTGTTCTCTGATAATTATCTTCTCTTGCTAAGGATTTAGGATTTGCATTTATTCCATAATCGATAGCATCTATTCCAGAACTCATCGTTAAAAGACTTTGAATATCAATTTGTGATTTTAAGCTGTCTTTTAAAGTTTGATATTTCTTAGGGAGAAAATCAAAAATAGATTGATTAAGGCTTTTAAATAGGGCTTTATCTTTTATAACCCCTATAATTGCAGACGAAATACTTTTTGATGCTGAACGTGTATCGTGTGGAATATCATCATTATAACCTTCAAAATAATTTTCATAGACTAATTTTCCTTTCTTAGAAATTAAAACGGAATGTGTATAGGACAAGGAATCTTTTGCAATAAAATTTTCCATTTCTGTAAGTAGGAGTAAAGAGGTATTCGTGTAATTTTTAAACCCACCAATTTTCCAATCACTTTCTTTTGTTAAATATATTTCCGTAAGTAAATTTTTCTCAACATAAATACCTAATTTAATTTTTCCATCATTTAATTTACCTCTAAACTGCAATCCAGTCTTGAAATCTGAGAAAGATATTATGTCATTATTTTTTTGAAAATTGTCACACCAAGTTCCCGTGAATCTATTGTCTCCTAAAATAGGGTAGGCTTGGTAATTATTTCCTTCTCCATTTTCAAGACTTAAATAAAAGTCAAGTGACTTTAATTCATCTATTATTAATAAATTCCAAGTCCCATAGAAAGTATTATTACGTGATTTAATAAGTTTTAAGTGATAAAAAAGTACCCCAGACTTTATGAATCCATTAATTTCTTTACCATTTTCTGATAAGATACCTTCAAAAAAGGAATGTTTTGTAAAAGGAATTTTTAGAACTGAAGCGTTTTTTGACTCGAAAGTATAATTGATAATGTTTTTACTATTCGAAATTTTAAATATAGTATTTTCTTTCCCTAAATTTTTAATTTCTACTTGTAGATTGAAGACTTTCGAATTTTCTATTTTTCCTTTCCAACCACTAGTATATTCAGCCATATCTTGTCCATGAGTTGAAAATGATAAAAAGGCGATAAAGAACAACATTAAGCTTTTGATTCTCATTTCTGATTGATTTTTCTGATAGTCTGTAAAAATGAAAATTCGAATTCTATTAAAATAGTATAATATTAACATTTATAATCTTTTCAAGAATTTTGTTGGCGTTGTGCAATATATTCGCTTGAAATTTGAAATAAAATGACTTTGATCATAGAAATCGCATTGATAACAAACCTCGGTCATTGTAAACTTTTTAGAAAGAAGCAAATAAAAGGCTTTATTCAATTTAATCAATCGAATGTAATGACCAAGACTTGTTCCAAAATAGCGTTGAAATTCTCTAGATAAATGTACGGGGTGTATGCCTATTTTTGAACTTAAGTTTTTTAAAGAATAGTCTGTTTTTTCTTCGATCAATAATTCCTTTAGTTGATTTACCCAAATAGGTTTTCTTGATTCCTTTATTTTACTTTTATCTATCGTATTGAATATTTGAATCAAATTATTTTCGATACTTAGATCGGAATATTGATCGTTTATTTTAGTCTCAACAAATATTTGATTCATTAAGTTCTTAATTATTGGATTTTTTAAATTGATACTCCCTTCAAAATTTGTCGTTTCAATATCGAATTTAGAAAACCAATTCTGATTAAGTTCTATATGAAATCCTCTAGTATATTCAGGAGGTTTAATATTGTAATGAGCATCTTGCCAATTATGAAACAATAAACTTCCAGGCTCTAAATAATAAGATTCCTTTTTGTTAGATTCAAATAATTTCCCCTGAAGCAGGTATGTGAAATATGGATTCTCATGATAATGCCAATCGACTTTGCTGTGAGTATATTCTGTATCTGTAATGATTAGATTTTCAAAAGCTGACTTTTGGTAATGACTTCCAAAAAATTCTCCTGTTTTTAGTTTATTCATTGTATTTTTCAGCTTGTTGCTAACGTTAATATATAGTTGCCATGGTAACTATATATTTCTATATGAGGAACTAATGTAGTAAATCTTTTAAGTTTTTTTATAGATTTCTTCTCCTAATACATGAGTAGCAAAACCATGTCTTAACCTATGCTGGTGACGACTCTAGAAGCCGATCATAGATAGGATACAGAGTTATAAGGGGCAATATTGTATTTTTATAACCTAAGACTTGGGAAAGGGTTTTATGTAGTACACAATGTTATGACTCGTTTATTATTTATCATTTTTATTTAGAGGAAAGCTTCTTATTTCTATCGAGAATGCTTTTGAAGGATTTACTGAAATCAATAAATTAAATTCATCATCTGTAAATCCTCTTGATTTGAGCTCAGGATAGAGTTTTTTGAAAACAGCTGTATATGGTTTTATAGTTTGTTTGTTTTTTTTTGGGTCATACCATCCAGCATCGTGTGAAATTAAAATTCTATCTAAAATACCATTTGTTTTAGCGAACAAGATTTTTTCAACATGTTTTTCTAATTCCCAGCCTAATCCATCAAGACTTATCCAGCACCCCGTTTTTGCTGCTTTAAGATAACTGTCATTGTTGTTTTCATTCTGGGCATGTACCCAAATAAAAGCCTCAGTCGAAACTCCCATCTGTTTAAGAATATCCAATTGTGGCCATAAGCCTGTGACCTCTCCTGTATGAGAAGCTATGGTTAAACCAGTATTTAAATGTGTAAGAGCTGCTGCCTTTACCAACTTTTGATGCATTTTGCTTAAGGTGTCCGAGTTGTCAATACCAATTTTTATAAAGCCGGGTTTGATCGAAGTCCCTTCAATACCATGTGTGTATTCTTTAATCCAAATTTGGGCAAGATTTTCTGCGGTACTCTCCTTTGCATATTTCGGAATAAATTTATCCTTTCGCGCACCATATAGGCCTGTGTTCGTAATAATTCTAACACCAGTTTTATTTGCAATTTTTTCAAGTAGAAGTACATCTCTTCCCAGATAATTTGGTGTAGCATCAACAAAATAATCTACATTGAAATCTTTAAGTTCATCAAGATATGGGATTACTTCATTAATTATTGAATCATGATTCCAGTTAGAAGGTTGAATACTGTTTGCTCCTTGAAAATCGACTAAAATATGTTCGTGTGATAACCAAATTTTATTTGTGGCTAATTGATGAGTCCCATTTACATCTTGTATTAATATTTGTTTTTTAGGTGTTGAGCATCCTAAACTTATTATTATGAAATAAAATAAAATATTAACCTTTAATTTCTCATTCATTGATTTTTCAAATTTCGTCTATTATTTATGGGTCATAACGGTTTGATACTTTGTTATGCACTATTTATACTTTCTAACTTTATCATGTATTCCAACCTTTCTAAATCTTTTTTTTCTTCAGAATATTTCTTTAATGACACCTCTTTTATTTTCCAGTAGACTCGGCCAGTTAACCAAATTCCTACGAGTGCTTCGCTTATATGAGGTAGTTCAAAAATATGATTAGCAGTCATAGCTTCAGTCAATGTAGCTAATGTTTTCCAATCAAATACTACTTCCATTACTCCTGATTTGGTCATTACCCCATGTTTCTTTAGTACCTTATTATAATCTTCTAGGGACATTTCTAATCTATCAATAGCTTGTTGTTTAGAAGTAATATCTTGCATATTGTCCTCTATCCATGATCGAAGCAGGCGTAGGCCTGTCTTAGAAAATTCATCATTTCTTATTTCTTTTACTTGCTCCCAAGAAAGCTTTTTTTGATCGATGACTTGAAGTTTTTCTAAACAAGCATTGAAACCTACTGCTTGATTTTTTTCGTCAGATATTTTCGAAAGAAATTTATGTCCAGTGATAGGAATCAGAAGTTCTCCCTTTGACTTACATCCATCTATGTAATTCAGTAAACTGAAGTTATACCATTCTTCACGAGTCATTCCCATTTTCTCATGCAAAGTTGGTTGAAACCCTATAATATTCAAGGGTATATCTTTTGGGAATTTAAACCTTAAACCATCTGCATTATATGCTTTTAATGTACGTTGTACTTCTTTATCACTTGAGTCGTAATGAATGTAAAGTTTATCGAATAAAAGTGCAGCTATTTTTGCATTGTGTATATTGCTGAGCCCATATGTTTCTGAAAAAAAATTGCTTGTCTCTTCCATGATTTTGTGCATAACGTCTCGTATAAGAAACGTAGGGCAGGTGATAAGCGATACGTTTCGGATTGGTACTAAGCCAAATATAAATATTTTGCTTTTATCTTTTTTCTCATAAACGCCAAATTTTATATTTAGCGACTTTGCAAAAAAACATAGACCTTTTGATTAAGCCCAAAAGCCCTATGTTTTCTTATACATTGTTATGGGGTTTTTATTCAGTACGCTTAAATCCAATATTTTCTATTTTTTTAGAGAATCTCTTTTTAACTGTTACATAATACGTTAAACCAGTTCTACAACCACAACCTTCACAGACTTCTGCTAAACTCATATCTACCTTTACACGGATTGATTTCCATTCGATTTTTTGTTTAGTTAGAAAGATTTTTAATTGAGTTTTTTTCTCTTTTATTGTATACCGAGTCTCCCAAGGGTTAGCACATTGTGTGTCATGATAATAATAACTTACTGTAGATCTATTATTATCCTTGTACAAAGTGTTATTTGTCAAAAAAAATATCAATAAAAGTGTTATTTTCATTTTACATAATTTTTGGTTTTCTTTTATAGATAATATCTTATTTTAGAGGTCTTCAATAATTTCCTTCAATTAGAGACAAATCGTGTTCTAATATTTCTATATGAGTAACTAATTTAGTAAATCTTTTAAGTTTTTTTATAGATTTCTTCTCCTAATACATGAATAGCAAAACCATGTCTTAACCTACGCTGGTGGATGATCAGATATCATACCCCTTATAGAATGCAGAGTAATAAGGGGCAATATTGTATTTTTATAACCTAAGACTTAGGAAAGGGTTTTATGTAGGAGCCATTGTTACATATCGTTTTTATTTTCCCTTAGCTCCAAATTCGATTCTTGATCGATTCGTTTAAACCAGATATTTCTTAATTTATTCTTACTAAACATTTCTAGTTGGTCCCCAAAATGCTTGTTATCGGGGTTAGATGAATTTCCATAAGTCAAGAGTCCTTTGGCGTTTATTTCTGCACCCATTTCAAGAACGAGAACGAAAGTATCACCAAAATAACCAATGAACTTGCCTTCTTCATTTGGTTTCGCAGATACAATTCTAAAAACACCTAAATGCTGTGGACCTCCTGTTGCTGGATATTCCAAATCACCCATTTTAAGTTTGTAATAATCACCATATGGAATTTCAAGTTTAGGATATTTAGCCAAATGATTTTCTGCAGACTTTTTTATGATGTTAATGACTTCGTCATTATTTACAAATCCGTCTGGCGTATTAATGGGGTCATTATGTTGCCATGAGTCTTTTAAAAGAGAATTCAATTGAAAAGGACTTGTCTGCTTTTCAGATGCCCAAGTATTGGTAAAGGTCATAAAGAACATAGCACCTAAACTATTAGCGTCAAATGAACCATCCCATCTTGTCATTACATCGATTGCCGCTAATACTAAAGAGTCTGATGTTTGATTTTTTAAAGCAAGAAGGTCATCATGTAATCGCAATGCAAGTTCTGCTTTATTATCATGTTTTAACTCCACTAAACGATTAAAAGAAATACTATCTTCTTCATGCATTAACCTTGCGGCACGTTGTGGTCTAAACCTCATATTGTTTGGTGCAATGTGGGATTCAAAATCATTCGGATCTAAAACCGTAGGAATCGTATTTACATAAGGTGGGTCATTGGCATTTTGTAGCCAACCAGAAGGGGGATTAACAACCGTAGGCAGTTCATCACTTTCGTAGTACTCTGTCCAAATATCAGCGCTCGAATCACCTGATACGATACCTTGCCATTTGTCCCAATCGCCATTCTTTTCAGGTACAAGACCACCAAAATGGTGCATTATATTCCCGTCTTTATCCGCATAGACTGTATTCAAAAAAGGCATTTGTCTCAAGGCGAGCGCATTTTTCATATCGTCTATATTTTTTGCTTTCGACATCAAGTCGTATTGTTCGATTAGTGGTGTCAAATCATTCATCCGTGCAAATCGAATCGCCAAGGCAGTATTCTCAGTCTCTTTGATAACAATGCCGTGCTTTGTGTGCTTCCTTGTAAATTCGTTGATCTTTATAGTACCATCTTCTTGTAATTCTTTAATGATATAGTTTTGCTCTTCAAATGGGATATACTTATCATCCAATAAGTAGGTGTCACCTTGTTTTTTCATTTCGAACAAGTCGGTATTATCTATAGTGTTTACTGTATGTGTCCATGAAACATTATCATTGAAACCAAGTGTTATTGAGGGATGTCCGATAAGGGTTGCACCATACATGTTGTATTCATCGGTAATAAACTGTTGTTCATGCCATAAAAATAAGTCCGACCAAGGTAAATGCGGATTTGCAACCAACATTGCATTACCAGTTGCAGTTTTGCTTCCTGAAAGCGCCCAAGAATTAGATCCGCCTTCTTTTTTTTGATTGGTTAGATAAGTACCACGAATAAGAAATTCATAATTCACAACACGGAAACTGTGAGCGATTACATCATTTGCAGTAATAGGTAAAACTTTTTTATAATTCTCGTCCAATTCGTTGCTATTCTTCTCAGCGTAAGCATTAATTCCAGCAACAAAAGATTGAAGCATTTCTTGATATTTAGGCGCTAAGTCGTCGTAAGCAGGCTGCAATTGCTCGTAAAGTCCTAAATGATGTAATGTTTTATTGATCTCAAAACCTTCTCCCCACAATTCTGCACTCGTTCCTCTAGCTTCTCCATACAGTTTTAAGATGAGATTTCCATGATTTTTCATTTGCCCCCAAGCAGACATGTAGTACAAGTCATTATCAGAAGTAGCGTAAATATGTGGAACACCATAGGTATCCCAAAGGATTTCGTTTTCGGAAATGATTTTTTCGGATTGCTTACAAGATATCAAACATGATAATGCAAATAAAAGAATATAGTTTTTCATATGATTGGTTTAAATGATATGTAATGTTTGGTGTAAGAATAGTGCGGTTTTGTGTTCGAGGGTTTTCTGCAGAAAAATCAGAGTGACCAAAAGAGCACTAACCTTTTGATTTAGGGTTAAACCTAAGCAATTATTTTTATACATTGTGGCTGTAGTTTTTTGCTAATCGTATTTATTGATACTTTAATCTAAAGTAAATGGGATTTCAGACGAAAACGAACATTTTTCTATTTCTTCATTATTCATAGTCCAAGTAACAGAAGTTATTTTCCAACTATCGTTTATTAAGATGAGTGACCAGTATTCAATTCCCCAGTTCTGGATTTTGGAGTCAACAGATAAAGTGTAATCAAAAGATATAGTTGCAAAGTCTCCTTGCTTGTTAATTTGGACATTATAAAACTTTTCTTCTGTATTCTTTTTTAAATTTTTATAGAAAGTTTTGTAATCAGTTGAGTAAAAAGTGAAGTTGGGCATTTGTTTCAATGCCATTTCTTTTGTCTTATTAGTAAAAATTGCAGACCAAGTTATGGAATCGTGTAGAAATAAATTATCAAATTTTTCGAAATCATTATGCGTGATTATGGAAGTTCTAAAATCTTCAATAACTTGCTCTAGTTTCTTATCAGAACTTTGGTTTTGGGCGTTAAGAGAGCTAATTGCAAATAGCATACTCAAAAAAAATAGATTTAATTTCATTATCATTATTATTTTAAAGGTTTATTTTATTTAGTATTTCATTTTTGTTCATTTTACTCAGAATTATGTAACCAATAATCAATAATGGCAAAAAAAACAAAATAGGTGTTGCAGAGGATAAAATTTGTTCGGTCAACGTTAGTTCCACAGTTGGTTCTGAGTAACCATTTTTGTTGTTGATTAGTTTTGGAAGTGAACCAAAGAGGAAGAAAAAATTAATCAGACCGTGAGTAATTGCAATTGGTATTAGTTTGTTGGTTTTGAGCAGTACTACTCCAAAAAAGAACCCAATACAAGCTGCATAAATAGATTGTCCAATTACCTGAGGAATATTATCGTTAATGGTTAAGTTTAATAAATGCGAAGCACCAAAAAAAACTGCGGGCAACATTACTCCAATCAATTTACCATTTTTACGTGCAATAAACTTTTTAATAAAAATTGATTGTAGGTAACCTCTAAACACGAACTCTTCAGCAAAACCTACTAGCAAACAGGTGATTAGTAATAATGAAAAATTGTAGATATTTATAGTCGATAAATCTTTGTTTATGGACATTGAGACACCAAGTATAAACAAGTAAGTAGGTATAAGGTTTAAATATTTAAAAGACCATTTATACTTTGCACTAATGCCAGATAAAGCTTGCTCTTCCAGCTTTTTTACTAACAACAGACCGAACAAGAAAATTATAAGCATTTTAGTCGACAGCACAATATATTCAATCTGAAAACTGGTAAAATATTGTCCAGTAATTACTTTATCCAACGGAAAAAGCATTATAATGCTAATTACAGCTATCACTACTATTGCAGAAAGGAAAGGGTTTTTATTTTTAAACATTATCATATGGTCTTTATTTGGTATATTTCTACTTGACGACGACCAGTGATGAATTTTGTTACATATGAATAAAGATTTAAACCAATTAGGATGCTCACCTTTGGTTAGTGAAATAGCTTATTGTTTTCTTAAATTACAGCTATCATTTTTGCTTTTCTATTCGCTTTTTCTAAAATTTTTGAAAACAACCTTTTTTCATCCAACTCTTTATCTCCGTATTCAATTTCCCCTACGGAACCTGTGATGTAGTCCAACGTTTTCAATTCCGTAGTCAGTTTTTCCAATTGTTTGGACGTTTTTAGTTCAACCGCAAATCCTAGTTTCCAAAATCCTGAATTTGAAATTCAGAGTTATTTAAAGGTCGGATTTTATAATTTTTTTTCAAGAAATAATTCAAGCTCTTTATACTTTTCTTACATTTTTATTTTAGCAGAATCATTGCCAATTTCTATTTCAATAAGTCCGCTTTGACCAAATCCAAAATTGGTAAAAAGTATAAATAGGAATATTATTTTATTCATTTTCGATAGTTTTTTATATTGCGTACAATGATAAGTGTAAGATGAGCATTAGCGTTGTTGATTAAATCGTTTTGCGCAGCGATAGCGAAGGCAAATTGTTTGATCAATGCAATCTTACATGGTGTTATCTACTGTTTAATTTTTATCTTTTTTAAAAATTAATAATAAAAAACAAAGGAACAGTTCCAAATCCGGAACAATATTCTGCCATTTTTTTCTAAGCTTCCCCATAGCATATGAATTTTATACTTATAAAGTTGGTTTGCTGGGATTGTGTCCTATAAAACTTGAGGGTATCGTTAATCCATTTCTCCCCCTAATACATGAGTAGCAAAACCATGTCTTAACCTATGCTGGTGAATGATCAGATATCATACCACATATAGGATGCCGATTTATAAGGGGCAATATTGGTTTTTATAACCTAAGACTTGGAAAAGGGCTTTACATAGGATATGATGTTGGCAACTGGCTTTAGCAAGTAACCTGTTTAGTGATTCAGCTTTTATTCTTCTGGGAATTCAGGAATGTAAACAACATTAATTTCTATATCATTTCCATATTTTACTATAATTGAACATAATGCAGAAATTTTTTTTCCATTGTGGAGAGCAGGGTTCATTATAGGTATTTTTCGAAGTACTCTCAATATTTCACCTTGAATGGTTATATCTGCATTTCTGACTTTCATTGTAGTCAGGTTTCCAGACTCATTGATTACAAAAAAGGCATCTACTTCTTTTGGCTCTGAAAGATTTAATTCTTTAGATAACTCCAAGTTAAACTCCCGTTTTATGAATGTCGATATCTTATTGCTGAAACAAGTCTTTGTTTCTTCTTTGGAGAGACCCTCACAACCCTCATAGACAGGTACAAAATCCACATCTTTTAATATCATTAAATTATCACGATTGATATTTGCCATACCGTCATTATGTGAAATAATATTGCATAAACCTAACAATGCATGGTCCTCTTCTTTAGTAACATTTCCTTGTGTCATTATCTGTTGTTGAACAGCATTGATTTTCTTTATCAATTCACTTTGTGGTTTTTTAGAATTTTGTCCACAGGAAATAAATATTGCACAGAATATTAGGTTAAAGAATACGGTTAATTGTATTTTTTGAGCTCTTAAATTTACTTTGTAATTCATAATCTTATATTATTGTTATTTATGTGTCAAAATTAAACTGATAAACAATTAATAAGCTGTATAACAAAATTTTGGTATAAAACATTGCCATTTTGGGACGAAAATCATCATAGCAAAATACTATTTCTATAACTTTTTGAAACAGGAATTTCAATTTGGGTAAGAGTAATAGTATTTTGATTTTTCCAGAATTTAAAATGTGGTGGATTGATTAAATATGAGCGATGTACTTGAATTAAAAAATCTAAATCTTTTTGAATTTTTTTAAGAGAAGAGCGAATTACTTTTGAACTAAGTTGACCATTCAGAAGAAAAAAAATCTCAACATAGTTTTGAGAACTTTTTATACAGATTAAATCTGATTTATGAATATTCAAAATATCTAATTTACTTTCGCCTTTAATAATTATAGTATCTTTCTTATCTGGTATTAGCTTTATCAGAAAAAATCTAGCTAATATGATTATTGGCATAAGTATTAATAAAGATTTAAGAATAATTTTAGCTGAAAATTCTGAAAAATTATACGTTCCATTAAGAACAGGACCTTTATAAAAAACATAGGAAAATATTGAGTAAAATAGATAAAAAAGAAATAGAATCAATATTTCAAAACCAGCATTCCATTTTAATCTTTTTTGATAAATAGCTTTTTGTAGTATTGCTACTATACCGTAGCATAAAAAAGTAATAAGACTAAAACTAATACTTGTTTGACCCCATTTAAAAATTGTTCCATCATCAAATGGTCTTATGAAAAAAGCAAAAACAAAAACCCAAAGACTAATAAAAGCTCCAATATATAGGTGATATTTCATCGAAGGATTTAGTTTGTTCATTTCGGTTTTAGCTTGTTACCAACACTAATATATGAGGAACTAATTTAGTAAATCTTTTAAGTTTTTTTATAGGGATGTGAGTATAAGTTTTCAGTTGTTTTGCTGGGATTGTGTCCTATAAAACTTGAGTGTATCGTTAATCTATTTCTTCTCCTAATGCATGAGTAGCAAAACTATGTCTCAACATATGCTGGTTGATGATCAGATATCATACCATATATAGGATACAGAGTTATCAAGGACAATATTGTATTTATAACCTAAGACTTGGGAAAGGGCTTTACGCAGGAGGTTGTGTTAGGTGCAGTTTTTAGCCGAAATAGCTTCTCCAACTTCCATTATGTTTTTGCTCAAAATTTTCCCTACTATCGAAATGAATTTTTATAATACTTAAATCTAAAAAATCAAATTCATCATTGGATTTTAATTTCACAAAAAACCTTTCTTGAAATTCAGTACTTAGTTTTTCAAATTTTTCGATTTGATCTTTTTTTGAGTGAAAATTATAAAGTGTAAATACATCTGTTGCACTAACCAAATTTCTTCGTACTCTTCCGAAATGAGCTGTTTTAAATCTTCAGCATTTTCACTAATTTTAGTTAAACACCAATTTTCAAAAGAACTAGTTATTACGTAAACGTTTTCCGTCTTGTAGTTTTCAAATTTCGAATAGTTTTTTTTTAAGAAAGCTGAGACTTTTGAATTCTCATAAACCCCTACTTTTTCTCCAAACATTTTTGAGTCTTCAGATGTTCTCAAAATGAAGTTCAATCTTGGCATTTTATCATTTCTTATTTCTTCATACACGATATTGTAAACATCGATTTGGAATTCTGCTTTTATCCAAACGATTAAATCAAGCAGAGGATGGTTTTCAATTCCATTTTTTACATTAGGATATGTTTGATTAAAAAGTAATTCGTCCATTTTTTAAATGTTCGTAAAGGGAGATGGTTTAAACAAGTTAAATCTTTTGCATTTTGTTTTAATATTTCTCTTTTAATACCAAATCAAAAGATTTGGCGACACAATAAATAAACACAGCCTTTTCGAATCGATTTAAACTGCCCTATTTGCTATATATAGTGTTAGCAAATCGGCTTATTTCTGTACTAATTTTTCAAAATCTAACTTAATTAACTCCCATGCTTTTTCCTTGTAACAGTTTGGCGTAAAATCGTTATCAGCTATAGAAAAATCAATAACCTTTGCTAATATTTCATCTTTAGATGATCCATAAGGATTTCTTTTGAGATAAAAATCTATCATATCATCTAATGTGTAAGTTTCTAATAGTTCATGGATATCCCAAAAATCTTTTTTTCGTCCACCTTTAGCTATTACTTCAAATTTCATTGCGGCCACTTCTTCAATACTTGAAAATCTAACATTTTGTTCAAGAATACAAGGAAAAACAAAAGTATCTGTATAAAATAAATCTAATTTGACTAATTCATTTTTACTATTACCAATAAAATAGGACTTTCCCATGCCTACTAAATCAACTGATGGTATATCTACATAAGGAAAAGTTTCATTTAATTTAGTTTCAAGTATAGTAAAATCAATACTACCATATTCCGCATCTGTAAATAAATCGATATCAATTGATACTCTATGACCTATTTGTAGGCTTAGTGATGTGCCACCAACTATTCTAAAACTATTAAATTCATCAATTGACATCAATTGCTTAAGAGAATTCCAAAGTAAATCAGAAACAGTATTCAAATACAATTTCATTTGGTTATATTAAATTATGTTCAATAATATTCTTTTCAAAAGAAGGTAAGTGACTTTTTTTTATTGATTTTATTTCCTTAGATATAATTTTTTTTCCGTAGAATGAAATGATTTCATTTATTTCAGTTTCATTTCCTCTTTCTAAAACTCTTTTTATAATGGCTTTCTTATTTTTGTCCCAATCAATTTTATCAAAATTAGTGTCCCAAAAAATTATTCTTCTTATGCTATTTATACTTGGTTTGCTTTTTATTTCAGATTCCGATAGTTTTTTTACGTCATAACTTGCTTGTAATAACATAAAATAATCTTTATCAGTTTTAAATTCTTTTGATAGTTTAATAGAAAGTTTTGGGTTAATGTCTCTTCTTTTATTGAGAATAGCACTTATGGTTTGTCTGTGTTCACCAATAGTATCTGCTAATTCACAACTTTTTAGATTTCGATTATTTAATTCCCATTTTAATAGTGTGCCAGGATGTATTCCTTTAATTTTACTTAATCTTGGTAACATAATTCAGGTTTTTAATGTGAAAATATGAAATATTTAATTAGTAAACAAAAACGTTTACAATAAATAAACAATATCATTTACTATAAATCAATAATCACACCGAATTTACATTCATTAACTAGCTGTTTTCTAACACTAATATATAGTTACCATGGTAGCTATATATTTATATATCAGGAACTAATTTAGTAAATCTTTTAAGTTTTTTTATAACGATGTGAGTATAGGTTTTCAGTTGTTTTGCTGGGATTGTGTCCTATAAAACTTGAGTGTATCGTTAATCTATTTCTTCTCCTAATACATGAGTAGCAAAACCATGTTTAATCTATGCTGGTGGATGATCAGATATCATACCGCATATAGGATACAGAGTTATAAATGGACAATATTGTGCTTATAACCTAAGACTTGAGAAAGGGTTTTACGTAGAACACGTTGTTGTACAGCGTTTTTTATTCATTATATTTTAAAGATTCACAAGTTATCATGCTTTCTATTTTAATTGTCTCACTTTTTATTTTTTGATTCTTTTTTTTAGCAAAATAGAAAATGTCTTTTAATTGGTTATTACTTTTCCATATAAGCTTGATATCTCTATGCTTTAATTCTTTTTGACATAAAAAACTCGGAATTAAAGCGATTCCTTTACTTGTTTTTAGACACCTAATAATTGAGTTCATATTTGGAACAATATAATTAGGCTTGTTGTAATGCTTTTTATTAAAATTTACCAGCCAAAATTGTCTTATAAATCCAGTTACATTAGAAGAACTATACCAAATTTGATTCTTAAGTTCATTTTCTAATGATTTCCATTCTCCTCCCTTAATATCGGCTTCTATTTTTTCGGTATCAGTTTTGTTATTAGCAACTAACCATATGTATTGATGAAAAAAAGAAGTATAGCTAATGTTTTTATTCTGGTTTTTTTTAGGAGTAATAACTAAGTCTAAAACTCCTTCGTCTAATTCTTTCAACATTTGAGGGTACTCTCCAAAATGTGCTATAATGTCAAAATCAAAATAACTCATGTTAGGTTCAAAAAAAGTTTGAAAAACTTCAGAACACATTCCTACACTTATTGTTTGTCTATTACCTGTGCCTGTTTTTCTAAAATGACTTTCTGTTTTTTCTAATTTTTGTAATGAATCAAAAATGTAATCATAGAGAATTATTGCTCTCTCTGTAGGAATCATATATCGAGATGTTCTCTCAAAAAGTTTGTAACCCACATATGACTCTAAAGAGCTAATATGTAGACTAACTCCTGGTTGTGAAGAAAAAAGTTTTTTAGATGCCTTTGTTAAATTACCTTCTTCATATACGGCTTTAAAGGTCCTATACCATTCTAAGTTTATCACTTCTATCATTTTTGTGATACAAATGTATAATTTACATTATTATAATAATAGGTATTCTTGTTATATTTTTGTAGAAAATTAGAACAAATACAGATGGAAAATATTTTAATAATAAATGGTTGGCATTCATTTTCAGTTGCAAAAGGGGAATTTAATAAGTCTCTATTAACGATTAGTGAGTCTTTTTTTATGGACAAAAACAATTATGAAGTTAAAGTAACTAAAATAAATGAAGATTATGAAGTAGAAAAAGAAGTCTTGAAATTCATATGGGCTGATATTATCATTTATCACACACCAATTTGGTGGTTTTCAGTTCCATTTAGATTTAAAAAATATTTAGATGAAGTATTAACAGCAGGTTACAGAAATGGCCTTTGGAATAGTGATGGAAGGAGTCTTGAAAACCCAAAAATTAATTATGGAACAGATGGCTTATTAAAAGGTAAAAGTTATATAATGACAACAAGTTGGAATGCACCCAAGGAAGCATTTACATTACCTAATGAGTTATTTAATCAAATGAATGTTGATAATAGCGTTTTATCTGGGTTTCACGCAATGAATAGATACTTAGGATTAAGTTTAATAGAATCTTTACAATTCCACGATGTTGAAAAAAATGCAAATATTGGTGAAGAACTTTCGAGATATAAATTGTTTCTAGAAAAGAGTTTTTAATGCTGTACAATGATAAGTGTAAGATGAGCATTAGCGTCGTTGATTAAATCGTTTTGCGCAGCGATAGCGAAGGCAAACTATTTGATCAATGCAATCTTACATGGCGTTATTTGCTGTTTTATTTTAATTTTTATCTTTTTTTAAAATTAATAATAAAAAACAAAGGAACAGTTCCAAATCCAGAACAATATTCAGCCATTTTTTTCTAAGCTTCCCCATAGCATATGAATTTTATACTTAATAAAGTTAGTTTGCTATGGGAGATAAAAACTCCGTTGTCTTTTAAGTTTTTTTATAACGATGTGAAGTATAAGTTTTCAATTGGTTTGCTGGGATTGTGTCCTATAAAACTTGGGTGTATCGTTAATCTATTTCTTCTCCTAATACATGAGTAGCAAAACCATGTTTAATCTATGCTGGTGGATGATCAGATATCATACCGCATATAGGATACAGAGTTATAAATGGACAATATTGTGCTTATAACCTAAGACTTGAGAAAGGGTTTTACGTAGGACACCGTGTTGTGTGGTGTTTTTTATCTTTTCAGTTGTCAAATTCAATAGATTTTGGTGGTGGTGGTGGAATTTTTGTTATATCAAAACTCTTAAAAAGAATATTGTATTTAAAATAATCTGGACTGTTTTTAGAATTTATGGTCGAAAACTGTTTGGCTATTTCTTTTAAAACTCTTTTTGTTGTCGAAATTGGATATTTATCATCCACGTAAAAATAAATAAGAGCAGGTTTGACTTTATTCTCATTGTATTTAAAATTATAAGTTTTTGCCATTATTTTATTCAGTTCGGTTTTTAAATAACTTATCGGTTTTTCATTTTTATCTTTTCTGTATCCGATTATCAGGGAGTCGTTCCTAATTGACATTACATTTCTTCTAAAGTAGCATCCAATTTCTCCAGAATTTGAACAATCTGAAAATCCAGTTACGTTATAGATTGTATCACTTAATTCAAATCTTAATCCTGAAACTTTTCCCTCACAAGTTATTTGTCCCATTTTGGTTCTTAATTCTGAGAAATTCGTAATCGAATCTAAATTTATAATTTAAATGTCATTTTCAGATTGGAATTTCAAAAAATTCTGTGAATACAATTCATTCAGAATTTTTTTTCGTCCAAATTAGAGCAAGAACTGAAAAACAGAAGGAAAATTAATATGTAGTTACAATTTTTCATCAAATGTTTGCTAACGGTTTGGCTAGACTGCGTTTCAATGCAGTTTAGGTTTTGTTATAAGCACTTTTATCTTTTCCACTAAGGCTTTTTCTTGGGAGGAGTAGTGTTAATTCGTGTTTTCAGGAATTCCAAGTATTTAGGGTCATCTTCAGAGAAAATTCCATCTCCTTCCAAGGCATATGCTCTAGTCAATTCATCAGCTGCATGATCTAGATTTCCAACTTCAAATTGACATTGTCCTAAGCGCATATGAATAAATGGATTTCCTATTGCTCCTGGACAGTGCATTGCATTAGATAGATTATCAACACCTGCTTGGAAATCATTTCCCATAAAATTGGCATCACCTATTGCGGTTAAAATCCAAGTTGATGTATCCCAATCTGTTTTGGGTTCTGGCACTAAATCAAATGCTTTCCAATAATTTTCTAATGCAGAGCCAAAGTTTCCGTTTTCAGCCATGCTATCACCTTTAGCACATAAGTCTTGAATTTCTGAGTGAGTTTTGTCGTCTAATTCTGTCATTTTAAATTGTTTTAATTGCTTATAAAGTTTAATATATGTGTCGTAGCTGGGCAAAATGTTACCCTGCTTTTCGATTTTTCTGTGCATTGGTTGCTAACTTTTACTTTTTGCAAGCATTGCGCCTTACCAAAAACACAAGAACCATTCGATTGATTTGTAACACTTTGAACTAGAAAATGAACGTGATTTGATTCATAACCTATCTCTATAAAATGTAATTCATATCGTTTAGAAATTTCTAAACAAATATCTTTCACCCCCTCTCCTATTTCCTTCGTTATAACAGATTTTCGATATTTCAAAGGAAAAATCAAATGATAAAGCAACAAACTTTGTTATGTCTCTTTATAAGATGTTCACTCATTCTACGAATGCACACTTTTTCAAAGTGTTTCGAAAAACTCTCCGTTTTTCGAACTTTTAAGCTAAACCCCGAGGCTGAGCCTCGAGGAATTCTTTAGGTTAAAGCCCTTTAAGGAATTGATTATTTTAATTCGTTTCTAAATTCCTCAGCATCATAATAGATTTTAATGTTCTGAATTTTCCCATTTTGTATTTCATACCATTCAGACATATCTAACTTGATTGTTTTGCCAGATGGCATTTCCACATCCATTTCTATTTGAGTAATAACAAAGTTTCCTGTTTCTACCGCTTGCTTCATTTCATTACCTCTAATCATAGGCATAAAACTTTCATTAAGTTCGGCAAATGCATTTAACCCTTTGACTTGATCTACTGGTCCTGTAAATACGATGTCGTCCGCTATTACTTCTTTCCATGAATCAGTTCCGGACATCATTCCTTGTCCGAAAGCTTGAAATACTTGCATTGGTGATTTTTCCATTTTTAGTGTTTTAATCAATTTAACTTGTAATTTCGAAGCAAAACTACATATTAGCTTTGAAAAAACAAGTTAAATTTTAGATAACTTCTAAAACAGAAGTTAAATTTAAACTTTAATACTACCTTTGAACTATGAAAATGAGATCACATTGTCCAATAAATTATGCCCTTGAACATTTTGGGGATAAATGGTCATTGTTGATTATAAGAGATTTAATGTTCAAAGAAAAAAGGCATTACAATGAGTTTTTTGAGTCTGGAGAAAAGGTCTCTACAAGTGTTTTAGGAGATAGATTAAAACAGTTAGAGAACGCGGGAATAATAAGTAAGGGAAAAGATACTGTTAAAAAATCACGTATTAAGTACAGCTTAACGCAAAAAGGTATCGATATGCTTCCTTTTATGATTGATATGATCGTCTGGAGCGGAAAGTATGATGAGGATACAGAAGCCGGGAAGGTCTTTTTAGCGCAGGCAAAAGAGGGAAGAGAACATTTGCTAAATTCAATAAGAGAAAAACTAATAAAAGAGCATTTAAAATTCTAATTCTGACTAACGTCAATTTTGTTTACTGATTATCAGTTTTTATCAAAACCTAGATCTTCGGGTTTTAAATCAAATTTATCAATTTGTTTTTTAATTCTTTTCATCATTCCGAGTTTTCTTTTTTGGTCGAGGAATAAGTATTGTTTTGGTGGTTGATATTGCATTTTTTTAGTAATCATATTCCATATAATGACGGCTAATTTTCTTGCAGTTGCACTTACGGCTGAGTGTCTTCCTTTTCTATACGCTACTCTTTTAAAAAAATCAGACAAGTGAGTATCTTTTAGGTTTCCAATAGCATTGGCAGCTTGTCTTAAGACAATTTTGAGTCGATTACTTCCTTTAGGTACGCGATTGCTAAGAATTTTTCCTCCTGATATTTTATTGTTGGGAGCGAGCCTTAACCATGAACTAAAATGTTTTGCAGTTTTAAATTTTCTAAATCCATCAGAACCTATTTCACTCATGATACTCAATATTGAAGAATGACTTAATCCTTCAATAGCAAATAAATCGACTCCATTGAAATATCTAAAAGCGATCTGATTTAGGTTTTTGATTTGTGGTGCATTTTTATTGATTCTCTTGTGAGACTTTTTTGTTGTTTTTAATTTTTTACGATCAGGGTGTTGCTTTAATTCATTTTTGATAAAGCTTTCTATTTGCTTATTACAAGCCTTTATGTTTTTCTGAAAAAACTGATAACTCTTTAACTCTTGTTTGAGCCCAAAGAGATAATCTTTCCGATTATTACCGTGGAGTGCTTTTGCAATTTCTTCTTTCGGCTTTCTGCAATTGTAATGCCTATGTTCTGCTAAACTTTTAGGGGCTAGATTTCCATTACAAATGTCTTCTATAATTTTCATCCCTGTAAGTCCACAAACATCTTTTTATAATACTCCCCATTTTTAAGACAGCTACTTAAATTGTAAATTTAATGCTGTACATATGAAAAAATCGAGAAGA
>CANMLS010000057.1 GCA_947498785.1 uncultured Aquimarina sp. | reverse complement strand
AGCAGAAGCAGCACGATTAGCAGAAGAGAAGCGATTAGCAGATGAGGCGGCAGCAGAAGCAGCACGATTAGCAGAAGCAGCACGATTAGCAGATGAGGCGGCAGCAGAAGCAGCACGATTAGCAGAAGAGAAACGATTGGCAGATGCGGCAGCAGTAGCGGCACAAAATCAGAATGAAGAAGGTTTAGATGAAATTAAAAAGGAATTAGATAATAGTAGCCGAATTACAAATAGGATATTTGCTCGTAGAGATTCTCTATTAACAACAAGTCTAAATGTGGATAAGAGAGAGTTTAATAAACTTTTAGAATCTCTTGTAAATATGAATAGTGAGGCAGATGAAGCCAAAAATAACCCAGCTAGTTCAAAAAGACTTACGGCAAACAATAGATTTGTAAAATTTGCTGAAACCTCAAGACCAGAAGCTCAGATCGCTACCAAGTTTATACCAGGATATGATGAGGGGTATTACTTAATAGGTAATGTGTTTAAAGGTGGTGCGTATGCAGATAAATTCTCAAGTACGCTTAAAGACTTAGGCTTTAATAAATCTCAGATAATCCTAAATCCAGAGAATCAATTTCAATATGTTGCTATCGAAAGTTATACTGACAAAAATGAGGCAATTGAGAAATACCTAAGCAGTATAGATAACAGATTCTATGGAGATATGTGGATATTACATATTGCAAAAAGTAGAGTAGAATCTTATAAGAAACTATTACAAGAAACAAGATTAATAAAAGACACGGTCAAGGATGACACAGTTTTAACAGAAAGTCTATCCTTTATAGGAGGACATAATATTGAAAATGGATATTACTTGATTACGAATATTTTCAAAAGAGAAAATTATTTCGAGAGAGGAATGGCGAAACTTCGATCTCAAGGATTGGAGCCTCAATATTTCAGGAACCCTAAAGATAACTATATATACGTATACTTGAAGAGACATGACAGTCTTGGTGAGGCTAAACAAAGCCTGTTCTCGAATGTCAATAATTCGTATGACGGTGATCTTTATATATTGAAAATACAATAATGTAAGAAGAGACTATGAAGACTAAATACCCCAACGCAAACACAAAACTGCTTATGAAACCTAGACTGAAATCTGCCATCATTTTAGTTTTTTTAATGATAGGCTTGCAACTATTTGCTCAAGTTCCTTTTACAGAGGTGCCAGGAAGCACATTAACAATAAATGGAGAACTAAAAATCATTGGTAATGCAATAGTTGGACTGAACCAAACCTTGGGAGGTATAAATTATAACCCCAATGATGATTATGATGGAACCTCATTTAACAACCGAAGAACATTTGGATATATTGATGTAGATGGTGACGGGAGTACATTTAGTTCCAGCTCGGCAGACTTGGATCTAACTTCTGGTTGTGAACGAATAGCCTATGCTGGGCTATATTGGGCTGCCTCATATTTTGTTGAGAGAACATCTAGTGGTGATAATGTGCAGTATACAGGACTACCGTTTCCTGATAATCGACCTGAATTTAGAAGTATTAAAATTAGACATCAAAGTCAACCAGGGTATACAACGATTACACCAGCAGAAACACAGGTGATATATGATGGTTATCGTAATACTGCTGGAAATCCAAGTAATGCAGCGGTAATTGATATTCCTTATGTATGTTATGCTGATGTTACAAGTTATGTACAAGGACTTGGAGTAGGAAATGCAAATGGAACATACACCATCGCCGACATGCGTGCAGCTACTGGTTTTGCGGGATTTAATTCTAATGGTATATCTGGGGGTTGGGTATTGGTAGTGGCTTATGAAGACCCTACATTATCGGCTAAATTTATAAGTACAAGACAGGGGTATTTAGTGATTGCTCCTGGTGACCCACTTCAAACGTTTAATTATTCTAACTTTGAAACTTTACCATTACCTTTTCCAGTTCGTGCTCGATATGCAGTTGCTACTTTAGAAGGTGACAGACCTTTTGCAGGGGATATATTCCAGGTACGTAATACAGGAGGAACGTTTCAAGATGTTTTTACAACTCCAGCAAACCCTTCTGGGAACTTTTTTGATAGTTCTATAACAATAGATGGTAATTATGTAACAAATAGAACTCCTGCTTCAGAGAACACTCTCGGTTTTGATGCTGATATATTTGATATTGATAATCCAGGAAATACAGTCATAGGCAATAATCAAACATCCGCTGAGTTTGCTACAACTTCTGCAGGTGATGCGTATAGTTTGTTTTTTAATTCATTTCAAATTGAAATTATTTCACCCAAGCTTACCGTTACCAAAAGAGTATTCGATAATATTGGAACAGACATCACGGGTGATCCCGTAAACTTTGCAGATCAATTGTTTTATGAGTTAACAATAGAAAATCAAGGAAATGAAGATGTTACAGGACTCGATCCTGTAGCAGCACCACTTGCTACTATACGAGACATACTTCCTGCTAATGTTGATTTTACAATAGGTAGTATTACAACAAGTAATCCAGGTATAGTGGCTACTTATGATGCAGGAAATAGAGAAATTAATATTACTATAGAAGATGCTCTTATTGTTCGAGGGGGAGGAGTGCATAACGTACGATTTGGAGTACAAGTTGTTGCGACTTGTGCCGATTTACGTGATGCATGTTCCAATCAGATTAATAATGTGGCTATTTCATCATATAGAGGAGTTGATTCTGATATTGAACGTACAGGAGAATCCAGTATTTTGGAGCAGGATGCCTGTCAAGCTGATATTGAAGGATCATCAAATGTTTTGATTAATAACGGAATATGTTTTAACCAAAGTACACCGGCTTTTATTTGTACAGGTTCTATAGAGCTTACAGCAGGTGATGGATTTACTAATTATGATTGGACTTATATAGATGATCCGACGTTAACATTTCCAAATTCTCAAACCATTACGGTAACTCTTCCAGGAACGTATACGGTTTTAAATTCGGGAGCTCCTGGATGTCAAGATTCTCAACAAACTTTTGTTGTGGATGGTTTTACTACAGTTGAAAATCCAGTGATAGATATTGCACGTAATTTAGGAAGCAATCCCAATGTAAATGGTGAACCAAATGATGGAACTCCAGGAACAGGTAATCCTTGTCCAATTAATGGGGAACCATTGCCTGAAATATTTTTATGTGGAGCAGGAACTACCTTAAATATTCCATTAAATTTCCCTATTGGTACAACAGTGATTTGGGAACGATTGGATCCTGCCGCATGTCCTACTGTAACAAGAGACCCTAATTGTCCTACGCCAGTAATAGATTCTGGTGTTTGTGATGGTGATTGGGTACAGGTAAGTACAGATATTGGCAGTTATACGGTTACACAGTCAGGTGAGTATAGAATTAGAGCTACTTTTGATAGTGGCTGTACGATTCCATTTTATTTTAATGTATTTCAAAATAATTTTGATCCCGAGCTTGTGGTCATTCGTGAAATTATTTGTGGTACCCCAGGAACATTACGTGTTCAGAACTCTTCTCTAGAATATGAATATCAATTAATTTCTCCAAGTGGAACTGTTTCTCCATATCAAGCTTCACCAGAATTCGTTGGATTAACAACTGTGGGTAACTATACAGTTAATGTTCGTCAGACAGGGGGTTTACCAACTGCTTGTGTTTTTCAGGACTCTGTATTTTTAGATGAGTTGGATGCTAATGAAATTGTGGATGTAACATCCCCTACTTGTCCAGATGGTAGAGGAACAATTTCGATTACAGTAACAGATTCACAGATTAACTATACATATACAATCAATAGTACAACAACTGCATTTACAGATAGTGAAGGTCCTACTACAATACCGAATCATACGTTTACAGGTCTGGTACCTGATACTTATGAGGTACAGGTTTTATCAGCAGATGGTAGTTGTTCAGAAACGTTTACAAGAGTAGTAGCAGCTTCGGCACCATTTTCTGCTACAGTTGTACTTCTAAGTGATTTAAGCTGTAACCCAGGATATCAACCAGACCCAACTCTTAATGATATTTCTCATCCAAATTATGACCCAACCGCATTGCCATATGATCCGGATGAATTAATAGCGATTTATGAAGTTACGGTAACAGGAGGGTCTACTAATTTGGCATTTAATAATCAATTAGATTTCTTAGGTACGACACTAGTACCGTTAACAGGAACAACATACCAGTTTAGAGCTACAGCTTCAGGTAATTATCCTGTTTTTGTTAATGATTTAGATAATAGTTGTACGATTAGCGCAGGTAGTGTTGATGTAACACCATATGAAGCAATTGAGGCTACGGCTACGCCAATCAACCCTGATTGTAGCGGTAGTTTAGGAGCAATTGATGTTACCATTACAGCTGGTCTTGCAGAGAATCCATTTACTTATATTTTGGATGCAGGTACAGCCTCAGAAGTAAGAATTGGTCCAAGTAATAATACCACAGAAAGATTTAATAATGTAGATCCAACGGTTTCCCATACGGTTACTGTTGAAGATCAGTTTGGTTGTGATTTTGTTATTACTCCAGACATTACTTTTACTTCACCAACTGGTATTACCGCTACGATTAATGACGATTTCAGTTTATTAAGTTGTACAGCTACCCCTGGTGCTCAAGCTCAGGTTACAGCGATTACGGGAGGTTCAGGTACGTATGAGTGGAGTTTAAATCCAGCAGGTCCATTTACTGCTATAGTCGGTCTTCCTTTTGAGATTGATTTTGCGGCTGCAGGTTCTTATACAATATATATTAGAAATCAGGTTGCTCCACCAACAGATAGTTGTGTTGAGAGTTTCCCAATAGTTATAGATCCTTTATTAGAGGTAGACAGTGTTACAATTACTCCTGGAGATCAGGATTGTTCTAATCAAACGGTGGATGTTGTACTTTCGGTTTCACCTTTTCCTCTTCCTGGAGCTGCTTTTTATGAGTTTGAGGTTACCCCAGATCCCGCTAGTGGAGCTGCTGGTACAGGTACAGTAGCTTTTGATGTAGCGACAAATTATACCTTTACTAATGGAGTATCATATACGGTTAGAGCAAGAAGAAGTGATACACAATGTATAAATACAGGTAACTTTACAGGAGTTACTGTTCCAGAAATACAAATTACGAGTGCTACACAGGATAAACCTGTAAATTGTGTTGGAGCGAGCGACGGTATTTTATCATTTACTGTTGGTAATAGTGCTTCATATACATATACAGTTACAGGTCCTACAGTTGTTGCGCCAGGAGCAGGAACAGGAGTTACTCCGGTAACTATTCCTTCTCTTTCAGCAGGTACGTATACAATTACAGTAACAGATACTAGTCTTTCTGCACCATCAGTAAATTGTTCTACGAGTACTACGGTTGATATTACAGAACCTTTGGTTGCTTTAAGTTTTACTCCTGTTGTAGATGATGCAGATTGTGGTAATCCTACAGGAACTATTACAGTGAATGCTGTTGGAGGACGAGGCGGCTATGAATATGAATTGCGAGATGCAGCTGGCACTGGAGTGATTACGGCATATCAATCAAGTAATATATTTAGTGCTTTGGCACCCGCGACCTATACTGTTTTTGTACGAGATGATAGTGATCCTACCTTAGCATGTGAGGTAAGTCAATCAGTAATTGTTCCGGTTACGACCGTACCTACCATCGCTGCAGCAACTGGAGGAGATGCATGTTATACTCCTGCAGATCCTGCGACCCAGTGGATTACGATTACGCTTGGAGTTCCGGCACCCGTTGGTCCATTTACATATAGTTTAGATGGAGGAGGCCCGGTAGCGGTTGCCTTCTTACCTGGTCCTGCACCGGCAAATACTTTTGAGATTCCTAATTTGGCACCAGGTGCTCATACAGTAACAGTAACGAATACAGGTAGCACATGTTCTTCTAATACGGTTAATTTTACGATTAATCCAGAGTTGACTATTACTGCTAACTTGACTAAAGATTTAACTTGTGCACCAACGGATGACGCTACAATAGAATTTACGGCTACAGGTGGAGATACTACCTATACCTTTGATGTTCTAGGACCTGATGCACAGACGGGAGTAACTTCCCCTGCATCGGTAAATACCGCAGGAACGTATCAGATTAGAGTAACAGATGGTCTTGGTTGTATAGCTACTTCAGCAGATATTATAGTGACTCCATATGAGGCATTAGCTGGTGGTCTTACCCCAATAGCTCCGGAATGTCCAACTGATAATGGTGGAATTACAGTTACTTTAACTGCAGGAGAAGGTCCATTTAATTATATATTAGATCAGGGAACTCCATCAGAAGTTAGCGTTGGACCTATTCCTGATGTAACATATACTTTTAACGGAGTAACACCCTCAGTAGCTCATAATATCACTGTTGAAGATCAGTTTGGTTGTGATTTAGTATTAGGCCCATTAACATTAACTCCTCCTGCTGTTATCACAGCGACTATAAATGATAATTTCCGTTTATTAAGTTGTACAGCTACTCCTGGCGCTCAGGCCCAGGTTACTGACATTACGGGTGGTTCTGGCACTTATGAGTGGAGTTTAAATCCAGCGGGTCCCTTTACCCCAATTGTTATGACTGTTCCGTTTACTCCTTTTGAGGTTGATTTTGCGGCAGCAGGTTCGTACACTATTTATATAAGAAATCAGGTTACCCCTCCAACAGATAGTTGTGTTGAGAGTTTCCCTATAGTTATCGATCCATTATTGGAGGTTGATGATATTACATTTGCTTTGGGAGCTTCAGATTGTACTGCACAAACCATTGAGGTTACAGCAACTGCAGCCCCTGCTGGCCCCACATATACCTATAGCGCAGTTCCGGCTCCGGTTTCAGGAGATGCAACTACAGGAGTATTTGTTTTAAACAGAGGAGTTACGTATACATTTACGGCTACCCGAGGAGATAATTCATGTGATTATAGTGAAGATTTTAGAGAGGAACTAGTTCCTGAAGTTCAGATTACTAATGCTGTAGAGACAAGTCCTACGACATGTAATGGAGGAGCAGATGGTGCACTTTCGTTTACAGTTGGAAACAGTGCTGCTTTTACTTATACCATTACAGGGCCAATTGCGGTTCCTTCAGGTTCTGGAACAGGAGTTACTCCTGTTGCTGTTGGTTCTTTAGAAGCAGGTGTGTATACTATTACAGTAACCGATTCGAATTTGGCAGGAGGTTCTCCTCCAAATTGTCAAACTTCGACTACGGTAACTATTACCGAACCTACAGTTGTTACCTTTACAATTGATCCTGTAGACCAAGATTGTGCTGCAGATACTAATACGGTAACAATTAGTGGAGTTGCAGGAGGAAGTGGATCAGGGTATACCTATATTTTAAATGATTCGGGCGGAGTTGCAGTAGGTCCAAGTCGTCCTATCGCAACCCCTTATGAGAATGTTCCAAATGCTTTGGGGTATCAGATTATTGTTACCGATGGCGCTGGATGTCCATCAGCTCCACAGACTTTAAATATTAATCAATTACCACAATTGGATGCTAGTGTTGATGCTGCTTCTGATTTTTGTTTAGATGATGGTACTGTAAGTTTTACGATCAATATTGATGGTACAGATTCAGGTACACCTGATTATACTTATAATGTAACAAGAAGTGGTGTAGTAGTGATAGCAGACACTAATGTTGGTGCACTTACTACATTTACTACTACTCCTGCACTTACTCAACCTGGAGATTATGTGATTACCATTACCGATAGTAATGGTTGTCCAGTTGTGTTACCAACCCAAACGATAGCTCCAGCAGTTGAATTAGTTGCTACTCAGGTAGCAGATATTACCTGTGATATTTTGGGAGCTCCGGTTGATGCGGAGTTTTCTTTTGTTGTTACAGGAGGATATACCCCATATGATATTGCAGTTTCTATAGATGGTGGAGCTTTTGCTGATCATTTAACTAATGCTACCGCTCCGTTTGCTAATTATACTAATGGGACAGCAGGTTCTTATGTTTTTAGAGTTACAGATGATAGAGGCTGTACATTTACTACTCTTCCAATCATAGTCACAGATCCAGTTGCACCTACTATTACTGCACCAACTGTAGCTTTAGATTGTTTTGGAGACTTAGGTACTGCAGTGATTACAGTTACTGGTACTGAAACCCCTTATCAAATTGATTTTCAAAACACAGGTACTTTTGTAGCGATTACAGGTACAGAAATAACTTTTCCTAATTTAGGAGAAGCAGTATATCCATTTACGGTTAGAAGTAGTCGAGGTTGTTTATATCCTGATGATGTTGAGATTACTACTCCAGACGTTATTAGTGAGGTGAGTAGAGTAGAGACTCCGGTCACTTGTGGTGGTTCTGCTACAGTAACTGACTTGGGAGCGATTGATTTAACCATAGCAGGAGGTACAGGCCCTTATGAATATACATTGGTTCGAGCTGCAGACTTTGCAGTACGACCATTGGTTCCTGCAGCTACAGCTGTTGCAACCCCTAATCCAGTAACGACAGGTACTACTGTTCGTTTTGAAGGATTGGATTTCGGACAGTATTTTATCTTTGTAACTGATGATAATGGATGTGAAGATAATGCACCGTTTGGTCCATTTGATATTTTCTCTCCACCGAATGATTTGGTTCAGAATATTACAGTTTCTGCTACCTGTCCAGGAGGAGTAACTTTTGAGATTGATGTACAAGGAGGATCTGGTATTACCCCACCTGCCGATCCACCACCAGGGTTTGATATTCGAATTGTTGGAGAACCTTCTCCAGGTCTAGGGGATTTTGTTCCCTTAGATGATAGTGTTGGAGGAGCTACTGCAGTTGATGCCACTACCCCAATAAGAGATCATACGTACTCTGGATTAAGTTTTAATAGAACATATATTTTAGAGGTTAGAGATAATGCAACCAACTGTTTATATCAAGAGCTTGTTCCTGCAGTTTCTCCACCATCAGAGCCTAGTATTATTAATAATGTTATTACAGATGTTACGTGTAATCCAGCACCGGTTCCTGCAGATGGGACATTAAGTTTTGATGTTTCTGCTTATGATCCTTCAGTAACGGAGATTTCATGGGAAGTTTTTGATTTCTTTACTAATGTAAGTTTAGGAGTTGCATTTGCTGGTTCTGATAATACTACACCAAGTCCTGCAGTTCCTAATGTTCCTGTTTCGATTACAGGTTTATCAGCAGGAGAATATTATGTTGTTGTTCAAGAGGTTGATGGTACACAATGTCCTACACGCCTTGATTTTACAATTGACATACCAGATCCAATAGTTTCTGTTGCTACAAATCAGACTCCAGCAAATAGTTGTGGTACTAATGCACAGGTTATTATGGATACCAGTGGAGGAGTGCAATTTGCAATCCCTCCTACTGCAGATGGGTATCAATATGCTTTAATAGCTGATGATGGTTTTGGAGCTCCTGTAACTATTCCAACATTAATTACAGATTTTGCATTGACTAGTAATGTAATTGATTTAGGTAATACCAATGGACAGGTACAACATATATTTGTTATAGGTAATAATGATGGATGTACATTTGGTCCTATTACAGTTACGACAGTGGTTAATCCATTACCTACAGTTACTGCACCGGCATTTGTTGATGATGCATGTACTTATGATAATAATTATACTTTTCAGGTTGTTGGTACTGGTTTAGGTACTTTAACCTATCAGCTTGATGGAGGTACAGCAGTTACAGGTAGTATTGATAATGAGAATCATGTCTTTACTGTATCTTCAGCAGGTACTTATACTGTTACGATTACAGATGAGACAGGATGTACTAATACAGACACAATTGATGTTTATGATCCATTATTAATTAATGCTGAATTTACTACTGCTCCTGATTGTAGTAGTGTTCCACCTTTAGGAGTTATAACAACTACGCTTGATCCAACATCCCCAGTTGCGATTGGTACGTTAACCTATGAATTACAAGATAGTACAGGTACCCCAACAGGGAACACTTCTGGTGATGCAACGGGAGTATATACCGATGTTGCTCCTGGGAGTTATATTGTAGAAGTTACTGATGATGGTAGAGGTCCTGCACCTGGTTGTTCATTTACGGCACCAGTAAGTATAGAAGCACCTACTGCTCCATTATTATTGGCACAACCAAACACACAGGTTACGTGTAATGGAGATACTGATGGTGTGATTACGGCAGTGTTGGATCCAGCGACACTAGATCCTGATCCTACAGTTACGTATACTTATGCTATTACTGCTCCTCTAGCTAGTGTTACGGCAGAGCAGGCAAGTCCTGTATTCTCTGGTTTAGCACCAGGAAGTTATACGGTACGAGTTACGGCTACCAAGCCGAATGGTACTTTAAGCGTAGTTTGTACAGATGATCAGGTGTATACGATAGATAACCCTACAGTTGTTGTTGCTGATAGAAGTATCGTTGATGACTTGGCTTGTGGTGTTGCTAATACGGTAACACCGGCAACAATAGCAATCACTATAGATGCTACAACGGGAACAGGACCAAATTACTTTGTTACGGTTACTCAACCAGATGGAGTTATACGAACAAGGATTCCAGTTCCTACCCCTATACCTGCACCACCTGCAGCAGCATTAACGATAGATGCACCAGTTGATGGTACTTATGCGTTTACTGTTTTTGACAGTAATAATTGTCCATTGGTGTTGCCAACGATAGATGTAGCTCCTTTACCAGTGATGACTGATCCTACGGTCACTCCTGGTGTACCTATTGATTGTGTTACCAATGTTCAGGCAGTTACAGTTTCCATTACAGGAGGAGCAGGTCCTTTTGATATCGTAGAGACGAGCAGGCCAGCCCTTACACAAACAGGAATTTTAGCAGGTACGGGAGATGTTGATCCTCCACCAGGGGTTCAGACGACGGCTACATTTAATTTACCTGGAGTAGGTAATTATGTATTTGAGATTACAGACACGACTACTGGATGTACGATACAAACCCCAGTGTTTAATGTCCCAGAATATGATACTATAGAAGCGACGATAGCTCCTTCAGTAAATGTTGCTTGTGCTGGAGAGGATACAGGAGCGGTTATATTAACGGTTACTGGTTATCCGGTAGCACCTGTAGCACCAGGAAATTATAATTATCAAGTTACAAACAATACAACAGGTACAGTAACAAATGGTACTGGAGATGTTGCATCTGGTCCTCTTACTATAACAGGATTAGAGGCGGGAGAGATAGTTGTTGTAGTTACAGCAACACAAACACCACTTTGTGATGCGACTACTAATATTGTTACTATTTCTGAACCAGATCCACTGACCTTGGATATAGTAAGTGCAACAATCCCTGATTGTAATAATGCATTATCACAGGTAGTGATGGATGCAGATGGAGGAAATGGACCTTATGAGTATGCCGCAGTTGCAGGAATATTAGTTACAGTTCCAATACAAATACCAGCTGATCCAGTTGCATTTCCGTTAACAGATACGTTTACTTTGGATCCGGCAACAAGTTTAAACTGGGTAATTTTTGTAAGAGATGCAAATGGTTGTATTACACCAAGACAAATTGCAATTCCACCAGTTACCGTTGCCCCAGTAATTAATACTATAGATGCATTTGTTGATGATGCATGTACTTTTGATAATGACTATACATTTACAGTAACAGCAACGAGTAATGTCCCGATTCCACCAGGAGCAGGAACACTAACGTTCTCTTTAGACGGAGGCGCTCGAGTTGCTGGTACAGTTACAGGTCCTAATACGGCTACGATAGACTTTCCATTAAGCGGACCAGGCACATATTCAGTGGTTGCTTTTGATGAGAACGGATGTCCATCTTTACCTAGAACCATTGAAGTGTATCCAGAGTTACAAGTTACGGCTGTATTTACAGACCCTACTTGTCGAAATAATGATGCTACCATTGTAGCTACCGTTACCGGAGGTTCTGACATTACGGTTAATCCGGGTAACTTTACTTTTGATTTAGTTGATGCTGGTACAGGTATAACGATTCCAGGTGTTACCCAAACAGCTGGTCCAGGAGCAAATGAGATAACGTTTAGTAGTACTGTTACTCTTCCAGTTCCAGGTACAGATGGTATTTTCCCTGGAGATTATCGAGTAGAGGTTACCGATAGTGCAATTAATACAGCTCCAGGATGTACAGATACTTTTGATATTACGGTCCCTACTTTTGTAGATCCGATCCCTTCAGGCACACCGACACCGGTTTCTTGTTTTGGAGGAACAGATGGTACTATTTTGGTTACTCTTGATTCTACAGCAGATGATAATCCACCATATCAATATGAAATCGTAGCAGGACCTGTTACGAGACCAGCACAATCGAGTGCATCATTTACAGGATTACCTGCAGGAACTTATGATATTGTAGTTACATCTGATAAAGGATGTTCAAATACACCACCTATTCAAGTTGTAGTTGGAGGCCCAACGGCTGCATTAAATGTAGTTCCGGCACAATCGCCATATTCATGTAATTTGACTAATGATGATGTTTTCCCAGTGATTACTTTAACGATTAGTGGCGGTACTGCACCATATGATGTTGCTTATACAGGTCCATCGTCATCTGGATCAGAGACTGATGTTACTGATGCTGATCTGGTAGCTGCAGATGTTCAATATAATATAACCGCTCCTGTTGAGGGTACATATAGCATTACTGTAACAGATGAGAATAATTGTGTATTCACAACCTTTAATGTTATTGTTCCGCCATTTGCGATCATGACAGATCCAACGATTACTAGAGATATTACTGCGGTTAATAATGGAGTGATTTCATGTAATAACCCAGAGACGGTAATCGTATCGATCACAGGAGGAACAGGACCATTTACTTTTACAGAAATAAGTGGTAGTGGTACTGCACCTGTACCACCACAGGCTGGTATCGTTGCAGGAACTGGCGATACAGCTGCTCCTGGAGTTCAAACTACAGCTACATTTACCTTACCAAGTGTTGGTAATTATGTATTCCAGATTACAGATGGGACCACGACATGTACTATAGATACTGCTCCTTATCCTATTGTTGAATTTGATACTATCGATGCTGCAATTACGTTAGGAAATGATATTACATGTTTTAATACAACACCACCAGATGGTTCAGTAAACTTAATTGTTACTGGATACACAGGTCCATATACTTATGATGCTACCAATACAACGACAGCTACTGTTGTTAGTGGAGGAGGTGATACGACTACAGATCCAGTTGCAGGGCTTAATATCCCTGGATTAGAAGCGGGTAATATTGTGGTTACTGTAACAGCGACGAATACCCCGTTCTGTGATGTTGACTCGAATGTAGTAGCAATTACACAACCCCCAGTAATTAATATTACTGCAAATCAAATACGAGATGAGAGTTGTAATCCTGGAGATGATGCTTTAATAGAAGCAGTTGCTAGTGGAGGTACAGGAACCTTAGAATATCAGTTAGAAGATGCTGTAGGTGGTATATTAGTTGCCTTTGGTAGTGACCCTAGATTCGGAGATTTCGGATTGGATGGAGGCGTTGCTCCTGCAGGAATAGATTATGTAGTAAGAGTTAGAGATACTAGAGGGTGCGAACAGACAGATACTATTAATATTCAACCACCAGTACCACTTGTACTAAACCCAATCGCACCAACCACATTAGATTGTTCTGATAGTGAAGATGGTGTAATTACTGCTACAGCAACAGGTGGCCAAGGAGTAGGTACATATTTCTTCTCTTTAACATTACCTGATGGGTCGGTATCTGCAAGAGTAAATAATGGTACTGATACATTCCAGTGGATAGATCTAAAACCAGGGAACTATATTGTTACCGTTTCAGATAACTTGACTTGTGAGGCATTTCAGGATCCAGTAGTGATTACTGCTCCACCTGCAGTTACAGTTGATGTAACTCCAACAGGAATAAGTTGTTTAACAGCTAATCCTAATAATATATTAGTTACAGGTGGCGGCGGAGTTCCAGGAGGATATACGTATGGTTATATTTTTACTGATGCAACTACAGGTGCAGTATCTCCAATTGTATACCAAGCTAGTGATACTTTCCTTAATTTACCAGAAGGTGATTATGACTTCTATGTTCGTGATACTAACTTATGTGAATCTCCGGCCTCGACAAGAATCCAGGTTAGAAACCCTGATCCATTAGCAGCGACATTAGATATGAACAATTTTAATATTGTTTGTTTTGGAGAACCAACAGGTTCTGTAGATGCAGTGGCAACAGGAGGATTAGGTAGTTATGGATATCGAGTTAATGGTACGGATTATTTAGGAGCGGCAGTGAATTTACCTGGTCCTACAGCTACCGATACCCAGACCACAAGTTTCTTTGGAGATTTATTAGCAGGAACATATACCTATACGGTAACCAGTGGAGATTGTGTAGATATTGTTCTACCATTTACAATTGTTCAACCTGATGAATTTATAGTGGAAGCTTTTGAGACTCCAATTTCATGTAATGGAGAGACTGATGGTACGATACGAGTAACTGCAGTAGGAGGTACTTCTCCTCAGTATTTCTTCTCATTATATAATAGTGCAGGAGATGCGGTATTTACGTTCATAGAGGATGATTCAGAACTTCCTTTAGGTGAACATACCTTTACAGATTTACCTGCAGACACCTATAGAGTAGAAGTAGAAGATAATAATGGATGTCCAAGAGAAGTTATAGACATCTTAATTATCGAACCAGATGCTATTTTAGGTACAGTTGATGCAACTACCCCAGAAGAATGTGCTGGAGATATGAATGGTACGGCAACGATATCGATTACTGGAGGATTACAACCTGCTCCGCCTGCAAGCCCAGTGTATTTCTGGAGTATTGATGGAGTAACATATTTACCAGTACCAGATCCAACGGCATTGGTTATTCCAAACCTTCCTGGAGGAGTAAGTACTGTGTTTATTAGAGATTCGCAGAATAATCCAAATTGTCAGGGAGCGGTTGCTATAGATATTGTGCCAGGAGTTAACCTTGGTGCAACTTTAGAGCCAAGATTGGTATGTCCTATATATGATTATACAGATCCTACGAATCCTGTGATGACTAGTGAAGAGCAATACTTTATAGATTTTAATATCATCGCCGATTCAGAAGGATTGGATATCATATATACTTTGAATGGTATAAATGGTACACCTAATCCTCCTAGTAACTCAAATTTAACAGGAACTTTCGAAGTAGCTCCTGGAGAGTATGAAGGTGTAATGGAATCTCAATTATGTACAAGAACTATTGGAACGATAGAGATTATTGACTATACTCCATTAGCAATACCAGTTGCCGAAATGACCAATAATCCACAAGATCCTAATGAGTATAGAATTTTGGCATCAGGAGGTAGACAGTTTGAAAACGATCCGCTCTATGCATTCTCGTTCACTATTTTAGAAGAAGGAATGACATTAAATCTATTACAGCCTTCAGCATTTACAGAATTAGATAGTAATATTTTTGTAATTCGTGAGACTGCAAATTATGTATTAAGAGTTGTAGATGCAGATGGTTGTGAAGTGCTTTCAGTTGTAGATTTGACATATATCAATATTCGTATTCCAAATTATTTCAGACCAAATCCAAATGACCCGAATATTAGTTTAGAAGAACAATTTTGGTACCCTAGACAGATTACACCTAATATAGATGATCCTTTCTTCTTTGAAAACATGGAAGTTACCATATTTGATAGGTATGGTCGTATGTTAAAAGAGTTTAAAGGAGATCAACAAGGGTGGTCAGGAACGTATCAAGGAAAGATGCTTCCATCAGGTGATTATTGGTATACTATTATCTTAAATGATGTGGACAATAGAGAGTTTACTGGTCATTTCACATTATATAGATAATATATAGAAAATAAGTGAGTTATGACCATACGAATGGAGTCAAAGGAAATAGAGAAGTTAATGATCTGTAATTTTTAATGTTAAATGAAGAAGTATATTATAATATTTAGTCTATTTGCAAGTTATTGCATTTTTGCTCAAGAATTTTCAGCTCCTGTTCAAAATCAATATATCGCAGATAACCCATATCTAATATCCTCGGCGTATGCGGGTATTGGAGATTGTTGGCAGATCAGAGCTTCTGGTTTTGAACAGTGGGTTAGTATTGAAGACTCTCCTGGAACGCAGTCTCTATCTATAGATGGTAGAATATCTGATCGTTCTGGAGTAGGAGCTGTTCTTTTCAATGATCAAAATGGATTTACGACGCAAAAAGGTATTCAGATGTCTTTTGCTCATCATTTGACTTTAAGTGAATATAATAATCAATATTTGTCATTTGGTATTAGTTATAAGTTTACTCAGTTTGGTATTGATACCTCAGAATTCAATAATGGGAATCCTGATGACCCATTCAATCCAGGTTTGCCAGATATATCTGTAAATGATTCTAATTTTGATATAGGACTACTTTATAGGATAGGAAGATTCTTTTTGAGTGCAAATGCAGTTAATCTGCTACAGAAAGAAATTGATGATTTCAATCCAACGGAACCTTCACAGATACAGAATTATTATCTGTATTCTGGGTATACCTTTTATCATAGATTTAGTGACATTGAGATAGAGCCTTCTGTTTTGTATCAAAATTTTTCTGGAGATGGTCGTTCTACTACTGATCTAAATTTAAAAGTTCGTAAACTACATAGAGGAGATTATTACTGGGTAGGTGTGAGCCTTAGATCTTTGGTTGATCAGGATTTTAAACCACTTTCTGTATCTCCTATGCTGGGAATAAAAAAAGCTAATTTTTATGTGGCTTATGGATACCAGGTTAACGTTAATGAGGTATTAGAACCCACTACAGCAGCAGGATCTCATATGATTACATTGGGATTTGATTTTGGATGTAGACAGAGTAAATGTGGATGTACTTACTAGCAGAAAAGTATAAAAAAAAGTCCCGCTCAATTTTTGAGCGGGACTTTTTTTTGATCAAATTATAATAAAGCTAAGGACATTAATACCAATGTTTGCTTCTACAAAAGAAAAGGATATGGATCGGGACGAATATTTTGATCAAAATATATGATCAAAGATATGGGATAAAGCATACGAACATATGGATGGAAAGTTTTCGTTCACTATTCATAGGGTTAGGCACCACAATATCAAGCTGGAAAGGATTCAATGATTTCTCATTCATAAGGTTGATTCTTAATAAAATCTAAATAAGTTCATTATATAAACCAATCTATTCTTCTTATTTATAGTTTAATTTTTGACATAATTTTCTTACATCTATTTAAGCTTATTCTTGTTATAAATACAAAGCGTAAAACTAAATGAGTCTAGAAGAAAATTAACTAATTTTTGTGACCTACTTTAGAGATTTTCGGAGTGTTTTTATTTTATATTTAAGGGTAATAAATTCATAATCAATATTAACCAATTTAAACAAACACACAAATGAAAAAACCTTTACGTTTTAAAGTAGTCGTATGGACTGCCTTTATTTTTTTCTGCATTCAATCATTCTCTCAAGTACCTTTTACACCAGTTCAAAATAGTACAATGACGATAAACGGAGAATTAAAAACGATAGGAAACACTATCGTAGGTTTTAACCAAATAATAGACGATGTTGTGTACACACCAAATGACAATTACAACGGAAATATATCAAACAACCGGAAAATATTTGATTATATCGATGTTGACAATGATCAAAGTACTTTCAGTTCTAGTAGCGCAGTATTCACCAGTAGTGGATCTTGTGCCAAAGTTGCTTATGCGGGCCTGTATTGGGCGGCTACTTATTTTGTAGATAGAAGTACAACAAATAGTAACAATATATTATATGATAACTTACCTTTTCCTGATAATAGGCCTGATTTTAGAACATTAAAATTTAAACCGCCTGGAGTTGTAGATTATATTGATATCCCATCTTCTGATACACAGGTAATTTTTGATGGATATCGTAATACTCTTACAAACCCTAATAACACAGCGATATTAGATATTCCATATGTATGTTATACCGATGTAACTAATATTGTAAAAAATCTACCTACACCAGATGGCACCTATACAGTTGCTAATATGAGAGCCTCAACAGGTTTTTCTGGTAATAATACTAATGGTATATCAGGAGGATGGGTTTTGGTAATTGCATATGAAGATAATTCGTTATCCAAAAAGTATATAAGTACCCAGCAAGGATATATCAATGTTCAACCTTGTGTAGTGGATCCAACAGATCCGTTAGATGATTGTTTAAAGAGTTTTACGTACAGTGGTTTTCAGACACCACCTGTACCTTTTCCAGTTCATGCAAGATACGCAGTTGCAACTCTAGAAGGAGATAGGCCGTTTGTCGGAGACATATTCCAAATAGAAAGACCAGATTTGGTAAGACAAAATATATTTACAGCACCAGCAAATCCAAATGGAAACTTTTTTGATAGCTCGATATCTGTGGATGGTAGTTATGTAACAAATCGAACTCCTAGTTCAGAAAATACCTTGGGCTTTGATCTTGATATTTTTGATATTGTTAATCCACTTAATTACATTATAGGCAATAATCAGACTTCTGCAACTTTTTTTACGTCATCTTCAAGTGATGGGTATAGTATATTTTTTAATGCTATTCAGGTAGGAGTTATAGAACCAAAACTTATAGTAACCGAACGCGTATTGGATGCCAATGGAATTGATATCACAGGAGATTCAGTAAATTTTGCAGATCAGTTATTTTATGAGCTGACCATAGAAAATAAAGGGAACGAAGATTTTACTGGAACTATAATTCGAGATGTACTTCCCGATAATGTAGATTTTATAATAGGTAGTATTTTTACCAGTAATCCAGATATAATTGTTACTCCTAATACTACAAATCGCGAAATTAATATTACAGTTGCTGATAACCTTTTAGTCCCCAATGGTGGAGTTCATACTGTTCGTTTTGGAGTGCAAGTTGTTCCTACATGTGCTGATTTAAGAGGTTCATGCTCTTATGAAATTAACAACGTAGCTACATATACATATAAAGGTATTGATTCTGATGTTATAAATACTGGAGAAAGTATTTCGGGTCAAGATGTTTGTGGGTTTGATATTAGTAGTTCGGTTAATACTTTGATTAATGAAGGCGTTTGTTTTACAGAGAGTCAAGTAGCTTTTATTTGTACTGGCTCCATAAACCTTACAGCTGATAATGGTTTTACCAATTATACTTGGACCTATGATGAAGATCCATCGGTTGTGTTTCCAAATTCTCAAACCATTACGGTAACTCTTCCAGGAACGTATACGGTTTTAAATTCGGGAACTCCTGGATGTCAAGATTCTCAACAAACTTTTGTTGTGGATGGTTTTACTACAGTTGAAAATCCAGTGATAGATATTGCACGTAATTTAGGAAGCAATCCCAATGTAAATGGTGAACCAAATGATGGAACTCCAGGAACAGGTAATCCTTGTCCAATTAATGGGGAACCATTGCCTGAAATATTTTTATGTGGAGCAGGAACTACCTTAAATATTCCATTAAATTTCCCTATTGGTACAACAGTGATTTGGGAACGATTGGATCCTGCTGCATGTCCTACTGTAACAAGAGACCCTAATTGTCCTACGCCAGTAATAGATTCTGGTGTTTGTGATGGTGATTGGGTACAGGTAAGTACAGATATTGGCAGTTATACAGTTACACAGTCAGGTGAGTATAGAATTAGAGCTACTTTTGATAGTGGCTGTACGATTCCATTTTATTTTAATGTATTTCAAAATAATTTTGATCCAGATCTTGTTGTTGTTCGCGAGTTTATATGTGGTACCCCAGGAACATTACGTGTTCAGAACTCTTCTCTAGAATATGAATATCAATTAATTTCTCCAAGTGGAACTGTTTCTCCATATCAGGCTTCACCAGAATTCGTTGGATTAACAACTGTGGGTAACTATACAGTTAATGTTCGTCAGACAGGGGGTTTACCTGCATCATGTGTTTTTCAGGATACTGTATTTTTGGAAGAGAGAATTTCTAATGTGGTTGTTACACCAAGATCACCTATTTGCCCAGGAGACCAAGGTGACGTGTATATTAATGTTGTAAACTCAGAAACCAACTATATCTATACTATAAGAAGCACAACAAATAATTTTACCGCAATCGAAGGCCCTACAACAAATCAGGAATATATTTTTGCGGGACTAAATCCAGACTCATATGAGGTAGAAGTACTTTCGTTTGATGGAAATTGTATAGACATTTTTTCTATTGTAATTCTTCCTGCAGATTCTGCAATTGCTTCGGTATCGGTTATCAAAGGTTTAGGATGTAATCCAAATTATCAACCCGATCCAAATCAACCTTCTTTTGATCCAGATACGAATATAGCCTTGATTCAAATTGATGTGAATGGAGGTTCAGGAAATTATGTATATAGTACTACATCAGATTTTAATACACAATTGTCTCCAGAGATAGGAACAACGAATATTTTTAGAATAACAACGAGTGGTAATTATGATTTCTTTGTAGCGGATCAAGATACAGGGTGTTTTTTATCTATTGATACTATTGTGGTCAATCCTTATCAAGAAATTCAAGCAACTGCTACAGCAATTCGGCCTATATATTCTTCTGATAATAGTTCGATCCAGGTAGATGTTACTTCAGGCGAGGGGCCATTTATATATACATTGAATGGAACCAATACTGTAGGACCAATTGATGATACCACATATACGTTTAATAATGTTGATCCTTCCATACCTCATAATATTACAGTTACAGATAATTTGGGTTGTGATATTGCATTACCACAGCTTGTTTTTTCCATTTCAGAACCTTTGACAGCTAATTTTTCTGTTATTAGAGAATTAAGTTGTATTTCTGGTAGTGAAAGTGCTATTATTGAAGTTTCTAATATAACTGGTGGAACAGGTGAATATGAATGGAGCCTTGATTTGGTGGGGCCTTTTACTACAGTAACAGGAATTCCTTTTGCAATTGATGTAGCAAATGCGGGTGTATATACACTTTATATCAAAAATCAAGGGAATTCTTATATCGAAAGTTTCCCTATTATCATAGACCCGATTTTAGAAATAGATAATGTTAATGTTACTTTGGGAGATCAGAATTGTTTTAATCAGACGCTTGATGTTGTTGTTTCGGCATCATCAGCAATTGTAGCGCCAGCTTTTTACGAATACAGTATTACTCCAGACCCTTCAACAGGTGTAGGCTCTACGGCTTTTAGTACAACAACAACATATACATTTTCAAAAGGAGTTAACTATGCAGTAACAGCCAGAAGAAGTGATACACAATGTACTAAAACCACTAGTTTTATTGGTGATCTTATTCCTGAAATAGAAATTACCAGTGCTGTTCTAACTAGTCCTGTTACTTGCAACGGTGATAGTGACGGAGCTCTTGTTTTTACGGTGAGTAATAGTGATATTTTTGCATATACAATTACAAGCGAATCAATGGTGTTTGAGTCGGGTATTGGTATTGGAACGACTCCTGTTTTTATTAGTTCTTTGGAGCCAGGAACGTATACGATCACTGTAGTAGATACTAGCTTGGGAGGAGGCTTGTCTAATGCATGTAACTATATGCAAACTATAACCATAGAAGCAGCGGATCCAATTACGGTAGAAACTATTGTTACGCAGCCTACAAATCTGCAGAATCAAGGTGAAATTGTAATATATGCTGCAGGAGGAACGCCTCCATATAGCTATTCTATTAATAATTCTTCTCCAGTGTCAACTAATGTTTTTACAAATTTGATTCCAGGTAATTACACGATTACCACAATAGATAGTAATGGTTGTAAGATATTGGAGGAGGTAACTGTGAGTCCGGGATATAGCACTAAAATCAATTTGCAGGATATTACAAAGCATTTTTCGATGTACCCTAACCCATCTAGTGATATCGTAAATGTAAATGCAGAAATCAAAAGCATAAAAGTTTTTGATATGACAGGTAAACTTGTTTTGAAAACCACTCAAAATTCATATAACATTTCTGATCTTCATAATGGAGTGTATTTCACAAGAGTCATAATGATAGATGATAAGGAGATCATGATCAAACTGATAAAAGAATAAGTAAATGACCAGTCATAAAAAAACAAGTAAAAGTTTTTTACTGGATTAAATTTACTAGAATTGAATCTCGGCAAACAATTGTTTGCCGAGATTTTTTCTTTTCATATGTTCTTATTTTTGATTTTCTGTCGTTGGTACATTTGATTAGATGTTAATATAAAGACATCAAATAATACATTTTTAACTTTTAATTTACTCATAAAATGAATATCTTTATTCTATGGCAAAAACTATTGATATTCAAGT
>CANMLS010000056.1 GCA_947498785.1 uncultured Aquimarina sp. | reverse complement strand
AAATATAGATTTTTTCGCATTACTAAAGTGCTGCAATGAAATTGCAGGGTTTTTACCCGAATTTGAGACCAATAAATAATAGAAGCTATTCATTTTGTATTTTCTCTATAAATAAACTAATTTCTTTCAAATTACTATTCTTATGTTTATAGGAATAAAATAGATTTTGCTTGTGGGTTTTAGAAAATTTAAAAGGTGCCTTAAGTAATTTTTTATTAATAGCAGATTCACAAAGATGTTTAGGGACAATACTAAATCCGCTTTGATTTTTTAAAACTTCAATAATATTTTCATATGAAGGTAAAACATATCTTGGAACTATTTTTAAATGGGTATTAAAATTGAGCTTCCAAAATTTTTGAATGTCCTCTTGGTTGTTGTTATAAACAAACCAAGTTTGTTTTTGCAGCCATGGTTTAAGTTGTTCCTCTTTATGATTCAGATCTTTTGAAATTTCAATATTGTTAGAGCAAATCAATTCTAATTCTTCGCTTTTAAGATGTTGAAATTGATGGTCATAAACATAATGCTTTTTAACTCCAACTAATAATTGTACTTTATCCATTTCAAGAGCTTCAATTAAATCCTTTTCATTCCCAAATTGAGTAACAATATACATATCAAAATCATAAATTTTATGAATCAATTCTTTCTTGAAAAAATCAGAGGTACAGCCAATTGAGATTGAAAAACGTTCTTTTTTTGCTCTTCGATTCGAATAATAAGCTATTTTCTCTAGTTCCTGTATTGGATTGTTAATTTGTGAATACAAAAACTTTCCGTATTCAGTGGGTTTTAATTTTCTAGTTGTTCTTTCAAATAAACTCTTTCCAATATGACTTTCGAGTGCAGATAAATGTTTACTAACACCAGGTTGAGTCATATTTAATTTTTTAGAAGCTTCTGTTATGTTATTGCACTCATAAATTGATTTAAAAGTACGTAGCCATTCTAAATTAATCATAACAATAATTATAAATCTACTAACAAAAATAATTAATATTATTAATAAATAGTATTTACTTTTGAAAAAAATATAGATCATGACAAAAACGTTAGTAATAAGTTATACACCAAGAAAAGGCTCATATACAAAGGTTTTGTTTGATGAGTTTGTGAAATTAGCAAAGAAGAAAACAAAAATTATTCATCTAGATTTAGTAGAAACCCCACCTGATTTATTGTTAACTAAAAATTTAAACTTAATAATGGAATGGAATCAAGGCAAGAGAGATTTTTCAGCATCAGAATTAAAGACTTTATCTAATCATCATAAGATGGTTGAACAAGTTTTGGAAGCAGATAATATCGTTCTAGCTTTTCCTATCTACAATTTTACTATGCCAGCTGCGGTAAAAGCTTGGATAGATGCAATTGTGGTAAGTAATAAAACATTTTCTTTTAATCCAGAAACAGGTTTTAAGGGGCTTTGTAATGACAAAAAGGCCTTGTTAATAGTAGTGAGCGGTTTTGATTACAATAACTCAGGAAATATTAAAGAATATGGATCATCTACCGTAAAACAAAATTTTGATTTTATAGGAATATCCTCAGAACATATATTTGCTTTTGGAGTAGATCAAAATAGAGAACAATTAAATTCAATCCTCGAAAACGCTAAATTGGAAATTAAAAATTTGTCTAAGAGATGGTTTCCTAATTAAGACTAGTAATTAGGATAAAAGGATATGATATTTTGACCTAATTGGAAATATGAGTTCAAATTTTTATAACGATTAGACAATTTTGTGCGGTCATTTCATAAGAGAAGAGATGTTGAATGATTCCATTATGAAAACCAAATATTTCTTCAAAAGGAATAAGTGAAAAAAGATTTAATAGTGAGGAAACCCATAAGATCAGTATAGAAATGATTAATATCTTTAACTATATATGTTTTATAATAGATTCTCTATTTAATATTGACAGTAAAAAACCCCTATAGCACCTTAACTAGAGGGGTTTTGTTTATAATACTCATTAATAATTTTACTTCCTAATAAGAAATACGTATTTAAGGCCTTTTTTATTTGCATAACTTTTTTCTCATGTAATAAGATGAAATATTTTCTTTGTCAATTTGATCTAATTTTAAATGAATTATTGGATTATTAGATCATACCCTTCTGAATTCATTCAGGAGGGTTATTGCATACAATTTTTAGCCACAAACAAAAGCTAAAAAATCATGAAAAAACATTTGTTTTACTAACTACAATTTTACTTATCTCTTGTAACCAAAATGAAAAGGAAAAGTCGGAGAAAAATAAAGAGGTTGCCAAACTAACCCAAATAAACAACTTGATTCTACCAATAAAATTAAGTTTTGGAGAAAAGAAGATAAAATGTGTGCTACAATTTCTGGAAGCAAAATAAAAATAGAACTAGAATTTGTCAGACTCAATTAGGTCATTTAATCAAGTAATTAGATTAATTCATTGTTTATGTATAGCCCGAAATTTGGGTTAACTTTTTTAAATTTTGATATTTATTTAAGCCTAAATATTTATATTTGCGCTCTGAAATAAAATTCGATTTTTATTAAATAACTTTTAGAAGTAACTATTCTATAATCAATAATTAACTTTTCATTGATTATAAGATTTAAATCGAAGTAAATTTCTAATAATTGTACTTTTTTAGTTTTGATTGGTTTAAAATAGCCAATTTTAAAATAAGAGTTTATACGGGTAGTAGCTTAGTCCGGTTAAAGTGCTGGTCTGGGGGACCAGAGATCGGAGGTTCGAATCCTCTCTACCCGACAAGCCTTGAAGCCTCTTGTATAAGGAGGTTTTGTTGTTTTAGAATATTTCTTTTTTTTAAGTTTTTTAGTTACAGATAAAGCTTAATATGTGTCATAACAGGGCTCAATGTCACCTTGCCTTTTGACTTTATTTGCGTGCATAGAATATCGTATTACCTATAGTTTCATTGTATTTTTTCCTCTGTTCAGGTATCAGTATTAATGAAATTTATACTCGATAATTTAACTTTTTGGTGATTTTAAACCAAAAAATGTATTGGTATGACAAATCACTACAATTGAATGAAAAAGGATATTTTTATAGAAAATTGAAAAGCTTAAATGCTTTATAGAGTATTAATGAAGAAAAAAGAAAATATAGCTAAAAAAATAAAGAAACCATGGCCAACTAGAGATGCTATGGAACAGATTTATGAAATGAAATTATGGGGTGGTAATACATTTGATTTTTACTCAGGAGTAGGGTCTCATGATCCAGCGGTGATAAATCCATATATAGATGTTTTAACATTATTCTTAAGATCATTTAAAAAACCTATTGTAGTATGTGATTTAGGTTGTGGAGATTTTAATGTAGGAAAAGAATTAGTAAAACATACTAAAAATTATATTGCAGTGGATATTGTAGCTGATCTTATAACATATAATAAAGAAAAGTTTAAAGAAGAAAATTTAGAGTTTCTCTGTTTGGATATCGCAGTAAATGATTTACCTTCTGGGGATTGTGCTTTATTAAGACAAGTATTACAACATTTATCAAATGCCGAAGTACAAAGTATATTGAATAAGCTGGTTAACTTTAAATATTTTATTTTAACAGAACATATACCTGAAGGTGATTTTGTGCCTAACAAAGATATTATTTCTGGGCAAGGAATCAGACTAAAAAAACAAAGTGGTTTAAACATATTAGCCTCACCATTTAATTTTAAAGTAAAAGAGCAACGACAATTGTTGTCTGTATTTTTAAATAATTGTAAAGGAGTTATAGTAACTACACTTTATGAAATTTTTTAAACCACATTTATCTTAATATATTGAAGGGCATACTTTTGTTTTATGTTTTTTTTAGTTAATTTAATTGTTTCAAAAGAGCAAATTAGAACACAACTTTTTTGTGAATTGAAGTCTTTAATTATACAGAGGTTTTCTAGATTAAGAACAGAATATTATATACTGGAGCAGTTAACTAGGTAAATCTTTTAAGGATTTATACATATAAGACGTATTAAATTTACTGCTATTTTTGTTTCTGTTTAACTTAATTTTAAATAAAAATGAAACCTATTATTTTTACGTCACTACTTGGTATTTTTACTTTTTTGTTGAGTTGCAATAACAAAATTCCTGAACAACAAAAAACGATTTTCCTTCTTCATTAATTGATTTCTCACGAACTAAAATCATAGATTTAACTCATCTTTTTTCTGAAGAAACGGTTTATTGGGTAACAGCTAAGGAATTTGAACTAGATGTTGTTGCAAAAGGAGAAACGGATAAAGGTTATTTTTATTCAGCAAATAATTTTGCTACAGCAGAGCATGGAGGAACCCATATTGACGCTCCAATTCATTTTTCAAAAAATGGACAATCAACAGATGAAATCCCACTCGAAAAACTAGTAGGAAGCGCAATAAAAATTGATGTAACCAAAAAAGCATTACATAATCCTGATTACAAAATAAGTATCGAAGATTTTTTGGATTGGGAAAAAAAGGAAAACATTCGAATTCCTAATGGTAGTATTGTTTTATTAGAAACTGGCTTTTCTAAATTTTATCCTGATAAATTGAAATACTTAGGAACCGATAAACGTGGTAGTGAGGCAATTAAAGATCTACATTTTCCAGGGTTATAGAATAAGGCTGCAGAATGGTTAGTAAAACATCGTAACATAAATGCTATTGGTATTGATACTCCAAGTATAGATTATGGACAATCCCAATATTTTAAAAGTCATGTGACCCTGCTTTCTGAAAATATTCCTGCCTTTGAAAACCTGATGAACCTTGATCAATTGCCAAGTAAAGAATTTAATATAATAGCGTTACCCATGAAAATAAAGGGAGGTAGTGGTGGGCCGTTACGTATTATTGCTATTTTGAATAATTGATTTCACTAGAACGACTATATCAGTCATTTGATGTGTAATATTCTCATTGTTTGAGGTTTCCACAGTTTTTTGATTGCATCACCTTTTTTGTCATAAAAAGGCCATTGACTATTAGATACATAAATAAATCCAAAATCTGGATAGAATTTTCCATTGGTGGGTTCTCCTGAGATATCAAGATTATTGTCCAGAAGATCTATGGTATCTACAGTACCATTATGGTGGTTAATTTTAATAACCTTTTTTGGAGATGAATTATTCTGAATAGCCAATAAGGTGTGTTCATTAACGAATGAAATACCGTCTATACCTTTCAATAAATATTTTTCTGAAGTAAACCATTTCCTTTCTGATGGATTTAGAAGATTAATCCGTACTATGCCCTTTATATAATCAGCAATATATGCAAGATTATTTTTATGATCTATAGTTATCCCTTGAATATTAAAAGCTTCATCCAATGCTATTGTATTGATAATATGTTTCTTTTTTGTATCAATGATGTATAATTCTGGAGTAGTAGAATTAGTTGCATATAAGTATTCATTTTTACCTCGAGCAATACTTCCTACAGTTGCATTATCGGCAAGTCTAATTTTTGAAAGAATAGTACCTTTTGTTATATCAATCTCATAAATTGCCGCTTTATTTACACGACTGGATGTATTGTTATCAGAAAACTGAGGAACCATTGCAGTCGTAACCCATATAGATTTTTCTTTATGGCCTTTTTCAATTGCCATTGTGGATGCTGAGAATGTTGTTATTATTTTGGATTGTTTTTTCTGAGAATCATAAGCAATGACTTTGCCACTGTGTATATCTGTCATGTAAATGATATGACCAATTTTAATGAGGTCTTCTATATGATGATTTTTAGGAAGCGTTAAGTAGACCTCACTAGATGTTTTTGTTACTTCATACTCCTGTATTTTTTGTTCTAATATTTCTTTATATTCAATCTTCTTTAACAGATTTTTAAAATCAGGATCTTCTTTATATTCTAGTTTAGTATTCCAGCTTAAAAGTAAACCTAGAGTATGTATAGCTTCATTATTTTGGTCATTTAATGCATAAGCAGCAGATAAATTATATAAAAAAGTGGGTTGTGATGGGTGTGCTTTAAGAGCTTGAAGATTTAGAGATCTAAATTTTTTATAATCATCATTTTTATAGGCTTCCATACTTTCGGTATATAATTGCTTAAGATTTTGAGCATGTCCTGAAAACATAAAGGAGCAATAAAAAACAAAAAATGCAAAAATAGATTTCATGATATAGAATTTTAAATAAAAATAATAGAATGTTTTGTTGAAAATCAGTTTTTGGTGTTTTTGTTGGTTATTTGATAAATAAACATGATTTTTCTTATCATTAGGATGCGTTAAAATATTGATATTGTAACAAATATAGGTAAGGGTTTATATTTAAAAATTAGTAACAATGGTTAGCCATAGTTATTTAAGAACGAAATTTTTTAAAAAGGATAGATGAGTCATTAAGTACTTATATACTCATTATAAAGGAGGTTAAGAGTTCACTGTTAATAATGAAGAAGGAATTGAAGTTGTTATTTTTATTGAGATAGAGCATATTAAAAAGTATAATTCTTTTGGTATTTCATTACAAAGAAATAAAACCAAAAATAATTTTTATTTCTTTGTAATTAATGTTTATTTGTTACGACATTTAACGTTTAAAAGTAACTTTTTTAGGTGCCTTATAATCAAAAGCAAACAGCAATTCTGGTTTTTGCCAATTCATCATTAGAAGAATTGAAGCATAAGCCTATAAAAGCAGGAAAAGAACTATTTGATTATTTTAATTCTCAAACTTTAAAGGAAGTTCGTAAAACAAGATTACCTTTTAGAATTTATTCTGAAAGAGAACAATATGGGAATAATTTTGGAGAACGTTTTACTAATGCAATCGAAGACTTGTTTAGTGAAGGGTACCAAAAAATCATTACCATTGGTAATGATAGCCCCAACCTAAAAGCTTTTCATATTCTTGAGGCAAGCTTTCACCTTAATAATGATATGACCGTTATAGGTCCATCTACAGATGGAGGTACATACCTCTTGGGATTTAATAAAAATAGTTTTGATAAAAATTCTTTTTTAGAACTTCCATGGCAGAATAATCAGTTATCTAAAAGATTAATTACTTTAATTACAACCAGACCAAATTCAAGGATTAAGATATTAAAACGATTAAGAGATGTTGATAATCTAACGGATTTAAAACAATTTTTAAGCGAAGTAAGAAGTGTATCAAAAGCCCTTTTGAGTATTGTCATAGTAATATTTGCGTTGCCTTTAGAGCAATTCACGTTTCTATCCAATTTCAAATCCCTTCTTAGACTTAATAACCCTTATAATAAAGGTTCACCACGTTTGACATAGAAAAAATTAAACTAAAATTTCAATTCTTTCTTATTATAAATCTTAATGAAGCACTTTTTATTAGGGCTGGCACTATGTTTTGTGTCTCTTGGTTATGCCCAAAACAAGGTTATGGGAACAGTAACCTCTTCAATAAATGGCACTACAGTGCCATTTGTAAATATCTTGATTGAAAATACCAATAAAGGAACAACCACTGATGCTGATGGAAATTATTCTATCACGGTAGAGAAAAGAGACGCTATTCTCATTTTCTCATCATTAGGCTTTAGGTCTACCAAAATTGCAATAAAAGATCAATCCATTATCGATGTTATCCTTCAGGAAGGTTCTACAGGTCTTGATGAAGTTGTAGTTACTGCTCTTAATAGAAAAAGAGAAAGCAAGGAACTGGGATATGCAGTGCAAAGCATCAAAGCAAATGATGTATCCGAAGTAAAAGCAATTAATTTTTTGGATAACCTTGCAGGAAAACTCGCAGGAGTAACTATTACACCTGGTGGAGCAACTGGAGTGGGATCCTCTTCCAAAATAGTTATAAGAGGAGAACAATCGTTTACTAATAATAATCCATTGTTCATTGTTGATGGCACACCAATCAATAATAATACAGTTTTCAACTTTACTAATGAAGCTGCGGCAGGGTTTCAAGAGGTGGATTTTGGAAATGGAGCTATGGAAGTAAACCCAGACGATATAGAATCAGTTTCTGTACTAAAAGGGCCAAGCGCAGCAGCTCTTTATGGAACACGTGCTTCAAACGGTGTTATCATTATTAATACCAAAAATGGAACAAAAAGTAAGGGGCTAGGTGTAAGTATTAACTCAATCTTATTTGTTGATACAGCATTTCAGTTACCTAATTTTCAAAATGAATATGGGCAAGGGAATTCTGGTCAGTTTGAATTTGTTGATGGTTTGGGAGGAGGAATTAATGACAATATTACTTATAGTTGGGGACCACGATTAGATCAAGGAATATCAATACCCCAATTCGATAGCCCAGTAATATTATCTGATGGAAGAGTAGTAAGAGGAGGAGATACATCGTTGTATAGTGGTTTGCCAATTAATCCAACGCCTTTTGTATCCAATCCTAATAATTTAAAAGACTTTTATCAAACAGGAATAACTACAATTAATAATGTGGCTATTTCATCAGGTTTTGATAAGGGGCATTATCGCTTATCTTTTACTGATTTGCAAAGCGAATCTATAATTCCTAATGTAAATCTCGATAGAAAGACAGTAGCAGCGCGTTTAAGTTTTTTACCAACAGATAAAACCAAAGTGACCTCGAATATTAACTATGTTAATACCAGTAGTGACAATCGACCATCTAACGGGTATGGTTCTGAGAATGTAAATTATTCGCTAGTGGCATGGGGCCCTCGATCACTTAATATTGATAACTTACGTAATTATTGGCAACCAGGATTAGAAGGGATACAACAATATTCATTTAACTATACCTTTTTTGATAATCCTTATTTTATACTTTCTGAAAATCGAAATGGCTTTGATCGGGATCGTGTGTTCGGAAATATCTCTATTCGACAAGAGCTCGCTCAAAATTTAAGTGTAACCCTTCGTACTGGGATGGATTACTCTAATGAAAAAAGAAGATTCTTGCGTAACTTTAGTACAAATCGTTTCAGAAATGGAGCATATGCAGAACATGATGTTACATATCGAGAAATTAATACAGATTTCCTGTTGAGTTATGTTAAAAAAGCAAGAGATTTTAATTTTGATATATCCTTAGGAGGAAATCGTTTAGATCAAAAGGCTAAAACTACTCAAACTCAAACTACACAATTAGCGCAACCAGGAATTTTTAGTTTTAATAATGCAGCCTCACCAATTGAAAGTTTTGGCTTTGAAACCGAAAAACGTATTAATAGTCTTTATGGTTTATTAAAAATAGGATATAAAGATTATGTTTTTCTGGATATTACAGGAAGAAATGATTGGTCCAGTGCTTTAGCAACACCATTTTCAGCAGATAATACATCGTTTTTTTACCCTTCAGTTTCTACAAGTTTTGTGTTGAGTAATGCTATAAAATTGCCTAGATTAATCTCCTTTGCAAAAATAAGAGCTAGTGTGGCTCAAGTTGGTAATGACACTGATCCCTATCAGACTTCTGGTGCATTTGTGTCACAAACTTCAGTAAACTCACAACCGACGTTTAGTAATCAAGATTTTATTCCAAATCCAAATTTAAAACCAGAACAAACCACTTCTTATGAAATAGGGACAGATATTCGATTTTTCAAAGATCGTTTGAATTTGGATTTTACTTATTATAATGCATTGACCAAAGATCAAATCCTCTCACTACCTATTCCGATTTCATCAGGATTTACCCAGCAGGTAGTTAATGGTGGTGAAGTACGCTCTCAAGGCTTAGAAATTGTATTAAATACAATTCCTGTAAAGAATGAAAATTTTCAATGGAATACCACTTTGAATTTTAGTAAAAATGTATCCAAAATAGCATCATTACCCCAACAAGAAGGAAGAATAACATTGGCGTACTCCAGAGTTTATGATAACCCCGATCAAACGGTTTGGTTTCAAGTAGAAGAAGGAGGGCGCATAGGAGATTTCTATGGTACAGGTTATTTGCGTAATGAAAATGGTGATTTTGTGTTAACTCCAGAAGGACGTTTTATTACCGATCCTAATTTAAAAAAGTTAGGGAATTACAATCCAGATTTTATCATAGGTTTCAGTAATGAATTTCAATATAAAAATTGGGATTTTAGCTTTTTGTTTGATTGGCGACAAGGAGGAGAACTAGTATCCAGAACACTTTCTTTAGCAGCGGTGGGAGGACAGTTAGAAGAAACTGCCTATAGACCAGATGAAGGTATTGTTGCTCGTGGAGTCGTCAATACAGGAACTACCGATAATCCTGTATACGTGCAAAATACAACTGCAGTAACTCCAGAAAGTTATTATAGACAATTTTATGATCGTAACCATGAAGAAAATAATGTATATGATGCTTCTTATTTAAAACTCAGACAATTTTCAGTTGGATATTCTTTTAGTTTAGATCGAGAAACTTTAGGTTTTTTAAAAGATGGAGCAGAGATCAAAGTTTCATTAATAGGAAGAAATCTTTTTGCTATTAGCGATATTCCACATTTTGATCCAGAACAATTAGCTGTACAAGGACAAGGTTTGGTGAGTGGAGTAGAAGATCTTTCATATGCTACGACAAGAAGTTTTGGGCTAAAACTAGGTGTTAATTTTTAATCATAAGACAATGAAGAAGTTTCTAAATATATTCGTTTTTATGCTGGTTACTATGGGGTGTACTAGTGATTTTGAAGATATAAATACTAACCCTAATGACCCTGTAGATGTCCAACCTGGTTTGTTATTGCGACAAGTGATTTATGATTATGGTGAGCAAATGTCATATGAAGGTTTTGTAGCGGGTAATTTACTGTGCCAACATCTAACGGCTCTTGATTTTAACCTGTTTGATAGACATGCTCTTAACTCCCCTCAATTGGGAGGAAATCCTTGGCCAATTTTTTATAGAAATTTAAGAGATAATGAAATTATCCTAAATAAATCCAGAGAAGTAGAAACATTTGAAGTCTATGAAGGCCCTGCATTAATTTTTAAAGCCTACATGACAATGGCACTTACTGATCTTTTTGGAGATGTTCCATATCATGAAGCATTTACAGGAGATACAGGTAGTGTAACGCCTCAATATGACAAACAAGAAGATATTTATTTGGGACCAAAAGGAATTCTTGATAACCTTGAAAAGGGAATTATAGCAATTCAACAATATTCTGGTAGTATAGTACTTGAAGGAGATATATTATATAATGGTGACCTAGATAGTTGGGTAAAATTTGCTAATTCACTTAGAATTAAAGCCTTAGTGCGTATTTCTGCAAAAGAAAATATCTCATCTAGGTTACAGGCTATAGTTAATGAAGGTAATTACATAAAATACAATTCAGAAAATGCCGTATTTGAATTTACAGATAGTGAACCTAATAATTTTAGACTAGCTCGATTACGCGCAGGAGATTTTAACAATTTTGTGATGTCAGAAACAATTGAAGATGTTTTAATAGGGTTAAGTGATCCAAGAGTGAATATTTTATTTCGCTCGTTTGGGAATGCAGCAGGAGATGAGTATAATGGTTTGATTAATGGAATTGATGCTTCACAGACAACAATTTCATTGGCAGATTATTCTTTGGCAGGAATGATTTTTAGAGAAAACACAGGAAATCTGGAAGCAAATTATTTAACCTCTTGGGAAACTAATTTTTTATTGGCCGAAGCAGCAGTAAAAGGTTTCATATCGATAGATGCCCAGACATTATATGAAACTGGAGTAATGCAAGCTTTTGAATATTGGAAAACTCAATTACCTATAGATTATTTAACAACAACTTCTGCAGCCTATGATAGTAATAAAGCTATAGAGCAAATAATTACGCAGAAATGGATAGCAAATACAATTAATGGATATGAAGGGTGGATAGAGTATCGTCGTACAGGATTTCCAGTATTAAGAGCTGTTTCGGCAAGTTTAAATAATGGATTGATTCCAATAAGAATGCCTTACCCAGCAGAGGAAGCAACTTTAAATACAACGAATTATAATGTTGCAGCTCAAGCGACTAATGACAATAGTATTGATTTTCCAGTTTGGTGGGATGAATAATGAATATAAATACAAGCTCTCATAGAGTGGTTAATTTGGTTTACGTTTTTTAGAAATTAATTAAAGAGAAGATAAAGGAGTGAAAGAAATCGAAATTTGGCAATGTGGATTGATTGTCCTGTCAAGTATACTATTTTTTTTGTGTTCACCATTTGCAAAAACTAAGGAACAGTTTTTCATGGCAAACTATCAAAAAAATAAACCTTCAGTATGGATGCTTACAGGGAGTTTGGTTATCTCATGGATTTTTGCCAAGAGTATAACTAATGCCGCAAATCTTGGATTGAGTTTTGGATTGGTAGGAGGTGTGGCTTATGCAGCATATTATTTGTCATTCGCTGTCGCTGGTGTAATAATATATCAACTAAGAACTCAAGGAAGTTATAAGAGTATACATCATTTTTTAAACTCTCGTTTTGGTCGTGGAGCTATATTACTTTTTTCTGTATTAATAGGTATTCGGTTATTTAATGAAGTTTGGTCGAATACGATAGTTATTGGATCTTATTTTGGTACAAAGGGTAGTGGTGCATACTATGGAGCTATAATTTCATTTACTTTGCTTACTCTGGCATATACTTTAAAAGGAGGGTTGAGTAGTAGTATTTTTACTGATATCATACAAATGGGATTATTTACAATATTACTTTTTGTGATTTTATGGAATATTTTTAGCGTTGAAACTTTTTCTGTCAAAAAAGTAGTGACGTCAGGAGATTGGACGATGGGGCTAGGAGGAAATTTATTACTAGCAGCAGTTTTACAATCATTTAGCTACCCTTTTCATGACCCAGTACTCACAGATAGAGGGTTTATAAGTTCCCCAAAAATTACACTAAGAAGTTTTTTATGGGCGACTGTACTTGGGATACTTTTTATAGCTTTATTTAGTATTGTTGGTATTTTTGCACAACATAAAGGTATGGAAGGACAAGCAGCAGTGATGGTGAGCAAAGCTTTTGGAACAGTAGTATTACTAGTTGTAAATTTTATCATGATAACATCAGCAGCTTCTACATTGGACTCTACTTTTTCATCTTCGTCCAAATTACTTGCAATAGATCTAAAGTTTGGAGATAGCCTAAGTTTTGGTAGATGGATTATGGGAATTATCGCTATAGTGGGTACGATACCAGTATTTCTAAATGCCGAAATTTTATCAGCTACTACAATTAGTGGTACAATGGTGATAGGATTAACCCCTGTGTTTTTGTTTTGGAAACAAGAAGCTCCAAAAATTAGTTTTTTCTTATCTGTAGGTTGTGGATTATTATTTGGTTTTATACTAGTTTTTGAAGCATTACCAAAAGAACTTTTGCTTACTAGTGGTAGGTACGCTAATTTGTTGTGGGTTAATATTTGGGGATTATTATGCTGTTTTATATTATATTTTATACCAATATGGATAAGAAAACAATAGATTTAGGGGTTGTCACCGGAAAAGTAATATTGTTTGGAGGTGTGTATAGTAATTTACAGGCGTTAGAAGCTTTAATTGCAATAGCAGATAGAGAAGAAATAGCTCCAGAAAATTGTTTTTGCACAGGTGATATTATAGGGTATTGTGCCCAGCCAGAAGAAACTATACAACTATTTAGACAATGGGGTGCTCGATCAATTATAGGTAATGTTGAAGAGCAATTAAGAACAGGAGCCTTAGATTGTGGCTGTGATTTTAGAGCAGGATCAAGGTGTGATGGGTTTTCTAAAGAATGGTACCCCTTTGCACAAGCTAAATTGTCAAAAGCATCTATAGAATGGATGAATATATTGCCAGATCATATTTCTTTTCAATTTGCGGGAAGAAAAGTGACATTGGTACATGGTAACTATAATCATATTTCAGAATTTGTGTTTCGATCTACCAATTGGTCAGTCAAAGAACTTTCCTTTAGAGATACTGCTAGTGATGTCATTATAGCTGGGCACTGCGGATTACCCTTTTATGAAGAAAAAGACGAGCACCTCTGGCTTAATCCAGGCGTTGTCGGTATGCCGGCAAATGAAGGTAAGACAAGGGTTTGGTATGCGGTTTTAGAGGATAATAATCAATTTTCATTTTGTCACCATTCTTTCCAATATGATTATAAGACGGCAAATAGGTTAATGGAGGAGGAGGGATTACCTTCAGCATATGCAAAAACACTACTCACTGGATTGTGGGATAATATGGAAATTCTTCCTGAAGAAGAAAGAAGGTTAAAATCACTTCATTATATCGAAAGTTAAACTAATCACATTTTTTCAGAAGGACCTTAGGTCTAATTCCTTAAGCTTACCCCCGAGGATATTTCTTTGTGTATCATAAGAAGATATTATATTGTAATAGAAATAGAACATGATGTTGTCATAGCATTTCTTATTTTTGGTTTTCTGTATAAATAGTTTTATTTTCTGGATTTTTTTGTAAAAAAAGATTGAACCACTTCAAAATGTAGAAAAGAGGTTCTTGTTACAAAGAAATTATACAGCACGCTCAAAACACCAAATATTTAAAATTAAAATGTATTAAAATAATAACCAAGGATGAAACTAAGTAGCTTAGATTATTCAATCATTATATTCTTTTTCTTAACCACACTTTTTATAGGTTTTGTAGTGGCGAGAAAATCTGGAAAGAACACATCAGAATACTTTTTATCTGGCCGCAATATGCCATGGTGGCTTTTAGGTTTTTCTATGGTAGCTACTACTTTTTCGACAGATACTCCCAATCTGGTAACAGACATTGTTAGGCAAGATGGAGTTTCTGGAAACTGGATATGGTGGGCTTTTTTATTAACAGGTTTACTCACTGTATTTATTTATGCAAGATTATGGAGACGATCCAATGTGAATACTGATATGGAATTCTATGAACTACGGTATTCAGGAAAGTCTGCTCGTTTTTTAAGAATATTTCGATCAGTTTATTTGGGTTTTGTTTTCAATATACTTGCGATGTCTGGTGTTACATTGGCAGCTATTAAGATTGGTCAGGTAATGTTAGGGTTGTCAGCTCTAGAAACTGTAGGCTACGCAGCTATTGTTACACTTGTTTTTAGTGCGATAGGAGGGTTCAAAGGTGTTGTGTACTCAGATTTTTTATTATTTTTTGTTGCAATGGCTGGTGCAATCGGTGCAGCCTATTACTGTGTGAATTTACCAGAAGTAGGAGGTATAAGTAAATTAGTTTCAAATCCAAATGTACAAGATAAACTGTCACTTGTACCAAAATTGGATGATAAAAAAGGATTAATCACCTTATTAATAATACCCTTAGCTGTTCAATGGTGGAGTTCTTGGTATCCAGGATCAGAGCCAGGAGGAGGTGGATATATTGCCCAGCGTATGCTTGCTTCAAAAAGTGAGGGGCATGCGATCGGAGCTACATTTTTTTTTAATATTATGCATTACGCATTAAGACCTTGGCCTTGGATTATCGTTGCATTAGCTTCGCTTGTCATATTTCCTGATCTTGCAAGTTTAAGTGAAGCTTTTCCTGGGATTACAGAAGATAAGTTAGGACATGATCTTGCATATCCTGCCATGCTAACAAAATTACCCTCAGGACTTTTGGGATTAGTTGTAGCCTCTTTGGTAGCAGCTTATATGTCGACTATTTCAACACATCTAAACTGGGGAGCTTCATATTTGGTAAATGATGTGTATAAAGAGTTTGTGGATAAGAATGCTTCAGAGAAAAAACTGGTAAATGTTGGAAGAATAGCTACTATCTTGTTAATGATAGTAAGTACTTTAATTGCATTAGCATTGACTAATGCTGTTCAATTGTTTAAGTATATATTAATGTTTGGAGCAGGTACAGGTCTTATCTTTATTTTAAGATGGTTCTGGTGGAGAATTAATGCCTGGAGCGAAATTTCTGCAATGTTCTCTTCTGGGATTATATCAATTCTTATCAGTATTTCTTTTATTAATAAAAAACTGTTTGGTAAAACAATAGAAAATAGTTTTCAGGAAGGGATATTTCCTGATTGGTTCGAGTTCCCTTTAGTCGTTCTGGTGACCACAGTTGTCTGGTTATTAGTTACATTTCTTACCAAACCTGATGATGATCAAAAATTATTTGATTTTTATAAGAAGATACAACCAGGGGGACCAGGATGGAGATTCATATTAGACAAAGCTCAAAAACAAAATGTAGAAATCATCACTAGCAAAGAAAAATGGATGGTGCCATCTGGGGTATTAGCGATGGTTTTGGGATGTGTTCTGGTTTATGGAGCATTATTCGCAACAGGAAACTGGATATATGGTAATTACACAACTGCTTCTATATTAACAGTAGTTACGATAATTGCAAGTTTTTTGTTATCCAGACTTTGGAAACAAATAGGTAAAACCTTGGTGTCGTAATTAATATAAAAAGTAAGGGTGAGTTTCTAAATTAAAAACTTAGGGGCATTCTCTAAAATTTTAATAGTAGATCAATATGATTCTTTAAAGGTTACCAATGCATGAATATCGCTACATATATAGGAGCTGGTATCCATAAAATAATGAATAGCATTAAACATGTCTGATCTGTGGTTTTGTATTTGATCCACAAAAATTATTTTTAAACATTGATAATGTATTGATGCAAATGGATCTTGCAAATCTGTATATACTCATTGCAGCTCTGTAGATGTGTATTGTTCCAATGTAGATGCTTATTAAAATCAGAATTATGTGGAAATGATGAGGAGAAATAGACTTAATCACTTATTATAGCAAAACAATCTTTAGAAAAGGGAGTTAAATTATGGGGTGTAATTTGTGATTTGATTGAAAAAAAAGACAGTATATAAGAAATTTTATAACCTTAGTTTGATTAAATATTATAGAAAATCTAACAGATACATACTATCCTCGAATATAAGAGCAAAAACGTATTAATTATATATTGAGGAAGTTCGATAAAAGGGGAAGAAAATTTGGATATACAATATTATTATTTACAACCGTTATTTATCCAATAGGAAAATTGGATCTTATTAGAAATACCTACATAACTCATGATAATAGAACTATAAAATTCCCAAGAGAAAAGCTAAACATGGTTAGGTGTTTTACGATGTCTAATCAATAAAAAGAATTGATTACATCAATTCAGGAATTAAAATTGTAGCTAAGGAGTGGGATGGTACATTAATATAATAATATTATTTCATTTTCAAATTCTAGTTGGTATTATACTCGATTGCTTGGGTTTGTAATTCATGTAGCAAAATTATAACTTCTATTCGTCCGCAAACTACATTTTTTACAATTAACTTTTACTATATTCGAAACTATGAATACAATTGAAATTAGGACTGTAAATGTTGTTCAATATATAAAGCCATTACGAGAAGGAGGCTCTCTTCCTGCAATAGTTAAAGCAGATGATGATTTTCTTTATGTTTTAAAATTTCGAGGCGCTGGTCAGGGGAAAAAAGTACTCATTTCAGAACTTATTGGTGGAGAATTGGCAAGGGCGATTGGATTATTTGTGCCCGAATTGGTATTTATGAATCTTGACGATTCTTTTAGCAAAACCGAGCCTGACGAAGAAATCCAAGACTTACTTAAATTTAGTGTAGGTCTTAACCTAGGCTTACATTTTTTATCTGGGGCAATTACATACGATCCTTTGGTTTCTATTGCTGATGGTATGACAGCATCCAAGGTGATATTACTGGATAGTATGATTAGTAATATTGATAGAACTTTTAAAAATACAAATCTATTAAACTGGAATAACGAATTGTGGTTGATCGACCATGGAGCCAGTTTTTATTTTCATCATAATTGGGAAAGATGGGAAAATCACCTTACTAGAACATTTCCTGCAATAAAAGATCATGTTCTTTTGGAGCGAGCGAATCATTTAAAAGATGCTTCAAAAGAAATCCAACGATTGATTAATAAGGATAAAATCATAGAAATTATATCAAAAATACCTAAAGATTGGTTAGAGGATGAGTCAGAGTTTTTAACGCCTGATCAAATGAGAGCAGCATATATTGAATTTATATGTACTAAACTTTCTAAGATAGATTCACTAGTTAAAGAAGCAGAAGATGCAAGATAAGGTTACATTTGAATTTGCTGTTATTCGATTTGTTCCAAAGGTTGAACGAGAAGAATTCTTTAATATTGGTGTCATATTGTTCTGTAAGCGCAAAAAATTTCTTGGTGTAAAATATCACATTAATAAAAGCAAATTTGAAGCTTTTTCAAATGACTTTGAATTGAAGCTACTAGAGAAATATTTAAAATCTTGGAAGTTAATCTGCAAAGGTCAACCCTCTGGAGGAGCTATTGGAGAATTTGAACTAGCCGATAGATTTCGTTGGTTAGCAGCCTCAAGAAGTACTGTTATTCAAAGTTCAAAGACACATCCTGGTTTGTGCGGTGACCCAGAAAAAGAATTAGAAGATCTTTTTGAAAGGTATGTTTTATGAGAAACATTATCAAGTTATAGTATTCAATTAAACGATACGACAAGATCATGATAAATGAAAAAATAAGTTCCTCTGATGCTTTAAAAAAGAAAATAAAAGCACATATACAAGAAAAAGGCAATATACCTATTGTTTTAAAAAGGAAAGAATACCTTATTAGAGAAGGTCGTATCGAAAATAACATGTACATCGTTGAGCGTGGTTCATTAAGAATATTTGTAAATAGAGAATCAGAGGAAATTACATTAAGGTTTGGTTATCGTGGTTCCAGGATGACTTCTTTCCCTTCTTTTTTGAGTAGAACTCCTTCCTTATATAATATACAAGCTATAAAAGAATGTCATTTACTTCAAATTGATAGAGATGATTTTTTTGATTTTATAGCTTCAACAAAAGAAAATCAAACACTTTGGACAAAAATGCTTGAAGAGTTTGCAATTCAACAACTAGAACGAGAAATAGACATATCTATTCGTACACCTATAGAACGATATGACCGTTTACTAAAAAGAAGTCCACATGTTTTTCAGGAAATTCCTAATAAATATATTGCATCATACTTAAGAATGAATCCCGAAACATTGAGTAGATTGAAAAAACGTTGACTAGAGTCAATGTTTTCTGAAGACAAGTTTTTGATTTTTGTTTCTATAAATTATAAATATAAAATAGATGGAACTAGAGCATAGTGATTCAATACAGAATCAAAATACAACAAGTCTTATGAATTATGTCTTTCAGAGTTTTACCATTGTAACAGACAAAGGAGTGGCGTTTATTACTTTTGACTATGGGGAGACTAATATTCTGGATATAACATTGGTTACAGAGTTAGATAAACTAGCAAAGATACTTGAGGGTGATGAATCGATAAAGGTAATTGTCTTTCAAAGTGCTAATCCAGATTATTTTCTTTCACATGCAGATTTTAAATTACTTCAGAACTTTAGAGATCAAGGAGTATATGATAGTGACCAAATGCCATTGTATTCGGGTTTACTAGAAAAATTTAGGGTCATGCCAAAAGCTACAATTGCAAAAATACAAGGCCGTGCTCGTGGTGGTGGTGCAGAATTTATTATGGCTATGGATATGAGTTTTGGAGCTATGAATTCTGCTTTATTATCTCAGATGGAAATTATAATAGGGATTCTTCCTGAAGGTGGAGCAGCACAATATCTTGCTAGAAAAGTAGGAAGATCCAGAGCCATGGAAATCTGTTTGGGAGGAGGAGATTTTGATGCATTAGAAGCCGAAAAATATGGATATATTAATAGAGCGATCCCAGATGATGAGATTGATTCTTTTGTAGAAGACCTAGCTTATAGAATCGCTACGTACCCAGCAAAGGCAATTGCTTATAATAAAGCTACCGTAAATTTATTTGAAAAAGATAGGGAACAAGAGTTTATTATCTCAAATCAATGATTTGCTGAACTTGTAAAAACAACTGAATTTGATGATAGAGTAGATAAATTTTTTTCGCAGGGTGGTCAAACTAGGAAAGGAGAATTATCTAACTGGAAAGAATGGGCAAGAAAATTAAAATAGTCGTTTTTTATTCAAAATATAACCTACATTGACATTATGAATGTTTTGATAATTGAAGAAATGAAAACAAACCCAGTTACTAATAAGGAGATTATTATAAATTAAAATTCATTTAGACTTAAATTAGTGAATGGAAATAAAGCATTGAGGAACCGAAAAACATATTAATGATTCTTATGAATTCCAGATATCTAAATTCGCAAGGAGAAATGGTTCCTTTAACAAAAAGAAAGATTCAATTATAAAGTGAAGTAGCAAAAATCTATTTTAAATATTTTAAAATTATAGTGTTAGGTTTATTATCGTTTACTCAAGATGGGTTCATTGTAAATACAGATCTAAAAAAGGAAGGGGTAAATGAGTTTATAGACATTTGGAAAACATTAGAAGAGTACGAAACCAGACTCTAAGTTGATTACTTTATTTATTCATAATAAGAAATCTCTCGTTCATATATTAGCTTTGGAGTTTTGTTTTTATACACTATTTTTTTGATCCAATTGTTATTGTTGTCATATTCATATGTTGTATTGTTGTACTCGGTAGGTGTGGCGTCAGAGTAGTACATGTGGCTTTCAATTAGATCTCCATGTTCATTATAAATCATTTTATAATGTGTGGTTTTTGATTTATGAAACCAATATTCATTGGTTTCATGTAATTTATTATTCTCATATGTATAATGCACTCTTAAATCTACTTCACCAGTCTTGTTTCTATACTCATCGATAAAGTTGTTTCCATTACTATCATATGCACAGGTTTGTACAGATTCTAACTGATTGGCAAGATTATAAATCTTTTTTTTAAATACATTGGGACCACTATAAGTAAAAATAGTTTTTTCGATGATAAATTGACCATTAATACTATGTTCAATAAATTCTGTGACCTGACCTTTTGAGTTGTATTTATATGAGAAATCCTGGCTCAATTTACCGGCAATAAATTGTTGCATTCGTATCTTTTCCCCTAGTTTATTATAAGTATATACTGTCTCAGATTTTTGATGATCATCCAGAGAATAATTTTGTATTTTATTTAAAAAACCTAGAGTGTCATATGTGTAGGTATGTTTTGATCCCATATTTTTTTTGGCATCAAACCAGAGGTGTTTTTTTGATAAACGTCCACTTTTAATAAAGACTAATTCAATCGTTTGATTAAAACTATCTTTTTGGATTGTATTGTTTTTTGAATCTAAAGTAGCATGATAAGTTATTTCTTTTAAAGATTTTACCAACCCTTTTAGTTTTAGTTGTGTAAGATCATTTTGTGCCTTTACAACAAAAGGAAAAAAACTTACAATAATTAGCAATGTTAAAATTCTGTAGTTTAGCCTCATAAAGTTATTGTGTCCTGTGTGAATAAATCTTTATGGATACTAAAATAAAAATAATTAAGAAGATAAGAGGTAAAAAGACATATAAAAAGTAAGGCATAACCGTATTTTTATGAAATTGATGTTTAAATTCTTTGTGTATAGTTTTTTGGTGCTTCTTGAGACTTTTAACATGCTCAGAATAGATGTTATACCTTAGGGTTAAAAAACTTTTTTATATTAGTAAACTATAATTCGGCGCAGAGAGTTGAGGTAAAAATATGTAAACAAATCCATTATGAAAGGATTTTTAAAATTCAACTCATTTGTAGCGCCGAAGTTATAGTTATGTCTTAATTAAAGTTTCAGTTCCATCTGAATATTACATCGTTGATATGGAGTTGATATACCAATCACTTTTTTAAACCCTAATTTATGATATAAGTTAATAGCAGGTTTTAAAACAGTATTACTTTCCAAATATATATTTTGAGCTCCCAAAGCTTGTGCTTTTCTTATTATAGCTTCACCTAATAAATATCCAATACCTTTACCTTTTGCTTTTGGAGAAACCGCCATTTTTGCCAACTCAAAATCATAATTAGGATGGTCCATTTTTATTAAAGCACATACACCAACGGGTTCTTCTTTATATAGTGCAATTAAAATCGCGCCTCCTTGATCCAGTATATATTCTTCGGGGTTATCCAAAGCTTTATAATCGGCTTCCTCCATTATAAAGAATTTGGTAATCCATTCTTCATTGAGTTCTTTAAATGGTATTTTATATTTTGATTCGTAGGATATGATTCTAATATTTGAAGCTTCCCTGTTTTTTTTCTCTTCTTTAACTCTTTGAAACATTGATTTCTGATCTAATAAAAGCTCAAACTCTTCAATAGCATGCCACATATTATATTTACTTTGACGTAGAGTTTCTTCTACAGCCTTTCTTACATCTATATATTGATCTTGAATTTGATTTGCTATTTGTTTCCCTTTAGAACTAAGTACTATATTATTTTTTCTTGCATCATTTTTGTCTTTCTTTTCTAATAGGATCTTTTTCTTTACCATCTCGCTAACGGTTTTACTTACAGAAGGATGTGAGTGACCTATCTCTATTGCGATTTCTGTAATTGATTTTTCTTCGTTTTCAGATAACACATAAAATACAGGAAACCATTTTGGCTTTAAATCAACACGATACAATTCATAAATTTTATCAGTGTCTTTTGACATTTGTTCACTTAGCATTCTCAACCTTGTACTAATGCCCATAATACCAACATTGTTAAAAAAATCTATTTTCATAATCATTTACGTAACTGGTTACGTAAAAATATAAATATTTTTTGTACCCTCAAAATACAAGGTCAAATAAATCTTAAACCCGTTTTATGTATTAGAACTTTGTGATGAAGCTTTGAAATACCATAAATACTGATGTTTTCTTAATTTCTGCATAGCACCGTTATGGTGAAATTAAAAAATATAGTGAAGCGCCAGTATTTGCAGTAGTTCAAAGATGTAATAGATTTTTTAATGCATAATACGGGTTAAATGATTATGGTAAATTTCTGAAGTTCCTATAAAAAAAATCTGGTCTAAGAGAAACCAGATTTTTTTTATAAGTTAATAGTATATGACTTATTCTTTTGGGCCGTTTTTCATGTTTTCTTTTACGAGACCATAAAATTCATCAAACTTAGGATCGATTATAATTTTGGTAGCGGTTTCGATACTTTCAGATCCGTATTCGCTTTTTGCAATTACTTCCATTCTTTTTGGATCTACTTTATGATCAATTTGTAGAGTTCTCACAATTGCAGCCGCCTGCTTAGCACTTAGATCCCAGTTGTCACTGATACTCTTATCTTTGAAGCTTATCGCATTGCTATTTCCTTCAACGATTATTTTTAAATCTGGTTTAGCTTTTAATGCATTGGCAACTTTTCCTAAAATACTTTTACCTTTATTATCTACTTTATAGCTATCATCATTACCAAAAAGAGTTGCATTAGGAAGTACAACCAATACCTTATCATTTTGGACTCCGATATTTCCTTCTCCTCCTAAAGCATTTTTAAATACTGTTAACGTAGCTAACTTAAGAGAATCATTTTTTCCTATAGCATCGTTTATCAACTTAAGTTGTCTATCTTTTTCCTGAAGACTTTTAAGAGATGTTTCTAAGTTTTTAGCTTTCTGATTAGATAATTCAGTAAAATTACTCATGTTGCTCAAAAGGGAAGCATTGGTATCTTTAAGATCTTTTACTTGAGCTTCCATCGTAGCAACCTGAGTTAAGGTAGCTTTCTCTTTGTTACGAGAATCGTTCAATGCTCCTTTGGTAGTTTTTAGTTCCTTCCTTAGTTTGGTTATTTCATCAAGAAGGTCCTTTTTTTTCTGAGCCTGTAAGGATGAAACAGAAATAAACAATACGGAAGCAAATACAATAATTTTTTTCATTGGTTTTAATATGATTTGTTGCAACTGCTAAAGTAAAACATTTTTATAAATAACAATGCAACTGATCTTTATGACTTTTTAAGGATTTGTTTTGCATTTTCAATACTAGCGTTAATTTGATCCTTTAATTTATTTACTTTAACCTCTTCTTTTTGGAGTAATTTTATCTGTAAAGACATCTTTTCTGCATCTACTTTTTGATCTTCTTCTTGATGAGGAAAAGTGTCACTAAATTCACTCATCCAACTCATCATAAAGTCATAAGCATCTTTTACATCTTGTTGCGCTTTTGCATAGGATTGTCCTTGTGCAGTAGTATCTATTTTGGTTTCTAATTCTTTAATAATACCACTCATTTCTCCCATTTTTGGCATTACTTCATCATGTACATCGATCACTTTTTGCATGAGAATATCAAATTCTTGTTCTTCTTTAGAAAGTTGATTGCATGATGTGAATATCGCTAGTAGTGTTAGTATTGAATATATAAAAGGTATTTTCATAAGTGTGTTTTTTTATTCGCTTTCAGGTTTAATACCTGGAGGCTTGCCTCGTTAATTATTACTATTTTGTGACATCTAGTCAC
>CANMLS010000055.1 GCA_947498785.1 uncultured Aquimarina sp. | reverse complement strand
TATAACTTTAGTATTCGATTTCCTTCCCATGCCGAAATTTAAACAAAATTAACGTAATTAAAAAGTTTATTTGGTATTATTCTAGTATTTTTTATTGAGAAGTAGTATTACTTTTTTCTTAGAATGATAAAGTTATTCCTCATTTCTAAAGAGTTGAATTGGAATTTTTCTTTTATCCATTGTAGAGTTTTTGAAGAGTAAAAGAACACGTGCGTGGTGTCATTTTTATACCACCATGTTTTAAAATCAATAGAAGAATTGTATAGATTGGTTTTGCAATATAGAGTTCCGTTAGGAAGTAAAATAGAATGCAAGAGCTCAAATTCTTTGCCAGGGCAATAGAAATGTTCCATTACCTCACAACAAATGATGTAATCATATTTTTTTTTAAGAGCATCCTCATTAACGTTAAAAAAGGGATCATAGGTATTTATATGATATTTATTGCTGTTTAATAAGTAGGTAACTACAGAATTACTTCCAGATCCAAAATCTAAACCTTTATGATTTATTGAATAATCATTTTGCACCTGTTCTATAATAGGAGATACAAAGTTTTGATAGCCAGAATCAGTTACATCGTTTTGATGTAATTCATAGCGCTTTTTTTCGGCTTTAGCTGATAAGAAATGCGAGGTATGGAGTAAAATACCATCACATGTAGTACACCTATAATATTTTTTGTTTTGTATTTCAGAATATAGTGTTGTTTCTGAATTACATAGTGTACATAACATGAAAATTAAAGTTGTTTAATCTTCTTTAATTTTGCTTTCCAAACCTCTAAATTCTCTCTGTACTTTTCAATATTTTTCTTAACATCTCTCACCATTGGATTGTCATCTTTGGCGTGTTTGAAAAATTGAAGGTTGTTTTCTAGTTGACGAATTTCGCTATTTACTTCTTCGATTTTTTTACGAATAAAATTCTGTTCGTTTCTAAGAGCACGATCATCTGTTTGTCCCGATAGTGTATTTAACTTATTTTCATACTTGATAAGCTCTGTTTCTTTTCGGCTTAAGTTTAGCTTCTGAAAGAGGCTATCAAGTACTTTATTATACTCTACTTCTATATTTTTCTTTTTATAAGGTACTCTACCCAAAGTTTTCCAGATAGCAATATTGCTTTTTATTGTGTTAAGATCAATCTTTGGATCACCAGAAAATTGAAGTTCTTTAATAGCTTCAATATGGGCTTGTTTCTTTTCTAAAGAAATCACTTCTTCTTTATTAGCTTCATTTCTTTCTGCATGAAGTTTATCAAAATAAGTGTTACAAGCGTCTTTAAATCTTTTCCAAATACGGTCACTATCTTTTCGAGGGACATGACCTATTTTTTTCCAATCAGATTGGATTTTTTTCATGAGAGGAGTAGTGACGGAGTGATCATCACTATCCTTATTATCTTCAGCAATTTTAATCAGTTCCATTTTCTTGTTTAGATTTTCAAACTGATCTTTTTTAAGACTCTTATAGAATGCATTTTTATTGCGATTAAAATCTCTAACAGCAGTTTTAAATTCACTCCAAGTTTGCTCATTTACATTTGAAGGAACTTTACCAGCTTTAAAAAAATCATCTCTTAGAGCTTCAATTTCTTTTATTTTTTGTTGCCAACCACTATGATTTTTAGGATGGTTAGAACCCACTTCAATTATTTTTGAAATGATCTCTCTTTTGGCTTCTAGATTTTTTTCAAAAACTTTATCAAGATCTTTAAAGTAAGCTTGCCGATTTTCATGAATTTGCTTAGTTAAAGCACTAAATTTTTCCCAGATAGGTTCTCTATATTCTTTTCCAACTGGTCCTAAATCTTCTTTCCACATTTTGTGAAGCAGCTGTAATTCCCTAAAAGCTCTATTTACATCTGTTTCTTGCGCCAGCTCAGTAGCTCTTTCTATAATTTTAAGTTTTTGTTCTAGATTATGTTTAAAATCTAAATCTCTAAACTCTCTGTTGAGATGTAAGAAATCATAAAAGTTTTCAGTATGATGGTGGTAAGTGTTCCAGACCGTATTGTATTTATCTCTAGGAATTGGTCCAGCGTTTCTCCATCTTTCTTGTATACTTTTAAAATGATTATAAGTAGTATTTATATTTTCATCTACATTAAGTAAGCCTTTTAGCTCATCTATTAATTCTAATCTTCTTTTAAGATTTTCCTGTAAGTCTTTTTTTAGATTTTGATAATATGAATTTCTTTTTTCTTTATAGTCAAAATATACAGAGTTAAATTCTTTTTTTATTGGTGTAGAATAATAGAAATCAATAATATCACCTCCATCTGCTAAAAATTCTTCTTTTTTCTGTTCTACTTCTTCATTAAACTTTTCATTAAACTCGTTTTTGATTTCATCCACGTGTTCCTTAATCGCCTGAATTTTTTCACTCTTGATCAAGTCTCTAAGTTCCTTGATCAATTCTTCTTTATTCATGGCATGGTAATCTTTCTTCTCTATATCATGGCGCTCCTGAGTAGTTTCATCCTCACTATGCTCAGCAACTGCTTCATTCATTTCGTCCTGAATTTCATTAGGAGCATTTTCAATAGTATCATTTGTATTGACAGCAACTTCAGGTTTTACTATTTTTTCTTCTTCAGGTTTTGATTCTTTAGGATCATCACTTGGAGATTCAGGTTGTACCTCTACAGCATCTGTAATTTGTGGGTTGACTGTCTTAGTAGATACTTCAGTACTTTCTTTATTGGATTGTATTGAAGTATCAGAAGAAATTTCATCGGAAGTTGCAGATGAAACGGATTCTGTGTTTTCATCATTCGAAGTTTCCGAATTTATTTCTAAAGCTTTAGTCTTATTTTCTTCATTTCCATCTGCTTTGGGCAGGTTATCGCTTGTGGACATTGTGTGAACGTTTTTGTTTGTCTCGGCTTAATGCCTGACTAAGATACTAACATATTAGAAAACCTCAAAGTTATTGATGGGTTTTAAGATTAGTTATAAAGAAATTTAGTAAGAATTTTATGACAAAAAATTTAAAATATCAAGTATTCCAGATTTCCCAGGACTTTTCAGCCTGAAGAATTAGCATTTGTAATCCATTAGATACAGTAGCTCCTTTTTCTTTTCCCTTACACATGAAAACAGTTTCTGCTGGGTTGTATATAAGGTCATATAGGATATGGTTTTTTGTAATAAACTCGTAAGGGATGTCGGGGTAATTCTGAATATTAGGATGTGTGCCCAAAGGAGTACAGTTAATAATAAGTGTGTATGATCGAATAATATCTTCATCCAAATCAGTATAGCTTAATTCATTAAAATCAGGATTACGAGATACAAATGTATAATCGATGTTTAATTGCTGAAGAGCATAGGCAATGGCTTTTGAAGCACCTCCTGTTCCAAGAATCAAGGCTTTTTTTATAGTACTATTTAATAATGGTTTTAAGGATTCTGTAAAACCATAATAATCACTATTGAAGCCTTTCAGCTTTTTATCCTCATCAAATTTAATTACATTAACAGCTCCAATTTCTTTGGCGATGGGATCAAGATTATGCATTAATGAAATCACTTCTTCTTTGTATGGGATGGTTACATTTAGGCCTTTAACCATAGAATTATCAATAATTTCTTTTACATCTTCTATTTGAAATAGATCAAAATTTTTGTATTCACAATCTAAGTTTTCTTTTTCAAATTTTTCTGAAAAGTAATTTTTAGAAAATGAATACCCTATATGTCTGCCTAGTAAACCGTAAGTTTTTTTCATTATTAAGTTTTTAGTGTTCGTTGCCCATACCACTCTAGCCATAAGACAATGCCGATACCTACAATAATATAGAAAAAAGCTATATATGTTTCAGAAATGGTAAAATCCGGAAAGTAACGATCATAATTATCCAAAATAGGGTTGCCTAATGCATCAATTAGAGTGTTTCCTATAGTATCGGTTTTATAAATTTTATATTTCCAGGGCCATACGACGCCTAATGAACCTGTTATAAATCCAATGATAGCTGCAAACGTTGCGCTTTTGTAACGTTTTAAAACATATCCTAAGAGATGTGATAGGGTGACTAGACCTGTTAAAGATCCAAGGCTAAATACAACAAGTACTTTTAATAAACGTATTCTATTAGTGTTTTCTGTAAAAGAAAAATCCCAACGAATCAGATCTGCGATAGTATCGTATAAAGCATTGACAGAATCAACAAGTAATAATACATAATTACCAAGTAATATCAGAATAAAAGAACCTGATAGTCCTGGTAATGTCATACCAGATACTCCAATAATACCGCAAATAAATACAAACCAGAGATTATCGTTTTCTTTTGCGGGATCTAATAAACTAATACTAATTCCAACTACAATACTTATTGTAATAAGACAAATATTTCGTCTACTCCAATCATCAAAATCTTTTACTATATAATAAATAGAACCTACTATCATTCCAAAGAAAGCAGCCCAAACGTATAGTTCATAATGAATAATGAGATAATCCAAAATTTTTGAAATACTAAAATAGCTAATTAGCATCCCTAGGATTAGTAATCCAAGAAATTTACCATTTATATATCTCCAAAAACTTTTAAATCTAAAATTGATAAATAGTTTGAAGGCTTTAAGATTTATCTTTTGAAGGGAATAAATAAATTCTTCATAAAATCCAGCGACAAAGGCAACTACACCTCCTGAAACTCCTGGAACTTTATTAGCAGCACCCATAGCAAGACCTTTTATAACAAGAAACAATCTATCAGTAAAGGTTCTGGTATTTTGTTGCATAGGTGTTAATCTTCTTTTTTCACAGAAAGACGTTCTAAGATAAGAATTAATAAAAAACCTATGGTTATAAAAAATAGAACCCAGATAATTTGCGCGTCACCTTTATAATTCATCGGAAGTATACTTTTTGAGATAAAAGGAACTTTAAGTCCTTCAGAGTTTATTCTCCATGACAATACTTTTTTCCAAGGCCAAAGTTTATTAAGAGAACCTATCATAAAACCAGTGAGTATAGCTAAAGTAGTATTGTTATGATTTTTAAACATCCAATTCAATACTTTAGAGAATAACTTTAAACCTGCAATTGCTCCAATACCAATAATAATAATTTTGGAGATGGCTTGCCACAAAAGGTCAGTATTCATAGTAACCAATCCTTCTCTCAATTGATTTAATATAGTAATAAAAGTTTGATATGCTCCTAGTAGTAAAAGTATGAAAGCTCCTGATATACCAGGTAATATCATCGCAATGATGGCTAAAAATCCACAAAATAATAGATACCAATTACTATCTGGTGAGGCAAATGGTTCTGTTTCAGTTATAAAGTAGGAGAATACAGCTGCCAAAACAATACCCAGTATTACTTTTGGTTTCCAGACTTTAATTTGTTTACCAATATAGACAATACTAGCAAGGACCAACCCAAAGAAAAAAGCCCAAAGTAAAAGAGGTTCGTTATGAAGTAGCCATTTTATTAATTTGGCGAGAGATAGAATACTAATTGCTATTCCCGAAAAAAGAGCTGTCAAAAAGGAAAGATTGTATGTCCTCCAAGATGATAGGAAGCCTTCCTTTTTCCAAACTGAAAAGAACTTAATGTCTAATCCGTTAATGGTTTCAATTAATTCTTCATAAATACCAGATATAAAAGCTATAGTACCTCCTGAAACTCCTGGAACTACATCTGCAGCTCCCATAGCAAGACCTTTAATTGAGATTACGAGGTAATCCTTAAGATTTCTTTGCATTTGTACTGTTTTTGATATTTTTAATCAAAACAAATGTATGTAATTTTACCATCAAATCTTATACAAAAAAAATGGTCTTTTTGAAATTATTTATATTCAGAAATAATATTTCTAACCAAAGTGAGATTAAAAATCTTTTCGAAAAGTTCTTCTAAAACAATATGATATTCATAATCGAGCTCAAGAGCCTTTCTGATATGGTATTCACCTTTCTCATAATCTTGCATTTCATAATATAGTCCAGCAAGTCTGTATTGTACTTCGGGATTTTCTGGATAAAATTCAATAGCTTGATGCAAGCTTTGTATAGCTGCGTCAGATTCTCCTAAAAATCTAAGTATATCAAAGCGATTCAACCAAGTTTCTATTTCATAATTTCCTAATTCTAATGCTTTTCTATATCCTCGTTCTGCTTCTTCAAAAAAGGCAAGTCTATTATTAATCTTGGCATATCTTTTCCAGTATAGAACATTTTCACCATCAATATTTATAGCTTTATTGGTATAATAAAGTGCTTTTTGATAATCCCGTTTTCTCATGTAGAAATCAGTAATAGCGATCCATCCTTTATCAAGTAAAGGGTCCTCATGTACTGTTTTAGAATAATGTTGAATTGCTAAATCATCATTCCCTAATCGTTCATGGCACTTTCCAATTCTTAATAAGGCAAAAGAAGTGGGATCATCTAATTCTAAAGTGATCCTATAGTTTTCTATAGCTTCATTATACCTTTTTAATTTTTCTAGCACTTTTCCTTTTTCCAGATATGCTCCTATAAAGTATTCATCACTTATAATAGCAAAATCAAAGGCGGCTAACGCTTTATCGTATTCTTTTAAATCAAAATATTGTTTTCCAACTTGATGCCAGGCTACTTCACAGTAGGGGTTTTTGTTTAGAAACATGTTTAGAAACTCGATAGCTTCCTCGTGTTGTTCCAGAAAATCAAAGCAATATATTACATTGTATAAGGCAGAATAGTCTTCATCGTCTGCTTCCAGACACTTCATGAAATTGATTTTAGCATTTTCAAAATCATCCATAAAAAGATATTCCATTCCTACTAAAGAATAGACATCAGCGTCGTCGTTTGTGTAACTAAGTGCCATTATTAAAAGCTCTATAGCTTTTTCATGATTATTTTGTTTTGAGAGAATATTTGCCTTTTGAATATAGATTTCTTCATTTTCTGGTTCTATAGCATGTAATTGAGCCAAAAGGTTATCAGCTTTATCTAATCGATTTTCAAAAACCAATACTTCTACCTGTAATAATTTTAAATTAACGGAAGATGGGTGTTGTGATAAGCCTAACGAAATTGCCTTTTTGGCTTTGGCAATTTTTCCATTTTCCAAATAGTGATGAATTATAGATTCAAACTCATCTGAATCAAAAAATTTAACATCATTAGATCTCAGCATAGACTCATATCGAGTAATTGAGAAATTGTTTTCTTCTTCGTGGTTAAATTTCATACACGTTGATTAAAGATGCACTATAAATTGTAAAGTAGTGAAAATACCTTTTTTGCTTTCCCAAAAAACGAGAGTATTTAATAACTTCATTACTTAATTTACTTTTCGCATTATTGATTTCCTCAGTATTAAAATTACAAATGAAATTGAATCATTAAACTTCGATGATCAATTGTTTTTAACAAACTAATTAACAAAATACGTACCATTATGGTGATCATGGTTTAGAGTTTTGCTTTTTTGCAAGCTATTATGTAATATTAGATTTGTAAAAAGAAAGAAGGGTGTATCTAAACATACAATATTTTTAATGATTTCTTGATTTTTAAATCTTGAAATTTAGAGGCTTATGACTTCATCGAGTGCTGTGAGTAAAATGTTGCAACCTTCTCTTATTTCATCTTCAGATATAGTAAGTGGAGGGGTTATGCGAATTGCACGAGCTTCAAAAAGCAACCAAAAAAGGATAAGTCCTCGGTCTTGACATAGCAATATTATCTGATTAGTGATCTCTGCTGAGGGAGTTATTAAGGCTAACATTAGACCTAATCCTCTTACTTCTTTAATAAGAGGGTGAATTAATAATGATCTAAATAATTTTTCCTTTTGTAATGTAGCTGACATTAAGTCACTTTCTGTAATGGTTTGTAATGTTGCCAAAGCGGCAGATGCAATTACAGGATTACCTCCAAAAGTTGTTATATGACCTAATTTTGGATTGTCTTGAAGTTGATTCATTATTTCTGTAGAAGCTGTGAAAGCTCCAATGGGTAAGCCTCCTCCCATTCCTTTACCCATAACAACAATGTCGGGAATACTATCATAATTCTGAAAACCGAATAATGTTCCAGTTCTCCCGAATCCAGGTTGAATTTCATCAAGGATAAGTAATGCACCTACTTCTGAGCATCTTTTTCTTACCTTTTTAAGGTATTCATTTTTGGGTTCAATAAATCCTGCCCCGCCTTGTATGGTTTCAAGAATAACTCCAGCAGTTTTAGCAGTGATACGTTTTAAATCTTCTTCATTGTTAAATGATATAAAAGAAACATCAGGAATAAGAGGTCTGAATGCTTGTTTTCTTTCTTCATAACCCATTATACTCATGGATCCCATTGTATTTCCATGATAAGCAAGATTTGCAGCAATAATTTGACTTCGTCCAGTAGCTCTTCTTGCAAGTTTTAGCGATCCTTCTATTGCTTCGGTGCCAGAGTTAGTTAGATATGTTTTTTCTAATGGGTAAGGTAAAAAATTTGCTAAAAGTTGAGTCAATTCAACAGCTGGTTGTTGTATATATTCTCCATATACCATTACATGAAGATATTTATCTAATTGTTTTTTTATGGCGGCTACAACTTTTGGATGCCTATGTCCTAAGCTACATGCAGATACACCGGCAACAAAATCTAGATATCTTTTATTCTTTATGTCATAAATATAACTACCATCAGCATGAGAAATCTCTATAGCCAAAGGATAAGGAGAAGTCTGTGCTTGGTATTTGAAAAAGTTTTGTTTCAAAAAAATATTATTAGTAGATCAATGTGTGTTTTTATATTATTTGTGTGCTTAATTTCTAATACTGTCTTTTGATTTTTTGTCTGGGTACTTCAATGTTGTTACAGTAATACTATCCCTTTGTTTAGCTGTACGAGTAAGATCCTGATCAATGAAAGAGGTTTTTTTTTGATTTTTATTCTTTTCAGTATTGATTTTTTCTTTTATAAGTTTTTGAGATGGAATAGAATCCAATTCTTCATTAGTTTTCTTAAGTTCTGCATCTTCTAACTTCTGTTCTAGTAATTGGGATTTTTCAGATTTATTATCTTCTAATCGTTTCACCGTTTCTTCATCAAAAAAGTCTGCTTCGTCTTTTGGTAAAGGTATCCCTGTTATTTTTATAAGCTTTGGCGGTGATTCTCCCCTGAAAAGATCTGCCTTGGTATTAATGCGTTCTTCTCCTCTCCAATTTAGACCAGAAAGCTCACGAGCGTTTTCAGGTAGATCAATTTCGCGATATAAGGTACCATCAACGTTCTGATAATAATAAACATCTTCGATTTCTCTATCATTTAAGAGCATCTTAATCGAACTAGATAGTACTTTGTTGATTCCAATAAGCTTTAAATCGCCTTCACTTTCTCTTTGAAAGAAAATAGTTTCGGTATTTTTATCAATATCGACTTGATAAATTTCATTGTCCTTAAATAAACCATACAGGATTTGACCTTTTACTTGATTATACCCTGCTTTTAGAGTGTCTTCCTGCGCAAGAAATGCATTTTCATATACGATGAGTGAGTCTAGTTTTTCTGTTTTGGTATTAGAAATAATTTTTATAGTATCTCCCGTCATTTGGTTTCTCTGTGACCAAATAATGGGTTTTCCTATCATTTTAGTATAACCTGTGGTTTGATTTACATTTATTGAATCACTTTTACCACTCATGTTGCTTTTGTATATACGTACATCATAAAAGCCATTCATTATTCTTTGTTCTGGTTTTCCTGTGATCATTAGTGTATCACTGTGGATAAAAATAGAATCTTTCTCTTGTAACGTGGCAGCAAGTGCTCTTTTAGTAATAAATACAGAATCTTTATCTTTAAATACTTCTGCATAATGGCCAGTTATTAATGAATTATTTGCTGTGTCTAGTACTTTGATATTGTTTGTTGCAGATGCAAATTGGATTGCACTATTGTAAAATATACTATCACCAAATACAGTGCGTTTATCATAATCTATTCGAGCATTTTTTATAGCATATCCCGTTTTAACCTTAGTGTCATAAAATCCACGTTCGCAATATAATGTACTTTCTTTTCCTTTAACAGTAGAGGGGCCATAGAGATAAGCATGACCATTTTCTGTATAATAATCTAAACGATCAGAGTCTACCGTATTTTCTGGATTAACAATTTTTACATTCGTATTGAATGAATATTGTTTTCTATCCATAAAGTATCGACCAATTTGGCTTGTCAATGTATTAGAGGAATCTTTTACTGTTCCTCCGCTTCTGTAATATGCTTGTTGTTTTAGTCTATCAAAGAATAGAGTATCCGTACGTAATGTATTAGAAGGAGTTTCCATAAAAACATTATCGCGGGCATATGCAAATTGAGTATTTCCATTATATTCTGCATACTTACTAGTCATAGTAAGTGTATCTCCTTGTTTAATGATTACGTTACCTGATGCCTTAACAAATTTATCAGTTCCGTAATGAACAGCATTATCACACCAAATTTCAATTCCTTCATGTTGCATGTATACTTGTTTATTTACTTTGGCCAAAATTGTAGCCCCAGGAAACCTATTCTCATTCTTTATTGTACGATCTGATTGTACCTTAATTTGTTTTGCTTCTTGAGCAAAGGATGCTAACGAGAACAAAAGAGTGAGTGTTATATAGAAAAAATTGTTTTTCAAATGTTTTAAATTTATATGCAAAAATAACGAAAATTGTATCTAATGATTGTGACGTATAGTGTAAAATAAAAACTTAGTGGTTACTAATCAATAACCGGTTGTTATACTGTATGTTGCATTATTACTAGATTCAATCCAATTAATTTATATAGAACTATAGTTTAAAAAGCTGAAAATAGAGTAATGAAAAGCTAGAAAGGATTTGATGTGAAAGGGATAAAATTTGTTAAAAAGTGTGAGTGTGAAAAAGTTAAATAAAGAATTTTTTTATTTTTTTAACATTTGATCTGCTTAAGTATCAGTAAATTGCATATGGAAACAACAAAAGGAGTAAGATCGATGCTATGGGGATAGCATTATTAGCTTTTTTATTTATTACTAAAATCAATATTGTAAATTCTAGTGAATATTACAGAGTTCACCTAGGCTGTATACGCGATCTTAGTAATAAAAAATAAAGTAATAGATCACAATGCTACTTACAAAAAAAATAATAGATGTTTTTGAAAAAAAACTTTGGGGTTCTATTTTTTTTGCTTTTTTGGGGAGCTGTATTTTCTCAGAAAAAACAGTTTGAAAGAGCAAATAATGCATTTAAAAACTATGCTTTTGTAGAGGCTAGAGAAATGTATTTAAAAGCATTAGAAAAAGGGAATACATCAAAAGAGTTATATGAAAAACTAGGAGATTCATATTACTTTACAGGAGAGTTAGAAAAAGCTGCACAGTGGTATGAGGTTTTACAATCTTTATATCCCAGACTAGTAACACCAGAACATCAGAAAAGGTGCTTTAATAGCCTTAAAAGTATTGATAATGACAATCAGAAGATTGAAGCACTTCCGTTATTATACGCAAGCTTAGATAATAATGAGGTTGAGGTAAGTAATACGACAGTAGATCATGATATTTCATTGCCAAAAGATAAAACTATAAGTTTTATTGTTGATGTTTTAGATATCAATTCAAAATACTCAGATTATGCACCTAGTTTTTTTAAGGGTAATTTAGTTTTTGCATCTTCACGAAATAATAATAATTTCTCAACAATACTTCATGAATGGAATAATCAACCTTTCTTGGATTTATATACAACGAATATTGGACAACATGGTGAGCAGAATATAACTAAATTAAAGGGGGAAATTAATACAAAATTCCATGAGTCATCTGCCACTTTTAGTAAGGATAGAAAAACAGTTTATTTTACTAGAAACAATTATTCTAAAAGAAAACCAAAAACAAATAAAAAAGGGACTATACTGCTGAAAATATATAGAGCGAGGTATGATAAAGGAAAATGGGGAGATGTAGAAGAACTACCATTTAATAGTGATGAATATTCTGTAGCTCATCCTGCATTGTCTCCTGATGATAGAGTCTTATACTTTGCTAGTGATATGCCAGGAAGTAATGGCGAATCTGACCTATATTCAGTAGAGATAAAAGAAGATGGAAGTTTTATGACTCCAAAGAATCTAGGGAAACAGGTTAACACTTCTGGTAGAGAAACTTTTCCTTACGTAAGTGATAAAGGTAAGCTTTTTTTTGCAAGTGATGGACACGAGGGTTTTGGAGGTTTGGATATTTTTATGACAATACCTAATCGAGATGGTACTGCTAAAGTTTATAATCTAGGAAGGCCAATTAATAGTGTCAGAGATGATTTTACCTTTATAATTAATGAAGAAGATAAGAGTGGATATTTTGCAAGTAATCGAAAAGGAGGAAAAGGAGATGATGATATTTACGGATTTAGACAAATAACATTATTTCCTGAGAAGGATAATAATAAGCCGAAGCCAAAAAGTAAATTAAAACTAGAACGAATTATCCAGTTAAAACCTAATAAAATAATAACAACTTCATTGTGATTTTTTAAAATCGTAAAAAATATTTTAATAACATTTCGATGTGATAAGTAACCACATCGAAATGTCAAAATTGTAAAAGATAGATTACTTATGTATGGTTTGTTTTCTGTCTGGTCCAACAGAAACTATTGTTATTGGAGTTTCTAATTCTTTTTCTAAGAAAGTAATATAATCATTCAATTCCTTTGGTAATTGAGAGGCTTCTGTCATTTTTGTTAAATCTTCTGACCAACCTTTCAATTCAGTATATATGGGAGTTACATTTTCAGGCTCTATATTATAAGGTAGATGAGTGATTTCTTTACCTTGGTATGTGTATGCAGTACATACTTTTAAGGTTTCGAATCCACTTAGCACATCACCTTTCATCATCATTAATTTTGTTACACCGTTTACGTGCACAGCATATTTTAAAGCAACAAGATCTAACCATCCACATCTTCTTGGTCTTCCAGTTGTTGCGCCAAATTCGTGTCCTACACGAGCCATAGTTTCCCCATCCTTATCAAATAACTCTGTTGGAAATGGTCCGCTACCAACACGAGTTGTATAGGCTTTAAAAATTCCAAAAACGTCTTCAATTTTATTTGGAGCTATTCCTAGACCAGTACAAGCACCTGCGGCAGTAGTGTTAGATGACGTGACAAAAGGATAAGTTCCAAAATCGATATCTAACAATGATCCTTGAGCACCTTCGGCTAGAATTGTTTTTCCATCTTTTTGAGCTTGATGTAGATATTCTTCACTGTCAATAAAGGTTAGTGTTTTTAAAACTTTTACAGCTTCAAAAAACTCACGCTCTAATTCTTCTAAATCATATTCTATTTTAGCATCATAGAAGTCAATCATAGCTTCATGCTTATTAGCTAAGGTACGATAACGTTCTTTCCAATCACTTAATTCTAAGTCTCCAATACGAATACCATTTCTACCAGTTTTATCCATGTAGGTAGGTCCAATTCCTTTTAAGGTAGAGCCTATTTTAGCTTTCCCTTTAGAAGCTTCAGAAGCAGCGTCAAGAATTCTATGTGTTGGGAGAATTAAGTGTGCTTTTCTGGATATTAATAGTTTGGATTTGTAATCTAAATTAAATTTATTGAGATTGTCTAATTCCTTTTTGAAAATAACTGGATCGATTACAACACCATTTCCAACAAGGTTAATAGCCTTGTCATGAAAAATCCCACTTGGTATAGTATGGAGTACATGTTTAATTCCATCAAATTCTAAAGTATGACCAGCATTAGGCCCTCCTTGAAATCGTGCAATAATATCATAATCTTTTGTAAGAACGTCTACAATTTTTCCTTTACCTTCGTCTCCCCATTGAAGACCAAGTAATAAGTTTACAGCCATTAGTTGTCTTGTTGATTAGTTGGTTTCTTTTTAGTACCGTAGAAATACAAAGAATGATTTGTAATATCTACATCAAAAATTTCTTCGATTGTTTTTTTTATAGATTGGATTCTGGGATCACAAAATTCTAATACATCTCCTGTGTCTGTGAGAATTAAGTGATCGTGCTGCCTATCAAAGTATGATTTTTCATATTGGGCTTGATTTTGCCCGAATTGATGTTTTCTTACTAATTTGCATTCTAATAAGAGTTCTATAGTGTTATATAGAGTAGCACGACTAACTCTATAGTTTTTATTTTTCATTTTGATATATAATGATTCTATATCAAAATGTTCATCACTTTCATAAATCTCTTGAAGTATAGCGTATCTTTCGGGTGTTTTTCTATGACCATTTTCTTCTAAGAAGCTGGTAAACACATTTTTAACGATAACCTGATCGTTTTGTGTAGTTGCTTTAGTACTCATACGTTTAAAAAGGCAAAGTTACATTATTTTTTATTAGTGAGACTCTGATTTTAAAACGATTATTTAAACGTTTTAAAATTAATTAAATATAGTTTATCTCAAGTGATATAGTGATTCAAAAAGAACATAATAATAGGTGGAAGTGTTCTTGTAAAGGTCATTCTCTAACTACTTTATCAATACCATTTATTTTAGAAAGACTTTTCATTACTGTTTTTAAAGTATTTTTGTTTTTAACACCTACAGTTATTTTACCTGTAAAAACACCATCATTGGTATCAAAGTTCATATTGTAAATAGCCAGATGCATGTTGTTGGAGATAATCTGCGTGACTTCATTTACAACACCAATGTTATCAATGCCATTGAGTTTGATTACTGCCTTGAATTCTTCTTGGCTAGAATCGATCCATTTTGCAGGCATAATACGATATGCATAATTGCTTTGTAATTGTAATGAGTTCGGACAATTATTTTTGTGAACTTTTATTCCTTCATTCACTGTTATGAAACCAAAAACATCATCACCAGGTATTGGATTACAACAATTTGATAGTTTGTATTCTAATTTTTCTGAATCTTTGCCAAAAACAAGTAGATCGTATTTTGATGTAATTTCTTCTTTGTCTACATCTTTGATGTTACCTCTTCGAATTCTATTTTTAATAAAATTCATGAAAACATTACTTCGTGTAGTAGCAAATTCTTTAATTTTTTGATTGTCAATTGTTCCTATGCCAACTCTGTAAAACAAGTCTAAACTTGTTTTGAGTTTAAAATATAGAACAAGCTCGTTTATCACTTTTTCTCCCATAGTAATTTTTTGGGAGCGAAGTTTGCGTTTTAGGATAACTTTACCCTCCTCGGCTATTTGTTTTCTTTCATCTCGTAAAGCAGATTTTATTTTTGATCGAGCTCTTGCTGTAGTGGAGTAATCCAACCAATTAGAAGAAGGTTTTGATTTTGTTGAAGTAATTATCTCTACCTGATCTCCACTCTTAAGTTCATGACTTAGCGGAACTAATTTACCATTTACTTTTGCTCCACGAGTTCTTAGACCAACTTCTGTATGTACACTAAAACCAAAATCCAAAGCAGTTGCTCCTTTGGGTAGAGATTTTAAATCACCTTCTGGAGTAAAGACAAAGATTTCTTTGGCATAAAGGTTTAATTTAAATTCTTCTACAAAATCTACAGCATTGGTTTCAGAATTTTCTAAGGCTTCTTGTAGCCTATTGAGCCAACCGTCTAATCCTTGATCTTCTTTCCTTTCTTCACTGTTTTTATACTTATAGTGAGCAGCATATCCTTTCTCTGCTATTTCATGCATACGATCACTACGAATTTGTACTTCTACCCATTTACTGTCTGGACCTATAACAGTGATGTGTAAAGCTTCATAGCCAGTTGTCTTAGGTTGGTTAATCCAATCCCTCAATCGAATAGGATTAGGCCTGTAATAATCTGTAACTATAGAATAGATTTTCCAGGCTATAAATTTTTCATTCTCAGTGTCAGTATCTGATTTATAGATAATTCGTATTGCAAATTTATCATAGACTTCATCAAAGGATACATTTTGTTTTACCATCTTTCTGCGAATGGAGAAAATGGATTTAGGTCTTCCTTTTATTTCATAATTTAGCCCTTCTTTATCCAGACCTTCTCTTATTTTATTAGAAAATCTTTTAATGTATTCGTCTTGTTCTTCTTTACTCTCTTTAATTTTCTCGAGAATATCCTTATAAACTTCAGGTTCGGTGTATTTGAGTCCTAAATCTTCGAGTTCTGTTTTGATATTATACAAACCAATTCGATGTGCTAATGGAGCGTATATAAATAGAGTTTCAGAGGCAATTTTCACTTGTTTATCTGGACGCATAGCATCCATCGTTTGCATATTATGTAAACGATCTGCAATCTTAATAATGATAACTCTAACATCATCATTAAGGGTAAGGAGCATTTTCCTAAAATTCTCTGCTTGTAGGGATATATCTCTGTCTTTTTTTAAAGAAGAAATTTTAGTTAAGCCATCTACAATACGGGCAACTGTTTCTCCAAACATTTGCTCTATGTCAACCAATGTATATTCTGTGTCTTCTACAACATCGTGGAGTAGGGCAGCAGCAATAGATGTGGCATCTAGTCCAATCTCGCTAGCTACAATCTTAGCAACAGCGATAGGATGAAAAATATAAGCTTCACCGCTTTTGCGACGCTGATCTTTATGTGCATCTACAGCAATATCAAATGCTTGTCGTATAAGTGTTTTGTCTTCTTTTGTAAGATCTCTATAACTAATACGAAGCAATTCTTTATATTGCTTTGCAATTTTTTTGTTTTCTTCGTCTATAGCAGCTTCAGTCATAACACAAAGTTTTTTAAGAAAGCCCTATTAAGTATAATGTGTGATATCCCCTTAGTTGTATTAGTTGTCAAAAATTATGCCTTACTTTAATAGCTATATAATAATTTTTTTCAATAATAATTAAATTTACAATTAAGAAATGTAACCACCAAGTACTTAAGTGATGGATTTATTTTCTTAGATTTTTAATCCTTTGCGAAAGCGTTGGATGTGAATAGTGAATAAATACCATAGCAGGATGAGGTGTAAGATTACTTAAGTTGTTTTTTGAAAGTTTTTTTAGACTACTAATTAATGCTTCGTTGTTATATGTGTCTTTGGCATAATCATCAGCTTGATATTCAAATGCTCTAGATACCATATTCATTATTAGCCCTGTTATTTCAGAAATGGGACTGTATAAAATTCCAAACGCAATAAGACCTATATGAAATGAAGGAATCGCAACACCCAAAGCTTCAGAAAGGAGTGGATTTGCTATAAAGAGAGATAAAAACCATAGTGTTAAACCAGTAAGCACTATAGATAAAAATAAATTAACGATTACATGCCTTTTTTTATAATGACCGACCTCGTGAGCAAGTACAGCGACAATTTCTTCGTTGTTTAAGTCTTTAATTAATGTGTCATAAAGAGTAATCCTTTTTTCGCTTCCTAAACCAGAAAAATAAGCATTTGCCTTGGTACTTCTTTTTGAACCATCAATAACAAAAATATCTTTTAGTTGAAATCCAACTTTTTTTGAATATGCTTCAATCGTATCTCTAAGTCCTCCTGGTTCTAAAGGAGTTTGTTTGTTAAATATTGGAACAATAAGCTTAGCATAGAACATATTCATTGCTAATGTAAAAATAGACACCAATATCCAAGTATAAATCCAGAACGATCTTTCTGTTAATTCATAAAACCATATAATTAATGTTAGAAGCCCTCCTCCCACGATAATCATCATGATCATACTTTTTATCTTGTCAATAAAAAAGGTTTTTATTGACGTTTTATTAAAACCAAATTTTTCTTCGATTACAAAAATTTTATAATACACTACTGGGGTAGATAGAATATCGCTACCGATCATAATAATTCCGAAAAAAATGAGTCCTATAATGATGGAATTATCTGAAATACTTCGTGCTATAGTATCTACCCAAGCAAAACCATCCAAAAAGAAAAACAAAAGCATTATGATTAAGGATATTGTAGAAGAAACAAGCTTGAATTCATAATTTGCTTTCTTGTATGCTATAGATTTTTCATATTCTTCTTCGGGGTATACATCTAGCAGTTCTTTAGGTATTTCATTGTTGTAATGTCTAGCATTAAGTATATCTAACAGAGAATCTATTAAAAAAACAAAAGTGATGATGGCTATTAGTAAATAAAATAGGTAGTACGGGGTCATTGGTTTATAGCAATTAGAGTTCAAACATTTGGGACATGTAGGAAGCCGTAAGTTAGTAAATTTTAATTTATTTTTAATATAATATTAAATCTTTAATTAGTAAAGCCTCGTTGACGTTTTGCTTCAAAAATTAAAATTCCAGCAGCAACCGAAACGTTCATTGAATCTATTACACCACTCATAGGAATAATAATATTTTGAGTAGTGTTTTCTAAAAGCTCATCACTCAGGCCAGTAGCCTCTGTGCCGACTACAATAGCAGTAGGCTTAGTATAATCTATAGAGTTGTAGTTTACAGATGTTTGTAATGCAGCACCATAGATGTTCACCTTTTCTTTTTTAAGAAAATTAATGATATCCAAGGTTGACCCTGTGGCGATTGTATTTGTAAATAAACATCCAACACTGGATCGTATAATATTAGGATTGTATAAATCAGTTTTTGGGTTAGCAATGAGTACTGCATCTAATTGAGCGGCATCAGCAGTTCTAAGAAGCGCTCCTATATTACCAGGTTTTTCTGGAGCTTCTGTAACCAAAATTAGTGGGTTTTTAGAGGTAAGAGTCAGGTTGTTTATATCTGTGTTTTTGGATACTACTACGGCCAGAACTCCTTCTGTAGTTGTTCGATAAGCTAACTTTTGATATATTTCAGCAGTAATTTCAAAAAATTCAATTTGATCATTAGTTGTTTTGATTAATATTAAAACTTCTTCATGGGTAATGATAGAGGAGCAATAGTATAATTGGGTAATAGTATAATCACCTTGTATTGCCAGAGTAATTTCACGCTTACCTTCAACAATAAATAATTTTTCTCTACGACGAATTCTTGCTTTTTCTTTAAGTTGATTGAGAAATTTTATTTTATCATTCTGCAAGCTTTTTATTTGATTTTGCATAAATGCAAAGATAAGAATAGGGGAGAAAAAATGTTTTCTTTTTTTAGGTATTTAAAGAAGTTGGATCGTTGATGTAGTCATGGACTTCCTCGATGATTTTTGAATAAGATTGATCCAAGTTGTGAAATTGTTCTACAAGCAAAGGGAATTCTAGTTTTTCTTTTGAAGAGTATTCAATGTTTTCAAGGACACTCGTTTCTTTCTGTAGTCCGATGGTTTTAAAACTTGACTTGAGTTTATGAGCAATTCCTCGAATTGCATCAATATTTTTGTTTTCAATAGCTTCTTTTAGTTTTTTATATTCAGATGGAGTTTCTTCAATAAATACCTGAAGAACACTTTTGATGATTTCTACATCATTGTCAAAAGTTTTTTTCAAGAAAGATAAATCGCAGAATTTTTTGTTATTAGATAATGTATTGGTTTTAGAAAGAAAAGAAATGTTGTTTTTTATATTGGATTGTATACTTAAGAGGATTTCTTCTAATGCTTCCTCACTTAGCGGTTTGGTTAAATAAAAATTCATTCCAGATTCTATGGCTTTCTTTTTGGACTCAGGAAATACATCTGCAGAACATGCCACTATTGGTAATTGGTTGATTTTACCATTACTGGATTTCCGTATGATTTCTGTCGTTTCAGGACCGTCCATTACAGGCATATGCATATCCATCAATATAAGGTCATAGGTAGATTCTTCTAATTTTTTTAAAGCAATTTTTCCGTTATCAGCAATATCTGCTTCAATATCCCAATTAGAAAATAATTGTCTCATAAAAAACTGATTCATTTTATTGTCTTCGACTACTAGGATCTTCATGCCTGATAAACTAGATTTATTTCCTGTTTGAGAAGCAGTTTTTTTGTTTTCTAAAGATTTATAATTGCTTTTAGCATATGATATTGAAAAATCAAAAGAAGAACCTTTTCCCTGTTGACTCTCGGCTCTAAGAATACCTCCCTGTAGTTCGATAAGTTGTTTAGAAATTGATAAGCCAAGACCTGTTCCTTCTATTTTGTTTTTACCTGGTTTGTGAATTTGATAAAAACTTTCAAAAATATTTTTTAGTTTGTTTTGAGGTATTCCTACTCCTGTATCTCTTACAGAAAAATTAATGGTAATATGGGTTTCATTAACTTCTTCTGTTTGTACTTTAATTATTATTTCTCCTTTTTGAGTAAATTTGATAGCATTACCTAATAGGTTGATTAAAATTTGATTTAATCTCAACTGATCTCCAATAATAAATTTAGGTACCGAAGAATCTATATACATAGAGTATTTTAAACCTTTTTCATCTGCTTTTATTCTAAAACCCCGAGAAATATTGGTTACTAATTCTTGAACATTGAAATCTGTATTATGCAATGTCAGTTTTCCAGCTTCAATTTTAGAAAAATCTAGAATATCATTAATAAGAATCAAAAGATTTTCGGCAGAAAATTGTATGCCATCTAGGTTTTTCCTATCAATCTTTGGAGTACTGAAATCACTTTTTTGTAAAATACCTGTAAGGCCTAGAATTACGTTAAGCGGAGTTCTAATCTCATGACTCATGTTGGATAAAAATACAGATTTTGCTTTTGCAGATTTTTCTGCGATTACCTTTGCTTCCCTAATTTCATTATCTATGATTTTTCTGTTGGTAATATCTCTAAAAAAAGCATTAAAAAGATAATCGTCTTTTGTTTTGATAGCAATTATCGTAAGTTCAATATAAACAATAGAACCACCTTTTATATTTAGAGAGGTTTCAACTCTTTTATTTATAAGTTCATCATCTCCTGTTTGTATGTAATTATTAAAACTAGTTTTTAACTCATTTTTTAATTTTTCAGGAACTAAAGAATATAAATTCTTTCCGATGGTTTCTTCTTTTTTTAACTCTAAGATTATTTCTGCTTGCTTGTTCCAATTCAATACAGTTCCTGTACTGTTTACAAGGATTATAGCATCCATAGCGGTTTCTAGGATCGTAGTTTTTAAATGTTCACTGTATTTTAGTTCTTCTTCTACTTTTTTTCTTTCGACAATCTCTTTGGTAAGTCTTTCATTTATTTCTTCTAAGCTATATAGTTGTTTTTGCAACATTTTGTGCATTTGTTGCTTACTCGGAAAATTGATCAGGTCTTTAGAAAGAATCTCTTCGGGAATAACATTAAGAATTGCTGTGAAGGATTCTAACAAATGATATGACTGAAAATGCTTTTTATAGATAATCAGATAGATATTGGTAATGGTATTTATTCCCAGACTATTTTTTACTCTATAGAAAATCTGATTGGAGTACTCTAGTAGATTTTTTCTTTCTTTAATTAGATCAACCGAATTAAAGTTATATTCGGTATTTAGGTATTGTTTTATTTGTTGAATTTTTTGATCATTGTAGTTGCCAACTAGTTCTGAAGACTTCTTGAGTACGTTCGCAAGAAAAACTTTACAGATTGTTAATTCTTGTTCTCTAAGAGGATCAAATATTAATTTGAAGTTTTTGTATTTGAATAGAATAGTATATTCTTCAAAAACATAATTTCGTATATATTGTTTACTGGCAAGTTTTACTGTATTCTTTTTAGTAAGATGTTCCTCCAGAAGTAAATATACTTCCGGTAGGGACTCAATTTTTTTGATAAAAGAGAGTCCTTTAAAAGCTTTAACCTTTGCCATTAGGTTGGAGGCATTTTCATGTATATCAACCTCATTCCATAGAAAATCAATAAGATCTATAATTTTCTGTTCTTCTTGGTTTTGTAAAGGGTTAGCTTTTTCGGGGCGAAATATTCTTTTAAACCAATTAACGGTCATCTAAGATCATATTTTACTAGCTTTATATATTTTATAAAAACCTAATGCAGATAAACCCCATGTGAGAATAAGTGCTACAAACCAAATATAATTACCTATAGTATCTCCAAATATATTTTTAAAAATGTTGTAGTTAAAAATATGAGCGATTTGCATGTGAAGATGTCCAAGAGCCATCACGACGAAGCCCCATGCTAATAGCTTCATTCCTGATCCAAATTTTCCTCCTTTTAACCTTGTTGCTGTTAAGAAGCTAAATACCAGTGCAATGGCAAGAAAAGGCATTTCCAAAAGCCCAAAAACTTGTTCTGCACCCATATTACTGTTTGGGTTTGTAGAATGGTCTTGTGCTAATAATTGTTGATTACTAGAGAATAAAACGAATGCAAGTAAAAAGTACACTTTTTTCATATATCGATTTTTCTTAAAAATAATAAAAAAAGACTAATAAAAGTGTTTTTTTATAGTTAAAACACTTGTTTTATCGATAAAATACACTTTAATAGTTTTTACGGAAACAAAAAATCCTGCTATATAGCAGGATTTTTTTATAAATGAGATTGTATTGTTTTATTAAAAGAGTTATTTTACTTTTTCTACAATTGCTTGAAAAGCCTCTGGATTGTTCATAGCTAAATCTGCAAGAACCTTACGGTTTAATTCGATATTATTAGCTTTTACTTGTCCCATAAATTGAGAATAAGACATTCCATGTAGTCTAGCACCTGCATTGATACGAGTGATCCACAATGCACGGAAAGTTCTCTTTTTGTTTCTTCGGTCTCTATACGAATATTGCATCGCTTTGTCAACCGCATTTTTTGCTACAGTCCAAACGTTTTTACGACGTCCAAAGTAACCTTTTGCTTGCTTAAGAACTTTTTTTCTTCTAGCTCTTTTCGCAACGGAATTTACTGATCTTGGCATAATTTAAATTTTTTAGTAGTAGGCGATCGATATTCGATTCTTTTAATATATAATAATAAATCTAATCTATGAATTATTACTATTAGGCCTAACTCCTTGGTTTGTATTAATTTTAACCTTATTAAAAAGTGATTACTTTAATCGTAATTGCTCTTTAATACTATTTTCATCGCTTTTGTGCACTAATGTTGAGTGCGTCAAAGCAAGCTTACGTTTTTTAGATTTTTTTGTCAATATATGACTCTTAAACGCATGCTTTCTTTTGATTTTACCAGTACCTGTAAGCTTAAATCGCTTTTTAGCACTGGATTTTGTTTTCATTTTAGGCATTGTATCCTTGTTTTAATAATCTCATTTAATATTTTGATGATTCCCTTTTGGGATCCTCTTTATTTTTTTGGCGCAATGAACATAATCATTCGCTTACCTTCAAGTTTTGGCATTTGCTCAACCTTACCATATTCTTCTAGTTCTTGTGCAAGTCTTAGAAGTAAGATTTGTCCTTGATCTTTATATATGATAGAACGTCCTTTGAAAAATACATAAGCTTTTAGTTTTGCTCCTTCGCTTAAAAACTTAATAGCGTGCTTTTTCTTGAACTCATAATCATGTTCGTCTGTGTTGGGACCAAATCTAATTTCTTTAATAACAACTTTAGTGGCCTTTGATTTTAAGGCTTTGTCTCTTTTCTTTTGTTCATAAAGGAATTTTTTGTAATCCATTATTTTACAAACAGGGGGTACGGCTTTAGGTGAAATCTCTACAAGGTCGAGTTCTTGCTCTTCAGCAAGTTGTAAAGCTTTTTTTGTTGGGTATACACCAACTTCTACATTGTCACCTACAAGACGTACTTCATCAACACGAATTTTGTGGTTGATTCTGTGAGCATCTTCTTTAATTACTCTTAGTGGTTTTTGAGACCTTCTTCTTCTTATTGCTATGGCTTAATAATTTTAGTTAAACTTAATTTTAGTATTCGTTATCCGTTAAACGGTTTTAATGTTCTATTAATTTCTTCGGTTACTAATTTAGAAAATTCTTCAATAGATATGGTTCCTAAATTTTCTCCTCCATGTTTACGTACAGAAATCGTATTATCTTTTTCTTCTTGTTCCCCTACAATTATAATATAGGGAAATTTATTCATTTCTGCCTCTCTGATCTTTTTACCTATCGTTTCATTTCTATGATCGGAGAGGGCGCGAATTTCGTCATTTTCTAACAAATTTAAAACTTTTTCAGAGTATTTTTCATATTTCTCGCTGATAGAGAGTATAATAGCTTGTTCAGGCATGAGCCATAGTGGGAAATTACCTCCTGTGTGTTCTAGTAAGATAGCAATAAATCGTTCCATACTGCCAAATGGAGCTCGATGAATCATTATTGGGCGGTGTGATTCATTATCACTGCCTTTGTATGTAAGCTCAAAACGTTCTGGTAAGTTGTAATCTACCTGTATAGTTCCTAATTGCCAGCTTCTACCTAAAGCATCTTTGACCATAAAATCAAGTTTAGGACCATAGAAAGCAGCTTCACCACTTTCGATTATGTAATCAAGGCCTTTGTCTTTGGCGGCATTTATAATAGCGTTTTCAGCTTTCTCCCAATTCACTACATCACCAATATATTTATCAGGGTTTTCCAAATCTCTAACAGATACCTGCGCGGTAAAATTTTCAAAACCTAAAGAACCGAAAACATATAAAACTAAATCAATTACTTTTTTAAATTCATTATCTAGTTGATCAGGAGTGCAAAAAATATGAGCATCATCTTGAGTAAACCCCCTTACACGCGTTAAGCCATGAAGTTCACCACTTTGTTCGTATCTATATACTGTGCCAAACTCTGCATACCGTTTAGGTAAATCCCGATATGACCATGGTCCACTATTGTATATTTCACAATGATGAGGGCAATTCATGGGTTTTAATAGAAATTCTTCACCTTCAGCAGGAGTGTTTATCGGTTGAAAGCTATCCTCTCCGTATTTGGCATAATGCCCAGAAGTTACATATAGTTCTTTTTGACCAATATGTGGAGTAACTACCATTTCATATCCAGCCTTTTTTTGAGCTTTTTTCAAAAATTGCTCTAGACGGTCTCGTAAAGCAGCTCCCTTTGGGAGCCATAGAGGTAATCCCTGGCCCACTTTTTGTGAAAAAGTAAAAAGCTCCAATTCTTTACCTAGTTTTCTGTGATCCCGTTTTTTTGCCTCTTCTAGCAATTCTAAATATTCTTTTAATTCCTTTTGTTTGGGGAAAGATGTTCCATAAACTCGGGTTAGCTGTTTGTTGTTTTCGTTACCTCTCCAATATGCACCAGCAACACTCATAATCTTTACGGCCTTGATGATTCCTGTATTAGGAATGTGACCTCCTCGACATAAATCAGTAAAAGTGTCATGGTCACAAAATGTAATTGTTCCATCTTCAAGGTTTTCGATCAGTTCAACTTTATACTCATTTCCTTCCTCTTTGTATTTAGCTAAAGCATCTGCTTTTGAAATAGGCCTCATTCTGAAGTCGTGCTTACCTCTTGCGATTTCAAGCATTTTATCTTCGATAATCTTAAAATCTTTTTCAGAAATTGTTTTATTTCCCAGATCGACATCATAATAAAATCCATTATCAATTGCGGGGCCAATAGATAGCTTAACTCCAGGGTATAGTTCTTCAAGAGCTTGAGCTAGAACATGAGATGTAGAGTGTCTAAACGCTGTCTTGCCTTCGTCATCTCTCCATGTGAATAATATAAGGTTACCATCTGTTGTTAATTGGGTGGTGGTTTCAATAGTAGTTTCGTTAAATTTTGCGGAAATTACATTTCTTGCAAAACCTTCACTAATATCTTTTGCGATATCCATAGCGGTAACTCCATTATTATATTCTCTAACCGAACCATCTGGTAACGTAATCTTGATCATGTTTTTCTAATTAAGATGGCAAAGATAATACGATAATAAAATTCATACAATATATATGATAGATTTAATTGACTAATTCTTTTGGTAGTATAATGCAAGTTTTACTAACGGTAGGTAAGGGTTAAAGTTGGTTCTATTATACTATGATACTATAATGTAAAGTGTTTGTATTTATATTTGAATTGATATAATGGATTTTACAATTAGTAAGGAGTGGTTTATCAGGATGTTAAAAAAAAGTTTCAAAATAGTTAATAAAAGTTCTTGTCAGA
>CANMLS010000054.1 GCA_947498785.1 uncultured Aquimarina sp. | reverse complement strand
GATGATACACCTTCAGATGTTGCTGAGGATAGTGGATTAACCAATATTGCAGTTATAGGAAACGATAGTTTTGGTGGAGATGGTCCAAGTGCTACCGATATTGTAGTTACAGCGATTCCAGCCAGTGTTGGTACAGCGATATTGAACAATGGTGGTACTCCGAATGATCCTACCGATGATAGTATTGACTTTACCCCGGCCTTGGATTACAATGGTCCAGTAACGATTATTTATGAGATTCAGGATTCGGATGGTGATATGGATACAGCTACAGTTACTTTTGATGTGACTAGTGTTAATGACCCAGAACTTACTCTAACAAAAACGGCAGAAACAAACGGTTTTCAAGTAAATGATATTATTACTTATACATTTACAGTAAGAAATACTGGAGATGCTATAATTGATAATATAGTGATTGATGATATTTTAACTGGAAATACTAATCTACCAATAGTACCAAGTACATTAGCTCCTAATGAAACAGGAGTGGTAACAGTAACTTATGCAATTACTCCAGCTGACATTAATTTAGGTGAAGTAATTAATAGTGCTACTGTAATTGGACAAGATCCAAGTAATAATGATGTTATAGATATATCAGATAGTGGAGATGAAGGTATTGATGAAGATGGAGATGGTGATCCTACAAATGATCCTACGATAACCATAATAGAACAATTGCCAAACTTATCATTGACTAAGTTAGGAGTATATGTAGATGCAAACGATGATGGAGTTCCTAATGTTGGAGATGAGATCAGATATACATTTACTTTAGAGAATACCGGAAATGTAGATATTACTAATATAGTCTTAGAAGACCCACTACCAGGGGTAATAATCGAAGGAGGTCCAATTAACCTGTCGGTAGGTCAAGCTCCAGATACATCTACATTTACGGCAGTATATGTTTTAACTGAAGAAGATGTATTAAGTGGGAGTGTTACAAATCAGGCAACTGTAACTGGGCAGGATATAAATGGTAATGATGTAATCGATAGATCTGATGATCCATTGAATGATACTGATATAGACTTAGATAACGACGGAGATGCAGAAGACGAAACGATTACTCCAATTGGCGATATATTCGATTTGGATGATGATATAGTTACTTATACAGGAATTAGTCCTAATGGTGATGGCATTAATGATCAATTTAGAATAGTAGGTTTAGAAAATTTCCCAAGAAACACATTAGAGATATTTAACCGTTGGGGAGTCAAGGTGTTTGAGCGAGATGGCTATGAACAACCAGGTGTTAGTTACTTTGTAGGTATTAGTGAAGGAAGAACAACAATAAGAGAAAAAGAAGAACTACCTGTTGGGACTTATTATTATGTGTTACAATATGAAAATAATAATGGAATCAGTAAGTCTAAAGCGGGTTACCTTTATATAAATAAATAGATGTATTTGGAATATTATATATTTGTTATTCCCTAAATCGAATTAAATACTTATGAATAAACTATTAACAATATGTATATTGGTGGTTTTTGGTTTTGCTATAACTACCATTAGTGCTCAACAAGATGCACAATATACTCAGTATATGTACAACACCATTAGTGTCAATCCTGCATATGCAGGTAGCCGAGGTGTACTTAGTATAATGGGGCTGCATAGGAGTCAATGGGTAGGGTTAGATGGTGCCCCACGTACACAAACCTTAACCCTTAATACTCCAATTGGAGATAGCGAACGTCTAGGTCTGGGTCTATCTATAGTAAATGATGAAATTGGACCAACCGATGAGACGTATTTTGATATTGACTTTTCTTATACGATACCTACATCAGATACTGGTAAACTAAGTTTTGGAATAAAGGCAGGAGGTCATCTTTTAAATGTAGATTTTCAGCGTTTAACACAGTTTAATGGTAATGACGCTTTGTTTGAGAATAATATAGATAATAAATTTAGCCCTAATGTAGGGGCAGGAATTTACTACCATACAGATCGTTTTTATGTTGGTTTAAGTGCTCCAAATCTTTTAGAAACAGATCATTTTGATGAGAGTACAACAGAAACTAATAGTACCGCTGTAAGTTTCTTAGCCGAGGAAAGAATAAATTATTATTTAATAGCAGGTCGTGTTTTTGATATAAGCCAAGATGTTAAGTTTAAACCAGCTGTTTTGACTAAATTAGTCTTTGGAGCACCATTACAAGTGGATCTTTCTGCTAACTTTTTATTATATGATCGTTTAACTCTGGGAGCAGCATATAGATGGAGCGCAGCAGTAACAGGTACAATTGGTTTCCAAATATCAGACTCTATGATGATAGGTTTTGCGTATGATAGAGAAACTACACAATTAGGGCAAACTCAGTTTAATGATGGAAGTTATGAAGTTATGTTACGATTCGAGCTCTTTAAAAAATACAACAGAATGTTAACCCCGCGTTTCTTTTAATGACGTTTTAAATGTAATTGTAAATCATGGTCAAATATTTACCTAAACCGATATTGGTTTTTATATTTCTTTTTTTTGCGAGTAATACTCTTATTTCTCAAGAAAAAAAAATGCAAAAAGCCAAAAGTCAATATGATAGATACCAATATATTGATGCTCAGCAAACATATCTTAAAGTTGTTAAAAAAGGATATAGAAGCGCTGATCTTTTTATGAATCTAGGTGATAGCTATTATTTTAATAGTCAATTTGAAGAAGCACTAAAATGGTATGGAGAGTTAGTAGATTCTTATCCAGATCAGGTAGAGCCAGAATATTACTTTAGATATGCACAAACCCTTAAAAGTGTAGAGAGATATAAAGACTCAGATAAATATATGCAGAAATTTACTGAACTTAGTGATAATGATCTTCGTGCTGAATTATTTAGAAACGGATCAGATTATTTGGAAAAAATTGAATTTCAATCTGGTAGATATGAGATAGAGAACTCATCGGTTAATTCTTTGTTTTCTGATTTTGGAGTTGCCTTTTTTGGTAAAAAGATTGTGTTTAGCTCATCTAGAGATACTTTAGTTTTTAATAAAAATGTTCATCAATGGAATGATCAGGCTTTTCTGGATTTATTTGAAGCAGAATATGACTCTGTAAACAATACCCTTTCTGACGCAAAAAAATTCGGAGGAAAATTAAATTCGAAATTTCATGAATCAACACCAGTTTTTACAAAAGATGGGCGGACTATTTATTTTACAAGAAACAATTTTGAAAAAGGAAGATTTGGACGAGATCAAAAAGGAACGAATAAATTAAAAATCTATCGTTCGTACAAAAATTCAAAAGGAGGATGGACCACTCCACAAAATTTACCATTTAATAGTGACGAGTATTCTGTTGCTCATCCAACATTAAGTTTAGATGAAAAAACATTGTATTTTTCTTCTGACATGCCAGGAGGTAAAGGATTGTCTGATTTGTATAAAGTTAATATTAATGCAGATGGCAGCTTTGGAACACCTGAAAACTTAGGCGAGAGAATAAATACAGAAGGTAAAGAGACATTTCCTTTTATAAGTGTAAATGATGACTTTTACTTTTCTTCAAACGGACATCTTGGTCTAGGTGGATTAGATGTTTTCGTTACACGTCTTAATCCGAAAACTAAAGAAGAAAAATTAGTTGTTAATATAGGGAAACCAGTCAATGGTTCAAAAGACGATTTCACGTTTATTGTCAATGATACTTCTAAAAGAGGATATTTTTCGTCTAATCGTCAAGGAGGAAATGGTGGAGATGATATCTATAGTTTTGTACAGACCAAGGATTTAAAAGACTTTTGTGAGATTACTATAGCGGGACTAGTAACCGATAAAGATACCAATGAATTATTGCCAGGGACTAAAGTTTCTATTTATGATAGTAGTAATACGCTTATTCAGAGTGTTGTGGTCGGTGATGATGCTACCTATTCTCAAATAGTAAAATGTACATCCAAGTATTTTGTACGGGCAGAGAAAGAAGAATATATTACTTTAGAAAAATTAGTGAATACTTTGGATAAAACACAAACTTTAAATACTCCACTTACTTTAGAAAAGAAGATTAAATCTGCAGATGTTGGAGATGATTTAGCAAAGGTTTTATCGCTTAAACCTATTTATTTTGATTTTGATGGAGATTATGTAAGAGAGGATGCGGCGATCGAATTAGCAAAGGTTATAGAAGTAATGAATCAATATCCAGAAATGAAAATAGAAGTGAGGTCACATACAGATAGTCATGGTGATGATACATATAATTTAGATTTATCAGAAAGAAGAGCGAAATCAACAGTGAAGTATATGATCAGTAAAGGAATATCATCTGATCGATTGGAGGGTAAAGGATATGGTGAAACCAAACCAATTAATGATTGTGGTAATGATACTAATTGTAAAAAAGAAGAATATCAGTTAAATAGGCGAAGTGAATTTATTATTCTAAAATAATAGATGCTACTTTAACTTTTAAACAATATTTATAATATAGACGCCTTACTACAGTAAGGCGTTTTTTATATTGTATATCTATTATTGAATTAACTTTGATATATTGTATAGATTATGAATTGCAGGTATGATTTTGTAATTTTGGAGTAATAAAATAGAATGAAAGAAGAAGAAAAAGTTATTTTAGTTAACAAAAATGACGAGCAAATAGGGTTGATGCCTAAATTAGAAGCGCATCAAAAAGCAGTATTACATAGAGCTTTTTCAGTATTTATTATTAATGATAATAATGAATTAATGCTTCAGCAAAGAGCTCTTCATAAATATCACTCCCCTGGACTATGGACAAATACATGCTGTAGTCATCAAAGAAACGGTGAAAGTAATATCGAAGCAGGAATACGCCGATTGCAGGAAGAAATGGGATTTACTACAGCGTTAAAAGATTCTGTTTCATTTATATATAAAGCACCATTTGATAATGGATTAACTGAGCATGAATTCGATCATGTATTAATAGGAGAATATAAAGATGATCCTGTTATTAACCCTGATGAAGTGGCAGATTGGAAGTGGATGTCTATCGAAACCATAAAAAATGATATTTCAGAGCATCCTGAAGTATATACAGAATGGTTTAAAATTATTTTCGAAAAATTTTACTCACATATAACCCTATGAGGATTAAAGCATGTAGAAAAGCTCATTTTAATGCAGCGCATCGACTGTATAGAAAAGACTGGAGTGATGAAAAAAACCTTGAAGTATTTGGTAAATGTAGTAATCCAAGATACCATGGTCATAATTATGAACTTGTTGTAGCAGTAATAGGCAATATTGATCCAGAAACAGGATATTTGATGGATCTTAAAATTCTGAAAGATTATATCAAAACAGAAGTAGAAGATTATATGGATCATAAAAATCTTAATGAAGAAATTGTAGAATTTAAAGATACAAACCCTACAGTAGAAAATATTGCTGTTGTAATATGGAATAGACTAAGAAACAAGATTAACATAGCATATGACCTAGAGGTTACTTTATACGAAACTCCACGTAATTTTGTAATCTATGATGGTAAATAATTATAGGGTTAAAAGTAGGAGATAAAGTTCCAGAATTTAAAGCAGTTAGGGATAATGGTGAAGATTTTCAGAGTTCTGAAATAATAGGTAAAGAGGCTGTGGTAATTTATTTTTACCCAAAAAACTTTACTCCAGGATGTACAAAAGAAGCTTGTGATTTTAGAGATAGTTATACAGATTTTAAATCGTTGGGGGCAGAAGTAATAGGTGTTAGTTCTGATGGAATAAAATCACATACAAGGTTTAAGAAAAAATATAAACTTCCTTATACTTTTTTATCAGATTCGAAAGGGAAATTAAAGAGGCTTTTTGGAGTTAAATCAGAATTATTAGGACTATTACCTGGAAGAGAAACTTATGTTATTGATAAAGGAGGAATAGTACAATTAAAATTTAATAGTATGAATGCTTCTAAGCATTTGGATAAAGCAATTGCTAAAATTAAAGAAATAAGGGAAGTGTAATTTGTAAAAACGATAATTTTGTCACTAAAGAAGTTTTTACAAACCAATATTAAATTGAAAATACTAATTTTGCATAAAACAAATTTGAAATGGCAAATAAAAGAGATCTTAAGAAAGATATAAACTACGTTTTAGGAGATATTATAGAAGAAGTTTATGTATGGGAACTAAACAATCCAGGAAAAGACAATAAGTCTGGAGAAGCTATTATTGATGAGGCAATAGCTTCATTTGATGGATTTATGGACAGAGCAAACGAACGTAAACTGGAAAATCCGGCAAAACATTTTAAATCTCTTCGAGAAGATTTAGAAACAACAGCAAAGGCTTTGGTAGAAAAAGTAAATTCTTTGTAAAAATTTATTAAAAAATATTTGTAAAAACGGTTGTAGAAATTATATTTGCAACCGTTTTTGCCGATATAGCTCAGCTGGCTAGAGCAGCTGATTTGTAATCAGCAGGTCGTGGGTTCGAGTCCCTCTATCGGCTCTGTAAAGTTCTAAATGTAAAAGTTTAGAACTTTTTTATTAAAGGCTATTAGATCAAGATCAAAAGTTATGTTTAGGCAAATAAAAAACCTAATGTGATGAAAAACCCAAAAATAACTTTTCAAAAGGAACTAAACCAAGTCAAGCTTTCTATTATACTCGAATCAAATACAGTGTCATTATTAAAACATTGATTTAATCGTTCTAAAAACTTTGAATACTTAATCACATTTATTATATAATATGTAAGATCAAAACACCTGAAAAGTTCTATCGGATAGCATGAAATGTAAAAAAAGTATTTTGTATATATTTATGTTAAAATTTAGATTACAACTTTAGACCCTAATCCAAATTTTATGCTTGTATGTATCTGTGAGTAACTCTTTTGTTTGGCAAACAACATGTTAATTATCAATATGTTCTAAAGAATTGTTGATAAATACAAGTAAAAAATATTTTAATTTTATTGATTTTATTTTTGTAACTTTAAAATGTTAAAAAAATGTTATGAATCGTTATACTTTACATGAAACTTTTGTGGTACATCAATACTCTATTGATGAATGGAAAGTAGAACCTCATAAGCATAATTATTTTGAAATTATTTTTATTGATAAAGGAAGAGGTTATCATATCATCAATGACATTAGATTTCCGTATAAAGAAAACAATATTTTTTTAATAGCTCCCGAAGATATACATCATTTCGAAATCGAAAAACGTACAAGTTTTACAAATTTTAAGTTTACCGAACTTTTATTTTCAGGCAAAATTAATTTACCTGATAGAAAATATTGGTTACAGCGTATTGAACAATTGCTGCATCATCCCAATATTATACCTGGTGATGTTATCTCACATGAAGATGACCGAAGTATCATTTGGGATATCCACAATGTTGTTTTGGAAGAATTTAAAAATGAAAAAGTATATTATCAAGAAATTATTTCAAATGCAATAAGTACCATTTTGAGTATAATTGTTCGTAATATCTCTGAAAAATATAATTCTAATCAAAGAAATATTCCTGTTGGGCATAACAAAATCGATTTAATTTTAAGTCATATTAGACAACATGTTTATGATAATGATCTCACTAAGATAAGTTTTCTTTCAGATAAATTTAATATGTCTCAGAGCTCTATTAGTACTTATTTTAAAAGAAAAACGGGAGAATCTATCCATTTGTATGTGACAAAATATAAAATGAAATTGGTTGAATACCGCTTACAACATACCGAATTTACTATTGCAGAAATTGCTTATCAATTAGGATATACAGACGAGAGTCATCTTACCAAGACTTTCAAAAAATATTTTTCTATGTCCCCTAGACAATATCGTAAAGAACTCACTATTAGCTAATATAAAGCGTTACTCATTTTTTGTGTTCTCTACCCAAAAATTTCATTTAAAATTTTAGCTAATCGTATTCCTCCTTTTTGTAATTGTTTACGAACCAAAGGAAAATAGTTATACATATATTGATACCCCAATTTTTCACCTGCATCTGCAGAATTATATACTTGTTTTGCTAACTCTCTTGATTCATGAACCCAGTCCAAAAAAGAACCATCTCCAACAGCCTTTAGTTGAGTTTTAGACAATATGTCTGTATTAACAGATAATTCGGTATAACTCATCCCATAATAATCTATCATTTCACTGTCCCAAACTCTATGTAAGTTAGACCCATCATCAAACCAACGTACCTGAATATCATTTCCTCCCTTATCTTCTCCTTTACCAACATGAAGTGGTTGATGTAAATCTCCAATAAAATGCACTAACATTTTAAGGTGAAATGCAGCATCTTCACTAGATGATTGCTTATTCTTAAGAACCGTAATACATTTTTCTATTCCTTGTACTAAATCTCCAAACTCACTAGGTGTTTCTTCTCCATATTTTTTATCAAAAGAAAAATTGACATAATGCCAAGGGCTATATCTTTTATATTTCTTATCACTTTTAATATCATCGGCAAAATTAGAAACCAAGGCTAGACTCTGTCCTTTCAAAAGTTTGTTTATGTTGCGTTTTGCTTTCTTACTTAAATACGCTTCTGCGATCTGTCCAGTAGCCCGATGTCCAGTTTTACCCCAATCATATTCGGCAGAAAATCCAGATATTGTAATTATTAACAGAGTGAGAAATAACTTATATTGATGTTTCATTTATTATTTGTTGTTTTGAAGGTCTAATAAGATTTGTGTAGAAATTATTTTCGAACTATTAAAAAATCGTATTTATATTCATTTCATTATTTATTATTTTGAAGCAAAGATAAAAAAGGGTATGTTAGTGATCTTTAAAAAATGAACTCATCTTAATTTTTTTTCATTTGACCTAAAAATTGAAGTTTTTGCTTAGATGATAACTTTTTAGAGTTTATGGCAGCACTAGGAAGCAATAAAAGAGTTAGACATAAATGAAAAAGATGATTTTGCAAGAAATGATTAAAAATTAAAATACGTTCAATATTAAAAAGCAATTTATCCAAATCAAAATGTGTATCCAATTTATCATTTCATTTATTAATGTCAATAATAATGGATATCTATTTTCTTATTTACCTTATAATAAACCTATGGAACAATGAAAAATAAACTTTTTTTATTTCTTATTCTGATTACGATTACCTGCGTGTCTCAAGAGAAAGAATTTAACTCTGCAATAGTTAAAATAAACAAATTTCTTGAAGGTTCTTTGGTAACTCCTTATTCTGATCAGGATGTACCCTTGGTTATATTTATAATGGATTCTGGAGCTATTAATAGAGACGGTAATGATAGAATGTCCAGAAATGATACATTCAAACGATTGGCATATACCTTGGCCAAATCTGGTATAGCCACATATCGGTATGACAAAAGACTTTTTAAAATTGATGCTTTAGGTATTAAAGAACACGAAATTTCTCTAGACCATTATATAGAGGATGCTAAATCTGTGGTGAACTATTTTACCAAAAACAATAAGTATAAGAAAATTATTCTCCTTGGTCATGGTCAAGGTTCACTGGTAGGAATGATAGCAGCTCAAACTAATGTAGATGGTTTCATTTCGATAGCTGGTAATGCTTTATCTATCGATCAGGTGATTATAGAACAAATTGCTCAACAAGCACCTGGATTAGATAAAAGTGCAACTGTAGCATTTAAGCAATTGAAAGAGAATGGAAGAGCTACAGGTTATGATCCTGCTCTAGAGTCTATTTTTGGATACAATCTACAACCTTTTATGAGATCATGGATACAATATAATCCTTCAGAAGAAATTACAAAATTAGAAATACCGATATTAATTATTCATGGAGATAAAGATATTCAAGTAGAAATGTCACAAGCAGAAAGGTTAAAAGAATCTGCTCCTCAGGCAGAATATATAATTGTTCAGAATATGAATCATATTTTAAAAGAAATTAAAGGAGGTAGATTAGAAAATCATAAATCGTATAATGAATCCCGAAGAAAAATTATGCCAGAAGTTATCAGTAGTATTGCTAACTTTGTAAATCAATAGTCTATTTTAAAAATTAATATAACCAAATCCCAAAACGATTAATGCCATATCGCATTGTATTCTCTGATATTGATGGAACATTATTAAATTCTGAAAGGGAACTTTCAGAATTTACTATTTCAGAAATTAAAAGAATTAAAGAAACAATACCTGTAATACTAATTTCTTCTCGTATGCCTAGTGCAATGATTCATCTGCAACAAGAATTAGATATTGCAACAGAGCCAATAATATGTTATAATGGAGGGCTAATCATGGTGGATCAAAAACCTATTCATTCTACTTTTATATCTCCAGATATTGTTGAAAAACTTAATGATTTTAATCGCGAGAGAAAATTTCATATTAGTTTATATCATAATGATGATTGGTATGTTCCTGAAATGGATTTTTGGGCAAATCGAGAAGCAAATAACACAAAAGTCACCCCCACTGTAAAACCTGCAAAGAGTGTAATTCAGGAATGGAAAGATCATAATAAAGGCGCACATAAAATTATGTGTATGGGTGAAGAAGCTTATATTGATCAAGCATATTCGTTTTTAGAACAAACTTTTGGTGATATATTACATCTCTATCGTTCTAAGCCTACATATATTGAAATAGCACATAAAAGCATCTCAAAATTAACAGCTATCGAAATTTTACTCAAGACTCATTATAATATCCCCATCTCTCATGCAGTAGCATTTGGAGATAACTATAATGATATTGCTATGCTTACAGCAGTAGGCACAGGTGTTGCTGTAGCAAATGCCAAACCAGAAACATTAAAAATAGCAGATGTTATTACACTTTCTGGAAAAGAAGATGGAGTAGCAACTTTTATCAAGAAAAATATTCAATAACTGTGCAAAGAACGATTGAAAAAATCATAACGCTAGTATTAGCACTTACCATATTTAATCTATCTTCAGGTTGTAAAACAACAGAACAGCCTGTTGCACAAATAAATACTTTACCAATTACTACTTCAATAGATCTTATTAACGTAGTCAATGATAAGGTCAAAGTAGAAATTAAAGTAAATAACCTAGTGGCAGATACTTTGAATTACTACCTTCCTAAAATCGTACCAGGAACCTATCAAAATAACAACTACGGAAAATATGTTGAAGATTTTAAAGCTTATGATCCTTTAGGAAATCCATTATATGTACAAAAATATGGAGATAATCGTTGGAAAATAAATAATGCAAATCAACTTAGTAAAATAACATACTGGGTAAATGATACCTTTGATTCTGAGGCTACACATGATGTTTTCTCACCCACAGGATCTAATATTTTAAAGGACAAAAATTTCATTTTAAATCTATATGCATTCATTGGTTATTTTGAAGGAATGAAAGAAAATAAATATGACTTGTTTATAAAACATCCAGAATCTTTAAAAGCTTCAACTTCACTCGAAATAGGCATTGTAGAAAATGCAGAAGTTAGCTTAGGGATAGATAAGGATAAGATTGATTTCTTTAGTTTTGATCGATATGCAGATGTTGCAGACCATCCCATTATGTATTCTAATGCCGATAATACGGTTACATTTACGGTGAATGGAATAAAAGTATTATTAAGTGTTTATTCTAACAATTCGACTCATAAAGCAGAAAAATTAGTGACCCAGATGGAACGTGTGATCAGAGCACAAAAGAATTTTCTTGGTAACATTAATTCAACCCAAAAATATAGTATTTTATTATACCTTTCTTCTTCAAAATCAAATGATGCAAGGGGTTTTGGAGCACTTGAACATAATACATCGACCGTAGTTGTTCTTCCTGAATCACTTTCGTACGATAGACTTAATGAATCCCTTACTGATGTCGTTTCACATGAGTTTTTTCATATTGTAACACCTTTGACAATACATTCTAAAGAAATTCGTGATTTTGATTACAATACACCAAAAATGTCTAAACATTTATGGTTATACGAAGGTACTACAGAATATTTCTCTCTATTATTTCAAATTTCACAAGGTTTGATCTCAAGAGAAGATTTTTTTGAAAAGGTTTATGAGAAAATAGAAGCTTCTAAAGAATTTGATAACACGATGTCTTTTACCTCTATGAGTAAAAACATTCTTATAGATCCTTATCGTAAAAATTATAGAAATGTATATGAAAAAGGTGCATTAATATCAATGTGTATCGATATCATGATGCGCGAAAAAAGTAATGGATCTTACGGTATATTGGATTTGATTACAAGTTTATCGAATACCTATGGTATTGATGTCCCATTTGATGATGATGAATTGATCAATACTATTGAAAAAATCTCCTACCCAGAAGTTAGTGCATTTTTACAGAAACATGTAGTAGGAAAAACTCCTATTGATTATGAGTTTTATTTAAAAAAAGCCGGTGTGAAATTTGGGATAAAAAACATTCCATCTTCCTATTTTATCTATGAACAACAGCCTTTTGTAACAGGACTAGAATCTACTAAAGAAGTAGTTTTTACCTCAGATATTCCTTTTAATAGTTTTTTAAAAGGACTTGGGATTACTCAAAATGATGTATTACTAAGTATTAATGAGAAAAAATATAAACTTAAGAATATCTATGACTTATTTGGTGATTCTAATAAATGGAAAATTGAGGATGAAATTACATTTAAGATTAAACGAAATAATGAGATCATAACTCTCAAGTCCAAAGTAATCAAACCTACAGTAGAAAAGACTATATTGGAACTAGAACCAAACCCTTCTGAACAACAGGAAATAGTGTTAAAGAAATGGATTAATGACTAACATTTCATAATTTTTATGATTAACCTATTTCATTAGTATATAGTTTAAAATTAAATAATATATAATGGATAATACACCTTTTTTTACAGATGATACCATAGTTTTTGGTATTATAATGCTTTGTTTAGGGTTTGTGTTTTATACCTCTTCTATTAAAACAAACTTCTGGAAGATATTCTACAAATTTGTTCCTACCGTATTATTATGTTATTTATTACCTGCTATTTTTAATTCATTAGGCATCATTTCCCCAGAATGGAAGGAATTAGATGTAAATGGGGATTTAGTAGAAAAATCTTCTAATGTATACTACATTGCAAGTAGATATCTACTTCCTGCTTCCTTAGTATTGATGACATTAAGTATTGACCTTAAAAGTATATTTGACTTAGGACCAAAAGCATTAATCATGTTTTTTGCAGGAACAATTGGCATTATCATAGGAGGCCCTGTTGCTATTTTATTAATCTCTCTTATTTCTCCCCAAACCCTTGGAGGAGTTGAGTTCGATGCAATCTGGAGAGGTTTGTCTACGCTTGCGGGTAGTTGGATTGGAGGCGGAGCAAATCAAGCAGCAATGCTAGAGATTTATCAGTATAACCCAGATAAATATGGAGGCATGGTCTTAGTGGATATTGTTGTATCCAATATATGGATGGCTATCCTATTAATCGGTATAGGTAAAAGTGATCGTATCGATAGCTGGTTAAAAGCAGATAACTCTGCTATCGAAGCTCTAAAACACAAAGTGTCAACTTATGCAGATAGCATAACAAGAACCCCATCCCTAACAGATTATATGATTATGCTTTCTATAGCATTTGTAACTGTAGGTCTTGCACATTGGGGTGCTGATGGGATATCTAATCTCTTATCCAATAACTTTGAAATTTTTAATGATAAGACTTCTGCTTTAGCATCATTTACATCTAAGTTTTTCTGGATGATTACTATTGCCACAGCTATTGGAATTCTATTATCATTTACCAAATTTAAGGAGTATGAAGGCGCAGGAGCTAGTAAATTGGGAAGTATCTGTATTTATATTTTGGTGGCAACAATTGGAATGAAAATGGATTTAGGTATGATTTTCGAAACCCCAGGACTTATTGCTATTGGGGTGGTATGGATGATTATTCATGTCATATTATTAGTAGGAGTTGCCAAATTGATAAAAGCTCCCTACTTTTTTCTTGCAGTTGGTAGTCAGGCCAATGTTGGAGGCGCTGCCTCTGCTCCAGTAGTTGCAGCAGCATTTCACCCCTCATTAGCAACTGTTGGAGTATTATTAGCGGTTTTTGGATATGTAGTAGGTACTTATGGAGCTATTTTATGTACGATATTGATGCAAATCGCTTCTGGAAGTTAGTATTTTGATCTAAATTGTAGCATATTTGTGATCCCAATTAAAAAACCAAAAAAATAGAAATGAAGTATTTTTCGATTATATTATTTTCGTTCATTTTCTTGATGAATTGTAGTTCTCCTAAAAAAGGAAATGTTACTATTATTGGTAATATAAAAGGGTTGAAAAAAGGTACTATTTACTTACAGAAAATACAGGATACGGTTTTAGTAAATATAGATTCTATTGTAATAGAAGGAAATTCTGAGTTCATGTTTACATCAGAAATAGAAGAACCAGAAATTCATTATATATACCTTGATAAAGATGATGGAGCGCAATATAATGATCGTATAGATTTCTTTGCAGAACCTGGAGAGATTATGATTACTACTTCTCTTAATGATTTTGAAAACGATATAAAAATAACTGGAGGTAAAAATCAAATGAAATTTCTTGAGTATAAAAAAATACTTAAACGATTTAATGAACGAAATTTAAGATTAATTAAAGAGGACTTTGAAGCTAGTAAGCAAAAAGATGAAGAAAAACTAATGGAAAATGATGAGGCATATAAAAGACTAGTACGCCAAAAGTATTTATATACCATTAATTTTGCTGTGAATAATAGAAAATTAGAAGTAGCTCCATACATAACGCTTAATGAAGTTTATGATGCCAACATAAAGTTCTTGGATACTATTGCAAAATCACTGAGTCCAAAAGTAAAGAAATCACTTTATGGAAAACAATTGATTAAATATATAAAAGACCGAAAAGCAAAAGAAGAGTTGATTAAAGCTCAAAATGACTCTTTAAAATAATAGTAGTAGATATGAGTTAAAGAAAAATGCTAGAAAGAAGTCTTAATTCTAGCTTTATCATAATGAAATGAAGACAAAATGTATCTAGAGCATTTTTTAATCTAGTACCTATTTTTTTGATATCATTTTCCTTTGGTACAAAACACTTAAATTGATGCATATTGATTTAAAAAACACTCAATATAAAAAAGATATTACAGAAATCTTTTTTTAAATAAATCTAATACTTCCAAGCTTACTTCAAAATTCTAAAAGTCATGTGTTCTATCCTTGTTTCAAGGTTTAAATGGTATTGGATTAGCTAAAGTTAAAGAATTCGGAATACTATATCTGTAATCCAATATATCTAATTTTAAGTAATGACTTTCTTTAGAAAAGAAATCAAGAAATGCTTAAATGAAAAGATTAAAAATAGAAATATGCCCAGTAAATTAATACAAATTGGAGGAGTAGTCTAAAGATTAAAATAGATTTTGGAAGATTTAAACCCGCTTTTTTATTAATGAGCATGTGGATATGAACTGGAAAAAATAAAATAAGCATAATGATGATACTCCAAATAGAAATCGTTCTAGTTTGTTCAAATAGCAACCCTATGCCTGCAAAAATTTCTGCAATACCACTAAGATAGACAAGTGCTTTATGAAATGGAATATATAAAGGCATTATTCTCATAAATGCCTTAGGTTTAATTAGATGAAAAATTCCTGCGATTATAAAAACCCCCGATAGAATATATAAGTGCCAATTCATTAAACTCCTGTAGTTTTTGCTTTCCCGGCATTACTTAATGCAAAATCTTTGCTTCGAGTCATTTTTTTTATAAAACTCACTTTTCTAAAACGAAGTGCGGTCCAATCCTCATCAATAGCTACCTGTTTAACTGGTTCTAGGTTATAATCACCTAGTACACCCCATCCGTGATCTCTGGTAATTTCAGTAGTATATCTTTTAGAACTTTTTTTAGGGTAAGCAAACCAAAGAATAGCATCCCCTACAAGTTTTGGGTACACCGTTTCAATTCGATTTTCTATTTGTTTTTTTTCGGTAACAAAAACTAAAGCAAAATCAACTTCTGATACCTGTATTAATGATTCTTTAATAATTACATCTTTTAGGCAATCTAATTCTTTACAAAACCCTTCTGGCTCATTTAAAATAAGAATTTCATCGAGTGTAGGAGGCAGTTGTAGTTTTTTAAAAAGCGAAGTCATAAGAAAATGTGTTTAAAAAAATAAGCCTCTTAAAGATACAAAAAAAAGATGTTAATAAAGTGGTTTAAACTTTTTTGATTAAAGTGAGAGAGCTCAGTTATTATTCACTTCTTAAATAATTTAAAAATTCTCTATTTGGAAAAATCAAAATTGATTTTTTATAGTGAAATAAAGGAAAATTGTATGGAAATTAGACTCATGTCCGCAAATGTATTTGTCTTCGATACAATTTTCTATCAAAAACCACTTCTCACTGAGCGATATTTTTCTTATACCTAACAGGCGATAGATATCATTGAAATATAGATCGTAATAATCTTTTTACTTGTTTTAGAATAAAGAAAAGGAGGTTGTTATTGTTTTTAAACAAAATGCAACTATTGGATTTTTAATCTATTGAGGCGATTGGATAAATATCTTTTTTAGGGATTTGTTATAAAAAAAATCAGATGTTTTAGCTTCTTATATTAACAAGGGTTTGCAATATGGTGAAATATTTTTTGATTCTATTACCTCTTACTTTTGAGCAGCTATAAAATTTAACAAGCACTTAAATAGTCAAAAATTTAAATCAATTAATTATGGAAAATTATTTTAGTATAGGAAAACTTGGAGTATGTTTTGCGTTGTTATGTCTTATTTTTATCTCTTGTGAAAAAGATGGAATAGAAAAAGAAACAGAAAACACCTTGATAGAGGTAGATAATTTTTTTCAAGAAAACTTTACCATAGAAAAAGCATATCCAAATACAGAAGGGGAATGGATAGAAATTCAATTATATGGTCAGTCAGCAATGGTTGAAAAAATAGGAGAAGATTATATTCTTGGCGGTGATATGATTGTAATACCAGATGAGGATGTTACCCATGAAGGTGCAAAAAGTACTGGTAGAACACTAGGGCGTTGGCCTAATAATATAGTATATTATACAATAGAAAATAATCTGCCGGATAAAGAAAGAGTTGCCGATGCAATGTCACATTGGGAATCTAAAACATCTATCAGGTTTTTACCAAGAACTGATCAGAGTGCATATGTAAATTTTAGAAGTGGAAGTGGATGTTCTTCTAATGTTGGACGCATTGGAAGAAAACAAAATATAACTTTGGCTAATGCTTGTACTACTGGTAATACGATTCATGAAATAGGGCATGCTTTAGGTTTATGGCACGAACAAAGTAGAAAAGATAGAGATGAATACATTAAGATTAAGTTTCAGAATATAGAATCAGGTAAGGATCATAATTTTAAAACGTATGTTGCACGAGGATATGATGGCAATGAATACAGTAATAAATTGGATTTTGGAAGTATAATGATGTATAGTTCATATGCTTTTTCTAAAAATAATAAACCCACTATAGTAAAGAAAAACGGGAATACTTATAAAACTCAGAGAAATGCACTTTCTGATAAGGATAAAAATGGGATTGCACAAATGTATCCTGGGACTGCACCGATAAAAATAATCAATTTGAAAGGGGATAATGGAAAATATGTAAGCTTGAAAAATAAAAATAAGAAAAACCGAATGAAATGTAATAAATCATCTGTTGGTGCATCAGAGAAGTTTCAATTAATAAATCTTAGTAATGGAAAAATAGCCTTGAAGGGGAATAATGGGCATTATGTTTCTTCTGAAAATGGAAAAAAAATAACATGTAGCCGAAAATTAATTGGTTCATGGGAGCAATTTACTTTAGTATCAAAAGGAGGAAACAAATATGCATTGAAGGGAAGTAATGGTAAATATGTTTCTTCTGAAAAAGAATCAGAATTTATGACCTGTAACAGGGCATCAATAGGATCTTGGGAAATATTCACAATCTCTGGATTATAGAGAAATATTATATCAATTCTATAAAAAATGTCGTTTCAATTTTTATAATATAATGTAATGGATACAAAGTATATCGAGAATAACTATAAATTAATAACATTATTCTCGATATACTTCTTCTAAGAAAAGTATTAGAATTGATTAAAAAACCATCTACCACATAACATGTATCTACTTATTTTAATCTTTGAATTGAATATTGGAATCATTATCAGATTCATTATTACTATATAAGCGAGAAAATAAGGAAATGTATCTATTAAATTCTTTTACCTTAATGTCTGCAAATTTATTGTCTTTGGAGATAAATAATATATCTATTAAATTTCTGTAATATTCTATTTGTGTAACAATTTCTTGTGCATACTTGTATTGCTGTTTGATCGATAAATTTCCATAATAGATTAATTGTTCCTGATATTTTTTTGCTAGAGTATTGTAAAGATCTCTTGCTTTTTCTTTTTCGTTGATTTTATAATAACTGGATACAAAAGAATGCAGTGTAGTATAATAACCGTAGTACTCGACTGGAGTTTTTTGTATTCCAAGATCTAGAATTTCTTTAGCCTTATCGATTTTATTTTCTTCAATCAATATCTCTGCTAATCTACTTAAACTACTCCTATAACTAATACCATTTCCTCTAGTTGTTGGGTCGTGATAAATATTAGGATTTTCTCCATTCCCCCAATCCCAGTTTTTAACAATTTTATACATGGATTCGGTATCAATTCTGCCCATTTCATATGGATTATTAGGATCTATTTTGGTTTGTATAGGAACAAGTTTATAAACCAATCCATCTAGTTGTAGATACTCTTTCATCCATATATAGTCATCATCACCATAACTGCCTCCAGAAAAATAAATAGGTCGTTCCCAGTTATTATTTGCCAGTATGTCTAACATTATTAAACGGTGTTTTAACATATAATCGTCTTTTAAATGAATATCGATATATGGAACAATTTTATCGGCATCTTTACAAGAGACAATCCCATTTTTTAATACAGCTTGTTTATCTACAGGAATTCGTATATGTTGCGTAGGAAATGTATTTACTCTTTTTCCACTTTGTAAATTCCCCTTGGTTCTTGGGTCATCAGAAGCTACCCATTTTAGCCAATTTTTGATTAACATGGTATCCTTTGTAATCGGTTTATGATAAATCACATCATTATTTCCATATGCATAAAATTGATGTGTAAGTTGTGATGGGATAGGTTTACTTTTATATGCAGCTTTTTTCATTTGATCAGTATACCAATCTGTTCCTAAATATGCGGATATAATAGTTCTTATATCGGTTCTGTATCCTTCGATATCCTGGACATACCATAATGGAAAAGTATCATTATCCCCTATAGTAAATAGAATTGCATTCTCTTGACAAGAAGATAAGTACATTTTTGCCATAGATTGTGCAGTATATCGATTAGAACGATCATGGTCATCCCAATTTTGAGAAGCAAGCATAATTGGACCAGCTAATAAACAAACAATGAGTGTTATTGGAATTGCTATTTTGGGTTTTATGATTTTTTTTATCATATCAAATATAGCATATAGCCCTATCCCGATCCATATGGTAAATACATAAAAGGAGCCTACCAAAGCGTAGTCGCGTTCTCGTACTTCAAAAGGTTTTTCATTTAGATATACCTTAAGTGCTAGTCCTGTAAACATGAAAAAGACAAATAGAACCCAGAAATTCTTTTTATCGTGTTTAACTTGAAAAACAAGCCCTATAATACCTAGTAGAAATGGCAAAAAATAGTATGTATTTCGAGCTTTGTTTTTTAAAACATCATTAGGTAAATTGTTTTGAGATCCTAAATGGATTTCGTCTATGAATTGTATTCCACTTAACCAATTTCCATTTTGAAGGGTCAATTTTCCTTGTATGTCGTTTTGTCTTCCTACAAAATTCCACATAAAATACCTCCAATACATATATCCAACTTGGTAGGTAAACATAAATTTTAGATTATCCCAAACCGATGGTTTTTCTACATCGAGATAATTACCAAACGATTTAAGAAACTCGTCATAATCTTTGTTGTCCAATTTTCCGCTAGCATAGGCATTGCTAAAATCATTCACGGTGTTAATTATTTCTTTTTCTTTACGAAATTCAGGTTTTATTTTGAATTTAAGAGGACCAGTAAACTTCATATAATTGGTAATATGTTCTGTACTCGACATTCTGGAAAAAAATGTTTTGTGACGATCATCAAGATTTTGTAATGCGTTTTTCCAGTCATTGACTATAACATATTTTCTTGTTTTATCATCTTTTTCATATTTTGGATTATCGTCCTTATACGGATTGTTTTCATCAAGATGAGTATAAACTTCAGTGAACAATGGGCCATAAAACAAATGAGTTTTTGGATATTGTTCTAAGTTATAATATGCTAATAATTCTCTAGCATTATTGGGATTGTTTTCATTTATTACCGTACCCGCATTCGCGCGAATTGGAATCATAATCCAACTGGAGAATCCAATAAAAATAAAGAGTATGGATAACAATAAAGTGTTTAAGAAAGGATATTGTTTTCTTTGGGTGTACTTAATTCCACAATAAAAAAGAATAGCTATTATACCTCCTGCTATTATAGTTCCAGAGTTAAAAGGAAGCCCGATTGCATTAATAAAGAAAATTTCAGAAAGGCCAAAAAACTTTAGGGTATATGGTACTAATAGTTTAAAAATGAATAGCAGTACGGTTATTGCGACAAAATTTCCAATAACAAAATTCTTTAGAGTGGTGTCTTTCCAATTTTTAAAATAATATAGTAATCCAATTGCGGGAATAGACAATAATCCCATAAAATGGACACCAAAAGACAATCCAATAATAAAGGATATTAAAATTAACCATTTATTTCCTCGTACTAAATGCATATCTCTTTCCCATAGTAATCCGAGATAAAATAATAATGCCAAAATACATGTTGCCATTGCATATACTTCTGCTTCTACCGCATTAAACCAAAAGCTATCAGTAAATGTATATGCTAATGAACCAACGAACCCACTGCCTAGAATTATAATGGCTTTGCTATTATTTAGGATGCTATCTTTTGGTTCTAGCTTACGTACAAGGATAACGATGGACCAAAACATGAATAGAATAGTAAATGCACTGGCGATTGCCGAAGTACAATTAAGTGTCATAGCAATCTCTTTGGGATTAGAAGTGAAAATAGAGGTAAAAGCACCTATTATCTGAAAAAGAGGAGCTCCAGGGGGATGTCCGATTTGCAATTTTGATGAAGTGGCAATATATTCTCCAACATCCCAGAAACTATTGGTTGGTTCTATTGTAAGTAAATAAACACTTAAAGAGATGAAGAAAACTCCCCATCCAAATATTATGTTCCACTTTTGAAAACTAAACTGGTTCATTCGTTTTGATTACCATTTATGATTCTAGATCAAATAAAAATGATAATCTATATAATGTATAGTTTTATGTGGCTGAATAAGGTACTAGTACGGGTCTGATTTTACTTTCTAAGTAATAAATCCTTTCTGCTGGAGATATTTAACTTGCTGTAGATGTTGGTGATGTGAGTTTTCACCGTGCTAAGACTAACAAATAGTTCATTAGCAATTTCTTTATTGCTTTTTCCTGAAATGATGAGGTCTTTTATAACTTTTTCTTGTTTACTAAGTGGAGATGAAACTGCGGTTTGTATTTTTCTTCTTGATTTTATAATAAATACGATTAAAGCAATAATAATTAAAAAAGCAACACTACCAATCCATAAACTTGCTTTATAATTCTGATTCGTAATTTCTTTGGTAATAAATGAGAGTTTATGTTCTAGATATACATAAGTTAATGGATCAAGATCACTTGATTTTAATTCTTTAAGTAAATCCAGATAATATCTAGGATTAGCAACAATATCTTTTTCTAACAAATTCTTATCATCAAGTTTTTTAATCCCTATAAGTTTAACCAAAAGTATTTGTAACGAATCTTTTACATATCCTTTGGTTTCCAGAAGGTATTTTTTGGTATCAAAATCATCTGTGAGATTTTGATACCTAGCTTCAAAGTTTTTTAGTTTCTGCCATTCCTGATCTGCTTCGTTATTTGTTATATACTTTCCAAATAATGTTTCTCCTTTTGGAAAGTGTATGGTGTCATTTTCAGATAAAATAAAGAATTTAAAGTTTTTTATTTTATTTAAAAGAACGTCTTTGTCATTCGGGGATACAGGATTCAGTTGAACTTTATAAATATCATCTTTTGTAGTAAATAAGCTTTGATCAAAAGTGAAAAAACCATCTTTGGTAAGCAAAGAAGAAGCAATAGTAGTTGCATTATAGGTAGTACTGTTTTCTTCAAGTTTAATGTTACTTAAATAGACTTTTTGTTCCCATTGCTCAGGGTTTTTAATATGCACATATCCAGAAACGCAATTTTGTCCGAAGAGGCTTATGCTAATAAATATAAAGAATACAAAAAAGCAATTTAAGTTCTTCATTTTGGTATTGTATTGAAGCTCATTACGAATGTAAAAATTCTGAAGTTTAAAACAAAAGTATACGATAAAAAAACCGCTTTATCTATATATGAATAGTAAAGCGGCCTATTAGTTTTAAGTAAAAAATGTTTTTTACTTGATCATTTCGTAACTACGTTTAATAAAATCTGTCAATTCTTCTCCTGTTAATAAATTTTGAGAAAGCCTTGCCAGGTCTAAAGATTGTTTTATCAAACGCTCTTTTTTCTTTTCTGTTTTGGTACTGGCAATTTGTCCAATCAATTCATGGTTTGTATTAATGATCAAATTATACATTTCTGGCATATTACCCATACCAAACATTCCACCACCACCGCCAGTTTGCTGCATCTCTTTCATACGACGCATAAACTCTGGTTGAGTGATCATAAATGGAGAAGCATTACTATCCATTGCTTCTAATTGTACGGTATATTTTTCTTTAGGAACAACTTTTTCTAGATCAGTCTTAAGAGCTTCTTTTTCTTTATCAGATAATTTAGAAATCGTTTCTTCGTCCTTTTTGATAAGATTGTCAATATGATCGGCATCAACTCTGGCAAAAGAGATATTTTCTTTGCTTGTTTCTAATTTTTGGATCAAGTGAGAAACAATAGGAGAGTCTAAAAGTAATACTTCATACCCTTTATCTTTGGCAGCAGTTATATACGCATGTTGCTCATCTTTATTGGATGCATATAGTATTACAGTTTTATTATCCTTATCGGTTTGGCTGTCTTTGATTTTTTCTTGTAATTCCTCAAAAGTCAGATATGTATTATCTACTGTTGGGTAAAGAGCAAACTTATCTGCTTTTTCAAAGAATTTATCTTCAGAAAGCATTCCATACTCAATTACAATTTTTATATCATTCCACTTTTGTTCAAAATCTTCTCTATTGTTTTTGAACATAGAGCTAAGCTTATCTGCTACCTTACGTGTGATATAACTAGAGATCTTTTTTACATTACCGTCTGCTTGTAAATATGAACGAGATACATTAAGAGGAATATCTGGAGAATCGATTACTCCACGAAGCATAGTAAGAAATTCAGGAACAATACCTTCTACATTATCAGTAACAAAAACCTGATTTTGGTATAATTGAATTTTATCTTTTTGCATTCCCATATCCTGACCTAATTTTGGGAAATATAAAATTCCGGTTAGGTTAAATGGATAATCTACATTGAGGTGAATGTTAAAAAGAGGTTCCTCGAATTGCATAGGATACAATTCTCTATAAAAACCTTTATAATCTTCATCCTGTAGATCAGCCGGTTGCTTTGTCCATGCAGGATTAGGATTGTTAATAATGTTGTCTACTTCCTGGGTAGGAGCAGGATCTTCTTCTTTAGCATCTTCTGGCTTCGGTAAAGTTTCAGTCTTAGTCCCAAACTTTATAGCTACTGGCATAAATTTATTATACTTTACCAGTAATTCATTTATTTTAGAATCTTCTAAAAATTCTACATCATCTTCACCGATATGAAGAATGATTTCTGTCCCTCTATCAGTTTTATCATGTGCTTCTATGCTATATGTCGGTGATCCATCACAAATCCAATGTGCAGCAGGCTCATCTTTATATGATTTAGTAATGATTTCAACTTTATCAGCAACCATAAAAGCAGAATAGAATCCAAGTCCAAAATGTCCTATGATTCCAGAGTCTTTTGCACTGTCTTTATATTTTTCAAGAAATTCTTCTGCTCCAGAAAAAGCCACTTGATTAATATACTTTTCTACTTCTTCTGCAGTCATACCAATTCCCTGATCGATAATATGCAATTGCTTTTTATCTTTATCTATTTTAACTTCAATGGTTGGGTTACCATACTCTATATTAACTTCTCCAATACTAGTTAAATGTTTTAGCTTTAAAGTAGCATCTGTTGCATTAGAAATTAGTTCTCTTAAAAAAATCTCATGATCAGAATACAAGAATTTTTTTATTAAAGGGAAAATGTTTTCTACGGATACATTTATACTTCCTGTTGCCATTTTTATAGGTTTTTAATTTGATTATCGTCTTCTTATGAGATGTAGTCAAAAAAAATACCAATACAGGATATCTGACAAACTGACACAGAAAATTGTTTTTAAGATATGTTGTAATGATTTCTTGACATTTAAGACTAAGATTATGTACTGTTAGAATTTCATTTTTTTTGAAACAACTTTAACATATTTTTTGTTTAACTTACTTATAAAAAGGTTAGACAATCAGTATATTTACATACTAACTTAAAGTGTAAAACATGGCTAAATCAAAAAATAAAGACATTACTGGTCAAGCTATCATATCAAAATATATGAACTATGTTTTAGAAAATGATGGTTATCCTAAATCTGTATATAAATTCTGTACTAATGTTAATGTAAAAGAGGAAGAATTCTATACCTTTTTTGGAAGTTTAGAAAGTTTAGATAAGGCAATATGGAGTGCTTTTTTTACAACTACAATTGATGTAATGAATAATAATAAGGAATATGGAAGTTTCTCTAACAGAAATAAATTTCTGACCTTCTTTTTTACTTTTTTCGAAATGCTAACTTTAAATCGTAGTTATGTGCTTTTTGCATTGAAGCGCTATGATATGCCTTTTGAAAATTTAAAACAATTAAAAAATTTGAGAGATCACATAAAAGGTTTTGCCTCCGAACTAATTGAAGAAGATAATGATGAAAAGCTATTTAAAATAGCTAAAAGCCCTGTTAAACTATTTTCTGAGGGGGCTTGGTTGCAGTTTTTGTTTCTATTAAAATTTTGGGTAGATGATGAATCTATAGGTTTTGAGAAAACTGATGTAGCTATAGAGAAATCAGTAAATACTGCATTTGACTTATTTGATAATACACCTTTAAATAATGTAATAGACTTTGGAAAGTTTCTATGGAAAGAAAAAACAATGTGGAATTAATGAAAGAACGAACTTAGAAACAGGATCAAGATGAAGACAATTGACAGCATACCAACTACCAAATTAGGTAGAACGGCAGAACTTGTAAAGACTGGTGTAAAAGTAGGAGGGAATTATATAAAATATTATGGTAAAAAAGCCGTTAATCCTGATTTAACAAAAGAACAATTAAATGAAGATAATGCAGCTGATATATATAATGGATTAAAAAATTTAAAGGGGAGCGCTCTTAAAGTAGCACAAATGCTTTCTATGGAAAAAAACATTCTACCCAATGCCTATGTAGAAAAGTTTTCATTATCACAGTTTAGTGTGCCACCTTTATCTCCTCCATTGGTTAGAAAAACATTTAAAAAATATCATGGGAAATATCCAGAAGATCTATATGATTCGTTTGCAACTCAATCTGTAAATGCTGCAAGTATCGGTCAGGTACATAAAGCTATTAAAGACGGGAAAAAACTTGCTGTGAAAATTCAATACCCTGGAGTTGCAAACAGTATAAGTTCTGATTTGGCGATGGTAAAACCCATCGCCATCAGAATGTTTAATTTAAAAGGAAAAGATTCTGAGAAATATTTTAAAGAATTAGAAGGAAAATTACTTGAAGAAACAGATTATGTTTTAGAGGTTAAACAGAGTAAGGAAATTACGAAGTCGTGTGCGAAGATTCCTAATTTACGATTTCCAGAATATTATGAAGCATTATCCAGTGAACGTATTATTACAATGGATTGGATGGATGGGCTTCACTTAAGTGAATATACCAAGCAAAATAATGACCAGAAAAAAGCAGATAAAATTGGTCAGGCATTGTGGGACTTTTATATGTATCAAATGCATATTCTTAAAGCAGTTCATGCTGATCCTCATCCAGGAAATTTTTTGGTAGATAAAGATGATAACCTTATTGCTATTGATTTTGGTTGTGTGAAGAAAGTACCATTAGAATTTTACACACCTTATTTTGAATTAGCAAAAAAAGAAAATATTGATAATCCAGAATTTTTTACCGAAAAAATGTTTCAATTAGAAATCCTTCGTGAAGATGATTCTCTCGAAGAAAAAAAATTCTTCTCTGAGTTGTTTCATGAAATGTTAAATCTTTTTACTACACCATTTAATGTAGAAGAGTTTGACTTTGCAGATGAAACATTTTGGAGGAAAATAACAGAATTAAGTGAAAAATATTCCAAAGATACCGAGTTAAGAAAAATGAATGGAAATAGAGGAAGTAAACATTTCTTATATATTAACCGTACTTTTTTTGGTTTATATAATTTGTTACACGACTTAAAAGCAAGGGTTCGAGTAAGGAATTATGAAAAGTACCTATAGTCTTGTCATCAGACAGACTTGGTTTGTTTATTTATTGGTTAGGTTGTTAGAAAGATGTGCTGCGGTTGGTACATCTTTTTTTTTATTAACCTGAGTTCGATTAATATTATGTGGTTTTTTTATAGCAAAAAAGATAGATTTTCAGTAAATTAAAGTGTTGAAATTCAATTTTTTAATCTAAAAATCTATC
>CANMLS010000053.1 GCA_947498785.1 uncultured Aquimarina sp. | reverse complement strand
GAAAAAAACAGAACAATAGATAAAGTTTATGGTAGAAAATTTGGATTTACCATAGGATACTCTATGGGAAGTAAATCAAAATATAGAACTATGAAATCATCTCAAAATATCCAAAAAGGAAGTGGAACTAAAAAGTCAAAAAAGGAAAACACTCTGGATATAATAAGTAAATCACTTTTTAAAACAAATGAATATTAATCTTTAAATCTATAATTATGAGTACTATTAAAAATCATGTACAGTTAGTTGGAAATGTTGGACAAGAACCAACAATTACAAACCTTGAAAGCGGTAAAAAAATAGCCCGTTTTTCTTTGGCAACAAATGAGAACTACAAAGACAGTAAAGGCGAAAAACAAACCGATACGAATTGGCATACGGTTGTCGCTTGGGGTAAAGCAGCAGAAATTATCGAGAAATATGTAACGAAAGGTAAAGAGATTGGAATTAGCGGAAAATTAAAAACTAGAACCTACGAAACTGAAAGCGGTGTTACAAGATACGTAACCGAAGTTGAAGCAAATGAAATCTTGCTTTTAGGTAGTAAATAAACAAAAAATAAAGAGGGCATCTCTGTGGAAAGTTCTGCCCTCTTTTTCATTATCAATCTCTAAAGAAAATAACAATGAAGAACAAAGTTAACGAAATACAGATTAGTTACAAAGACGGGGTACCAGCACCTTTTTGGCAAAAGATAAAATCATCCCAAGATGCTAGTAAATTACTGTATCAGCATTGGAACAAAAACACTATTGAAGTGCAAGAATCCTTTAAAGTCTTACTTCTAAATAACAGCAATAAAGTAAAAGGCATATACCAACTTTCACAGGGTGGAATTACCGGAACTCTTATTGATTTACGAATACTATTTGCAGTGGTATTAAAAACCTTATCGGTCGCCATTATTTTGACACATAACCATCCATCGGGGAAATTAGAAGCTAGTGACGAGGATATTCAACTAACAAAGAAGATTAAAAAGGCAGCAGCTCTTTTTGATGTTAATGTACTCGACCATTTGATTATTGCACCAAATGGGGAGTACTACAGTTTTGCGGATAATTCAATTATGTAAGCCTTAAACTTAAAAAAAGTAAAATTTAAGACCTTTGAGCTTTCAAGGGTCTTTTGCACGCTCAAATTTTAGGTAACTATTTCAAAACTTGACGTTCCATTCCCAGCTTCATTTCAAAATCATAGATACTACTATTAAAACAAGCCATTTGACAACATTCTACGTTTCAAAATGGCATCCCAATTAGATACATTTATAAGACTGTTCATTTGGCAAAATGCAACTGACTTTTTGGTCAGGTTGTTTGGAATTTTATTCGCTTTTGGCGAATGAAATGGAAAAGCAAGAGGGTAACACGCAAAGCGATGTTTTTGTAGGTCTCTTGTTTTTAATTAACTGAAAAACAGCTATTTAAAAAGTAATTTAAAAGAAAAGCAAGAATTGAGATTGGTTTTTAGAGTAAAAACGAACTCAACCCAGTAAAATCAATCAATTTTTAGAGTAAAAATGGATAACGGATACGAAAAGGAACAATTTACCACTATTAGCTTTAAAGCTTCGGTGGCTAAAAAATTTAGAGTTTTTAGCAAGAAGATGAAGGCATCTAATTCTATGACTTTGCTCATGATGTTAGACTTTTTCGAAGCCAATAATGTTTCCCCAAAAGAGTCTATTGGTCCAACAGTCCATACACTTGAAAACCTAATTAAAAAACGAGTGAGTGCCGTAATTGCCATTTTAAGAGATATGGAAAAGAGTCAGACCAGACCAACAGTTGCTATGATGCAATCTCTTTTCCAAGAAGTAGAACCAAAAAATAAACCGCTATTGGTTGAGAAGAAAGGTTCAGAGGAAAAAAGTAAGGTTCGTTTTCGTGAAAAGAAAAATAGGGATAATGAATTATAAAATTTATACAAATGTACATCACCATCACACCACAAAAATTAGGAGGCTCGTATTCGCAAAGTGTAGGTGATTATGTGGACTATTTGGAAAAAGAAAATCAAGGTTTAGAACAACAGGAAATGGAACATTTTTTCAATCAATATAGTAATGAAATATATGCAAAGGATGTGGTTAGAGAAATTGATGGAAACGGAGCAAAATTAAAAAAGACCGAACCTAAATTTTATTCCATTACCGTAAGTCCGAGCAAATATGAGTTGAAGCAATTACAATATAATAGTAAGGACCTCAAAGCTTACACCCGAGAATTAATGAAAGACTATGTGAAATCATTTAATAGAGAAGTCAACGGAAAACCAATAACCATAGATGATATAAAATACTATGCAAAGATTGAACACCAACGCAAGTTCAAAGGAACGGATTTTCAAGTCAAGGAGAATCAATCGTATGCCACAAAAATACTTCAGTTAAAGCAAGACATTCGAAAAATTGAAAATGGAATACTAGAGGGATATATCAAAAAACTAAATCAGAAAATAAGCCGATTAGAAAAAGAAGCGCCACACCAACAAAACGGAGAGCGAATTGTACAAGGCTTGCAAAAGGAAGGGAATCAAAGTCATATTCACATCATTGTAAGCAGAAAGGATGCATCTAATTCGGTGAGTTTATCTCCAGGCAGTAAATACAAAGTTTCGGATGTGATAATGAATGGGAAGAATGTGAAACGTGGTTTTGATAGGGATACTTTTTTTGCGAATGCAGAAAAGACATTTGACAAGCAATTCGGCTATAAACGAAATTATGCAGAAACCTATCAAGCTAAAAAGAATTTCATCAAAAATCCTAAACTCTATTTTTCTGCATTGATGGGTTTGCCTACCAGTGAAAAAGCAGTAGCTTTTAAAATATTGGGCAAATCAGGAGTGCCTATGATGAATATTCCAACCAACAAGGTTCAATTGACAATCAAAGCCATTAAACGACTTAAAAAAGGAGTAGATATTGCGATTAAATCAAGCTCTATTGGAATATGAGTTGGCCACTAGCATATATCATTATTTTTATCATAATCCCTTTGTTACTCGTAACTACTTTAATATATGTGTTCTTTCATAAAGAGCAATCCCAAAAACTAAATGATAAATACCGGGTCAAATTTAAAGTGAACTATGGAAAATTTAAGATAGAGAATATAAAACGTGGCGCATCGGTAATTGGTTCAGCTGGTAGTGGGAAAACCGAAAGTGTAGTCTATAATTTTTTACAGCATTTTAGCAAGTACTCATTTTGTGGAATAATCCATGATTATAAGAATTTTGAACTTACTGAAATAGCATATCCACTTTTCGAAGCATTTAAAATTCCTTTTTATATTATTTCATTTGATGATATTTATCATAAAGTAAATCCAATAGCACCTCGCTATATGGAAAACGAAGAAAGTGTTAATGAAGTTTCTAGAGTGTTGATTGAGAATTTATTGGAGCAAAAAGAATCTGGTAGTACCGGAACGACCAAATTCTTTACAGATGCTGCCGAGGGATTAGTAAGTGGACTGATTTGGAAACTAAAAACGTCCTACCCAAACTACTGTACTCTACCTCATTTAATAGCCATCTATCAACTTTTAGATACGGATAGCCTCATTGCATTTCTGGAAAGTAATGTAACGGCAAGAGCTATGGCAGATGCTTTTATAAGTGGTAAGGATTCTGACAGACAGACCGCAGGCGTAAAAAGCACCCTGGCCAATGCCTTTAAAAAGATAAGTACGCAGCGTATTTTTATGGCATTATCTAAAGATGAAGTACCATTAAATATTAATACTCTAAAAAAGCCTGGTGTGATATCGGTTGTCAACAATCCTAAATATGAATCGGCTTACTCACCAATTATTGCAACTATTATCCATACCATTACCAAGCAAATGAGTGTACGAAATGCGAATCCTTCATTTTTAATGATGGAAGAAGCACCTACCATTCGCTTATTAAATATGCATCGTATTCCTGCCACATTACGGAGTTATGACATTGCAACTGTTTACGTAATGCAGGACAAAATTCAGAATGATATGATGTATGGTGATAAGGCAAGTAAAGCGATATTGAGCAATCTATCGTATCAATTTTTTGGGAAAGTAAATGACCCTGATACAGCTAAATACTACGAACGTTTTTTTGAACTCATAAAGCAGCCAACAAAGAGTATTAGTAAAAGTAGTGGGCTAAGCCTTGAAAGTCGCATTACAAAAGGCGAAAAAGAAGTTTCTAAACGTAGAGCAGATATCTTCTTTAGGTTAAAGCAGGGAGAATTTGTCACGTTTGCTGATGGTAAGGATAAAAAAGTACGTTTTAAGTTACCAAAAATTGAAAAGAGATTACCTGAAAAAAAAGTAACATTTTCTCAAAAGGAATTAGAGGAGGGGTTTGAAAAAATTTATAGTGATGTAAAATTTTTATTTAAATGATTATTGACATCATAGACTTAATGAATAAATCAAAAATTGACTATAGATAGAGCTACGGGCAGCATAAAAAAATATGATTTATAGCAAAACTTTTCAAAAATTAATACGGAATCAAAAAGGAGCTTCTTCTCGTAACTTTTTTTCGGTTACTTTCCACTGCTCATCTTCTTGAATCAACTTAAAAATTTCAGGTTTATCTTCATAAGAGGTGGTGAATTTTACCCACGCCGTACCGCCATCGACTGTTTCTTGAATAATGGTAAAGTTAGATGTTCCACTTTCTGCAGCGGTCATTACATCTTGGATAGATAAAAAAGACTCATAGCTCTCAGAAGTGGTGTGTTTTTTAAGTTTGGAGTTATTTTTTTGGTAAAAACTTTCAACTACAATTTGTGCCACTTCTGTATGACTGGATTTAGTTTGTGAGCAAGAAATAAAAGTAACAATTAGACAAAATAAGATTAATTTTTCCATGATATGTTTTTTGTTTAATTCTTGTACGCTTCTGAGTGCAGCACCCACCCTTGAGTAGTTCTTTCATAGAGTTTTTTGTAGACCTCATATTCTGAGGAATTATAGAAGTCCATGGCATTTTCATTTGAATCAAATTCAATAACTACAATAACTTCTAAAGGAGTTCCGTGTAATGTTTTAGATTTTGGTGTAGCTACTAAAAACTTCCCATTGAATTTTTCTAGCAGTTCATTGATTGTCTTTACGGGTGGCACATAGTCTTCCTGATTTGTGACATTGTAGTTTTCTATAAGGTATCCTTTGTTCATGATTTTATTTTTTAAAAATATTTAAGAATGCTTAACCTAAAGAAGCTATCCTCTTGAAAGTTCGTTAGGATAAATTCTTGATTATCGATGTTACTAAAAAAACGTCCTTCAACTTCTAGTTTCCAACTTTCACCTAATCGCCTTGATGCTTCTAAACTGAAAATTTTACTGCTTTTTTCAAGGTCAGCGATGCCACCAATCAATATTTCTGTGCTTTGCACATCATTAAACGCTATTCGGCTTCCAAGAAATAAATCGTTTTGAAGCCCAGTTAATGCTAGCTCATCTCTGTCGTCATAGAGATATTCTAAGAGAATACCAATATCAACACCACTACTTTTAATATTGCTAAAGGTGTATTCAACACCACCTGTTAGTGCAAAAAAATCTTGGGCATCACTTGTTCTGTATATCGATTCCAACTTCCATAAAAAAGCATTGTTTGTAACCTGAATATCAAGTCCTGTTTGATTAATAATGGGGTAAAATGCATTAATCCCTCCCACAGAATTAAAGGCGAATAGTGGCTCTCTACCTGTACCGTAAAAATGAGATAAACCAATATCGACAATACCTATGTAATGTTTCCATCTCAACGCAAAATCTTGATGCCATTCTTCAGCGCTACTTTCATAACTTAAATCATCTTTGTCTATAACTATTAGGAAACGCAAACGTGCTTTAGTCCCAGGGAATGTTCGTTTTCTATGATATGGTAAATAAAAGAAGTCAAACGTGCCTATCTTTTTAGTGGATAGTGAAAATTGAGCCATTGGCTGTCCTAACTTTTTTTCGCCATCAAAGCTTTCTACTGCATCAGTCTGATTAATAATATCAACCAGATGGTTGCTTTCGGTAACTCCCCAATACACTTTTTTTAATCCTAAACTAACTTCCCAGTTCTTCTTTGATTTTTGGTAGTATAGTTCCCGTATATCCCAATGTGTTCTTTCGTCGTCTACATCAAGACGAAAAAAACCTTTAAAGTTCAATACATCGTATCCTTTATTCCAATTTAAAGAATACTCTGGTGAAACCGCTAACGAAGGGAAATGGTCTTTTTGCCCTTCAAATGCTCCTTCATTTGGAAAATATCTGTACTCAGCTTCCAGTTCAAGTTCAAAATTATCATTGATTTTTTTTTCTTGTCCATAACATAGAATGGGACTAAGAAAAATCAATATGTATAAATTGTATATTCTCATAAAATCTTATAAATAGAAGGAATCGGATATTCCAAATATGGAGTTCCGATTCCTCAACCATCAACCAAACTATTAATTAGCCACCAATTCTTTTTAAGGCATTCTCTGTAAAATCTTCATCGGAAAGTTCTATTCCGAAGTTATATTCAGAAAAAAGTAATGTTGTTTCCTTGCCATTTTGATGGTTGGTCATTACCATTGTTCCAGACCTCCAGTATTTGTTATTATACTGTTTGTAATTACTGTGAACGAGAGTTTTCAATAACTCATTTTTACGGTCGTAAAACTCAATTTTTTCCACTCTATATCCTTTACTTTCATTATATGACACCACTCTTCTAGTATAACCAGATTTTGGGTCAATTGGGTCTTGCTCTACAACAAGGAAACCGTCTTTTTCTTCAATAAATTTGTACTTGTATTTCTCTACTTCATCAGAAGACAAATCTTCAAAAGCAAACTCACTGCCCATAAATGGTCCAGATTTATTACTAGAAGAAATACGCTTCACTCTTTTAATAGAAGGTAGATACAACCATTGGTCATCACTTCCCACTTTATGCGTAAAGGTTAAGGTCGCTGTTCCTTTTACATCTCTAGGCGTGTTGAATGCCACTAAAGACTTGTCACCATCTTCGATTTGTTCTAAAATCTTATTGGTGATTTCGCGTTCACTAACCTGACCGTTCTTGTTTTTGAGTGTCATTTTTAGATTCACTTCTAAACTTCCGAATCCTTCGTCTGCTTTATTGGCAGCTTGGGCTATTTCCAACCCTTTTTGTTCTGGATTTTGTGCTGTCACTATTGAGATACTTCCCAATATCAATGCTATTATGATTATTTTTTTCATCTTTTTAATATGTTTTTTAATTAATTTTTTGCCTTAAAACCTTCTTGTCTCCGCTTGTCAGAATCAACAATGAAGGAAGCAGAATGAAGTCTACTAAAAGAGCCGCAGGAATGATAATGCAGGTTATTCTTGCCATATAACTGGTCATTGCAAAGGATGATTGTGCCAACACTAAAAAACCAGATAATAACACCACCGTAGTAATGATAAGCGCTTTACCAACAGTTTCAAATGCATACTTTACCGCTTCTTCAGCTGTATACCCTAATTCTCTTCGTGCCCTTAAAAATTTGGATACAAAATGAACAGTGTCATCTACAATAACACCTAGCGTCATGCCGAATACTACTACCATCCCTGTATTTATCTCACCTAAGTAAAGCGCCCAAACTCCAAACCCTATAGCAACCGGGGCAACATTTGGAATAATGCTTAAAAGACCTATTTTGAGATGGCGAAGGGCAATAATCAGAATCAAGGAAATGAGAATCAAGGCTATAATATTTCCACTCATCATACTATCTGCTTGCCGTACTCCTAATTTTGAAAACATTAATGTGCTACTGGTACCCAATGCAGTCATTTCTTCTGAAGCGTTTTCTTTTAACCACTTTTCACCGCTTTCTGAAAGTGCTATTAATTCAGAACTTCTAAGATTTCTAGTGGTAACTGTAAATCGGGTTTCCGATTTATCTACATTGACCTGGTTGTTAAGGTCTAACCCAAATGGCAAGGACATTTCATATAGGAGCAGGTATTGAGCAGCTTCTTGTCTAGATTCAGGAATCTTATAATAACTCTGTTCATCACCATGCATGGATTTGTTTATTCTCCTAGCTACTTCAGTAAAGGAGTTTACGTGCACCACTTTGGGCTGTTTTTTGAACCATTCTTCAAATTCTTCTAGTTTTTTGAGATATTTAGGATTGTTTATTCCTCCGCTTTCTCCTGCACCGATAGAATATTCAACATTATATATGCCTGTAATATTTTCACTTATATAATCGCTATGGGTTCTAAAATCTACCGTTTCGTCAAAGTACTTGACGAATTCATCATCAAAGAAATTTCGAAATGAGAGTACTGACAATATTCCTATTACTACTAAGGAAATACCAGCTAATTTCTTTGGATTTAGAGAAACATATTCGCCAAAACGATATAACCAGTCCTTTTTACCATTCGCTTTTTTAAGGTCAGCGACTGCCTTTTGCTTAATTGGCATAATGGCTATAAAAGCAGGTAAAAATGTAAGCGAGAATAATAGTGCTGCTAAGATTCCAACAGAGACAATATTCCCTAAGTCGGCAAATGGGGGCACATCACCAAAATTCATAGAAAGAAATCCGATAATGGTTGTTATACTTGTTATGAAAACAGGCATAAAATTCAATCGAAGACTTTCTACAATTGCTTCCTTTTTAGCCATACCTTTTTTGCGGATGTTATGCAAAAAAGTAACAAGAATGTGTATACTATCTGCAACAGCTAAGGTTAAGACAATAGTAGGAAAAGAAGCTGAAGAAGGCGTGAGCTTAATTCCTGCAATTCCTAAGAATCCTATTGCCACAGCGATTGAAAAGATAATGGTAAATAAAGTCACAATTGTACTATAGAAACTTCGAGTAAGGATGACTATCATAAGAATGACAATGACAAACATTATCAAGGTGTACATCATGTCTTTCTGCGCAGTTGAGAACATCGCATCTTGCAACATTACGATACCTGAAAGATACACTTCAAACTGAGGATGTTTTTGCTTAAATTCTTCAATCATGTTACGAACAAAAGCAACTGTTTTAGGATTTTCATCATCGCTTAGACCAGGAAAAGTCACATTAACGTTGATAGCTGTAATAGAACCATCTACATTTATCAGCCTATTGACCAATAGTGGCTCTTTGAGTGCAATTCCCTTAATACGCTCAATGTCATTTTCAGATTTAAGACTCGTTTCATAAGATAAGTCCTCTACATATAGGTCATCATTTTCAGCCCTCGTATATTGAAAATTGGTAATCGCATCAACCCGATTAGAAAATGGCGTATTCCAAGCTTCTTTGGTAAGCTCTTCAACAGCCATTAGATTTTTCTTAGTAAAGACATCGCCGTTTTTAGCAGTTAGTACAATAAAAGCATTATCATCCTTAGTGTACTTTTCTTGCAGACCATCAAAGGCTAAAAGTTCAGGATTATCATCACTAAAATATGTATGATAATCTCCGTCAAACTCCATTTTACCCTGTGATGCGATGCCGAACGCCAATAATATACTGGCAAGTAAAACACCCCATTTGTATTTGATAATAAACTCAGCCCATTTGATGGTAAAAGAGTTTAGTTTTTCTTCTGTTTTTTTTAAAGCACTCATATAATGAATTTGTTATATAAAATTTATTCTAGAATATGTCCTCCAGAATGGTTAAGAATTGTTCCCGTCATATATCCAGCAAGGTCTGAAGCTGCTAGTACAACTACTTCAGCTGTATCTTTAGTTGTGGGCAACCTTTTTAAGGCTGTTTTTTGTTCTTCAATATATCCTTGCATTTCTTCTCTACTCAATCCCATATTTGCTCCCATGGTGGTAAAGGTGTAGTCAATAGTAGGGGAATCAGGCATTGCTTCAGAGCGAACACCAATAACACGAACACCTTCAGAACCCCATTCCGTTGCAAGACTTTTTACTAAACCTTCGGTTGCTGCATGTGAAGCAGTAAGAGCAGCACTCCAGGGGGAACCAACTTTTGCCAAAGTAGACGTCATGAAAATGATTACACCACTTTTTTTCTTGGACATAATTGGGAATGCCGCCTTTGCTGTAACAAATTGATTAGCGGTTGTTGTTTTAAGAGGAATTAAAAATTGCTCAAGTGAAACATCTAATGCAGGTTTTCCGTGGTTGTATTCTGCAGGATTTGAAGCACTAAGATTAATGACGATATCCACAGGTACGTTTTCACGGTCGAACCATGAAAAATATCCATTGACTTCTTCCTCATTCAAAGTATCTACCCTTCTAATTTCCCCTAAATCAGTTTCTTCTATACCATCTTCTACATTTATATCAGAAAGAAATGTATTTGCTCCATATGTTTTAAATGCCATAGCTACTTTTTGTCCTAAAGCACCTTTTGCTCCGAATATTAATGCGTTTTTGTTTTCTAATAAGTGATTTTTCATTTTTTTACTTTATTGTTTAATTATACTTCATGGCTTCGTAGCCAAATATTTTTCTTAATAAGCCTAATTGACCAATGGCATACGATTCCCTATCAATTAAAAAGGAAATGGTATTCAACAGATTTGGTTGACCCAACAGTGGGGCATCAAAAGGTTGAGAACTTAGGAGTTCTTCTTTCGTCAATGATGAGAGTCTATCTTTCAATATTGGAGTGATTCGATTCCAATCTTCTTGTATTGGAGCTAAGTCAGGATAAGTAATATGGTCTTGGATAGCTCTTTGGTCCTTGAATAGGTCATAAAAAACATCTTGTACTTCTAAACCAAGACTACTGCCCAACCTAAATCTTACCGAAACAAGATTTCCTGCAAGCCATGCTATATGGTTTGTACTTTGATTTATTCTTTTTTGGGCATCACTAGGTTTTATATCTACCAAACAATTGAGATAAAGCTTACTATGAAAATCATACTGTTCCAGTAAACGTGTAATTGATAAGTCCATTTCCATATTTTTCATTCTTGATTATTATCGTATATTTGACTGGTTGCAAAAAACAACCGGACAAATATATGCAAAACTAATTGTTTTTTACAACTGGTTTTATAATTAAATTAGTTTTATATGAAAAATTCTAAGTCATATTGCCCGATGAATCAAGCGCTAGAGGTCTTTGGAGATAAATGGACTTTGCTGATTATCAGAGACATAATGTTCGATGGGAAACGTTATTTTAGAGAAATGCTAGGTTCTGATGAAAAAATTGCGAGTAATATTTTAACGGATAGATTGAATAAATTGGAAGAATTCGGAATCTTAATTAAAACAAAAGATGCTCATCACAAGCAAAAAAATGTATATAGCTTGACCGAAAGAGGAATAGATTTGATGCCTGTTATGATTGAAATCGCTAACTGGAGCACCAAGCACAGAGAAGTTGCCGAGAAGGATAGAATTCATGTGGGTGAACTTGTAGCTGGAGGACAAAAGTTGCAGGATAAAATGCGAGATGCTCTTAAGAAAGAGTTGGAACTCGTTTCCGAGAAATAACACAAAAATTTACAGAATGAAATCACCAAATCTTTCTATACTGTTAATCTTATTCATTTTTAGTGGTTGTCTTCACAAGACCACTGAGAAACATAATGATACTTCAAAAACGGACTTGAACCCTTCTAAAATTGAACCAAAGGAAAAATTGAAAACGTCCAATCCTTGGTTAGAAGCTATGAGGAATAAAAACCCTGATGAAATAAAAGACATCTATACGGAGAAGTCCATTAAAATTATTTTAGCGGATAGCATTATCAATGGGGCTACAGATATTACTGATTACTATATAAACCAGTCACCTGAAATCACTGAAAGCGAGTCTCTATTTCTTACCGAAGCCAATAAACATGAAGGGATTGATTACGAACTGATCAGTTACAAAACGAATGATTTAGAGGAATATGTTCAGTTAGTGATTTGGAGGTCAAATAATGGAAAAAAAGTAAGGGAATTTGAATACGCAGTTAAAAGAGATATTTCCAACTCTGATGGTTATATAGACCAAATATCCCAAGTAAGAGACCTGTGGATGCAATTCTGCAATGAACATAATGCGGAAAATTTGGTCAGTAAGTTGTACGCCTCAAACGCTATTTACTTTAACCATAAACCTTTAGTTATAGGTACTGAAGCTATTTCTAAGGAGTATCAATATATGAATAGCGATGCATACAGTCTAACTCTAGAACCTTTGAAAGTTGAAATGGTAACGGACAATATTGCTTTCGAGATTGGACAATGCAAAGGCAGTTACGGAGGAAAATATGTTATTGTCTGGAAAAAAGAGCCTGGTAGCGACTGGAAAGTTTTTATTGATTCCAATTTTTGAAATACTGCCAACCGTGTTACTGACTGAATATTTTTAAAAGAAAGCTCTACAACTAATAAATAATGAATCCAGAAGAATTTATAACATCCTATGAAACCGCTTTGGAGACTCAGGATTGGAAAGCAGTTGAACCTTTAGTTTCTGAAAATGCTAGTGTTACCTTTTCTAATGGAACGGTTCACGTTGGAAAAGAAAATGTTCAAAAAGCATTTGAGAAAAATTTTTCTTTAATCAAAAATGAAAAATATGCTGTTGAAAATATAAAATGGTTGGCAAAGGATGAAAACTATGCAGTCTACTTATTCGAATTTAATTGGACTGGAATTATAGATGGTAAATCCGTATCGGGAAGTGGCAACGGAACTTCTGCTTTAATAAAGGAAGATGCGAAATGGAAATTATTGACCGAACATTTGGGAAGAAAATCAGATTGATTTAACTCTGCGTAATTTAAGAGAAATTACTGCTTTGAAATACACTTGCGATTAGAATGAAACATATAGAAGTAGCCAAAATAATAATCCGATTAAAAAATGACGACTTAGAACTTCGGGATAAGCTCATAGAGAACAAGCAACTCAGCAATGGGTACAATGAAGAGATGGCCAAATTGCATAATAAAAATGCAAAGGCACTCGACGATTTAATTGATGCCATAGGTTTCCCTACAATTGATAAAGTAGGTAAAGAAGCTAATGAAGCTGCATGGTTGGTTATCCACCATTCTATTGGGCAGCCTGATTTTATGAAAAAATGCGTTACTCTATTGAAAAAGGCAGTTAGCGAAAATCAAGCTAACCCGGTAAATCTTGCATATCTTACCGACCGAGTAGCGGTTTTTGAAGGTAGCGCGCAACAGTATGGAACTCAGTTTGACTGGGATGAAAATGGCGAACTAAGTCCTAACCCTTACGATGATGAATTCAAGGTCAATCAAAGAAGAAAATCAATTGGATTGAAGACGCTCGAAGAACAGACCGAAATTATGAGAAGCAGAGCCAAAAGCGAAAATGAAGTGCCTCCACAGGATTTTCACAAAAGGAAAAAAGAAATGGATGCATGGAGAAAATCAGTAGGTTGGATAAAATAGAAACTACAAATATTTAGACTTTAGAACATACAAAAAAAATGAGGATAGCAACAATAATATTTCTAATTCTATTTATTTCTTGCAAGGAAAACAATAAAACAACTAGCATAAAGAAAGAGTACTCAACCAATAAGAATATTCGAAAACCTGGGTTTCAATCTATCATTGACTCTTCAGGAACTATAGGCTCAATCTTAATTTATGATTTAAATCAGAACATATACTATTCGAATGACTTTGAATGGTCTAATAAGGGAAATTTACCAGCATCTACTTTTAAAATCGCAAATTCAATTATAGGACTCGAAACTGGTGTGATTGAAAGTGATAGTACCATATTCAAATGGGACGGGAAAAAGAAATGGTTGAAAAATTGGGAACAGGATTTAGTATTGAAAAACGCTTTTCAGTTTTCCTGTGTCCATTGTTATCAAGAAGTCGCTAGAAAAATAGGTGCCAAAAGAATGAATGATTATGTTCAAAAATTAGACTACGGAAATCTAAGAATCGATTCAGTTAATATTGACAATTTTTGGTTGAAAGGAGAATCTCGAATTAGTCAAATGCAACAAATAGACTTTTTAAAAAGGCTCTACAACTTTGAACTACCCATTTCTAAAAGGACTGAGAATATAATTAGAAATATCATGCTCATTAAAGAAACAGACCAATATAAACTTAGTGGGAAATCTGGTTTGTCAAATAACAATGAAGTATACAATGGTTGGTTTGTTGGATATATTGAATTGAAGGATAACACATACTTATTTGCCACAAATTTGGAGCCTAAAAAAGAATTCGATATCGATTCTTTTATTAAAAAAAGGATGGATTTAACTCTTCTTGCTTTTAGAAAAATGAATGTTCTAAAATAGCGACTGGTACCAAGATAGTAATAGCAAATAAAGCACAAATACTCGTGGAAAATCAGAAGGTTGGATAAAATAAAACTAAAAGCTTCGGCCATTCTAAAAAGTAAACTGATTGGAAGTTTCGATACTTTAAATGCGGAAGAAATAGTATTGGAACGCGGTGACTTCCTCATTAAAGAAGGCGAGATTGCCAAATCCATATATATTGTTAAGAGTGGTTCTATGCGGATTTTTACTAGAACCCAAAATGATGAAATTACTTTTCGTCTAGGTTATCATGGGTCATGGATGGCTTCCTTTTCTTCTTTTTTAACTGGAAAACCTTCTGAATTTTATATACAGACACTTAAAAAGAGTTCCCTATTAAAAGTTAGTAAAGACCAATTTTATGAATTCGTAAATTCAAATTCTGAAAACTCAAGTCTATGGACTAAAATGTTAGAAGAGTTTGCGGTTCAGCAAATGGACCGTGAAATTGATGTACTTACTCGTTCTCCCTTAGAAAGGTATCAGAGATTACTAGCCAGAAGTCCGAAAGTTTTTCAAGAAATTCCTAATAAATACATAGCCTCCTATTTACGAATGTCGCCTGAAACACTAAGCAGGTTAAAAAAACGTTGACTTCAATCAATCTTTTTTGCGTTGAAAGATGAGACTTTTGTAAGCTCATTTAATAAAAAATTTTCAATGCAAAACGACAAAAAAATCAACAATAAAGATTCATCAATCTTATTGAGTACTGAATTTAAAAGTCTAAAAGTAACTTTAGATAAGGGAGTAGCTTTTATAACTTTTAACCATGGAGAAATTAATATTTTGGATATGGTGTCTGTAATGGAACTAGTGCAATTAGCAGAGCTTGTTGAGCAGGATTCAAACGTTAAAGTAATTGTCTTTCAAAGTAGTAATCCGGATTACTTTCTATCCCATGCGGATTTTAAGCTCTTACAAGAATTTAGAGACCAAGGGGCTTACGATAGTGATGAAATGCCATTGTACTCAGGTTTGCTGGAAAAATTCAGAACCATGCCAAAAGTTACCATTGCTAAAATTCAAGGTAGAGCAAGAGGAGGTGGCGCTGAATTGGCAATGGCCATGGATATGAGTTTTGGCGAAATTGGAAAAGCATTTTTATCACAAATGGAAGTAATTATTGGTATTCTCCCAGGTGGTGGAGCGGCGCAATATCTGGCAAGAAAAGTGGGACGTTCTAGAGCAATGGAAATTTGTTTGGGAGGAGGAGATTTTTCTGCTCTGGAAGCTGAGGAATATGGATACATCAATAGAGCATTAGCTTCATCAGAAATAGATTCATTCGTGGATGAACTAGCGTATAGAATAGCTTCTTATCCTGCTCAAGCAATTGCACTCAATAAAGCAGCAGTAAATCTTTTTGAAGAAGGACGTTCTAATGAGTTTATTACTTCGAATGCTTGGTTTGCCGAATTGGTAAAAGCTCCCGATTTTGATAACAGGGTTAGAAGCTTTTTCTCTAAAGGAGGTCAAACTCATGATGGGGAATTAGCAGATTGGAGTGAATGGGCTAGTAAGCTAGAGAATAGTTGATACGGCAAAAAGTGTAATTTAAAGGAGCGTTTGATTTTGGAAGACGATTGGTACAAGCTGTAATTATTCCCTAATGTAGATAAGAACAAAGTCTTCCTTTTTATGGGCAGCTGTTTCTAGATTAGTCTCTTTTGTGATGTCAATATTAGATATATGTACACTCGCTCCATATTCTTGTATGACATGACCTAGACGCGTTGATAAAGAATCAATAGAGCTTATGACAATTGCGGTTTTATCTTTTAATAATTCATCTTTTGATTTGTTAGTCATTGGATGAATTATTTTTCAGGTTTTCCAATTCCATTTTCAACAAAAGCCTTTAAGCTGTCAGTTATAAAATAATCCCAGGCTTTAGAACAAACGTCATAACAATTAAAATTTGGAACAAGACCTTCATGGGTGAAATTAACTTTAACCGACTTGTCACCTTCACTCTGAAGATTCCAGAACAGTTTAGTACCTAACCACTCTTCCTTAATTCCTTTTAGACCAGCATGTACCTGATTTGACTCGACGCATTCCCAACTGGCAAGATTGTTTTTCTTAAAGTCGATGACTTTAAATACCCAAAAGGCTTCTCCAAAAGAAACCTTAAATATGGTTCCAAGTTCACTAGCAGGTTGGTCAACTACACCCCACCATTTATCAATATTCAGTGTAAGCGCATCAAAGACTTCCTCTTTTGTGCCGGTAATCTTTACTGATTGAGAATAACTATTCATGAGATTTTATTTCTTTATAGAGATGAGTTGCAAATATAATAAACTAATTTTATATTGCAACTGGTTTTTTAATAAAACCAGAATTGAACATATCCCAAATCAAACTTAAACGGATAAACTACTTAATGGGGACATATAAGAACGTCATAACACGGCTAGATGAAAAATTGGAGCTTCTTGAATCAGAAATTGAAGACGCTCTTATAAAGGCTGAACAGGGCATAAAGGTCACCAAGGTAGCATTGGAGGAATTGAGGAATGAAATTGTGAGTTGTAATTTTGAAAGTAAAGCCAAGGAAATACATTTTTTCAAAAATGTTAAACCGCAAGTTTTCAGTAAGCTTATCTATTTTGTCAAACTATTCAATATTGAAAGTAAAAAGCCTAGAAGTAGTAATAAATCGCAGGCCAAATATTTAAACAGTCATATTGATAAACTTCAGATTTATTTCCATGATAATCTAGAGTTCTATCATTACTATCGTAGAGGGGCAACTCTTTTAGATGAACAATACTTCCTACGTGGTAAAAGCGACATCAGGCTTCATCCTGAGACATTTCACTTTTTTACAGACGAACAATTTTCAACTAGCCATGACAGCACAGTGGCAACTATACTTGCATATGATATGCTAATAATTCATTTAAAAAAAGAAACCAGCAAACTAGAAAACACCAACGGAATGGAAACAGAATCTCCCTCAAATCAAAAGCAGTCAAAGCTCTTTTGGACAAATAGCAAAACAGATTTAATAGAACTTATTTATGCGCTACACAGCAGCGGAGCAATTAATAATGGCACAGCGGATATTAAAGAAATGGCAACAGCTTATGAGCAAATCTTTAATATAGATTTAGGTAACTTTTACCATACATTTATTGAACTTAGGTCTAGAAAATCTAACAACACAAAGTTTCTTGATTTATTAAAAGATGTACTTATAAATAGGATGAAAGATTCTGATGGATAACCCTCTAAACACGATAATACATACATTTACAGCTATAAGTGAGATATAGTTCATAACTATATTCAACTGTTGACATTCTTATAGACACATGAAACATGAAAGAATAATGAGTAAAAAAAATAGCGTATTTATCGCAACAAGTTTAGACGGATACATTGCCGACAAAAATGGTGGAATTGACTGGCTAAATGCCATTCCAAATCCCGAAAATAATGATATGGGTTATGTGGAATTTAATAATGGAATAGATGCTCTTGTAATGGGGCGAACAACGTTCGAGACTGTCCTTGGATTTGATATTGATTGGCCATATGATAAACCAGTTTTTGTGTTGAGCAATAAGTTAAAAGAAATACCAGAATCTCATAAAAACAAAGCGTTTTTAGTTAAAGGAACATTGACGAAAATCTTAGACCAAATTCATAAAAAAGGATATAATAAATTATACATGGATGGAGGAGCTACAATTCGTAATTTTCTTAAAGAGGACTTAATAGATGAAATGGTGCTTACGACAATTCCGGTTTTATTGGGTGGTGGCTCTTCATTGTTTTCTGAACTACCAAACGAATTGAATTTTGAACTGATTGGAACAAAAACCTATCTAAACCAAATAACACAGAATCATTACAAACGGAAAAAATAAAATTATATGCCAGCATATATAATATTTAATTACAACATCACAAATCGTGACGAAATTTACCAACTATCAAAACTATCTAAGGCTTCTGATAAGAAATCAAAATATAATCCGAAAATTATAGTCGCTAACATTGTAAAGCCAATTGAAGGTTCATCTATACTAAATCATATTGTAATATATGAATTTGATAATCATAATTCGGCAAATAAATGGTACTATGAAGAAAGTGGTAAAGATGTAAAAAAACTAAGACAAAATATTACTGAAGGATGGGTAACTATTGTTGAAGGTTATGTACCGAATGAACTTTGAATTTAATCTATCCATGTTACTGCAGGTATATTCGATTTTATGGAAACTGAGTTTTAAATTCCTAACGAAAAGGAATTTATAAATACTATTGAAATTGAAACCAATCTGAATTTAAGTAAAATAAATCGCTAAGTAACGCACATCTGTTCTGATTATTTAGCGAAATATTGAGATTTCAATTATGAAAACGGAACGAAACGAAAAAATTGACACATCAAAATATGAATGTAAAAAGTGAACTACGAACAGTCAAAAACTACTTTTCACCAAAAATAGTAGGAGAAGTTAATGACCAATATATCAAAATTGTAAAAATAAAAGGACAAGAAGTCCCATGGCACAATCATGAAAATGAAGATGAATTGTTTTACATCATTGAAGGTAGTCTACTCATGGAAATTGAAAATGAACCTAGCTTTACCATGGAGACAGGTGATTTGTTTGTCATACCAAAAGGTGTTAACCATAGAGTTTCTTCGGAAAATCAATGCTCTTTGATGCTTATAGAAACCAAAACAGCAAAGCACACAGGTGATGTAGAATCCTCTATTACAAAATCTGTTGAAGAACAAAGCTATTAAACCCACTATAAACCCACCTTGGGGAATTTTAATGGAGGAGTTTCTCTCATAAAATTTGTTTTTATTTGACAACATAGTTGTCTTTGTATATAACAAAATAAGTCAATGTAATCCATTGAAAATGAAATGTTAAAAAGAACCCATAGTGGGTTTATCTATTGAATAAAGTACATCAATACTTACCAAATTTGTAGGACGAAAGTCAAATCAATTCAAAACTGTCCAATACATCGATTTGATTGAGGACGGTTTTGTTTTTAAACCCATTCTACAAATATGGCAGCAACAATTATCACTACGGAAGACCTTCGAGAGTTTAAAATGGAACTACTTGATGACATTAAACAACTACTTAACAATCAATCTGGTCATGCTTCTAAAAAATGGCTAAAATCTCCAGAAGTTAGAGACCTTTTAGGTATTTCTCCAGGTACATTACAAAACTTGCGCATTAATGGTACATTACCCTATACCAAAGTAGGCGGTGTGTTATACTACGATTATCAGGAAATCATGCAAGTGTTGGAAAAAAACAGAATTCACAATAAGTTTTAATCCGTTTTGGAAGACATAAATTACATCAAACATCTTAATGGGGTGTTTGTGCAATTCTCTAAAGACACGCGCTTAAATCCAACGCATATAAGTTTATATGTAGCGTTGTTTCAAATTTGGAATACTCACTTTTTTAAAGAAGAGTTCTATATCAACCGAGCGGAAGTGATGGAGTTTTCAAAAATAGGTTCTAAATCTACTTATCATCGTTGCATTAAGGAATTAAGCCACTGGAAATACTTGCTGTACACACCATCCCATAACCCATTTAAGGGAAGTAGAATTAAGATGTTCGATTTTGGGACAAGTACTGAACAAGCGCTGTACCCAAGCAATACCAATATCGAGACAAGTGCTGGACAAGCATTGGTATCTATAAACAAACATATACAAACTATAGAAAACAGTAAAAACATAAACAAACGCGAAAATTTTAAAAATTTAAATTCTCAGAATTCTGAAACTGGAGAAAAACAAAATGCCCCTGTTCCATATCAGGACAACTTAAAGACGAGTTCAGATAAAAATTATGATGAGCCTTTATGAGTAACCCAAAACCACATATAATTATTGAAGGGAGTATGCAATACCAATTGGGTGAACTTAAAGGCAATCAGATTATCTATGATTTTGATAAAATGCTGATATACCTCAATGCTAAAGGAAAGCTCTTGTTTGGTTCTAAATTCAGAATCTTTGAGGAAGACCGAGACATACTTTTTAAACTTTGTAATTACTTCATTAAGGATGTAGCCAATTGCCAGAAATTGGATATTGATATCAATAAAGGGATTCTGCTAACTGGTCCTGTTGGTTGTGGTAAAACAAGCTTGATGAAATTGTTACGACATATGGTGCCACACCAAAAACCGTATAAAATCATCCCCACTCGAAACATTGCATTTGGTTTCAATCACATTGGCTATAAAACAATTGAGGATTATGGCGATGGTCAATACTTCTGTTTTGATGATTTAGGCGTTGAACCTATTGGTAGACATTATGGAAAAGATTGTAATGTAATGGGCGAAGTGCTCCTTTCGCGTTATGAGTTCTTTCTACAAACCAAAATAAAAACGCATGCTACTACCAACCTTAATGCAGCTGAACTCGAAGAGCGTTATGGGGAAAGGGTACGTTCTCGAATGCGCCAACTTTTTAATTTAGTAGCTTTTGATAAAGGGAGTCTGGATAAGAGAAAATAATGTTAATTTTTTATTCATAAGTCATGGATGATAGCTGTATTTTTCGATTAAATTTCCTTAATTTGGTCAAAATTTGTCAAGTCCCTCATTGAACATATAAAAATGATTGGAGAACATGTAAGAGTACTCAGAGAGCGTCAGAATTTGCTATTAAGAGAGTTAGCAGCAAAGCTTAATATTGATACTGCAATGTTGAGCAAAATGGAGCGAGGCGTTCGTCCATTTAGAAAGGAAGATATTAATAGGCTTTCTAAAATTTTGAATGAAGACCAGAATGAGCTTTACAAAAAATGGTTAGCTGATAAAATTTTAAGGACAACAAACAATGATAAATTTACTGCCGATGCATTGGAAATTGCATTGATGAATTGTAAACAAGAAAGTACAACCCAAAAGAACAAATAGACACAAAAGGATGTCAAAAAGAATAGAAAAAATAATAGATGAAATAGTAGACCAATATGCATATGCAGATAAGTCGGAGAGACCCTGGATTATAGGTTTTAGTGGTGGAAAAGATTCTACTGTTTTACTAACTCTAGTTTGGAGGGCATTAGAAAAAATAAGAAACCTACCAACCCCTTTTCAACTCAGAAGACCAGTTTATGTTGTATGTAATGACACTTTAGTTGAAAATCCTATCATTTCATCTTACGTGGATGATGTATTAGAAAAAATTGAAGTAGCTGCAAGAGAACAAAATCTTCCAGTTTTTGTAAAAAAAACAGCACCTTTATTAGAAGAAACATTTTGGGTAAATGTTTTAGGCAAAGGGTATCCAGTTCCAAACAATTCTTTTCGTTGGTGTACAGATAAATTAAAAATTAGACCTACCTCTAATTTTCTTGTTGAACAAATTGATGAAAAGGGTGAAGCTATTGTTCTCCTTGGTACAAGGTATGAAGAAAGTGCATCCAGAGAGCGTTCAATGAAGAAACATGAAATTCAAGGACAAAGACTTTCTAAACATCAAACAGGAGTAAATACATATGTCTATGCACCAATTAAAGATTTGATGTTAGAAGAAGTTTGGTATATTATAAACACATTTGCTTCTCCCTGGGGTTTTGATAATTCTATTCTTTTTCAAATTTATTCAGACGCTAGTGCTGATGATTATGAGTGTCCTACTGTTGTCGTAAATAAGAAACATTCATCTTGTGGTCAATCACGTTTTGGTTGTTGGACATGTACGGTTGTGAAAAAGGATAAATCTATGTCAGCATTGATAGATAATGGACAACATTGGATGACACCTTTACTTAACTATAGAAATTCTTTGGTAGAAGAAAGGAATATTCATGAAAACAGAATGCCGGAAAGAAGAGATGGTAGACCAGCCGTACATGAAGAAGGTACAAATTGGGGACCATATTGGCCAGCTTACAGGTTTAGAAAGTTGAAGGAGTTACTTTTGATTCAGAAAGAAATTCAAAAAGAAAGACCTTACATATCTTTAATTTCTAATCAAGAACTTATAGCTATTCAGGTTACCTGGAATAGAGATTTATATTTTGATAAAAATGTTGGGGATTTATATCGCGATATTTTTGATAAAGACATAAACACAAACAATACAAAATCACTTAACAATACTGAAAAAAGAATATTAAAAGAAGTTTGTGAAGATGATATGTCATATTACCACCTCATAGATAATCTAATTTCTCTTCAAGAAACCAAGACATTGATGGTGTCTAAATATGGCTTGCATAATGATATAGAAAAACGAATTGAACGTTTTGTAAATCCGAAGGAATATGAAAATAAGTAACATAAACCTACATAATTTTCGAATATATAAGGATATAAACGAATTGTCTTTTAAACCTTTCTCTGAAAAAAACATTAGTGTAGTTGCTGGCAGAAATGGATATGGAAAGACAACACTCTTAACCTCTTTACTTTGGGCTTTTTATGGTAAGCTAATGGGTCAAGTAGAAAACAAATATAGGCTTGATATAAAACAAGCAGGTGGTTATCAAAGCTATCTTTCTTCTTTATTAAATAGAGATGTAAAAGCAAATGGTTCCCCAGAAGAGCAAATTTTTCATGTTGAGATTAAATTAGAAGAACTCTCTATTCCTGCTTTATCTTGTAACTCAATAACTATAAAGAGGTCTTATAACCTAGTTGACAAAGAAGAAAAATTAAATATTTTAATTGATGGTGTAGAAAATGAATTGACTAAAGAAGTAGGTTATGAATTATTTATAAATGATTTTATTCTCCCTAGGGAAATTGCTAAGTTTTTCTTTTTTGATGCTGAGAAAATCGTTTCTCTTGCCGAAGCTAAGTCTCTTGAAGAACTTAGAAGTTTAAATAAGGCATATTCTGAAGTTTTAGGTATTAAAAAATATGAAGAGCTTAAAAAGAATTTAGAATCGTTGCGTTCTAAATTGATACGCGATGAAATTTCAGATAAAGAACGTAAAGAATTAGAAGAGTTACATAAAAGAGCAGATGAGTCATCTAAGTTGCTTAACTATAATTTAGAGCAACAACAAGAGGTTAATGAGGAATTAACCAATTTAAGACAACGAAGTAGTAATATTCAGGAAAAACTTATTCGTGAAGGGAATTCCATTACGTTAGAAGAATTAAAAGCATTAAAAAAAGAGCGTGATACATTAAAAAAAGAATCTGTAATAATTAAATCTGAACTTACATCCATTCTCGATTTAGCACCCATAGTACTAGCTGGTAAAAAGCTTACCCAATTAAAAAAGCAATTAGTTATAGAGTTTAACAGTAATATTGCTTCAGATACTATTATAAAACAGGAAATAACATCTTTCTCTAAAAAAGTATTAAAACAACTTAATGAATCTAGTTTAAAGGATAAAACTGAATTTGAAAATATACTCGAATCTGTAATAAAACAACGTTTTGAAAAAGTATCTGAGAATTCAGAAACTTTATTAGCATTTGAAGAAGAGCAATATAGAAACTTTAATGCCATATATAGTAACATAAAAGGTGCGTATAGCTCTCAACTTAAAAATATAGTTCAAAGAGAAAAGAACAATCGTGTTTTACTATCAAGAGCTTTAAATAAAATAAAACAAGCAGAAGCCAGAAAAGATAATCATTTAGCTGTTAAGCTAAGAGAAGAAAAGATGCTTACAGATAGGCAAATTGACGAATTAGGGTTAAAAAAAGAGTCATTATCTGTTGAAGAAGGGTTGCTAACCGCAAAATATGGTTCTGACAATAAACTGGTATCAGAGCGAGAAAAGAAATTCAATCTTGTCGAGATTGATAATAAGAAGTTAAAAGCTACTCAAAAATTATTAGAGAAAATTAATTCTTTAATTACGCGCATTAAAGAAGACAAAAAATATACACTACAAAAAGGTTTAAAGCTTATTCTTAATAAGTTAATGCATAAAGGAAACTTTATTAATGATGTTAAAATCATTATTAATGATGATACTCTAATTATTGATTTGATTGATGAAAACGGATTAATTATAGATAAGGATACTTTATCTAAAGGAGAACAACAACTTTATGCAACTGCTTTATTAAAAGCATTAGTTGATGAATCTGGAATAAAATTTCCTGTATTCATAGATAGTCCGCTTCAAAAGTTCGATAAGTTTCATTCTCAAAATATTATAGAAGAATTTTACCCAACAATTTCAGAACAAGTGGTATTACTTCCTTTATTAGAGAAAGAACTTACCGAAAAAGAATACAGAACCTTAAAGCCTAATTTACATAGTTCATATATGATTGAGAATATCAATCATAATAGTTCAAGTATTGAGAATGTAAACTTAGACGATGTGTTTAATGAGTTAAATGAAGACGCCTATGTTTAAACAGATTAAAACAAGCAAGGCTAATAGAGAAGTTGTTGCACAATTAAGTAAGAAACTGAATTTGGGGAAAGAGAATGTTATTGCTCGCATGGCATTAACACATTCATTATCTACCGATAAGAAATTAGATTTGAAAGATATAAATGATTCTGGCGGTAAAGAGTATTCTAAATCTGTTTTGTTAGGGGAATATGAAGATATTTATGTTGGCTTAGTGTGTACTCATTATGGATTATACAAGACTGATAAAAACCTTTCAAAATATATGAAAATGCATATCGATGACGGTTTAGAATTACTTGATAATGAATTGAATGAAAATCCAAAATTTGATGGATTTGATTTTTTAATAGATAAAATTAATAAGGGAATCAAAGAGATTTAGAAATAATGACCAAGAAAACTTATCCATATTACGAAAAAAACATACCAATTGAAAACCTCATACTGGATAATGAAAACCCAAGATTACCAGATTATCTGTATGGAAAAGGAGAAGATAAAATAATAGAACACATGCTTCTGGAAGAGTCAACTCTTGAGCTAATGCAAGCCATTGGAGAAAAAGGGTTTTTTAAAGGTGAGCAACTTTTGGTAGTTCAAGAGCAAAGTGGAAATTATAAAGTCGTTGAAGGAAATAGAAGGTTAACTTCTGTAAAATTGTTAAATGACCCATCCTTGGCAACTGCTCAAGAAGGTCTCGTTAATAGAATACATGAGGGTGCAGATAAAACAATATTGCCTATTGAAGGTTTACCTTGTATGGTATTTGAAAAAGATGAAGATATTCATGATTATCTAGGATATAGGCATGTTACAGGAATACAACCTTGGAATTTAAAACAAAAGGCTAAATATCTAAGTTATTTAAGAAATAAGAACTTTAAGGAATTAAACTTAGATGATGCCAGCAATGAACTAAGAAAGATAATTGGTAGTAAAAAACCAGTTGTAAAAAGGTACTTAGTAGGTTATGACATTTATTCTATTATACGAGATAATGCGTTTTTTAAAATCAAAGGGTTAAAAGAGGAAGGGTTTTATTTTTCGTATATAGCTGATAGTTTAGGGAGAAGTTCTATAACTGAATATTTGGGCGTAGACTTAGATTCTGATAATCCACTTGAAGGATTAAATTTAAAAAATTTAGAAAACTGGACAGAATGGCTATATGAACCTCTAGAAAGCACTTCTAAAAGAATAAAGAAGACAAGACTTAAGGGGAAAAGTGGTGATTTAAACAAGCTAAACTCTATTCTAGCTCATGATGTTGCAAGAGAGTATTTTATAGAAAAATCAGCAACACTTGACGATGCTTATTCCTATACTGATGATTTTGATAAAGTCTTTAAAGATTCTATTCTAGAATCATTAGGGTATATAGAAAAGGCAGTAAGCTTAATTGGAAAAGTTAAAGAGTTTTACCCTACTCTAGATGATGATTTAAGAGAAATTATTAGAATTTCAAGAAATATAAAGACTAATAAGGATAGTGTAACAAATAACGAGTTTGATGGTGATGAATTTGGAAGATAAATTAACTAAACAGTTTACCAAATTCTCTCTGAAATCTCCAAATCCCAAACAAGACCATCCTTGGATTTTAGAGCATTTGCATGCTGACTTTATTGAATTAAGAACATTATTTTGGGACAAAACATCTTTTGTAACGTTGCAGGATGCTATATCCTTTTATAAAGACAATAATATAGACGTAGATTTTAAAAAAGGAACAAGAGTAGAAGACCAATTAGCTAGCGAACAAGTTGAGATTGACGAAGCTTGGAATAGCAAATTTTTAAAAATATTTTCAATTATTGAAGAGAGAGAAATTATTTATGGAGAGGATTACCCCTTCGTGTATGACAAAGAAAAAATAAAAATAAAAACTGAAATTACAGATAATCAAAAGGTTTACTTATATCTTTTGATTTCATCGAATCTTAACAATTTTAGTAGTCTACAAGATATTTTAACTTCTGAATTTGAAAGTTTATCGAAATTTGCATTAAGTCAGTATTTACCAAGCTTCATTGTTGAAGAGTTTGGAAAAAACTCTGAGTATACAGGTAATACAATAAGTAAAATTAAAGCTCTGTCGGAAAAGTTGAAAATAAAATATAGAGAGGACCAATTAAAAAATATAGCAAAAACAGCATCACAAGAAAAAGGATTAGACATTGTAGGCTGGGCTCCTTTTGAAGATGAATTAGCTAGTATGCTTGTTGTTCTAGCTCAATGTGCTTGTGGAAAAGATTGGACTAAAAAGAAGTCAGATACTACTTATTATTCAGATTCATATTTGGATTTTATTAAATTAAAACCGACTCATGCAATGTTTATTCCTTATGGACTAGTTCATTATGATGTAAACTTTTTTCAGTCTGATAGAACGAATTCTAGATTAATTTTTGAAAGAAAACGAATAGTTACATTGATGAAAAAGAATATTGAAAAATTTAAGGAACTCCGTTCTTATTCAATAGTAGATAGGTGTATAGAATTTGATGCGATAGAAGTATAAAATATAGAATATTATGAAAAATATAAATGGAAAATTTTCTTTGAGGGAAACACTACAGATTGTAATACCAGGTTTATATTTTATTGGATTATTATATCCTTTAATTTCAGAAATGGAAATATTAGTTATAAAGAACAATAATGAATCTATTAACTTGATAATTAGCTCAATATTATCTCTTTTGGTAGGTATGATTATTTATTCTTTGGACCTTCCGAAAAAACTTTGGTTCTTTAAAAATCATTTGCCAACTGGAGATTCCTATGAAATTGACCCGGGTATTCCTGTTTAAATTGAGCATAGCAAAACAGTTCCCAAAAGTGTGTTTA
>CANMLS010000052.1 GCA_947498785.1 uncultured Aquimarina sp. | reverse complement strand
ATTGTTTATCAATGAATTACAATAAAAACAAAAGCGGACAAAACTTAGCTTTAGCTAGTTTGTCCGCTGTAGTGACCTCGACAGGATTCAAACCTGCCTTGTAAGTATTAGTGTTTTCAATAGTTTAGGAACATCAAAGATGTCGAGGTAGCTAAATAGCTACCTTTTTTATTGAACTAGATTGTTGTGAAACAACTTTCAATCTGGTATAAACTTAGTCTTTTATTCACTAAATCGAAACAAAAAATATTGAACATTTTAGTTTTGATTTTGATATATGAAATCCTTAAAATGATATGTCCTATATATAAAATTCATATTCATTTAATTAGGTTTTAGATGATTAAATGTTCTTCCTTTTTAACCCAAACTTTCCAGCATAAGGTCGGCAGTTTTGTAATTTACTCCATCAGGTACAGCCTGCGGCCCATCAACTAACCCTTTTGCTCCCAATGCAACCCATTGCAATGATAGAGCTTGCAACGTAAACCCCATATCCATGGTTTCAATCGTATTTCCCTTGGCTTCAGGACCTCCTAAATTATACATTCTTCCTCCACAGAAAAGAATAATTTTCTTACCATTTGCCAACGTAAAATGCTCTATGCTATCTACTGATTCTTCTACGGATATTGCTTTTGAGCGTAATCCTCGCACATCAATTTCCCAGTCGAAGTGTCCTGAATTGGCCAATATCACTCCATCCTGCATAAGTTCATAATGCTCGGGTTTTATTACTCCTGGTCTTCCTGTAGCCGTGATTATAACTCTGGCCCATTGTATTGCCTCTTCGGTTTCCATAATTGTAAAACCATCTACTGCGGCTTCAAGGGCACGAATAGAATCCGTTTCAACAACTACTACTTGAGCCCCAAAACTTTTGAAGTATTTAGCGATCCCACGGCCGCACCATCCATATCCGAAAATTGTGATTCGTTTACCAATAATCATTAAATTAGAAATGCGACTAAAGCTCTCTACGATAGACTGCCCTACACCATGTTTGTTTTCTACAATCATCTTTAGCGGGCTGTCATTAATAACAATGATGGGAAAGGTTACTTTTCCTGTCATTTCCTCACGCATTCGTATTCCCCCAGAGGTGGTCTCCTCGGTGCCTCCTATAATTCCTTCCGTAGAAAACTCAGGTTCATTTATAACAAAATGAATCAAATCGGCACCATTGTCCAAAAGTATGTTCGGCTTTTTTCGTAACACATTTCTTATATTTTCAAAATGTTCTTCTTCAGAGTCTTCCCTCTTTCCATAAATCGTAATTCCTGCATCGATTAGAGCAAGAGCAACATCGTTTTGAGTAGTCCCCAAGTTGCCTGTTGCGACTATTTCAGCACCTCCTTGTTGCAAAGTCAACAGTAGAACGGCAGTTTTCTGTTCAACATGAAGAGATACACCAATTTTCATGCCTGCGAAAGGTTTGGTTTGGGCAAATTCATTTCCTATTTTTTTTAATAGAGGCATGTTCAACCTGGTCCAAGCAATTTTGTCTTTTCCTTTTCGCAAGAATTCCGAATCTTGTGTCATTAAATTTTTCATGGTATAGTTTTAGTTACAGCAACAATTTTTGATGGTTAGTTAAATAAGTTTTTTTTCTGAATCAGTATTATTCTTAAATAGAATGACGAATGCAACTCCTATGATTAATGCATAGATGGTAAATGCGAACCATATGCTAGGCCAATCTTTAACACCGTTGGTGGTATATAGGTCTATTATAAACCCACTTGCATACCCTCCGAAAGCGGCTCCAAAACCATTGACCATCATTAGAAATACGCCCTGCGCACCGGAACGTATTTTGGTATCTGCAATATGGTTTATGTACAATGAACCAGAAACAAAATAGAAATCGAATGCCATCCCATAAACAATCATCGATAGAACCAAGAAAATCAAACCGATACCTTCAGGTGTTCCGATGGCGAAGAAGCCAAAACGAAAAACCCATGCAAGGATACTTATTATTACAATTTTTTTGATTCCAAATTTTCTCAAGAAATAAGGGATTGCTAGAATGAAAACTACTTCTGACATTTGGGACAATGACATTAAAACAACGGAGTGCTTTACCGCAAAAGAATCTGCATAATTTATTTTGAAGTCATCCAAAAAAGGAACACCCCATATATTGGTAATCTGCAAAACGGTACCCAATAGAAATGAAAAGAATAGGAAGATAGCCGTATTTCTATCCTTGAATAGTTCAAAAGCATCTAAACCAAAGCGTTGAAGTAGCGATTTACCTTTTGATTTATCAATGGGTATTGTAGGTAGAAGAAAAGCATAAACGCCCAAAATAAGGGATATCGAAGCTCCCATATAAAATTGTTCTTTGACAAATTTTAACTCCATTAAATCTATGGCCCAAGCCGCAAGTATAAAGCCAACCGTTCCCCAAACACGTATTGACGGGAATATCTTTGCGGGATTATGCCCACCCTTTTCCAAGAAATGATACGCAATGGACTTATTCAATGCTAGACTTGGCATATAAAACATTGAGATAAGCAACATGAACATATAGAAAGCCTCAAAACTAGATGCTTGTGATAAAAGCATAAATAGTACCGCCAAAATCAGATGGCATACACCAAACAATTTCTCAGTATTTAACCATTTGTCTGCTATTATTCCTAGGAGTGGAGGCATAAACATTGATGCAATACCTAAAGTTGCATATACGGCACCTACCTGCAACCCTGTAAATTTTAATGTAACTATCATGTATGCCCCAGCAGAAAGCAACCATGTCCCAAAAGAGAAATACTCAAGAAAATTTAGAATAATCAATCGTTTCTTAATATCCATATACTCTTTTATTAAGAAGCCGAATGGCTTGAATATTCATTTAAATCTGACACTGAACAGTCTTTTGATAAGGCAGCATAAAGCATCTGTAAGAACTTTTTCCTATCTGCTTTTAAAACCACTTTTGCATTGGGTTTATTTGAAGTGATTCCATTAAAGTTCATCATACTATGCCCTCGGGAATCATCGTCATTGGTCAAAATAGTTACAAAGGCCTCTCTGGTTTCGGTTGCCACGGTTTCATCCAATGCTACGGCCATAGCAATAGGGTCGGGAAGGTCAAAACCTTTTAATTTAGATGTTTGTTGGGCATACTCAATCAATACTTTTTGTATATCAACTGAGAAATTTGACAACTTGGTATCAATTTCCCTTAATGCTTCCGCGTCTTCGTTATCAAAGACCGCATATTCCCTAGAAATATCCCAGCCTATCATTTTTATGGGCATTCCTGATTCAAAAACAATTTTAGCAGCTTCGGGGTCTGACCAAAAGTTATATTCGGACAATGGGGTGACATTACCCCTACCTTGTCCCACTCCGCCCATAATAATGCACTCTTTTACTTTGTTGGCGATGGTCTTATCTAGTAACAAAGCAATGGCAATATTGGTTAAAGGTGCTAAACAGACTAATGTTATTTCGCCTTGAAATTGATGAATCTTATCTATGATTGTTTGTACAGCATGCTCTTTTTCAGGGACAAAACCAGAGAGGTTTAGGCCGATATCGCTCATCCCATCTTTACCATGAATATGATGTGCAGGTTTTGGCTGTCGTAGCAAGGGTTTATCTATTCCTGGGTAGACAGGTAACGTCACATTACAAAGGTTCAATGTGTACATGGCATTTTGCACACCTTGTTCTAAACTCACATTTCCTGCCACTACAGTAATTGCTTCAATTTGGATGCCTGGATGGTTGACCGCCATAATCAATGCTACGGCATCATCCGATGCCGTATCGGTATCTATTATAAATTTTCTAATCATCTTTTTGTACTATTTGGGGTTTATTAATTCTGTTTTTCTACTATTAATGCTGCCTGTTCAATGAAATCGCCCCAATCTTTCGTGAGGTTTTGCAATGCTGTTTTTTTTGCATCATCGTTCAAAGAAGAATATGTAATGGAGTTGAAGACTAGTTTTTTAATAGCTTTTAAATCTAGTTCCCAAGCAGTGAATACTACCCAGAAGTCATAGCTTAAACCTTGGTAGCCAAATACCGCTGGGTCATCACTACTTATTGAGCATTGAACTCCGTTTTGTAGCATTGTCCTACCTGGGTGGTTTCGAAAGTCGTTGATGAATCCTAAAACTTGATTGCTTATAGGATTTAGTTCTATCAGCATGTCTTTTTCCTTGACCTGCTTAAGTATTTGTGGGAATAAAACTAAATTCAAACCATGGCCTATTCTTTTATTATTTAAAAGAACCGCATCAAAAAGGTTTGTATTTTTAATTGATTTACTTTCTCCAGCATGAAGGAAAAGGGGTAATTCAACGCCGTACTCCAATTCAAGAGAATCTAGTTTTTCCCAACTTTTCTGATAATATGATATACTATTACCGCTATCCTCTTCCGCCACCAAGTCAAAACCGGTAATCATATCCGGAAACTTTTTCTTGAACTCAAACGCTCGGACAATCTGTTGGTCTATTTCTTCAACGCTTAAAAACTTTAGACTCGTATAGATTAAGTTTGCGGTAAATTTGGGTTCATCTTTTTGAATGTCTGTTACGATTTTTTGAATATCCGTAATTATAGTTTCAAAGGGGTATGTAGCAGTTCTGAAATCATAAAGATTTTCAAAAATCATTCGAACTTCAACATGATTTACGTTGTCTTCTAGGAGGTCTAAGAACGCTTGTCGATAATACTTTTGAAAAAACGGTCGGTAATTGATTAAGTGCCGAATTCGATTAAATCCATTCTCAAATTCTACCCAATGGTCTATGGATTCTGATAAGGATTCTCTTTTTAGAACTAATAAATCACTTAGTTCTTCGATGAATCCTGAATCTGATTCAATTTTCTGTTTTAGATTAACAAACCCTTTAGGAACTTCATCCTTTTGAAAAATACCCAATTGCCCGTATAGGTATAATTTGTTATCTGGCATATTATAAACGTAGCATTCTGGGGTGTTTTTTGCTGCATTAATTAACCAGTCAATATCAGTCAATCCTATGCTATGACTATGTAGCAAACCGCCTTTAGGCATTGTTTTGAAGATTTGATAAAGTGAGGTAGAGTCTATAAGTGATTTTACTTTTAAAAAAGGCTGGTTGTAGAAAGGGATTTTGTTACTCTTAAGGTTTTGCTCAAATTCTTCTCTTAGCTCAATCAATTTTCCATTCAGTATTTGTTCCTTATCCGATAGCTTAATATCTGCATCAAAGGCTTCTTCTTTGTTGTCCTGAATTAATTGATTTCTAGTTTCTTCATAAGATGGTAGGTTATGCATTTCTTTTTGAGTTATGGTATTACTGTTTTTACAACAGCTTAAGGTTAGTACAATGGATAACAATAGGAATTGAAATTTTGCAAGAAGATGAAATTGATTTTTCTTCTTTAATTGTTTACAGTATTTTATTTGTTTTCTGCTCATGAGGTTTTATGGGTTTTAGTATCAACTTCATGCCTGAACGGAATGGAAGATTGAGCTCCAAATCGGCTAACGGAAATTGAAGCGGCATGGCTTGCAAATGATATTGATTGTTTCCAATTCTTTCCTTCTGTTAATGAAACTGCCAATGCTCCATTGAAAACGTCACCAGCTGCTGTGGTATCTGAGACTTTGACCTTATTTGCAGGAATATGGAACTCTTGGGACTTGTTTTTAAAGTAGGCTCCTTTGTCTCCTAAAGTGATAATTACGTTTTCAACTCCGTCGGCTAAAAATATGTCTGCTGCTTTTGAAACCGATAGAGCATCATTAACGTTCACCCCCGTTAACAATGAAGCTTCAGTTTCATTTGGAGTTGTCAAATAAACTTTGTGATAAACATCTTTTTTTAACCTGGTCGCCGGAGCAGGGTTTAGAATGACCTTTTTCTGTAATTGAACTGCTAACTCAATTATATGCTCTACGACAGCAATAGGAATTTCTAATTGAATAAGGATAAAGGAACACGTTTCTATTTCCTTGATAGACTTAGCAATATCCTGCGATGAAAGTTGTTGGTTTGCTCCTGGGTCTACAATTATGGTGTTCTGTCCTTGATTATTAATAGTGATTATAGCAACACCTGTGGACAACTCATCATCTCTAAAGACGTAATCAGTTTGAATATTATCGGCCAAAAAACCTCTTACAGCACTATCTCCATAATTATCGTTCCCAACCTTTGCTATAAAACACACTTCTCCTCCCAATCGTGAAGCCGCTACTGCTTGATTGGCACCTTTTCCTCCTTGTCGAATCCTAAATTGACTCCCGATGACGGTTTCTCCTGGTCTAGGAAAATATGGAGACCGAATTATGAGGTCAGTATTTGAACTTCCGACAACTATTATTTTTGACATTTTTCTTTTTTTAAAATAATTACTTATCAATTTTTGAGTTCTTTTCTGTTTCAAGCAAGAGTCAAAAAAATGAAAGTGTAAGATTAGAATTTATAAAATAATTATCCAAAATATAGTTACTAAATAAAATGTTAAAGTTAATAGTAACTAAATAATAGTTAATAAAAATATATTGTTAACTCTTATTGGGGGAAAGAAATAATTATTATGTTTAACCCTTAATTCAGAGATACCAATGAAAAAAGATTTAAACCATTTCCTTTTTAAAATGGAAGTGGATATAGAAGGAGAAAAAGGAAAGAAATCATTTTTCCGATTTCAAAGCGAACTAGCCGAGGCATTGGTTCAATCTCCGGGACATTATTTTGGAAGTAAATCGCAAAATATAAGACCCTATATCAATCAGGTTTTAAAGCCAGGTGACGCAGCATATGAAAAACCGATGTCTGAAAAACTTAGAGAGCAAATTTTGGTGGTTTTGAAAGAACGTCTCTCGGAGAAAGACCCATTGTATCCGATTTTGGAGGAAGAGTTTTCAAAAGCATATGACCTTCTAAAGGAAAAAAATAAGGATTCTGATGATAAATTATTTAGTGATGACTTTGAAGAGTTTTCCTTATGGGGGCTAAAGGCAAATAAGGTTATATCTATTATCGATAGACCAGGTGAGGCATATTGGTCTGCTGATGGAGAAAAAAAGAGTGAAATAGACGCCCTATTGTTTATTTTTTTCGAAAAGATTTTCAAAAATTTTGATTGGGGAGAAAGAAATATTGCGTCGACTTTAAATACAGGTAATTTAAAGATTAAATCAACCGTGAATAAGGGCAATTCATTTGCTTACAGATTTTATGTTTCAAATTATTCTGTTGGGATTACGATTTGGCAAAAATTGTGTCTTTTTTTATCAGAAGAGAAATTAGCAGACCTAGATATTAGCAAAGTAGAGAAGATTCGTATTGCATCGAATTTTTTACGTAACGCCAACTATTTTAAAAACCCCAATCAAAGTGAAAGTTTGAGTTTTGTCAATGTATTCAAGGTTGACCCTTATATTACGGCTGTTCCGTTGGTTTATTTTCAATCCAATGAGGGGTTGGTGGTGCGAAATGAAACCAAGTTATATGAAGAAGCTTATATTATCAGCTTACAAGAAGAAGTTATAAGTAGGGTAATGAAGTTGTCTCCTTCTAGCAAGGAATCATGGAAGGAATCTGTTTATTTTTATTTAAATAACAGCGCAATCGATAATAAATTTGGTAGTGAGGAAATTCGGTTTGCAGACTTTGAGCATGACGTAATTAATTTGATAAACACTACTAAAAACTAATCAACCAGTTTTTGAAATAACTGGCTTAAGGAATTTCAACAATGTATTCCATATTATAGATTAAGAGAACTGGATATGATAGATTTACAAATCGGTTATCAATAAAAAGTTTGATTCTTTTTGCTATAGAAGTCTTTGAATTAAAAAATAGCAAAAATGGTATTTATATTTGGAATTTGTATTTCATTGTTTTTAGCTTTCCTTCTCTTGCTTAAGAGAGGGAAAAGTGGTGCTGACAAGGTTCTTTTCGCATGGCTTATAATCCTTGGCCTTCATCAATCATTATTCTACTTAGATTATTCTGGGGATATCCTAGGCTATGGTTTCTTGACCGGAGTTATTATTCCGTTTCCCTTGCTACACGGACCGTTTCTTTTTATGTACACATCACACCTCATTGAATTCAATAAATATGGGCGAATAAATAATTGGATTCATTTTCTGCCATTTCTTTTGGTCAATGTATACCTCATTGATTTTTACAGTTTACCAACTGAACAAAAATTATTTGTATTTGCCAATGAAGGTAAAGGCTATGAAACTTTCATAAAAGTGAATTGGATTATGATTGTAATATCTGGTCTCGCCTATACACTTTGGAATCTTGCTTTGATAAAAAGACACCAAAAGAAAATTAGGACAAGGTTTTCAAATATTGATAGAATCAACCTAAAGTGGCTTCAATACTTGATTTATGGGTTGCTTTCTATATGGATAATAGTACCATTTGGTGAGGATTATCATATTTTCTTTGCAGCAACATTGTTCGTTTCGCTAATCGGAGTTTTCGGTATTCAACAGGGGCATATATTCTCAAATCAATCTTCTTTAGAAATAAAGAATGATAATATTAACGAAGAATCTGAACCAAACGGGGCAAATATTAATATCCGTTATGCAAAGTCTGGACTTACAGAAGAAAAACGCCAACTCATAAAAATAGGTTTGCTAAAATTAATAGATGATGAAAAACTATTTCTTGAACCGGAACTATCACTTTCATTTTTGTCTTCAAGACTTGACATACAATCGAATTATGTTTCGCAGCTCATCAATGAAGAATTTGGAAAAAGCTTCTATGATTACATAAACTCCAAAAGGGTAAATGAATTCAAACATAGAATAGCCCTTCCAAAATATGGTGATTATAAACTCATTGAAGTTGCTTATGACTGTGGTTTTAATTCAAAATCAACCTTCAACAGGGTATTTAAAAGAATGAATGGGGTAACACCTTCGGAATACCTCAAAACCATAGATGTTGAAAATTTGCAAAAAAATAATCCAAAAAAATAATACTTGTGGTGCCAATAGGTAAGATGAAGCCTTTTATTTAAAGGGTTTCTCGTCATTTGCATGAATTTATTAATATAAAAAATGTAAAATGATGATTAGATTAATTGTATTATTTCTTTTAACAGCGTGTTATGCAAATGCGCAAGAGGAACAAACAAAAAAGTTTTTTATAGGGTATGAAACTCTAGAGATGACTATGAATGAATTTCAAAATTTTGCCGGTGAAGTTGGCTATAGAATCAATCCTAAAAATCAAATTCGATTGGCCATTGGAGAAATCAAATTAACAGAAAGACATTTATCAAGCGATTGGGAGGCAGCAGCGGTTGACGGAGATGACGTTGAAGGCTATTTTAGGATATATGAGCTCAATTATGACCGTTTCTTTGGAAAACGGAAGCTTTTCTATTTCAGCGGTAGCGCTGGGTATGTCAATGATAAATATGAACACCTTATATCCGATAGAAGCATAAATAACCATACGGCGACTGTCGGTTTGGGTGTCGGGTTTCAAAAAATGAATCTATTCGGCATAAAACATCTTTACATCAACGCTTCTATACCATTTCGGTATTACTTTAATGATATTCCAGAACAGCAATGGGACGAAACTACCATTGAAAAGCACAAGTTTGTAAACAACCTATGGTTTTTTGTTGGGTATAATTTTTAGTCGTAATAAAATTTTGCCTTACTATAGGGTTTTTCCACAATTCAAATTTTGTATTTGAAAACGCCCAATGTTTACAATGATGAATGTGTAATATGGCTAATCCACTGATTTGTTAATTCAACCTATTTAAGGTCGTATTCGACGATTTTTTAACTCACTGAGGCGCAACCTTTGATTTCTTAACGCGTCTATGATGTTACAAATTGGTTACAAATTAACTAATATTAAATAAATAGTAACTAAAATTAAAATAATAAAATGATATTTAATACTTTTACACTTTATAGTAACCTCAAATCTTATCTATAAAAAAAGAACTAATTCTAAAATTATTCCTATGGAAAACACATTTAAAACTTTTTCTTTTTTGATTCTGATGCTGCTGAGCGCATGCAATTCTGATGACAATAATAGTCCTGAACCTGATACTCCCATTTCTGAATTTAAGATTGATGGAGGTAGTTCCTATATAACACCTAATGGATACTTAGAGGAATATCCCCTCGGATACTTCGCAGATTATAGTTCGGATGGTGAAATAGGTTGGTTTGCCCTTAGATTCATAGATGGAGAGTATATGTCAATTACAGACCCTGAAAACCGCCCATGCCCGTATGTGGAGAATCTGAATCATGGAGTATCCATTTGGCTAAGGTTGAATCCCAATGATAAATTGATACCCGGAAAATACCAATACACCACTAATGACAGCTCTATAGGAATCATGAGCAATTCAGAAGTTTTCTATGACTATAAGTCTATCGATAACTGTTTAGGTATTAGTAATGTTAGGTTAAAAATAACCAGTGGAGAGTTGACCGTTTCAAAAGAAAATGATTCATACAACATTAAGTATAGTTTGGTTGATGACGATGGGAAAAAAATTGAGGGTTCTTATTTTGGAAAGCTACAAGAGCGAATTATTCCTGAATGGTAGCCCAACAACTTGCCTTAGAGTTTATTTCAGTAAATAAAACCTGAATCTATGTTAGAAAAAAGATTTGTGACACTTCTCCTGGTATTCGTTTTGTCGGCTTGCAATAGCGATGATAATAAGAATACAAATCCTAGTAACCCAAATAGTTCTAAGTATGACTTGGGTGAACTTCCTGATATTGTAACGGACATTGAATGGCCTCTTGAACCTGAAATTACAGAAGAAAGAACCATAACCAATAATGCCGAATTACAAGAGGTTGTTTCCATTGATGGTGTATCTGCTAAAGTATCGGCAGGCACCTATGATGGCGTTGACATAACTTGTGATGATTGTGAATTCATTTTGGAAGATTTGGCAGAAATTCAAGGTGGTTTAACCTTTTCAGGTACGAGAATACGATGGGTAGGTGGATTAGTGACAACTGGCCCAGTTGTCATGAACAGTGAACAAGGAGATATTTTGATAGATAATCTACACTCAATTACCCAAGGTGGTGATTTAAACAATTTCTCAGGCACAGGGTCAGAATGGAATCGCGTAGCACTTATAAATTCTACGTTCGAAGTCATAAATGGAAACAACGATGGTGATTGGGCTCTTTTTATTCAAGGTAAAAATGGAACAGATTTTAGGGGTAAAAACTTTATTCTTGCCAACGTACGTCTAGAATCTGATGCTCAAAATAATAGGTTTCAATCTATACAAAATTTGGTGATTGTGGATTCTTATTTTAACTCCAATATAACATCTAAAAACGGATTACGAATGCATCGTGGTTGTGAAGATGTGTATATGAGAGATGTTATTATTGTAGGGGCCAATACGAATTCTGGAGACGAGACTCAAATAACCAATGGTGTTTTTGAGCAGATTACTAGATATAATGATGTAAACAACCACTTTTCGATAGGTATTGGTATAAACACAGTTAATGTAACTATAAACGATTCCCAATGTTATACATCAGCACTCAATGGCGTTGGAATCCCACCAAAATTGGGTGTTGCTAATGGAACAAATCCAAATATGAAAGCTTGGGATGGAATTACAGTCCCAGATGCTTCGAATGTGGGTGCGGATCATTAAAACAGAACAAAAAAATTCATACATATAGCTTCAGTAAAAATAATAGAACATGAAAACACCTTTTTTGTTAATCCTAATCTTGTTTACTTTTTCAATGCATAGTCAGGATTTGAATCTTGAAATCAACGTAGAGAATTCTTTAAAAACCATACAATATTTAAGTAGTAATAGTACTGATTTATCCGAAGCACAGGATATTCTAGAATTGGAAAGTACAATTGGTATGATAAGCCATGATGGGCAATTTGACAAACTATTGACAAAATCAAATTTTTTAGCTGAAATATCTAATCCTTCTTCTAAAACAGATGCTTTTAGATTTAAAAAAATTAGACGTGAATTAAAGGAAGTGATTTCAACGATGGAGATGCTAAATGATAGTTTGGAGTATTTAGAAAAAAGTATTCATAACAACTTGATTTCTTTCTTAAAAAATGGTGACAACAAAAAAATTACAATTAATCTGGTTGTAGGTGGAAATTCAGACGGTTATACCATAGATGATAATACATTCAACATTGAACTTCAATATTTTAGCAATGACATAGAGGGTGCCATATTATTGATTACTCATGAAGTCTATCATATTTTACAGCAAAGAAATGAATACAATAAAACGGAGTTTGCATCCATCCTAAACACCGAAAAAAATCAACTATACAAAATTCTGGAAAATCTATATATGGAGGGGACAGCATCTTATATAGCAAATCCATTATTACTAAAAAGCTCTCATAAATATTCAAAATTCTTGCAACAGAAATACAATCGAAATCTGAACAAACTGAATGAATCATTCTATCTGTTTGAATCTATGCTCTCTATGATTGAACAAAAAAACGCAAATTATGAATTGTTGTATAATTTGGGTTATGGAGGACAATGGGATAGCCCTATGTATTTTGTCGGTTTTGAGATTTGCAGGCAATTGGAGCGAGTTTATGGAAAATATTACATCAAAAAATTTATTGACATGCCTTCGACGTTTTTCATTATAGAATACATTGAACTTTATAAGAAACAGAATAGCGTGACCTATAAATTCTCAACTCAAACAGAGAATTGGATTTATGAGTTGCATGAAAAAGTGATGAAAAGGGTACTTAGCAAAAAGAGAAAATGAACCCTTGAGTTTTGACATAAAGGCTAAATATGGCATAAGAGCTAAACTATCATCATTAAAATGATTATTAAAAATAATATCTAATGAAATTAAAAAATAAATGAGGAAAATTGATGTAGAACAATGGTCAAGAAAAGAACATTATTTGAATTTTCTTGAGTTCGAAGACCCATTTTTTAATATCTGTGCCGATGTCAATGTGAACAATTTAAAATTGTATTCGATAGAAAATCAGGTTTCATTCTTTATTACATCATTTTATGGGATATTGAAAGTAGCAAACGGGATTGAAGAATTTAGGTACCGAATAAAAGATGATGAAATCATAGTTCACGAAAAAATAAGAGGTGGATGTACCATTTTGAAAGAAGATAACACATTTGGTTTTGCATGTTTTGATTATCATGAAAACCTATCCGATTTTGAAAAGCATGCAAAAGAAGAAATCCAAATAGTAAAAGAAGGAAGGCCGCTTGATACGAATTACGGAGAGGATGATATGATACACACCTCTGTGCTGCCTTGGATTTCGTTCAATAGTATTCAACATCCCAGAAGGTCAGGAATACAGGACTCGATCCCAAAACTAGGATTAGGCAAGATATATCAGAAAGGGGATGAATTTTATATGCCAGTTTCCGTCTCAGGACATCATGCCTTAATAGATGGGTTACATGCCAGCGAATTTTTACTAGAGTATGAGAAATTTTGCTCTGAGATTCGCATTATGAAACCAACTTAAAAGGAATATTGAAAATGAAAAACAAGATGCTTTTTAGTCTAATTATTTGGTTTGTGTTATTTAACAAATTATATGCACAAAACATACCACTAGATTCTTTAGATGTAAATATTAATTTCTATCAAAAAGTTGGGATGTCCGATGGAATAGACTTATCATCTAATATCTACCTGCCAACTGATTCAACTAAAAAGTATCCGGTAATTCTCATTATCACTCCTTATGTTTCTGATGAGAATCATTCCAGAGGCCTTTTTTTTGCAAGAAATGGGTATGTTTTTATCACAGTAGATTCAAGAGGTAGAGGAAATTCTGAAGGAGAATTCATTCCTTTTGAAAATGACGGTAAAGATGGGTATGATATTGTCAATTGGATTTCAAAACAAAATTGGTGTAATGGAAACATTGGAATGTTTGGGGGTTCTTACCGAGGCATGAGTCAATGGCTTACCCTAAAACATTTCCCTGAGAATTTAAAAACTATAATTCCAATAGCTTCAGTAGGACCAGGAAGAGATTTCCCTAAATACAACAATATCTTTTCTCTTTACTCTCTGCGTTGGCTAATGTTTACTGGTGGTAAAACATACAACGGCAACTTATTTCAGGAGGATTTCTGGAAAGTTAAGCGAGAAAAATTGTATAATAATGGGCTGCCATTTAACAAATACGATAGTATTGTAGGTGCTCCAAATAAAGTATTTCAAAAATGGCTTGAGCATCCCACTCATGATGAATTCTGGAAAGGTTTCTATTTGACTCCAAAAGAAAACTACAGAATAAACATCCCGATTCTATCAATAACTGGACATTTTGATGGAGACCAAGTAGGTACTCTTCTTTATTATAATGGTCATATGGAATATGGCAACCCTAGTTCTAAGAAAAATCATTATTTATTAATTGGTCCATGGAGCCATGGTGGAACAAGAAACCCAAAAAGTGAACTAGGAGGTCTTAAGTTTGGGAAAAATGCAGTAATTAATATGAATCAACTATACCTCGATTGGTTTAATTGGACATTAAAAGAAGGAGAAAAACCAATACTATTAAAAAATCGATTGATGTATTATGAAATGGGTAGTAATCTATGGAAACATGCTGCAGGTTTAAATTCAATTTCTAATGGAGAGAAAGTTCTTTATCTAAGCTCAATGCACTCAGAAGCTAAAGATGTTTTCTTTTCAGGCGATTTAATGAAAGAGCCTCTAAATGATGATTTAGAGCCCGATTCAATTATACATAATCCTTCGTCAAAAAAAGGAATTACCAACCCAAGTTACAAAGACAGTAATGGTAATAATTATATAAGTCAAAACTATATAAATGATGATGACATTTTAATATACAATTCCACTCCATTTAATGAAAATATCACTGTTAATGGGAAGATTAAGTTAGAAGCCCATATCTCTATGAATGTTGAGGATACAGATTTTACGTTTGCGGCATACGAAATAACGAGTGATAATAAATCTATCTATTTACAAGAAGGGTTTTTAAGAGCGAGATATAGGAATAGCTTAGAAAAAACTGAAAAAGTTCCGAAAGGGAAAATTGTTAAGTACACTCTTGAAGGAAGAAATATGTTCAGTAGAGTTATTAAAAAAGGAAGTAGGATTAGATTGGTATTCTCATTCATAGATTCTCCTAATACTCAGAAAAATTACAATTATTGGGAAGATTCCTCTAGTCAGTCTAGTAAATATTCAAAAAAGGTACAACTAAAATTATATCATAGTGCTAAGTATCCTAGCAGGGTTATTTTACCAATCAGCACAGAGGATGCCAGTAAAAAATAGACCCTATTAAATGAGCCGAATATCAACAATTAAATTCTAATTCAACTATGATAAAAATTCGTGAAGCAACAAAAAATGATATTAACACCTTATATAATCTGATTTTAGGAATCGCAAAATATCATAATCAAGAAAAATCTGTGGTTACAAATACTGAAGAAATGCTGCGTTCAGGTTTTGATAAGAATCCAAAATTTGGGGCTTTGTTAGCAGAAATTAACAGTGAAGTCGTTGGTTACCTTTCCTATACTTGGAACTATTCTATATGGAACGGATGTGATTATATGAACTTAGATGACTTATATGTAACAAGTGAATATAGAGGACAAAAAGTTGGTTTGCATTTAATGCGATATGCACAAGATTTTTGTGCGGATAAAGGCATTAATTTAATCCGTTGGGAAGTGCAAAAGGATAATATAAAAGCCATTAAATTTTATAATAAACTTGGTGCAAAAATGACCGAAAAAGGAATTTTTCGATGGAATCTAAAAGAAATAATTACTGAATAAAACATTTATATGGTTGGAATAACGGAGTTGATTAAGAGGCTAGATTTAAAATCTCATCCAGAAGGCGGTTATTTTAAAGAAACTTATAGAAGTAAAGAAGAAATTGATAAACAAGGTCTGAATTCAGATTATGATGGTAAAAGAAATTATTCAACCTGTATCTACTTTCTGTTAACCTCAGAAACGTTTTCTGCGTTTCATAAAATAAAGCAAGATGAAATTTGGCATTTTTATGATGGGTCTCCCATTGAGCTCCATATCATTTCACAAACAGGAGACTATTCTAAATACGTAATAGGTCGCGATTTTTCGAATGGCGAAGTACCTCAATTTATAGTACCGGGCAATCATTGGTTTGCTGCAAAAGTTATTCGAGAGAATGATTATTCTTTGGCAGGTTGTACGGTATCTCCTGGGTTTGATTTTAGCGATTTTGTACTTCCGAGTAGGAATGAATTAATAGCGCAATTTCCTCAACATCAACAAATAATAGTGGAATTTACTAATGCTTGAAAATTTAATAATAGTAACAAATACGATTTATTTCAGATTAAAATTTAAGAATAAATAATATCAATCAAAAGAACAATCATTATGAAATCAACAAAGAAACATGGAAGATTACTTGGTCTTCTTTTTTTAGTAACTTTTATTGCAGGAGCTGTAGGAACAGCTTTTCGAGGTCTCACAGAAGGTGAGGCTAACACTACTGAATTTCTATCGAACGTCTTTGAGAATACTAGTCAAATGAAACTTGCCATCGGCTTGGATATGCTAGGGAGTGCGATTATCATTCTCATAGCTATATTCATATTTCCATTTATAAAAAAATATAGCTCACGGTTGGCTATTGCATATTTTGGAATTGCCTGTGTAAATTTTGCTATTGTAACCTTTAGTAATGTGTTACACATCACGCTAATTTCGGTAAGTGCAGAATTTGCTGCCAACACCATGACAGATACGCAACACTTTACCGCATTATCCAAAACTATTTATGACGGGTATTACTGGACTCACTTTTTAATATTGTTATTGTATAGTATTGGTGGAACTGTTTTGTTTTATGCGTTGTTTAAAACCAAACTCATTGCCAAATGGCTGGGGTTGTGGGGATTGTTGGCGTCTGCAATAGTTTTTGTTGGTGGAGCTTTACAAATGTTTGGAATTTCGGTGCCTTTCGCACTTTTCATACAAAACGGAATTTTTATGCTTGTCTTTATAGGTTGGTTACTCGCAATGGGATTTCGACCAATAAATTTAGAAGAATAAAAATGACCTAGACGAATCATTGTTATCAATAGTTCTATTGATGATTATAGTCTTACATTAAAAGAAAACGACGTGAGTAAAGAATTAATATCAAAATCTTCAATCAACATTAACGCTTCTTCATCTAAGGTTTGGGAAGCATTAGTTGAACCTGAAATAGCTAAGGAGTATTTTTTCGGAGCGGAAGTTGTAACAGATTGGCAGGTAGGAAATCCAATTACATTCAATGGAGAATTCAACGGAAATAAATTTGAAGAAAAAGGAGTACTTATAAAAGTAGAGACAAATAAGCAACTTCAATATACACATTGGAGCAATTTTGACGGACTACCAGATGAGCCTGAAAACTATAGGACCTGGACATTTGACATATTTGAAGATAGTGGTTCAATACAATTATCCATTACAGAAGATAATATTCCTACCGAAAAGAAAAAGGAGCGTTCCGATGAGTTTTGGAATGGTGTGCTAACAACCATCAAACAAATTATTGAAAATGGAGCATAATAAAAATATAACAAAGCTAATTACTGTAATTCTACTCAACATATGGTTTAGCCAAAGTTATGGTCAGGTCAATAATTCAATTAATGAAAACCTAAATAATGATTTAGAAGAAATCTATGCAAGAGACCATATTAATGGATTTTCAGTAGCTATCGTAAATCATCAAGATATATTGTTTGCAAAAGGGTTTGGATACTCTGATAGGCAGGAAAACAAAAAATACTCGGAGAATACGATACAGAACATTGCATCTATTTCTAAAACTTTTATTGGTATTGCATTACTAAAAGCTCAAGAATTGGGTAAACTGAATCTTGACGACGCAATAAATAAATACTTGCCTTTTAAAGTAATAAACCCACATTTTCCAAATATCCCTATTACAATAAGGCAATTGGCAACACATACTTCAAGTATACAAGACCCCTCTCAATATGAACGAAATGGATATGTTCTAAAGGTTGAAAATAACGAGGGAGCTAAGGTGAATAGCAATTTTCGATTGCCAAATGAAATAATGCCTCAAGGCCAATTTTTGGAGGAAATATTAAGCCCTAAGGGCAAATGGTACAAGAAAAAGGTCTTTTCAAAAAAGAAGCCAGGAGATAAATTCGAATACTCAAATATAGCAGCGGGGCTAGCAGCCTTTATCCTTGAAAAAGCAACAGACGAACTATTTATTGAATTTACAACACAACATATTTTTAAACCTTTAAAAATGTCTAGTACAGGCTGGTCATTTGAAGATGTTGATTTTTCAAAACATTCAAAACTTTATCAAGATACAGAAACCGAATTGGCCTTCTATAGATTGATAAATTATCCTGATGGAGGATTAATTACTTCATCGTATGATTTGGGAAAATACCTAGTAGAATTAATTTCTGGATATAGTGGAAATGGAAAAATATTGACTACTGATAGTTATAAAGAACTATTTAAGGCACAGCTAAAAGATAAAAATTACGATACAAGAAACGAAAGCGTCTATAACGATGAATATAATATGGGCATTTTTATGGGAATTTCTGCTAAAGGACAAATAGGGCATACTGGAGGAGATCCTGGAGTTGCAACACATATGTTTTTCAACACAGAAACCAAAATAGGAAAAATTCTAATCGTAAATACTGAACTGGATAAAGAAGGAATAAAAGAGTTTATCAGTATATGGCAAAAGTTGGAAGAATTTGAAGGGAAATTGTAAGTGACCAACTATGGAGTTAAAGAGAGCTTTAAAAGAAGATATTAATGAATTGCGAAAAACCTGTATAGATGCTTATTCACGAAATTTCCATCATCATTGGAACGATGGTGGATTAGAATGGTATTTGGATAGAGAATTCAGTAATGAAAGATTGACTTCGGATTTAGCGGATAAAAACACTAAATACTACTTTATCAATCATCAAGGAAAATCCGTTGGGTTCATTAAAATTAAAAACAGTTCGCTTTCAAACTTAGAACCAGAAAGCTGTATCGAATTAGAGAAGATATATGTTCTTCCAGAACATAAGGGAATGGGAATAGGAAAATTAGCTTTGAGAGATGTATTTAAGAAGGCTATTGATGATGGTAAAAAGAACCTTTTCCTATCTGTAATTGATACTAACAAAAATGCCATCACTTTCTATGAAAGTCTAGGTTTTAAGTTCCATAGCACAACGACTTTAGACATTCCTTTTTTTAAAGAAGAGTTGAAAGGAATGATTAAAATGGTCAAAGAATTGGATGAAAAACTAATTGTGAATAAAGATGATGTTTAGAGGAGAGTTCACAGAAGTAAAATCTGATAAAGATTACAAAACAGCTATTCAATTGTTTAAAGAATATGCTTCACAAATTGGAGTTGATTTAGAGTTTCAGAACTTTAGCAATGAAATTGAAGAAATCGAAAGGCAATATTCAAGACCAAAAGGAGTGATTTTCATTACCTATAATGAAGCACGTTCGCCATTGGGTTGTTTTGGAATTAGAGAATTGGAAGACTCAATTTGTGAATTAAAAAGAATGTATCTAAAAAAAGAAGCTCGTGGTCTTGGAATAGGAAAACGAATGTTGAGTAAATCGATTGAGATTGGAAAGCAATTAGGTTATAAAAAAATGCGTTTAGACACACTTCCAACAATGCAATCGGCTATAAATCTCTATAAAAAGGTAGGGTTTCATGAAATTGAACCCTACCGATATAACCCTGTTGATGGGGCAAAGTATTTTGAGATTGAATTAGATTAAAACAGTAACAACAATAATAACGATCAATGAAGGTCTATAAACTTATATTTCTAATATCACTTTTCATTCTCTCCTGTAAAAATAAACAGGGCGATTATGTATGTAACCCTTGTGATTTATCTTGTGATGAGTTAAGCTTTTCTGAACCTGGTATTTGTCCACATTGCGATATGGCACTTATTAAGAAAAATGATTTAACTAAAAAAAAGCAATTAGTTTTAAATGAAGTTGTCATTCAAGAAGGTTCTGGAGAATTTTTAATCGACGGTGGACTAGGTAAAGAAAAGAAACCAATAAAAGTATTTTATCATAAACCTAAAAACTATACAAAGGATTCTGAAATTCTTTTGGTTATTCCCGGTGCAGGAAGAAATGGAGATAGCTACCGAGATGCGTGGATAGAGGAATCGGAAAAGTATAGTGTTCTTATACTTTCCCCAATGTATCCAGAAAATGAATATCCTTTTGAAGATTATCATTTATGTGGATTGATAAGCAATCTTAACTTAAAAAATAGCATTACTCGTATCGATAATACGAACATGGTAAATCTGGATGAGGACAATTTTAACTTTACAGTAAATCTAAATAGGAACAAGTGGATTTTTAATGATTTTGATAGAATATTTGACCTCGTAGTCAATAAACTCGGTTCTAATCAGACTCAGTATGATGCCTTTGGACATTCAGCGGGAGGACAGATTTTACATAGATTGGCTGTGTGTGCCATATCCTCAAAAGTGAATCGAATTTTAGCCTCAAATTCTGGGTTTTACACCCTTCCCGATTTTGATACCGAACTTCCTTTTGGTATAAAAAATACGCCTATCAGTAAAGAAGATTTAAAAGCCTCATTTAAGAGAAATCTAGTTCTGTTTATTGGAGAACTTGATAATGAAAGTGAAACAGGTGGAACATTGTTACGCTCCCATTCAGCAGATTTACAAGGGCTGCATAGATTGGAAAGAGCTAAATTCTTTTTTCATCAATCAAAGTCAATAGCAGAAAAAATGGAATATGATTTTAATTGGAAATTAGAAATCATACCAAATATTGGGCATAATCACAGCAAAATGGGAGATACGGCAGCGAAATATTTATACGGAAAACCAGATAAGAAATAAAAGGACGTATAACAGAATTTAAGATTATCTTTTTTTAGAGAATCGACCTACAGCCCCAAAATTCACGGTTTGGCTAATTTTTCACACCCAGAAGCACTTTTAGATTATCCTGAGTGTTTTTATCAATTAACGTGTTTGTTGGGTCAATTCCCGCTTTATGTGGCCTTCTGCCTGTTTCAATTTCCAATTGAGTTGTCTGACTGGTAATTTTATGTTTTTCTAGGTAAATGAGTTCCTCTTTTCCGTTCTCACTTTCGCCATAAATACCAACATCAATCCAATCATTTATGTCTATGGATTTTTCTATCCCGAAACTATCAGTACGATACTTGGTTGATTCCAAGGTTAAGTTTACTTTATACTTATTTTCTGATAGTGTTTCAAATTCTGCATTGATAGTTTTGTTATCATAGTGAGTGATGGTTTCAAATAAATCTGTAATAACATATTGTTTGCTTTCTGGAGTTACTTCCCTAAGATAACCTAATAAATCTGCGCTTGTGGGATATCTATTGGTTGCGAACTTGCCATCATAAATATTCCAATCTTTAATAAATTGCCTTAGGGCAAGATTGACCTTCTCTTCAGATACATAATCTTGCAACGCATACATATTTATAGCTCCTTTTCTATAATATATATAGTCTTGATTTTTGACTAAATCTAACGGTAATTCTATATTCTTTTCTTTTGCTTTTCCTTTGAAGTAAGAATCTAATTCAGTGTTCAAAAACTGCTGTATTTTTTCTTCCGAATATTTTTGTCGCATGACCATTAGTGCAGAATATTGAGCGAGAGTTTCTAAAACCATGAGTCGCCCTTGTACATTTGCGGCCATTACCTGAAGCCCCCACCATTGATGCGCTATTTCGTGAGCAGTAATGTAAAATGCCATATCCACATCCGTTTCGTCATCTATGTCTAGTATAAACCCTAACGACTCAGAAAATGGTATTGTATTGGGAAAAGATTGTGCAAATTCAGCATAACGAGGAAATTCCATGATACGCATTTGTTGAAACTGATATGGACTAAAATTGGTGCTATAATAATCGAAAGACATTTTCATAGACTCCATCATTCTATCAAGGTTATATTCGTGACCTTTATGATAATATATCTCTAATGCAACAGGTTTATTTAAACTATCTTGGGTTGATGTCCATATATCTTTCTTTACCTCATAGCGAGCAGATACGATAGCGTAGAAGTCTATCATAGGTTTATCCATTTTGTAATGAAAATAATTGCGATTGTCCTCTATCCATTGATTTTGTAATGTGCCAGGTGCAATTGCTGTTTGATTAGAATCTGTACCTAAGATGATTTCAAAATTGATTTTATCAGCATCACTACCAGAGTTTCCATTTTGAAGTTCTGCTTTATGGTCTATATCTGCCATACTTTTTCTAGGTGGTAAATCATAAGTTTCTCTATCATCCTCATCTGATAGTTCATACTTCTTGTTATAACCCAATGTTGGAAAGTCTTTATTGTTAAAGAATGTTCCGTTGTTTACAACCTTCGAATTTGAACCACTTTCTTCAAAACCTTTTGTAGTGAGCGTTTGTTTGAATTTCATTTTGATGGAGTTCCCGGGTTGTAAGGCTTTCTTTAGTTTGTAAATGTGGTAGTCATATTCCATATACTCTTCATCAAGTGTAGCACCACCTTCAAAAGTCACATATTCTAGAGCTACTTGGGATTCTATTAATTTTTGAATATGAATATTTTCAATAGGCTTATTTTCTGTATTTACAAGAACGTAATACCCTTCAGCAGAATAGTTTCTTATTTTGGGATACAACTCTACTTTTAAATTGACATCCACAATTTTTGGCTGGGGTAGATATTCAAACTTTTTTAAAGACTTTTCATATCCGGCTCTGTATTCTGATTGTTCTGTTTTTGTCCAATATTGATTCAGAATATTGGTATTATAGTATATGTAACTACCTAACAATGCAAATATCGCGAAGGAAATAATACTCATCTTTACTTGAGATTTTGTAAAACGGCTTTTACGTAATCTCCAACGTTTCTTTAGACTGGTTTCCGTTCCTCTAACTGTTATAGTTGCGACTATTGTAAATAGAATTATACAGAATACAAACCAATACGTTTTGATTAATACATATGGTAATAAGAAATGACCATAACCATTCATATCTGAGTAAGTGCCTAAGCTATTACCGCCAAAATTGTACAAATCATGCCCGTAACCAAAAAGTTCTAATGCAATTGTTATTATGAAAAACGCTATTGTGGCAATATGTCCAACAAATTTATTGTTAGTAATAATCTGAAAGAAAAAGGCGATAAATGTATAGAGAATCAGGAACGGAAAAATCTCTATGAAAAATCCGTAGAAATAAACATCCAGTTCGTATTTGTAATAGCCATTGAAAGTTTGAAAGGCGATTCCGGAAAGAATCAGGACCACCATCAATACCACATAAGTTAGGGATAGACCGATAAACTTGCTGGATAGGTTCAAGAAGTCTGAAAGAGGAGTGGCATCATAAATTAAGTTAAGTCTGGTATCTCTTTCTTTCCAAATCAGTTCACCAGAATAGAATACAAGAATGATGATGAAAAAATATAAAGACATCTCTTGTAATTCCTCCACAATCAAATACGTTGTTGGAAAACTATCCACTCCATAAACAGTTCCTAAATTAATAGAGTTAATCAAGATTATAACAATGCCACAAATTGCAATAGACCAGAATGATACAGTTTTGGTTATAGATTTAAAATAAAATAATGAATGTTGCAAGAGTTGTATACAACGAGATTTAAAATTCTCGTGGAGTCTAAAATGTGGTATTGAATCTATGAATTCAGAATTATTATCTAAACTATCAGAACTCTGTAGTTTACCTTTTTTGAGTGCTTTACTCTTAACGATATTGAAGTTGAATTTATGGTATCCAAAAATTAAGACTACAATGCCCAGAATAAACCAGAACATCTTATTATATAACAACACATCATTAAATGGTATCGTTTGGGAATTGCGTTCTGCTACTGTCCAAAACGCTGTCATCTTTGTTAAAGTTGTCAAAGAGAAAGGGTCTAAAATTGCTTGTACAAATTCATTTGTGATGGCTTTATTTAAAATGAATATGACAAAGAAAATAACACCCTGTGTGTATACAACAATTAGTTTACGACTTAGTGCTCCAGTTACAAAAAATAGCGATGCGCCAAAAAACAGAGTAGGAAATCCAATAAATAAAAATGGTTGAAGATAGGTCCAAAAATGAAAAGGCATTAAATCGTTTGGGTTCCGCCATGGCATATAATCCCCCAGTATTATTCCCAGTAAAACACCACTAAAAACAATAAGAAGAATAACAAAAGAGCCCAAAAACCTACCCAATAAATAATCGCTCTTCTTTATTGGATTACTAAATATTAATGATTCTATTTTGTGTTCAAAATCACGTAAAATAGGAACCCCCATAATCATGGATGCTATAATCATAAAAATGCCTGTGATTGCACCTATTGTCTTTGCAATAACTATAGGCGCATTTTTTTTAATAGGGCCTAAATCGATACCACCGAAAACGAAATCAACGCCTACCAATGAAAACAAAAAGAGGAAAGCAAAAAAGATATAGGTGTCTAAACGTTTTAATCTGTATTTAATTTCGAATTTGAAGATTTCGTACCACATAGTTTTGTTGTTTAAAAGGCTGGTTTGAATAAGAAATGAGTTGATTATTGAAGTCCTCCGAAGACCTGTGAAAAATAAACATCTTCTAAGCTGGATTCAATTTGTTTAAAATCGTTTCCTGGATTGTTTTCACTAAGAATATGAATAATTGGTTTTCCAAGAAACAGTTTCTCCGCTATAACCTTGTATTCTTGTTTATAACCTTCTAGTTCATCTTTCTCAATAGTCTTTTGATATACTTTTCCTTCCGTTTCTTTTATGATTTCTAAAGGATTTCCTTTCAGCAGAATAGTACCTTCATTAATGATTGCCATGTTTGTGCATAATTCCTTAACATCGTCGACGATATGGGTGGATAATATGACAATTGTGTTTTCTCCAATTTCACTTAACAGATTATAGAATCGATTTCTTTCTACAGGGTCTAATCCTGCGGTAGGTTCGTCTACAATAAGTAATTTCGGATTCGTTAGAAGTGCTTGTGCTATTCCAAAACGTTGTTTCATTCCACCTGAATAACCTCCTAAATTCTGTTTTCTAACCTTGTATAGATTAGTCTTATGCAAGAGAGCATTTACCACTTCTTTGCGTTCTTTTTTATTGGTAAGTCCTTTTAGAACCGCTAAATGATTTAGGAGTACTTCAGCTGATATTCTGGGATAGAGTCCAAACTCTTGTGGTAAATAACCTAAAACCTTCCTTACCTCATTCTTTTGTTCAAGAACATCCAAGTTATTTAATGTAACTGTTCCGCTATCCGCTTCCTGAAGCGTTGCAATGGTTCTCATCAATGAAGATTTTCCTGCTCCATTTGGGCCCAATAAGCCAAACATTCCCGTAGGTATCTCCAGAGATACGCTGTTTAATGCTTTTATTCCATTGGAATAGGTTTTTGATAAATTATCGATAATGAGTTCCATACTTTCCTACTTTATAGTGATTGATTTTTGAGCGAACATATAGACATACTAAGATTTACTCAAGTAATTGTGATAAATAGATTAGTAGGTGTGACACAAAGCCTTTCTAGCGTTATGAAGTTATTTCATTATACATTTATTGACGTTTGTCCCTGGTCGGAATACGTTCATCAACTAATTTGATGACTTAATTTTATTTAACTATTATTGAGGATGAAATGGAGGTTTAAAAAATATATAAAACTAGTTCCAAAATGGGTGCTCCCAACATTTATGATAATGATGGGGCTTTTCATTATTATAGCTAATGATTACTTTGGCGAAGACCAAGACGCATTTATCGTATTTAGTCTCTTCTACTTCATTCTTCTTTTCTTTTTAATAATTCGTTGGCTTATTAAACAAATAAAAGCTGTTTTAGAACTCAAAAATGAAAAGGCTAAAACTGAGTTGTTACATCTAAAAAGTCAAGTGAATCCACATTTCTTTTTTAATATGCTTAATAATTTATATGGTTGGGTGGATAAGGATTCAAAGAAAGCGCAAGAGCTGATTCTTAAACTCTCAGATATGATGCGATATAGTATTTATGAGGGGCAAAAAGATGTTGTTACGCTTGAAGAAGAAGTGGATTATTTAAAGAATTACATTGAGCTACATAAAATGCGTTATCACAAGGAAATTGCAGTTCGATTCGATATCAATATTTCTGAAGGAAGTTATGAAGTGATGCCTTTACTATTTATTATTTTACTTGAAAATGCCTTTAAGCACGGTGTAGAAAACTTAAGGGAGAATGCTTACGTTAATGTTGATATGACAGCAAAAAAGGATAAAATACACTTTACAGTAGAGAACAATTTTGATGCAGATACGCTCAATGAACAGCAAGGAATTGGTTTGAAAAACTTAAAGCGAAGACTAGAGTTGGTTTATGGAAAAAACCATTCCTTAGCTTTTTCAACAAAAGGTGATGTATACAAAGCACAATTAACAATAAAACGGTTATGATAAAATATTTAATAATCGATGATGAATTCGTTGCCCATGATATTATCAAGGGGTATTGTGAATTACTGCCAAACTTGGAATTGAAGAAAAGCTGTTTCGATGCGTTGGAAGCATTGGAGTATTTGAATAAAAATGAAGTTGATTTAATTTTTTTAGACTTGAACATGCCCAAGTTAAAAGGTTTTGAATTCTTAAAAACGTTGCCCTCACCACCTAAGGTTATTGTTACAACAGCGTATCAAGAATATGCCCTAGAGGGTTACGAACTAAACGTGGTTGATTATCTACTAAAACCTTTTGGGTTTGAACGCTTTCTTAAAGCACTTAATAAAGCTGTCAGTTCAACTGCCAAATTAAAATCTCAAAACATAGCTGGAGAAAAAGAAAGCACAAAAAGTATTTTCCTTCGTGAAAACAAAAAAATCACTCAAGTTAATTTAGAAGCCATCCAATATATTGAGGCGGCTGGTAACTATACTAAAGTGATAACGATTAATGAAACAATTACTGTACGAGAAAAAATTTCGGATATACTTACAATGCTACCAAAAGACGATTTTTTTCAAGTTCACAAATCATTTGCTGTTGCATTAGCTCATGTTAACAGTGTAGAGGGAAATCAGATATTAATTGATGAATATGTGATTCCTATCGGAAAGTTATATAAAATGAGATTTATGGAGTTATTAAAATAATCAATAAAACTATATGCTTTTTGAATAATCTTTTTATGGCTATTTATAATTTATTGTATTTTTCAAACCTGAGTACCCAACCGCGTGTAGTTCTTTTATAAAGCTTTTTATACTGCCCTATTCTGGTGAATTACAGAAATCTATCTATGCGTTTAGCTCCACTCCCTTCCATTTTATACTTCACATAGTTTTTTAATTCACTTACTAAGCATCCATCATTACCTTTTTTTGTCAGCAAAACAACAACATTAAGTTTTGAACTACGGCATAAACCAGGCTCGTACCTCGCACTTTTTTATACGTCTTATCAAATCTGAATATTGAATAACACAGGGCATCAAAAAAAGGTAACAACGAAGGCCTTTAGTTTTGTTCTATAGATGAAATCTATTATGATGATGATGAAAAGAGGGGGTCTGGGGGAGACTCATA
>CANMLS010000051.1 GCA_947498785.1 uncultured Aquimarina sp. | reverse complement strand
AAATATAGATTTTTTCGCATTACTAAAGTGCTGCAATGAAATTGCAGGGTTTTTACCCGAATTTGAGACCAATAAAATTTAATAAAAAATCCGTTTTGATTACTCAAAACGGATTTTTCAAATTACAATAACAAAGGATTATTATTTCTTTTCTTCTTCTTTTGGTTCTTTTGTTTTTAAACCTACTTTACTTACCGTATCAAACATTACTGGTGTCGCTATAAACAAAGAGGAATACGTACCGACTAGCACACCGATAATAAGAGAAAACATAAACCCTCTTAATGGTACCGCAAATATAAAGATCGCTACAAGTACTAATAAGGTAGTTAACGATGTATTAAGCGTACGACTTAATGTGCTATTTAGAGCTCCATTGACGTTTTTGTTTAATGGCCAGGTAGAATGTTCATTGAAAAATTCTCTAATTCTATCAAATACAACCACCGTATCGTTCAATGAATATCCAATTACAGTAAGTATTGCTGCAATAAATGCCTGATCTATTTCCATATTAAAAGGCATGAACTTATACGTAAGCGAGAATATACCCAGTACTATTAATACATCATGAAATACTGCTGCTACTGCACCCAAACTAAACTGCCATCTTCTAAATCTAAATAAGATATATAAGAATACAACAATCAATGATGCTAATACAGACCAAAAAGCGGCTTGTTTAATATCATCAGCAATAGTAGGTCCAACTTTCATAGAAGACATTATACCTACTTGTTTGTCCTTATCTCCATTAGCAAATTGATCATATGTCAATCCGTCTGTTAAATAAGGTTTCAAAGCTTCGTATAGTTTATTTGAAATTTCTGCATCTATTTCTTCACCAGTTTCATCTACCTTATATTTTGTTGTGATTTTTAACTGGTTGTTTGATCCATATGTTTTTGCTTGCGCACTTTCGAATGTAGCCACAAGATCTTTTTCTACATCTGTTGGCACCACATCATTAGCAAAACGAACTGTATATGTTCTTCCACCTACAAAATCAACTCCATAATCCAAACTTTGAGTTACTAAAGATCCAATTCCTGTTAAAATTATAATCGCTGATATTACATAAGCAATCTTACGTTTCTTTAAGAAATCGATATTAACATTTTTAAATAGGTTTTTTGTTGCCCCTGTAGAGAATGCCAGTTCTTTACCGTTTTTACCGTACCCATTAATAAACAGTCGAGTTACAAAAATTGCCGTAAACAAAGAAGTTAAGATACCAATTAATAAGGTCGTAGCAAATCCTTTTATTGGTCCAGTACCTATTACTAATAAAATTAGACCTGTAAGACCAGTAGTGATGTTGGCATCAAGTATTGAAGATAATGCATTACTAAAACCATCTTTTATAGCATCTGCTTGAGATTTTCCTTTGGATAATTCTTCTCTAATTCTTTCGAATATAAGCACATTTGCATCAACCGACATACCTATGGTTAATACAATACCAGCGATACCAGGAAGTGTTAATACTGCCTTTAATCCAGCAAGAACTCCAAAGATGAATAAGATATTGACTACTAACGCTACATCTGCAAAAGCACCCGCCTTACCATAATAGAATATCATCCATATCAGGATTAGAATTAATGCAATTGCAAAAGACATAATCCCACTATCAATAGCTTCTTGGCCTAGAGAAGGTCCAACCACCTCTGCCTGAATAATATCTGCAGAAGCAGGTAATTTACCTGCTCTTAGTACATTTGCTAAATCCTGACCTTCTTCAATAGAAAAATCACCAGTAATCTCACTTCTACCTCCACTAATCGCTCCAGAAGTAACTCCTGGTGCAGAATATACTACGTTATCAAGCACAACAGCGATCTGACTTTGTTGGCTAAATGCACGACCTGTCATTTCTTCCCACTTCTTAGCACCTTTACCATCCATCTGCATAGTTACCGTTACTATACCAAGCTGATTATATTCTTGTCTTGCATCAGTAATAACACCTCCACTTAACTCTGGATTGTTATCACGATTTCCTTTAATAACATATAAATCTAAAAGCTCTGAATCTTTAGATGGTTTTCCCCACGCAAATTTTGCATAACGTTGTTCTACAGGTAATAATGCTCTAATTTTTGAATCATTAAGATACGCCATAAATTGATCAGCATTCTTTTTTTCTACTGATACGATAACCGGACCACCTTGTCTTCCTTGCACTGCAATTAAGTCAAATAATGGATTAACTTGTGCAGCAATATCGGTTGAATCCTCTGCATCTTCTAATAATTCATCAATAGCTGCATCGGCATCTGTTTTTGTAGAATCTACCTGAGTAGTATCCACTTCTGTAGTATCAGCAACTACTTCATTTTTTTCTTCAACTCCTGATTTTGCTTTTTCTACTTTATCTGCTGCTTCTTTTAATAGATTATTCGCAGAAAATAAGAAAGGAAAAATTTCTTCTGACTTATATACATCCCAAAACTCAAGTTGAGCTGTACTTGTTACTAAGCTTCTAACTCGATCAATATCTCTTGCCCCTGGAAGCTCAACTAAGATACGACCAGATTCTCCTAAACGTTGGATATTAGGTTGTGTTACCCCAAATTTATCAATACGTTTACGTAATACTTCAAAAGCAGATGCAACTGATTCATCTATTTTTTTTCTTAAAACCGGTTTAACCTGATCATTGGTCATATCATAAGTGATATCATCACTTAGATTTTTATTTGCAAAAATATCAGGAGATGCTAACTTAGCATCTGGGATTTTTTCAAATTCTGAAAAGAAATCCTCTATGTATGTATTCTGGCTATTTTTTTGTAGTTCATCTGTAGCCAGTAATGCCTGATTAAATGATGGATCTTTGGTCTTATTAGCAAGTCCACTTAAAATATCTTTTACAGAAATCTGAAGGATAACATTTATTCCTCCTTTAAGGTCAAGCCCTTTATTAAGTTCTTTATCCTTTGCATCATTATAGGTAATCCCGGCAAAAATTTCTTCTTTACCAATAGAATCTAAATAATTACGTTCTGCAGCTTCTCTTAACTCAGAATAGCCTTCTCCATCATCAGGATACTTTTGCTGTGCATATACCTCAGCTTCTTTTTCTTTTGTGTAGCTCAAATACGTATACGACAATTGGTATACACATACCAATGCGAATAAAATCGCAAATGCTCTAACAAGTCCTTTATTTTGCATTATTTATTTATTTATTTTGGTCATACCTTATTAAAAATGAATACTTATAAAATTCATTCTAAGGTTTGACAATTATTTTTAATGATTTAAAATACTGTGTGATTAAGCTTTATCATATTATTGATAAGCTATATTTAAAAATTAAAATGGTTTTTAAGAGTTATTATTAAATACTCTTCTTTTTAATTTTTAATAAAAACATGGGTAGTTTTAAGGAATTCATTAAGCTTTAAATTCCAATTAAGAAATTGGTCCAGCTCTCACCTCAGGAATATTATGTGAAGTGTTATCTATTGCTATTGCAATATTTGTATTTACTTTTTGAGCTACTTTTACAAGTTGGCTCATATGATCGATATCAATTACTGTAACTAAACTATGTGTATCATCAGCAGAATATCCATCGTATTCAGGTTTTATTTCTAAAACATATTTACTATTAAAGTCAGTATTAGCATCTGTACTTTTTTGAATTTCATAAACATCAAGATTATAATCTTTAGATTTTTTTTCTAAAGGAATAGGATTGCTATCCTCATTTTGGTCATAAAAAATATAATCTAACTGTACATTTTGGTCTTCAGAAAGTATTCTCTTTATATATGCTACATCTGCGTCGCTATAATATGCAATTTTGAGTTTACCATCTTTTAACCCCTTTGAAATCTTGGTATTCTTTACTCCAATGGATTCCAACTGTTTCTTTACAGCTGTTATCGCATTTTGAGCTTCTAAAGAGGTAACCTCAATATCCACAAACTCTAAAACAATCTCCTGATTAGGAACCACGGTTTGCTGCTGAATGACAACTAATGTTGTTAAAGCAGTAATCAAAATCCCGAAGTACCATTTTTTCTTCATTCGGCAAATATAAAAAAATTAAAACTGCATTTATTAAGTCTTTAAATAAATATCTATTTTAATTTTCTTATAGCCATATCAACTACTGTCATCTTAGGAATCGATCCTGACCCTATAATAATAGCAAAACCCTGAGCTTCTTCAACCGTAAAGTCTCCTTTAATTTGTGACGCACCTCCTATTATTGGTCCAGACGCAATCCTTGGAACACTATATACCAAATCATACAACTATAGCTATTTGAAATTTTTCCTTAAAAGCTCTACCAGTTAGATCTTACCACACTTTAGACTCTTTTTCATTCATCGCTATGGTAACAGTTGGTTTTCCCGATTGATCAAATTCCTGACGTGCTTGATTAATAACCTCTCCTGTTAAAGCTGGTTTAACTTGCTTATTTAACTTCAAAGCATAAAGAGGCAATTCTTCAGTACTTTACCTGGTTGTAGTCCAAAATTACAGGAACTCATACTCATAGATAAAAAAATCACAAGTATCCCTTTTAAAAATATTACATACATGAGTAGTATATTTAAACAACAAGAGCTGCATAAAGCAGCTCTTTCAAATTTTGTATTATATAGATTATTAAAATTCTAACAATCCATTAGTTTTCTTCACACCTTCTGCACTTTCTTCCATTTTGCTTTTTTCTGCATCACTCAAATCTATCTCTACGATATTTTCTATACCATTTTTACCCAATACTACAGGTACACCTATACAAAGATCATTTAATCCATACTCTCCCTCTAACAATGTTGAGCAAGGAAAAATTTTCTTTTGATCACAAGCAATTGCCTGAACAAGTCCCGATACGGCAGCTCCAGGAGCATACCATGCAGATGTACCCAATAATTTAGTAAGTGTTGCTCCACCTACTTTGGTATCTGCCGCTACTTGTTCTAAACGATCTTCTGCTATAAATGCTGAAACAGGAACACTATTTCTAGTTGCCAATCTTGTAAGCGGCACCATTCCTTTATCGCTATGTCCGCCAATCACCATTCCATCAACATCAGAAATAGGAGCTCCTAACGCTTCTGCTAATCTATACTTGAAACGAGCGCTATCTAATGCTCCTCCCATTCCTATAATTTTATTTTTTGGAAGATTAGTGGTTTTATGCACTAAATACGTCATAGTATCCATTGGATTACTCACAACGATAATAATTGTATTGGGAGAATGCTCTATTAAACTAGAAGATACTGATTTTACAATTCCAGCATTAATACCAATTAGTTCTTCACGAGTCATTCCTGGTTTACGAGGAATTCCTGAAGTTATTACAACAATATCACTTCCTGCAGTTTTAGAATAATCTCCTGTAGTACCTGTAATTTTTGTATCAAACCCGTTTAAAGATGCTGTTTGCATAAGATCCATTGCTTTACCTTCTGCATATCCCTCTTTAATATCTAATAACACTACTTCTGAAGCAAAATCTTTAATTGCTATATATTCGGCACAACTTGCACCCACTGCACCAGCACCTACTACTGTAACTTTCATGGTATTTTTTTTTGATTGTAATTAAACATATTTGTTTCGCGAAAATACAAATTCTTTAACGAATTCATTAACAAATAGCACGTTAATTACCAACCAAACTTAAGTCCCAAAGAAAGGTTATTATAGTTCTGTAATGTATAATCTAAATTAGCTTTAAAAACACCATATTGAACTTTTGCTCCAATAGTTGCTTTAATTCCATTTGTTCTACTTCTAACACTTATTGGATCCGTAAAGGTTTCGGAAGCTAACGGTCCATTTTGTATCTGATATGTACCTAATAAATCGGCATTGCTAGATCCAAAATAATACCCTAAACCACCATAAAAATTTAAAACAGGTAGTTTGGTAGAAACAATACTTGTTATCAACCAAGAATTTGTATTTAATCGAACTTCTTGTCCAACTCCGTCTATACCACTATCAATAATATCATAAAAACCTTTAATATTTGTATACCCTACCAAAGCAGATAGTCGTACTGGCCATCTTTTTAATGGATAAACCCAATCGGTAAATTCATGCTGAAAACCAACTCCATACAATTGTATCTCAGCATCTTCTACTGCTTTTATTTTTGGCAAAAATCGCAATTTAATTTCTGTGCTTTTTATTAGCCCCAAAGATCCTTGAATAAAACCACTTGGTAAAGAATTAATTTCTGCATTACCAATACCATCTGGCAAAACCACTTCTAATGCAGAGGCTTGGCCTGGATTTACAATTACCACAATACCGTCTTGATTTGTTCCCAACGCATTAGTCACAACCTGCCTTACTTGACCTGTACTAAAGGCTAGGTTCTCATAATCCAATACGTTTAATACAAAGGACTGTTTCTCTTCCCTAACAAAAGATAGATTCCCGACAATACCAACTTCAAAATGCCATAACTTTTTGGTCTTTGCTGTATTGTACCAACCATTAGACATCGCATTTACAAGTGACTCTCCTGCTGAAGCAAAATAATCATTACTGAATCGTTGTGCATTCTCTATTCCTATCTCAAGAATTTGATCTATATCTGTTTGTGAGTTAACTATATGACCGACAAGTAATGCTAATAATAAAGCGCATTTTTTCATAAGATTTGGGTTTAAAGGCTTTGCAATATAGAAAAAACGTAAATAAATCCATAAAAAAACCGCCATACATAATATATGACGGGTGTTTTATGGATTTAGAAAAGGACTAATTAGGCATCAATATTGGCATAAACAGCATTCTTTTCTATAAACTCTCTACGAGGCGGCACCTCATCTCCCATAAGCATAGAGAAAATCCTGTCTGCTTCTGTAAGATTATCAATGGTTACTTGTCGCATAGTTCTATATTCAGGATTCATTGTAGTATCCCACAATTGTTCTGCATTCATCTCTCCAAGACCCTTATATCGTTGTATTTTAGAACTTTCACCAAATTCCTTTACAATCATATCCCGTTGATCATCATTCCAGGCATATTGTTTTTTGGCACCTTTTTTCACTAAATATAAAGGTGGTGCTGCGATATAAATATGTCCTGCTTCAATTAATTCTTTCATATAGCGGAAAAAGAATGTTAGGATCAATGTAGAGATATGGCTACCATCAACATCGGCATCACACATTATCACAACTTTATGATATCTTAATTTTGACAAGTTTAGTGCTTTACTATCTTCTTCTGTTCCTATAGTTACTCCTAATGCAGTAAATATGTTTTTGATCTCTTCATTCTCAAAAACCTTATGATGCATTGCTTTTTCTACATTCAATATCTTTCCACGTAATGGAAGGATAGCCTGAAACATACGATCACGACCCTGTTTTGCCGTTCCCCCTGCAGAATCTCCCTCGACTAGAAACACTTCACACAATGCAGGATCTTGCTCTGAGCAATCTGAAAGCTTACCTGGTAATCCTCCTATACTCATCACCGATTTACGCTGTACCATCTCACGAGCTTTTTTTGCTGCGTGACGAGCTTGAGCTGCTAAGATTACTTTTTGAATAATCGTTTTGGCATCATTAGGGTTTTCTTCTAGATAATTCTCTAGCATTTCAGAAACTGCTTGTGATACAGCAGAAGTAACCTCCCTATTTCCTAATTTGGTTTTGGTTTGACCTTCAAATTGCGGCTCCTGAACTTTAACCGACACAATTGCAGTAAGTCCTTCTCGAAAATCATCTCCTGCAATTTCAAATTTTAACTTATCTAACAATCCAGACGCATCTGCATACTTTTTTAATGTAGAAGTAAGACCTCTTCTAAAACCAGATAAATGCGTTCCTCCTTCATGTGTATTAATATTGTTCACATAAGAATGTAAATTCTCCGCATAAGAATCATTATAAATCATTGCCACTTCTACAGGGATATTATTCTTCTCTCCTTCCATAGAAATTACATTCTCTATAATAGAACTTCTACTTGCATCCAAAAATCTCACAAATTCTTTTAATCCTTCCTCTGAGTGAAAAGTTTCTGTAACATCGTTTCCTTCATCATCCTGGTGACGTTTATCTGTCAAAGTAATAATTATACCTTTATTAAGATATGCTAATTCTCGCAAACGACTTGCCAAGGTATCATAATTATACTCTAGAGTTTGCTGAAAAATCGTTGGATCAGGTCTAAAAGTAACTACTGTACCATTAAAATCAGTCTCACCAGTTGACTTAACCGGATATAAAGGTTTTCCTTTCTCATATTCCTGCTCCCAAACTTTTCCATCTTTATGAACAATAGCATGTAAATGATCTGATAGAGCATTTACACAAGATACACCAACACCATGAAGACCTCCGGATACTTTATAAGAATCCTTATCGAATTTCCCTCCTGCTCCAATCTTGGTCATTACAACCTCTAAAGCAGAAACTCCTTCTTTTTTATGAATTCCAACCGGAATACCACGACCATTATCTCTTGTCGTAATAGAATTATCTTCATTTATGGTTACCTGTATAGAATCACAGTACCCAGCCAATGCTTCATCGATAGAATTATCGACAACTTCATATACCAAATGATGCAATCCACGAGATCCAACATCACCAATATACATTGATGGACGCATGCGCACATGCTCCATTCCCTCGAGTGCCTGAATACTATCTGCTGAGTAATCTTTCTTCTTAGCTTCTTCGCTCATAAAATCCCTTAATTAATTATTTTATTTTTTTGACAACAAACAAAGATAAAAAAACAGGAAAAGGATAAAAGCGTTTTACCAAAGATGATTTAAAGAGTTATCAACAATTAGTTAAGAATAGTACCAGAAAAACAAAAAATGCTCTTAAAACCGATAAAAATAGCCTTAAATTCAATTTAAGATTAAAATAACATTTTAAAGCCATTCTTTATTTAATCAGTTATAGCCTTAGAAGTGAGAATAATACCATAACTCAGCATCTTACCACTCAAAGAAAAAAGGAATTGCCTAATTGCAAGAGTCAAGAGATAATATTCTTGTAATTTTTTTTCTTGATTTTATGCTAAATGATAAAGCCCTAAGAATTTTTCTCAGGGCTTTACATCTCAATTAACTCTACTTTCTAGTTAGTAATAAAAATAAATTATATAATTATTGTACAGTTTCTTCGGCTTCATACGCCTCTTCATGTACATTTGCTACTGCTCTACCGCTTGGATCATTCATATTTTTAAAAGCTTCATCCCATTCTAATGCAATTTTTGTACTACATGCTACAGATGGTTCCTGAGGCACACTCAATGCAGCAGTATCACTAGGAAAATGCCCTTCAAAAATTGAACGATAATAGAATTCTTCTTTATTCTGAGGAGTTTGAATAGAAAACCTAAAGTGTGCATTTGCCATTTGTTCATCAGTCACTTCTGTTTCAACCACTTCTTTCAAGGTATCAATCCAACTATATCCAACACCATCAGAAAATTGTTCTTTTTGTCTCCAAGCAACACTTTCTGGTAAATATGACTCAAAAGCTTTACGAATCACCCATTTCTCCATTCGCTCTCCGTTAATCATTTTATCTTTTGGGTTAATCCTCATAGCAACATCCATAAATTCTTTATCCAAAAATGGCACACGCCCTTCGATACCCCATGCTGCCAGTGATTTATTTGCACGTAAGCAATCGTACATATGAAGTTTATCAAGTTTACGCACAGTTTCTTCATGAAATTCTTTAGCATTTGGTGCTTTATGAAAGTAAAGATATCCTCCAAAGATTTCATCAGCTCCTTCGCCAGAAAGTACCATTTTCACTCCCATTGATTTAATAACTCTAGCCATCAAATACATTGGAGTCGAAGCCCGAATAGTTGTTATATCATAAGTCTCTAAATTATAGATTACATCTTTGATTGCATCAAGACCTTCTTGTATTGTAAATTTAATTTCGTGATGAACTGTACCTATATGATCTGCTACTTTCTGTGCTGCTTCAAGATCTGGAGACCCTTCCAACCCAACAGAAAAAGAATGTAATTTTGGCCACCAAGCGTCTTTGACATCATCTGATTCGATTCTTTTTTCAGCATATTTTTTTGCAATAGCCGAAGTAACTGAAGAATCTAATCCTCCCGATAGTAAAACTCCATAAGGAACGTCAGACATCAACTGTCTATGAACCGCTGCTTCAAGTGCATCTCTAAGTTCATCAATACTTGTTTGATTTTCTTTTACTGTTTCATAATCAGTCCAATCTCTTACATACCATTTTTTTAGTTCTCCTTCTTCACTAGACAGATAATGCCCTGGAGGAAACAACTCTATTTTTGTACAAACTCCTTCTAAAGCCTTTAATTCTGAACCTATATAAAAACTGCCATTTTGATCCCACCCCATGTATAAAGGGATAATACCCATATGATCCCTGGATATAAGATATTCATTCTTATCTACATCATACAAAGCAAATGCAAAAATACCATTCAGATCATCCAAAAAATCAGCTCCCTTTTCTTTATACAAAGCTAAAATTACTTCACAATCTGATTCTGTCTGAAAATTATATTTTCCTTCAAATTGTTTACGAATTTCTCTATGATTATAAATTTCTCCATTGGCAGCAAGCACCAACTTTTTATCTTCACTAAATAAAGGTTGTTTACCAGATACAGGGTCAACAATTGCCAATCTCTCATGTGCCAATATTGCATGTTTATTGGAATATATACCACTCCAATCTGGTCCTCTATGACGTATTTTTTTTGACATCTCCAATAATTGGGGTCTTAACACCTCTGAATCTTGCTTTAAATCAAAAGCACAAACAATTCCACACATATTCTTCTTTTTATATAATTTTATAAGCCAAAGATGCATCTATAGTTACATTATAAAAACAATAAACAAAATATTAATTACATATTGAAATTAAAAATATCATAAAACCACAATAATGAAACAAATATTAAACAAAAATCTTACAGACACTGTCAAACTGTTATCATTAACATTTAACACAATTTATAGATACGATTAACATTTCGGTTGTAAGTTCGAGTATATCTTTACGTCTGTCATAAAAACAAAAATCACTCTTATGAAAAAATCAATCTTATTAATTGCAATTTTGTTATTGGGAACATTATCGACTGTAAATGCTCAAAAGTTCGCTGGATTACAAAAAAGTCCTACTGATATTTCTTATGCAAAGAAAGACCGAAGTTCTAAACCTGAGATCAAAGTTGTCTATAGTCGTCCACAAAAGAAAGGTCGTGAGATATTTGGCAATTTAGCTGCTTATGACAAAGTATGGAGAACTGGTGCTGATGAAGCTACAGAAATTAAAATCTTTCAGGATGTAAAAATGGGAGACAAAACTGTTAAAGCAGGCACATACTCATTATTTACAATTCCAGGAGAAAAAGAATGGACCATCATTCTGAATTCTGACTTAGATAGCTGGGGGGCATATACTTATGACGAAAGCAAAGACATTGCACGAATTAAGGTTCCAGTCGATAATGGAGAAGAGTTAGAAGTATTTTCTATTGCCTTCAAAAAAGTCGACAAAGGTTACCATATGGTTATGGGATGGGATAAAACTAGAGTAGAAGTTCCTTTTTACTTATAAAAACAACACATAAACACTTCGAGTCTTTTAAACATAGATTCATAAAAAAATAGCATGAAACTTTAGAAGTTTCATGCTATTTTTCTCCCTCATATAGTATTTATAAATACTAATGATTCCCCCACAGAGATTAGATATTATCTCCTCTCTTTTTTTAGTTATCTGTGAATAGCGTGACCAGACGCTCCAGGTAACTCTTTTAGAAAATCCATTACGACTCTAAAAGTTAATCTAAATTTTGTGTAAAATAGCCCCATATGTTATTTTTCAAATTAAACAATAATATAAATATAACACCAATATGGTGTGATTTCAATAATTATTTAAGCATTTTAGATATAAGTCAATATTTTATCGACAATAAACACAAAAATCTAAATGTCAGCACTTTCCATTCTAATTGGCTCGTTATTTTTTACTAGGAAAATGGGGTAATCTCCCTAAAACCAAACATCACAACTAACAGATTATTTTTTATAAAATATCCCAATACTTTCAAAAAAATATTTATAGATGTATTACTACAACTCTACGGTAGTTGGCTTAAAAAAACTTTTATTGCTTTTATATCCAAAACACCTAATACTCTTTTGATTTATAATTTATTGTACAAAGATAGGAATCATCTTATTTGAGATAAAAAATAATACTCTCCAAATAAAATTTTTAGATATAAGACTACCTAGAAACGACATTATGCATAAAATAAGTTTCTCACTCCTTTTAAGCAAAGAAATATCCTACACAAAAAACCAGTGTTTATAGGGGATTCTCCCCCCTTATTTGATTTAATAAGTAATTTTTAAGAAAGAATTTTGCGGTAATGACATAAAGTCAATATATATATTGAGAGTAGTTTTTAGATCCAAAACCCTATTTTGGAGACACTTCTCTTATAGAAGTGATTTAAACTTTTTTTAATTCGCTATAAAAATGCTCTTTTTCACTCAATTTTCGTCTTTTTCTTACTTCGTAGCGCTGCTATGAAGAGCAAAAAACACTTCAATTGATCAAAAAACTACTATTTTTCGCTAGAATCAAAAAAGTTTAAACCACTTCATAATGATTATCTAGATTAAAGCATTGCTTGATACTTTTTTAGTATTAAATTTCCCAAAAAGCACAATAAGCAGATCTACCTTATATTCAAATTATGGTATATTAAGATATTTATGGGTTTGAAGAGAAACCTTCCATTTTGGATTTTTCATAACATAATCGACAATCATAGGAATCATTTTTTCGCGAACGCTCCATTCTGGTTGCAGATATAATATACAATCATGAGAAACTTTAATTGCCTGTTCTTCTGCAAAAGCAAAATCATTTTTATTATAGACTATACACTTTAATTCATCTGCTTTTTGATAAATCCCCTCTTTAGGGAGTTTTATTTTTTTTGGAGAAAGGCAAATCCAGTCCCAATCTCCTGTCAAAGTATAAGCCCCAGAGGTTTCAATATGAGTTTTTGCTCCTCTATCCTTAAGTCCTTGGGTTAACAAACTCATATCCCAAGTAAGAGGTTCACCTCCAGTTACGACCACTACATCACTATACTTCAAAGAATTTTCTATAATCAAACTTGTATCTGTAGGAGGGTGTAAATCAGCATTCCAACTCTCTTTCACATCACACCAATGACATCCAACATCACAACCACCTATTCTAACAAAATATGCTGCTGTTCCTTTATGAAAACCTTCTCCCTGAATTGTATAAAATTCTTCCATTAAAGGAAGCATCTTACCATCATTCACCAATTTTTGTATACTCTCTTGCATAAGGCTGCAAAGGTACATAAGATAAAAGAATTATTAGACAAAACTCTAAATCGAATACTACAACTTGATTATTTCTTTACGGCTATACATTCTATTTCTACTTTAGCTCCAACTGCTAAACCTTTTGCCGAAAAAGTAGTTCGTGCTGGTTTCTGCGGAAAATATGTTTTATATACTTCATTAAAGGTAGAAAAATCCTTAATATCTGCCAATATCACAGTACACTTCACAACATCTTTCATGTTCATACCGTGCTCCTTTAGAACAGCTTTAATATTCTCTAAAGTCTGTTTGGTTTCTGCTTTCACCCCTCCTTCTACTAATTTTCTCACACTGTGATCCATGCCTACCTGACCTGAAAGAAAAAATAAATCACCTACCTGAACAGCATCAGAAAAAGGAGCATTTAATTTTTTTGGCTCATGTGTTTCATGAAAAATAACTGTATTCGAAGGTTTTGAAGAATCAACACTGCAACTAACTAAGAAGACAAAGAAGCAGATAATTGTTGTTATTTTTTTCATGAAATAAAATATAATATGTTTAGTAATCCCGTTTACTTTATTAAAAGTAACTTATAATTTTAATAGAAAAGTTAAGATTCCTATTTTTATGAAAAAATTACAATCAAATTATGAGTGATAATAGGGCATTTTTAGATCACATTAATAAAGGGTACACTACCAAGGGAGATTTTCTTACCATGGGAGCAGCAATATATAATGGAGAAACCATAACAAACGCACATATAAAAGTACCTCTAAAAACGCTAAATCGCCACGGTTTGATTGCAGGGGCAACGGGAACAGGTAAAACCAAAACTCTTCAGGTAATCGCAGAAAACCTGAGTGATCAAGGAATCCCTGTACTCTTAATGGATATCAAGGGAGATCTTAGCGGGATTGCAGCGGCAAGCTCTGGACATCCCAAAATTGATGAACGTCATGAAAAAATAGGCATCCCTTTTGAAGCCAAAGAATTTCCTGTAGAGATTCTTTCTCTTTCTGAGCAAGATGGTGTTCGTCTTCGTGCAACTGTAAGTGAATTTGGGCCTGTTTTATTATCAAGAATTCTCGATGTTACTACCACGCAAGCGGGAATAATATCTATTATATTTAAATACTGTGACGATAACAAATTACCTCTTTTGGATCTAAAAGATTTAAAAAAGGTATTACAATATGCTACTCAAGAAGGAAAAAAAGAATTAGAAAAAGATTATGGAAGAATTTCTACTGCCTCAACTGGTGCTATCTTAAGAAAGATAGTTGAACTAGAGCAACAAGGTGCTGATCAGTTTTTTGGTGAACGCTCTTTTGAAGTTCAGGATTTATGTAGAATAGATGATAATGGCAGAGGAATAATCAATATTATTAGATTGACCGATATACAAGATAAACCTAAATTATTCTCAACATTTATGTTAAGTCTTCTTGCCGAGATATATAGTACATTTCCTGAGCAAGGAGATAGTGGACGACCAGAGTTGGTCATATTCCTCGATGAAGCACATTTAATTTTTAAAGAAGCTTCTAATGCATTAATGGATCAAATCGAAAGCATTGTAAAATTAATAAGATCCAAAGGTGTTGGTCTTTACTTTGTTACTCAGAACCCTACCGATGTTCCTGATGGAATTTTAAGTCAGTTGGGGTTAAAGGTACAACATGCGCTCAGAGCATTTACTGCCAAAGATAGAAAAGCGATCAAACTTACTGCAGAGAACTATCCTATTTCTGAGTATTATGACACCAAAGAAATACTAACTTCTTTAGGAATTGGAGAAGCATTAATATCCGCTCTTGACGAAAAAGGACGTCCTACTCCATTAGCTGCTACTATGCTTAGAGCTCCTATGAGTCGGATGGATATATTATCTGATAATGAGCTGAAAATATTGTTGAAAAAATCAAAACTTATACCTAAATACAACGAAGAAATTGATAGAGAAAGTGCTTATGAACTTTTAAATAAAAAAATAGAAAAAGCAGAAGCTGAAGAAGCAAAAGTTGTTGCCAAAAAAGAAAGAGAAAAACTAAAAAGAAGTTCTTCTTCTGGGTCTAGAAGCAGAAGAACGAGTACCACAGAAAAAGCTATTATAAAAGTATTGACTAGTGCTACTTTTATTAGAGGTGCTTTAGGAGTGTTGAATAAGTTATTGAAATAATCTACGTTACTATTAAAATGAAATTATTTAATCGACTTATCATGATAAAAAGAATTTTTCAAATCCTTACTATTTCATTAGTTATTTTTGGTTGTCAGAATGACAAAAAACAAAACCCTTTTGAAATTACTACAAATAGAATAGGGCTATTAACCAATGAAATACAAGTAAAAGAATTGGATTCTGTTTTCGCAAAAGATTCTATCGCAAAAAGAACTCCTGGTGATCAATCTATTAGCTATGCAAACGAAATTGAAATCTATGAAAAAGGTGGAGCAAAGCTTCTTATTTTAGAAACAACCAAAGAATCAGACCCTACATCTATCATCAAAAGTATTGAAATCATTGATCCTAGATATAAAACTTCGTCTGGATTATCTTCTAATGGGGTTTTTAAGGACATTAAAGATCACTATAACATCTCAAAAATCAATAATACATTAAGTACTGCTGTAATATTTGTGGATAGTATTCAAGCATATTTTACGATAGATAAAAAAGAATTACCTCAGAAATTTCGAGGCACTACAGATATTGAAATAAAAGCGGCAGATATACCAGACTCTTCAAAAATTAAAAATTTCTGGATCAGTTGGAATGAAAATTAAGGATAGAAGAATGCAAAAAAAATATAGTGTCCAAAAATCACCATTTGTTGTACCTACTACTGATGGGAAATTAATTGAAGAACATTTTGGTAATGCTACCGATAAAAATTCTCAAATTAGTATTGCTCATATGATAGCTCCTCCTCATTGGAGTGAGCCTTTTCAAACGCCCGAATTTGATGAGTACACCTATATTATAAGGGGTAAAAAACAATTCATAATCGAAGACGAAAAAATAATATTAGAACCTGGGCAATCCATCAAAATCAAAAAAAACACAAGGATTCAATACGCAAACCCTTTTGATGAAGAATGTGAGTATCTTGCCATTTGCCTTCCGGCATTTACAACGGAAACTGTACATCGCGAAGATGAATGAAAAAAAAGCTTAAAAAATACCTCCCGCTCATCATTGGAAAACAACTCCAATTCTTATTCTTTTTTAATCCAAAAAAAGCAATTCAGAAAGCGTATATTTTATTTTGCACTCCCAGAAAAGGAAAAATTTTACCAGATCAGGAATACTTTTTGGAAGAGGCGGAAGATGAGGTTATACTGGTTGGTGACACTTATATTCAAACCTATAGATGGTCTAATCTTGGAGAAACTATATTAATGGTTCATGGTTGGGAAAGTAATACACATCGCTGGAAGACACTTATTCTGAAATTGCAAAAAGAAGGTTATAATATTGTTGCCTTTGATGCACCAGCTCACGGAAATTCTTCTGGTAAATTGTTAAATGTACCACTATACTCAGAATGCTTACAAAAGATTATAGAATTATATCGTCCTAATTATATTGTAGGTCATTCTGTAGGTGGAATGACAACCATATTTCAGCAGTATTTGTACCCAAACCAGGAAATAGAAAAAATAATTATACTTGCCCCTCCTTCAGAACTATCCCGAATCATGAAAGGCTATCAAAAGATATTGAGACTCTCTCCTAAGTTTATGAATACCTTAAACCAGTATTTTAAGGACAAACACGGATACTATTTTGAAGAATTTTCTGCCTCTGATTTTGCAAAAAACCTAAAAACCCAAGGCTTACTGATTCATGATATCAATGACGATATTGCACCATACACAGAAGCTATAAGCATTAACGAAAACTGGAATGAAGTTCAATTTATTTCTACAGAAGATTTTGGCCACTCCCTATTCTTTGATGAAGTAGACACTATGATTATAGACTTTTTAAAACCCTAAATTTCAATAAATTTAGTAGTTTTTTTATATTGTTTTCCCCTGTTTTTCTTTTAAACAAAGAACAATTCCCTCATTCATATCTCCTGTTTACTCATTATTGTTTTCTTCAAAATCATCTTCAACATAGATTTACAATAAATTGAAATCATGAAAAATATAATTTACATCTTATTAATCTTCTCAAGTTATTTTGTTACAGCTCAAATTAAAGGAAATGCAAAAATTATTTCCAGGCAAAATGTAATGATCCCCTCAGAGTTAAGAAATGCTAATATTTATGAGGATCAAATACAACAGTTTAGACAAAAAAAACTTGTACCAGACCCTGTAATAACAATCGATACCAAAGTATTAAACAATATCGTTGCTGATTCTTATACCGCGCTTTTTAACATCGTGCAAATTGGAAAAACTTCACAAGAAACCAATACACTTATGAATGAGAGAGTCGCAAAAGTAAAAAAGGAACTACAAAGTAAAGGCATTTTAGGAGAAGACGTTATTATCGATGTGATATAATTTTCACCCATATATGAAACAGTGGTAGAAAAAAAATTATTCAGTAAAAAATACAATGAAGTACCTAAAGGTTTTGAATTACAACAAAACCTTCATATAAAATTTACTAACGTAAATCAGTTTGAAAAAATACTTTCTGCTTGTGCAAATAATGAGATTTACAATCTTGTAAAAGTAGATTACTTTATAAATGATATACAAGCCGTATACAAACAACTGCGAACAGAAATTTTGAAAACCTTAAAGGAAAAACAACAGTTTTATACTGATTTAGGTTTTGACTTACCATCATATGATCCAATAATTGCAGATACCAAGTATTGTCATTTTCCCAACGAATTTTACAAGAGTTATCAAGCTTTTAACAGTACTTCATTAGAAACATTTAATAAAAAACAAGGAATTGTAACAGCAAAAAAACAAACTACATACTATTATAATCCTATCACCTATAAAGATTACGATATGGTCATAAACTCTTCAATAGTAGAACCTGTTATACAAATAGGTATGGAAATAAAACTGCAATACACTCCAAAATCAAAGGAGCAAAAGTCAATCGAGAAAGAAATTATAAAACCCAAATACTTCCTAATCTCACCTGATGGAAATATTAATATCAAAGAGTTACAATTGAACTAATAGCATCATGATTTTATGACAACCATCATCTTTAAATACTATCTTTGTATATTATTTAAATTATATGTCTGAAAAAACGTTCACAAGACTTAATAAATATCTTAGCGAAGTTGGTTATTGCTCGCGTCGCGAAGCTGATAAACTAATTGATCAAAAAAGAGTAACCATTAATGGCGAAGTCCCTTTAATGGGAACCAAAGTTTCATCAGATGATATCGTGTATGTTGATGGTGAATTAATCAATGGTCCCAAGGAAAAACATGTGTATCTTGCTTTTAATAAACCTGTAGGCATTGTTTGTACTACATCACAGGAAGAAAAAGATAATATTATTGATTACATCAATTACCCCAAACGTATTTTCCCCATAGGAAGATTGGATAAACCGAGTGAAGGCCTCATCTTTTTAACTAGTGATGGAGATATTGTCAATAAAATTCTTAGAGCTAGAAATAATCATGAAAAAGAATATCTGGTTACTGTAAATAAATTGATCAGTCCAGAATTTATAAAAAGAATGGGGAACGGAATTCCGATTCTTAATACCATAACTCGAAAGTGTGAAGTAGAACAGATTAATAAATATGATTTTAGAATTGTATTAACACAAGGACTTAATCGACAAATTCGTAGAATGTGCGAATATTTAGGTTATGATGTAGTACGACTAAAACGAATCCGGATTATGAACGTACTGCTAGACGTTCCTGTTGGAGAATGGCGTGATTTGACCGATGAAGAATTGCAAATCATTAATACCGATGTAGGGGATTCTAGCAAAACAGAAGAGGCTTCTGTCATAAAAGAATCAAAATCTCAAAATACCAAAAATCATTCAAAACAAAATACCTTTAGTAATTCTAATAGAAAAAAATCCTCAGAAAGAGACTCTTCTAAACCAAGAAGTAGAAGACGTAGAGATCGAAAAAATTAAATCTTTTTTGTTGTTAATTATATCTTAATTTTGCCTTCTCAAAGTTTATCACTTTCTCAAAATAAGTAAATTACCTTATTAATCAATCTGTAAAACAAATGGTAAGGTCTGTTTTCTTTTTATTTTTTTTAATTAACATCACTGCATGGGGTCAAACGGAATATGAACCTTCTGAAACGTATCCTTTTGGACAACCCAATCCAAATGCTCCTAAAGAAATACTTGATTTTGCTCCTCTCATCGGGTTATGTGACTGTATATCACAAACTCGAAATCAAGATCAAACATGGGCAGAGCCCATTAAAATGACATGGAAATTCAAATATATCCTGAACGGAATGGCGGTTCAGGATCAAACCAATAAAGCAGATGGTAAACATTCTGGAAGTATACGCCAGTTTATTGAAGACAGCAGTAAATGGTACGTACATTATTACTCTTCTGCAAAACCTACGACTGTTTTATCTGTTTGGGAAGGAAATAAAAAAGAAGAAAAAATTATTTTATATCGAAAACAGAAAGCTCCTAATGGTATAGACGGATTCTATAAACTTAGTTTTTATGACATTAACAATAATGGTTATAAATGGATAGGTGAATGGGTAGACATAAAAGAAACTATTTCTTTTCCTACATGGAAAATTGACTGTAAAAAACGGAAAAACACCCAGAAACTCTCTGATGAAGAACAAATCAGAATTGCGGCAAAAACATTTTCTATATCGTATCTAAAAAAAGACTATGAAGCTTTAGCAAAAGCATACACGGATAATGCCAAAATTTTCCCCACTAATACCCCTATTATAGAAGGATATGAGGCTATTAAAAAACAATGGTCAGGATCCTCAGGATACACCCCTGTCGAACATGAGATCATTCCTGAGGAAATTGTAATTCTTGGGGATACAGCACATGACTATGGAATATATAAAGGGAAAAATAAAAATGATGATGGTACAGAAATAACATACAAAGGAAAATACGTAGTTATCTGGAAAAAAAGAAACAACGAATGGAAAATGTACCTAGATATATGGAACAGAATAAAAGATTAAACAAAATTCTCCTTTTAATAAACATATACTAACCCTATCTTTAAAATGAACACTTTATCTCCATTTCATCTTGCAATTCCGGTACATGATTTACAAGCAGCCAGAATTTTTTACAATACTATTTTAGAGCTTGAAGAAGGTAGAAGTAGTGATCATTGGGTTGATTTTAATTTTTTTGGTCACCAACTTGTTATTCATTATAAACCCAAGCTCAATATTGAAAATAACTATAGTAATCCTGTAGATGGTAAAGATGTTCCTGTTCCTCATTTTGGAATTATTCTTGAGTGGGAAATCTGGGAAAATATTGCCAAAAAACTTGTCGAAAAAAAAGTGAAATTTGTAATTGAGCCATATATTAGGTTTAAAGGTGAAACTGGAGAACAAGCCACAATGTTTTTTTATGATCCCTGTGGCAATGCTTTGGAGTTTAAATCCTTCAAAAACAGCTCACTAATCTTTCAAAAATAATCTACTAAGTATTTATACTCTAAAAACAAAAAATTCATCTTAACATAAAATTATGAGTTTTTATACTTTTTTAGTATATTGATGATAATTATTAATACAAAAACAACACTAATAATATAGACCATAAAAATACTCTCCCTTTATGAAAAACACAAGTTTAATAATCTACACACTATTATTACTATTTGTTGTTAGTTGTGGAATTCCTCAAGAAGAATTTGATAAACTAAAGAAAGAAAACGAAAATTTGAAACAACAAATAGCAGAATGTCAACTCACTCCTCATCAAATTCTCGAGCAAGCAAATGAATATTATGACAATTTGGATTATACCAAAAGTAGAGATCGACTAAAAGCTTTAGTTGAAAAATATCCTAATTCCAGTGAAGGTAAAAAAGGTAAAAAATTATTAAAAAAGGTAGAAAAAGAAATTCTTGCCAATGCTAAAGCGCTAGAAAAAGAAAACCTGAAAGAGGATAATAATGAGGAATATCATAAGGCACTTTCTAATATGAAAAAGAAATATGATGTTGCCAATGAAGTAACTTGGTATTCTGATAAATCTTCTACTCAAAGTAATGACCAAAATTATATTCAAACCTATATTGGTAAAAAAGAAAAACGTAAACCCTGGTTAGGATTATCGATAAATCATTTTACTAAAAAAGACTGGTTATTCATCCAACGAATGGAAATAGATGTAGATGGTAAAACATTTGAAATAGAGGAGGCTACTCCAGGAGAATTTAATTCGAAAGAAGAATCTGGAGGAAAAAGAGAGTGGCTGGATCGAGTAATAAAAGAATTAGATATGCCAATGATCAAAGCTATTGCTTCTAGTAAAATAGCCAAAATAAAATTTGTTGGTAAAGATGATTTAAGGTCAAAGACAATAAGCAAAGCTGAAAAGAAAGCAATACAAAATGTTCTTGATGCATACAATGGTTTATTAAATTTAAAATAATCGTTTTTATTAGACAATCGTTAAAAGTTTATTTTTTCTGTAATTACAGGTACTTTGTTAAAGGTTTACTAAGAAATTCTCACTATATTCCGCCCCGGAATATATAGAAAAATAAAGATGGATTTTACTAACCCTTTGGTCTACGGTGTACCTTGTTTTTTAGGTTTAATTTTATTAGAGCTAACCTATAGCAAAACTCATGATCACAAGAATTTATATAATTGGAAAGATTTAACAGCAAGTTTGACTATGGGGGTTGGGTCTGCCATATTAGGTCCTTTAATAAAAACAGCTTTTTCAATTGTTCTTTTCCATTTTGTTTATGAGTTTTTCAATCCAGAAATCGATGGAGTTCGAACTAACATCATGGGATGGAAATCTTTTGGATATGCTTGGTATATTTGGTTACTATGTCAACTCGCTGATGATTACACATATTACTGGTTTCATCGACAAAATCATATGGTTAGAGCTCTATGGGCAGCTCATATTGTACATCATTCCTCTGACAACTTTAATCTTGGTACGGCAGTACGCAATGGGTGGTTTACACTTTTATATAAACCATTATTTTATATGTGGATGCCAGCTATAGGTTTCCCTCCAGAAATGGTGGTAGTATGCTTAGGCATTGAAGCATTATGGCAATTTCAACTTCACTCTGTCTATATTCCTAAGATGGGTTTTATAGAAAAGGTATTTAATACTCATACCATGCATCAGGTACATCATGCTAAAAACATAGAATACATGGATAAAAATCATGGTGGATTTCTAAATGTTTTTGATAAAATATTTGGCACCTGGAAACCATTAGATGAAAATATTGAAATACAATATGGTGTTACTCATGCTCCAAACTCATACAATCCTTGGGTAATTCTTACTCATGAATACAAAGACATTTGGAATGATACCAAAAAATCAAAAAACTGGTATCACAAATTCATGTACATATTTGGTCCTCCTGGATGGAGTCATGACGGAAGCACTCTTACGGTAAAACAAATGCAACGCGAACTTAAAAAATAAAAAATGTTGTAAAAACACCTATATTTATAGTTCTTAAGAATAATTATGAATTTTCAGGATATTATAAATGAACAACGTCATTTTTTTGATGCTAATGTCACAAAACAAATTCAATTTAGGATTACCAAATTAAAACATCTAAAAGATGTTTTAAAAAAAAACGAAGAACTACTTTATTCATCTATCCATAAAGATTTCAAAAAATCTAAGTTTGAAACTTATGTGACTGAGTTGTCCATAATTTATCGTGAAATTGACCTTGCTATAGTTAAAGTCAAAAAATGGGCAAAAAAAAAGAAAACATCTACTGGATTAGCTAATTTTCCTGGGAAAAGTTATATAGTCCCAGAACCATATGGTAATGTCCTAATTATTGGGGCATGGAATTATCCTTACCAATTATCCCTCTGTCCTGCAATTGCAGCAATTGCAGCAGGTTGTACTGTTATTCTTAAACCCAGTGAGCTTCCATCGAATACTGCAGCTACAATAGCTCAACTAATTAATCAAAATTTTGATCCTTCTTTTTTTAAAGTAATAGAAGGCGGAGTACAACAAACAACCAAACTATTACAAATTAAATTCGACAAAATATTCTTTACGGGCAGTTTACCTGTAGGAAAAATTGTGTATCAAGCAGCTGCAAAACATCTTACTCCTGTCACTCTGGAGTTAGGAGGTAAAAGTCCTGCTATTATAACCAAAAATGTAAACATACATATGACCGCTAAACGTTTAGTTTGGGCTAAATATTTAAACGCTGGTCAAACCTGTATTGCTCCAGATTATATTCTTGTTGATGCTAGTATTCATGACACATTATTAACAGCTATGAAAGCAGAGATTGAAAAAGCAGCTTATCATGTTAATCACAACAACTATACTCAAATCATTAATGACAAAAATTTTGATCGACTTAAAGATTTAATAGATCAGGAAAAAATATATGTTGGTGGAGAATGTAACTTAGAAGAACGTGTTATATCGCCTACAATTATGAAAAACGTTGAATTCTCTGATAAAATAATGAAAGATGAAATTTTTGGACCTATTCTTCCAGTACTCTCTTTCAAAACCATCGAAGAGGCTATAGAGAATATAAAAACACTATCCAAACCTCTTTCATGCTATGTATTTACCAAAAGTAAAACTATAAAAAACAAAATCTTAAATGAGATTTCTTTTGGAGGAGGAGCAGTAAATGATGCTGTAATGCACTTTACAGAACAGTCACTTCCTTTTGGAGGAGTTGGTGATAGTGGAATTGGAAATTACCATGGAAAATATGGGTTCGAAACGTTTTCTCACTATAAAAGTATCCTTCAAAAGCCATTCTGGATAGAACTTAACTTAAAATATTCACCGTATAGTACTAATAAACTTAAATGGTTAAAACGAATTATTGGATAATAATATTCTATAAAACGATTCAGGGTTATTTAATAAATTAATATCTAAAGCCATAATTTAAAAAACTGTGACTCCCTTTTTATTATTTTAAACTCTTAACTCTGCAATTTAAAATCTTCAATATCCAAAAGTTCTAACATATATTGTTCTACCTCCTCTGTATTCCAAATAGCTTCGATATTATTCATCTGCATAATTTTATTCATAATTTCTGCTTGTTGGTCTCCTATTTTTAAAGCTTCAGCATAAGGCCTATTACTAAATGTAACCCTAGAATAGAGGGGTAACCATTTTTTTGGATGTTTTTGAGAAAATCGCTTCTCAATTTTCTTTTGTAGAAGAAAATCTGGATTAGCCGTTTTACTACTCATTTCTATAAAATTGCGATATGATAGTTCTGCAATAGCATCGGCATTAGATTTTCGGGATTTCTGATATGTTTCAAAAATATCTTGCCAATTATCATCTCCCAATTTTTCTATAATATCATCCAAAACAGAAATATCTTCAAAACCAGCATTCATTCCTTGTCCATAAAAAGGAACAATTGCATGAGCAGAGTCTCCTACTAAAGCTACTTTATCCCAATATGACCATGGATAACATTTTGTGGTTACTAAAGCACTGGTCGGATTATTTTTGAAATCTTCTAATAATCCAGGCATCAAATCAATAGTATCGGGAAAATAAATTTCCCAGAATCTCATAACTTCATCATCATTGGTTAACATTTCGAAAGAATCTTCTCCCTCATGAGGCATAAATAAAGTACACGTAAAACTACCATCCAAATTTGGAAGGGCTATGAGCATAAACTTACCTCTTGGCCATATATGAAGTGAATTTTTATCTAGCTTATGAGTACCATCTAAATTCTCTGGAATACTGAGTTCTTTATAGCCTGTATCAAGAAATTTCTGAGAATAATTAAACCTACTTCTTCTTTGCATTTTATGTCTAACCCTAGAAAAAGCTCCATCACAACCAAAAACAATATCATATTGATACTCTTTCCATTCGCTTTTTTCTGTTTCTCCGGTATAAATCTTTGCTTCAGGTAAATTTATATCCCAAACTTTCTCATTGAACTTAAAAACTACTCCTGCATCTTCAGCAAGAGTAATCATTTTTCTATTTAAAATCCCTCGAGGAATAGAATAAATAGCTTCTCCATCATTTCCATAATGTTGATGATAGATTGGTTCTCTTGTTAAATGCATTGTACGTTTATGCATTGGGATAGACAATTCTTTTACAGCATCAGCAATTCCAATTTTATCTAAAGTTTTCCATCCTCGAACTGATATGGCCAAATTAATTGAACGACCACTAAATTTTATAGTTCTTATATCTGGCCTTCTATCAAAAACTGTAACTTCATACTTGCGTTTTTTCAAGTATATAGCGAGTAATGAACCTACTAGTCCACTCCCTACTATTGCAATATTTTTTTTTTGCATATATTAATTGCTATTAACAACCGTTGGAATAGTACATACAATCCTAGAGAAGATTCGAGTTTTAATGCATCCAACAGGGTCTACTTTACTTTTATAAAAGTACATGCAAGCACCAAAACCTTCGGTAAATGTAACGATTATTAGTGAATTAGAGGTACGACCAGAAACGATAAGTTACCAGAACCCCCTATTCTTCCTTCATCTAAATTATCTATAGGATTGCTTTAATCTCAAAAATCAATGGATATAACTTATCTTTTGTTATATACATTCCTTTTTCATTTTTAACTAAATCAGGAAATACTTCATAAGGTGAGCCATCATGTTCATTTAAGGTTTGAATAGTCAATCCCGCTTCAGAAAGAGAAGAAATCACTTCTCCCAACCCATGATTCCAACCAAATTCTTTGCTGATAATTTTAGAATCCTTATCTGCATAAGTCCCTTGATATTCTTCATAAATAGCTTCTTTTTGATGATAACAGTATTTCATAACAGGTTTCTTCTTTAAGTAATCAAACATCCATACTATAGGGTGAAATTCTACCATATAAAAAGTTCCCCCTGGCTTAAGTCTTTCAGCGATCATTCTACCCCAAGGTTTCAAATCTGGTAACCAACCTATAACACCATAACTTGTAAAGATAATATCAAACTTGTCCTTAACATATCGAGAAGTATCGAGTACGTTACAGCAGATAAACTCTGCATTAAGATCTAATTCAGAATTTAAATTCTTTGCTAGTTCTATTCCTTTTTCGGATAAATCAACACCTGTACATTTTGCTCCCATCCTACTCCAACTAAGGGTATCTTGACCAAAATGACATTGAAGATGTAATAAAGACTTCCCAAAAACATCTCCTAATGCCTCTAATTCATAATACCGTAGCGAAGTTTTTCCATTTTTAAAATCTTTGATATTATAAAAATCACTGGCAGCATGAATAGCTACTTTTTCATTCCATGTCTGTTTATTGGTTTCAAAATATTCATCGAATTCTTTAGACATTACTTATGAGTTTAATTAGATTTGGATGGTAAATTTATTATTTCATAAATATAATGAATCATTATACATTGCAAAATCTTATAGAGATGCCTTCTCGGTACAGAGCAAACCTTATAAATAGTTGTACTGGTTATAAATCTTGTAATTTAATTGCTACAAAAGGCAAAAACCACATTGCAAATGTGGCAATTTTTAATTCTATTGTACATATCGGAAGCACCCCTCCAATGTTAGGTTTTATACTTAGGCCAACAACTGTTCCTAGAAATACATATGAAAACTTAAAAGAAAGTGGTTTTTTCACGGTGAATCAAGTGCATAAGGATATAATTGCTGATGCACACCATACTTCTGCAAAATATGATGAAAACATTTCTGAATTTGACAAAACAAACCTTGACTCTATATATCTTGACAATTTTGATGCTCCTTATGTAAAAGATAGCCCTATACAACTAGGATGTACGTATGTTAATGAATATTTCATAAAAGAAAATGATACTATTCTGATCATTGGTGCTATTCAACATATGTATCTTAATGAAGATATTATACATCCTGATGGATGGGTTCAATTAGATAAAGCTGAAACCGTATCTTGTATTGGATTAGATGGGTATACTTTACCAAAATTATTGGAGCGTTTTCAATATGCCAAACCAGATCAAGAAACAAAATCACTACATATTGAATCCAAAAATAAAGATTCCTAATTTTTAAAAAAACTTAAGAATTAACCTTTTAACCTATATTAAAAAAGGGGTGTTATTAATTAATTTTTAGAAAATTAAATGCAACACAAATCATCTTCAACAAATTCCGGATTTTATACATGTTCTCCACAAACAATTACAATGGCTGATCGATAATTCTCAAACTGAAATTTTAAAGCAGATGAATATGTTTTTAGCATTGCAAGTGATGTAAAAAACGTGATTGAATGGGTGTAACCCCACAACCATTTTTTCTAGTAAATAATCCTCGGGGCAAGCCCACGAGGCATTAAAATAATCTTAACTGATTATCTTTTTTCAAAACCTTATAC
>CANMLS010000050.1 GCA_947498785.1 uncultured Aquimarina sp. | reverse complement strand
CCCATAAGGGACTTGCACCCTCTAGATTAATTATTTATCTTCGATAAATAATAGATGCCCATGCTGGGCACACACACGGTGTATAAAACATAGCTAATAAGTGCTAAACCTAAAGGTTTATGTATATTTAGAAAGTCCGCCAAATTTTTAATTTGGCTTTTAAAAAAAGAGAAAAGTTAAAAACAAAATATAAAAATTTGGCTCTGTGTTAATCCGAAAAGTTAGTGCCTTTTTGTACGCTACGTTTCATACACAAGTCCGTTAGCACCAACTAAAAAAAAGAAGATGAACAAAGAATCTTTCCTTCGGGAATTTATGACTGAAATTTGGAATAAAAAGAATTTTGATAAAATTGAACAATATGTTCATCCAGAATATACAATCCATATTGATACAACTGACCCTTGGGAAGGAAAAACTTTATCTCATTCCGAATTCGAAGAGCGATTGAATTTTTCATTCAATTCATTTCCTGATATGAATTTTGAAATAACATCTGCAATTCCAGAAGAAAATCACGTTGCTATAACTTGGATATTAACTGGAACAAACCTTGGTATGATTGGCGGATATCCACCAACCAAAAAAGCCATAAACACAAAAGGGTTAACAATTTATCATTTCAAGGACAATTTAATTAATGGGCATACTCAAGTTTTTGACAGAACAACTGTTATGAAACAATTAGGATTTATGTAATATGAAAACAAAAAAAGAACTTAAAGAAGAGTACAAACAAATGAAAATTCCAATGGGAGTTTTTCAAATAAAAAACATTAAAAATAATAGAGTTCTGATTGACCATAGTATTGATATGGAATCAAAATGGAACAGACATAAAATGGAACTCAAATTCGGTAACCATAGGAATGGTAGTTTCCAAAAAGATTGGAATGAGTATGGAGAGGAAAATTTTGTGTTTGAAGTTTTATCGGAATTAACAAGGAAAGAAGAAGAAAATATAAATTACAATAAGGAATTGAAAACTCTGCAAGAAATAGTAACTGAAGAGTTGAACACTGAAAGTATCTACAAATAAAAGCAGGTGCTAACATTGTATATAAAAAATAGCGCAAGTTATTCCTAACAATAAGGTTTGGGTATTTTTGGAAAGTCGCCAAATTTTAAAATTTGACAATTTCCAGGTAAAAAGATAAATAGTAAAATTTAAAAATTCGGCTTGTGTTTAATTCGAAAAGTTATTGCTTATTTACAGCGCTACTTTTCATATACGGAGCCGTTGTGCTTCATAAAATAGATAATAGTTTGAACCCAAAAGAAAAAATAAGAGCTTTAGTTAGCAATTTTCATCCTCTCAACCCTGAAGAGGTTGAATTGATTGTAGAAAAAACAGTAGTTAAAAATTTTAAGAAAGGAGAAATTTTATTGCGTGAAGGTCAAATCCCTACCAAATGTTACATGGTGGTAGAGGGTTGTGTAAGAGAGTATTTAATAAAAGATGGAGAAGAAAAATCTACTGCATTCTATACCGAAAGTGAAACATTTACACCTCAATCACAGCAAAGTAAACCTTCAAAACATTATTGGGAATGTATAGAAGATTGTGTTTTAACAGTAAGTACCAAAAGTTACGAAGAAGAATTACTAGATATACTTCCACGATTAGAGTTAGTATTTCGTCAAATAGCTATTGATAAAATAAATTTAGCGAAAGCTGAATGGAGTGAATTTATATCTTCTTCTCCAGAAGAAAGGTATCTAAATTTACAAAAAACAAAACCATATCTTTTTGATCGGGTTCCCCATCATCAAATAGCCAGCTACCTTGGTATGAAACCTCAATCACTTAGCAGGATTAGAAAGAGGGTCTCCGATACCAAGAACTCTTAGTAATGTTATCTCTTGTCATACTAAACATTAACTTTAGTGAATGCGTAAGGCAATTCTAACGAATAAATTTGCAAGTATAAATCAGAATACTTGACAGATGATAAGAGAATTGATTGCATTACTTCCTTTAATAATAGTGTGTACCATACCACTCTTGGTGAACGCCCAACAAAAAATAGATTTATCTACGAATTACATCTACCCCGAAAAGGCTAGTTTCAAGTCTAAATTTTTTCAAAAGGCCGCTGCCATATTCAATGCCAAAAATCTCATAGAAAAAAAAATAGTTAGAAAAAAATACAATCAAAACGTTGCTCCAATGCCAAAGTCTCTTCGGAATAATTTTAAAACAACCGTAGATACCATAAAAGGAAGGAAATTTTGGATATTGAAACCCAAACAAAACGGTTCAGAAAAAGTTATCCTTTATTTACATGGTGGAGCATACTATTGGAACATTTCAAAACATAATTGGGCATTTGCCGAAGAATTGTTAGAGAAAACGAATGCAACTTTTGTCATTCCTGACTATCCATTAGCTCCCCATTCAACGTTTGAACAGGCTTACGAATACCTCGATGAATTGTACGAAGAATTAATATCTCAACATAGTCCAGAAAATATTACCATTATGGGAGAGTCTGCTGGTGGAGGTTTGGCTTTAGGTTTTACGATGTTCTTACGAAATGAAAACCGATCACAGCCAAACCAGCTTATCTTAATGGCTCCATGGTTGGACGTAACAATGAGTAATCCAGAGATTTTAAAAGTTGATAGAAAAGATAAAATCCTTGGAATTAAAGGGCTTCAACTTGCGGGTAAAGGTTATGCTGGCGAAAATGAAATGTCAAATTATAAAATAAGTCCCATCAATGGAGACCTAACGAATCTAACCGAAATCTCTCTTTTTGTTGGAACTCATGATCTGTTTATAGCCGACTCAAGAAAATTAAGAGATAATGCTCATTCTATAGGTGTTACAATGAAATATTATGAATATCCTAAAATGTTCCACGTTTGGATATTGGTTAATAAGCTAAAGGAAGCAAAGGAAGCTAGAAAACAAATAATATCGTTAATTCTTGATAACCCATAGCGCAGGTTCTATTTTTTAACCAAAACCAGATCACCGTCACCTTACAACACTCAATTTTAGTAAAATTAAAATGATACAAAAAGACAATACATCAAGAAATTTTTGGGATAGCGCTTCAAAAAATTATGATAAAACAGAAGAACGCTTTGCATATATTCACAACAAGTCAAGGGAGAACACCAAGAAATATCTTCAGTCCGGCAATATTGTTTTGGATTATGGATGCGGAACAGGAACAACAACATGTGAATTTGCTAATCTGGTGAAAGAGATTCATGCTATCGATATCTCCCCAAAAATGATTGAAATTGCGAAGGAGAAAGCAGATGCTCGTCAAATTGACAATGTAAATTTCCTAGCGACGGATATTTTTGATGCTAGACTTAAAAAAGATTCATTTGATACGATACTAGCTTTCAATGTATTGCATACCGTGCCTGACCCTCAAGTAGTTGTGAGAAGAATAGATGAGCTATTGAAAGCTGATGGGATATTTATTTCTATAACCCCTTGTTTACGAGAAAAAATGTCATTATTAGTTAATATTCAAATTCAATTCGTTCGTTTTTTATGTAAAATAGGAGTCATCCCCATACCAATAAGAAGACTAAAAAGCAGAGAATTAGATATTTTAATAGCAAATGGAAATTTTCAGACCGTTAACACCGAAAAAATCTATAAAGGAGCTTCAAGCTACTATGTGGTAGCCAAAAAGAAGAAGGCCTTGTGAGTTATGGGGCTTAACAATGTCTCCTATGTAAAGCCTTTCCCAAGTAAAATACAATATTTCAACAATAGCCCCTTATAACTCTGCATCCTATATGTAGTATGATACAAGATCATCCACCAGCATAGGTTAAGACATGGTTTTGCTACTCATTTATTAGGGGAAGAAATAGATTTATGATACATTCAAGTTTTATAGGACATAATCCCAGCAAACCAACCGAAAATTTATACTCATGTTGTTATAAAAAAGTTTAAACACTTAAAAGATATACTAAATTAGTTCCTCATATATAAATATATAGTTGCACAATTGGCATGAGAACTATATGTTGGTGTTAGGTGTAATTCTAGAATATTTAAATCGAATGATAAATAAAGAAGATGTTGAAAAAATAATTTCAATTAGACGAAAAAGTTCTATTATAAATCATCTGAAAGCTAGTTAGAATCATTGTTTAAATGGAGAAATAAGAAATCATGAAATTCTAATCTGGAAAGCTACATCTATTTTTAAGATATTTCATTCAGTATTTGTTTTAAGATTTAATAGCAAAAATCAATTTGATTCCATACAAATAAAAAATAATCCATTAACCAATTTAGTACTAGTTATATTGACAATTGCCTATTTATCAATGTTAATCATAAGGTTTATCTCTACCATTCCATATGTTGCTATGACAAGTTCTATAGTATTAACTGCTATTATAGATTTCATATTATTGCTAGTTTATAGCTTAGTGAATGCAGAGAAGAAAAAACAAACAAATGAGCTTAAATCCGTACTTGTAGGTCTTGAAAATTTTAAAGGCCAAAATCAAAATATTAATTTAATCAAAACTGACAATGAATTTGTTGCAGAAAGAGGAACTTTGAATACTATTTTAAGAATTATACTTTATCCTTTTTCCATAATATGCATAGTTGTTTCTATTTTTTATTTTTTCTCAAATGATAAAATAAGAGCTGGTATTTGGGGTGTCTTAATCCCTCTAGTGTATTTAATAACTGACATTAAAATACTAAAGAAAAGTAGAAAAAGAAAAAACCGCTAACATTATGTCCTATGTCTTCATAACAACAATGTGATTAATCAAATGGTTCATCAATATTTATAAACTCTCAATGCTTTCTTAATGAAAAAGTTAGCAACCAATGCGCAGAAATATCAAAAATCAGGGTAACATTTTGCCCTGCTACGACACATATATTAAACGTTGTACACCATTCCCCACATCAGAATCCGATTAATTCCTCGAGCTAACGGAAGGAATTTTGAAGATTATTTAAGAACAAAAAATTACCGTTAGTCGAGATTTGAGAAACACACTCAAAAAGAAAAAACGAATTAATTTATGAAAGAAAATAACTTGCCAAAAATTTATCAGATTACTGGATTAATTGCATTCATCTATTCAGTATTACTAATTGTATATGCAACTTACAATCAATTTTTCTATGTTGATGGCAATTGGCTTCACGGATTTACGGCAAATGGATTTGCAGTTTTAAGCGGACTAATTTGGATTGGAATTCTATTTGTATTTAAACGGTTTTTAAACAGAGCCCTCAATTATTCAAAATCCAATTTGCTGATAAATGCTTATCTCATTTTTTTAGTTATTTCAACCCTATTGCTAGCAACTGTTGTTTATAAATCAATAAAAGTTTATACATTTCTCGAAGAAGGAGATACATTTGACTCTTTGACAGCTTTAGCTACTTATTCAATTTCCGGTGTCATATTTCTTTTTATCTCAAGCTTTGCAATCATACTGATTAGTGTTCTGTTAGGAAATCAAATAAGAAAAGTCGATATAGTTCAAAAACAACTATTTAAAATACTTGGCTTTACATTTATTGGTTATGGAGTTATCTCTCTATTAGAAACATTTGGACTATTAGGAAATGACGTCTTTCAATTCTTAACAAAAGCTGGCTTGTCAGTTTTAATCGGACTAATTATTAAAAAAGTATTCAATATGAACTATTCAGACCTAAATACTTTAACAAATTTTGAAAACAGTAGAAAAACACCTACACCAAAAATAAAAACTGAACAAAGAAAAGAACATAAGAAACCTGAAATAAAAGCAACTGATAAAAAATAAGATTATCAAAGAAAAACTACGAGAAACCTATTTACAAAATGAGGAATTGCCTAAAGTAAATTTAGAAGAATTTGAAGTTGCGCTCGAATAAAAAATTGACAATAAAAAATCAAGCTAAAATAATAAACGAAGTTATGTCAAGGTATGTAAATACGTAGGTTAACAATGGTTATAATTAATACGGGATTTGGTGTTTAATTCAAAGTTTAGTGTATTTTTATAAGGTCCGCCAAATCTTTTGATTTGGCTTTAAAAATGAAAAATTAAAACAAAATAAAAGTTTTGGCTAAATGCTTAATCGGAAATTAATCGTTTATTTATTCCCGTACTAATCATAATCGAAGGGGGTTAGCTGTAATTACCAACAAATAAACTAATCATAAATAATGAATAAATTTTTATCAATACTCACCATTGTTATAATAGCAATGTCTTGTAGTAACGGAAACCAAAAAAATAAGGCAATAGGTGATAAAATAAATAGTAATAAGGAAGTGATTTCTGATAAAGAGACAACGAAATTAACATCATTTGAAATAAAAGATACTGAAGTCCATCAAATTCAATCAACAACTAATCAAAAACATTATGAATTATACGTTAAACTACCTAACTCGTATGGATCAAGTTCAGATAAAAAATATCCTATATTGGTACTTACAGATTCCGATTATGCTTTTCCATTAGTTACTAGTATAAGCAGACGAGTTAAAACTGAAGAATTCATAATAGTTGGAATATCCTATTCCAAAGGAGATTCGCCTGGAGTTAGTAGGACTAGGGATTATATGCCAACAAATTCCCCTAATGAAGAGAGAGGTCATTCTAAAGAATCTAGATTAGCTTCGGGAAAAGCAGATGATTTTATTGCATTTATCAAGAAAGATGTATTCCCATTTTTAGAAAATACTTACAGGACAAATATGTCGAAAAAAGTGTTTTCTGGACACTCTTTTGGTGGGTTACTTGCAAGTTATATTTTGGTAACAACACCTAGCTTATTTGAGTATTACTTAATCGGAAGCCCATCATTTTGGTATGATAACTACTGTATAAATAACTTTGAAGAAAAGTATTCAAAAATAAATACTAACTTGAGAGCAAATGTTTTTTTTAGCATTGGAGGAAAAGAGAAAAATAACAATTCAGATATGGTGTCGGAAATGTTGGCTTTTGAACAGAGGTTGCTATCAAGAAACTACTCAGATTTAAAAATAAAATCATCAATAATACCTGATGAAGACCACTTTACTGTTTATCCAAGTTTTATAACAAAAGGGATTTTATTTGCATTTGAAAAATAAAAAACTACAGCTAACACCAGTAACCGTTGCACAACTACTATTTTTGATAAACTCAGACAGTTTTAATATATTCAAAATAAAATTAGCACTGGAAGTCAATTGTTTAAAAAAATAACTATTAACTGTAACCGTATTTTAGGACGAGACATAAACAGAAAATCTAATAAGAAAAAAATGCAAAAAATAATCTATTACATTGCGAGTTCGTTGGACGGATATATTGCAGGTAAAAATGACGATATCAGTAAATTTATTTTGCAAGGAGAAGGAGTTAACAAATACCAATCAGATCTTGCAAGTTTTGGGACTGTCATTATGGGAAGAAAAACTTATGAATTCGGATTTAAATATGGACTCGAACCAGGACAGCCGGCTTATCCAAATATGGAACACTTCATCTTTTCGAATTCACTGAAAATTGATAACCTATCAGAATCAGTTAAAATCGAAAAGCTAAGTATAGATAAAGTGAATGAAATTCGAAAAAACGCCAATACTGATATTTACCTATGTGGCGGTGGTGAGTTTGCAGGTTGGCTATTGGAAAACAGACTAATTGACCAATTGAAACTGAAATTGAACCCTATTATACTCGGAAGCGGAACGAAATTATTTGGTTCTTCAACTACTAATGAAAATTGGGAACTAACTGATACGGAATCATTTTCTGACGGACTTCAAATATTGACTTACGACAAGAAAAAATAAAATACTAGTCACAATAATATATCCTATGCAAAGCCCTTTCCCAAGCCTTAGATTATAAAATACAATATTTCAACAATAGCCCATTATAACTCTGTATCCTATATGTGTTATGATATCTGATCATCCACCAGCATATGGTTAAGACATAGTTTTGCTACTCATTTATTAGGGAAAGAAATAGATTTAAGATACACTCAAGTTTTATTAGGATACAATCCCAGCAAACCAACCAAAAACTTATACCCACGTCACTATAAAAAAACTTAAAAGATTTACTAAATTAGTTCCTCATATAGAAATACATAGTTACTATGGTAACTATGTATTGGTGTTGTGCATCATTTAACAAAGTGAAGAAATAAATGAATCCATACATAAAGAGAATCAAAGACCTATCTAATCATTTAGATTCTCAGGTACTTACTGAACTGGAAGGTGGGTTTGTGGATAAGAAATTTTCGAAAGGCTCTTACTTGCTTAGGCCGGGCCAAGTATGCACATCACATTTGTTGGTCAGGAAAGGGATTGTCAGAAAATTTTATAAACACAACGACAAAGAAATTACTACTGAAATATACTTCCATGATGATGTCGCCATCTCTATGGATAGCTATATCATGCAAAAACCAGCAGATGTGTTCATAGAAGCTTTGACAGAAATAGAGATAACCATAATCGACTATAGACGTTTTGATACGGTCAAGAAGAAATATGCTGAGGTAATGATATTGGACAAAATGTTCATAGAGTACTATGCTACATGGTTTGAACAAAGACTAAAAGAGTTTCAAACCATGAATGCTTCTCAGCGATACTTAAATCTGTTTGAAAAGGAGCCAAGGATTGTCCAGTTATTACCCGTAACCATCATTGCATCTTATCTAAATATTTCTCTTGAAACCCTATCTAGAATTAGATCAAGATTGGCATCCAGTTGATTATTTGACTTGCGTCAAATTTATGTATTACATAGTGACTTACTTTTGTTAAAATTAAAAAATGTCACTTCAATGAAAGCAGTAATATTCAAACAATATGGAGGCCCCGAAGTATTAAAATTAACAAAAATAGAAACCCCAGTTCCTAAAGATAATGAAGTACTAGTAAATATTCATGCCACCACAGTCACAGCAGAAGATCCAAAGATGAGAGGCTTTAACCATCCTCCCTTATTGAAACTTCCTGTAGGATTGATATTCGGTTTCAAAAAACCTAAAAAACCAGTGCTTGGTATTGAATTCTCAGGAATAGTTAAAGCTGTTGGAGCTAAAGTCAAAAGGTATAAATCGGGCGACTCGGTATTCGGATATACAGGCCTAAGTTTTGGGGCATATGCGGAGTACAAATGTATACCTGAAAAAGGCCTGATGCACTTCAAACCGAAAAATTTGTCCTTTGAAGAATCCGCATGCATGGTAAATGGAGCACTTACTGCACTAGCTTATTTAAAGAAAAAAGGGAAAATCAAGGAAAAGGATAATATACTGATATATGGAGCATCTGGCTCTGTAGGAACGGCAGCAGTTCAATTGGCAAAATATTTTGGAGCGTATGTCACCGGAGTTTGTAGCACTAAAAATATGGAACTCGTGAAATCAGTAGGAGCAGATTTTGTAATTGACTATACAAAACAGGATTTTACAAAGGATAATAAAAAGTATGATATAATATTTGATACAGTTGGTAAAACATCTATGAAGGAATGCATGAATTTATTAAGACCAAAAGGAAAATATCTATTAACTGAATTTGGTTTTTTACATATCCGTGCCGCCATTTATACTTCTTTATTCAAAAGCAAGAAAGTGATTGTGGCATCCTCCAATTTTCATTGGAAAAAAAAAGGATTTGATCTTTCTAAACGAGATTACGGAAAAAGGAAGTTTCAAACCTGTAATTGATAAGATATTTCCAATCGAAGATATTGTCGAAGCACATAGGTATGTTGAGCTTGGTCGGAAGGTCGGAAATGTGGCAGTTTCAGTCTATTAATATATTTTAGAAAAAACGAACGCACAACACTATATCCTATGTAAAACCCTTTATCAGAAGAAGAAATAGATTTACGATACATTCAGTTTTATTAGGATACAATCCTAGTAAACCAACCGAAAACTTATACTCAGGTCGCTATAAAAAACTTAAAAGATTTAATGAATTTGCTCCTCACATAGAAAATATATAGCTACCACGGTAATTAAGTATTGGTGTTGTACATAATATAAAAAAACCATTTTTACTAATTACTACTATTCTGTTTTTACAGTTTCTAAACTCGTGCGGAGCGAAATATTCGAAAAACCGAATTGAATCGAATTTCACAAATGAGCAAATTGCTGACTTGAAAAAAATAACTGACTTCTTCAAGAAATATGCTTGTGCCGATATAGATTCTGATTTAAAAACCTGTTTTAAACAAACCAACCACGATTCATTGCAAGCAAATAGAGATGGAATTTGGACAAAAATAGATTTTGACGAACAAAAAAAGCTTTACGAACAGATCTCATCAACGACCTTTGACGAAATTTGGATGTATTGTGAATCGACATATTATCCAAGTGAAATAAAAGCTCAAAAAATTTGTGCAGTCGTTACAGGTAAATACCAGAAATATTTAACCGATTTAGGAAAAAATAACCCAAGAATTGCCAAATATCCTGATAGAATTCAAGCTTCTGGCGATTTTAATGGATCTGACATTCAATATCACGAAATCTTAAAAGAGAATAGTGATTTTAATTTAAATGATTCTAATGTCCAATCTAAAAGAAATGCTCATTTAATTCAACGAAAAGAACCAAAGTTTGAATAAAAATACTATGCACAACAGTTTGTATATTGCATATGCTCCCTTCGGGAAGCAAACGCAACGTATAAGAGGCGTTATGTGTAATACTAAGCTAAGGTCTAAAAAAAGTTCTATCGGTGTAATCGGAAAGTATTATTGAAGTATTTGGATGTCCATATACAGTTAGCCTATCAATCAAATCTTCTAATTGAGTATTATTCTTAACCGCAGCTTTTAAGAATACACAATATTCTCCCGTTACCTTAATGCAATCGAAGATTTCTGGAAACTCATTAAGTTTTGATACAAAAACCTTAAACCCGTGTGAATCTATTTTAAGAGCAATGTTTGCTTGGATTTGATAATCAAATCTACTTAGATTTAATTGAGTTGCATATCCTGTGATCAAACCTAGTTCTTCCATTTTTAGAATACGTTCAGCAACTGAAGGTGCGGATAGTCCAACTATTCTTCCAATTTCTGCATATGAACTCCTAGCATTACTTCTTAAAACTTCAATTATTCTTTTATTTAGTTTGTCCATCAATCCATAATTTTATTAATCAAAGGTAAAAGTAAAAATATACCTTTAAATAAAAGGTTTTATTGTGTTAATAAAATTTAATTTTAGGCATCATAAAATCAAAACAGATGGAACAAGAATTATTAAAAACAGGAGCAATAGCATTAAAAAGAGCTGCTTTAAATGAACAAGCGAAAGAATACATCTTAAAAAGCAAAACATTATTTAAAGTTTTGAAAAAAGCTGCCGACAGATATATTGGCGGAGAAACTATAAATGAAACTTTATCATCAGTACGCAAATGGAATCAGAACGGATTTGATGTAACAACTGATTTCATGGGCGAAAGTATCCGAAATGAAAAAGATGCAAATGACGCAACAACAGAATTTGTGAATTTCGCCAAAGCAATTGAAAATGAAAAACTGAATTCTTCAATTTCATTGGACTTATCTCATATTGGACTTCTTGTGTCAAGGGACTTGGCAATAGAAAATCTAAAAACTATTTGTGAACAAGCTAAAAAAATAAATCAAGAAGTAATCATAAGTATGGAAGGAACTGACCGAACGGACAATATTCTGAACATATACAAAGAAACACTAAAAACTCATCAAAATTTAGGAATAACAATGCAAGCATATTTGCACAGGACAAAAGATGACTTCAAGGAAATATCTAATTTGACAGGCAGTATCAGAATGGTAAAAGGCGCTTACAAAACACCAAATGGACTTTCAATTGAGCGTGGAAATAAATTGGACGAAATTTACTTAGATTACGTAGAACAACTTTTATCCAAAAATCATAAATGCTCAATTGCATCACATCACGAGAAAATGCATCAAGAAACGATTAAACTTATTGATAAATACAGACCTACAAATTATGTTCTTGAACGACTTTTAGGTATAAGAAATGAAGAGTTAGAGCAATTCAAAGACAAAGGCTATAATTCTCGAATTTATATAGTTTATGGAAAGGAATGGTATTTATATTTATGTAATCGTTGGGCGGAATATCCATTGAATATTTTTCAAGGAATTGACGATATTGTAAACAAATAAAAGAAAATACATAACAATTTGTATATTGCATATGTACCCTAAGGGATACAACCGCAAATTACAAGAGATATTGTGCGTCACTCAAAGAAACAGACTGCATAGATGAACTATCAGACATATAAACCACATAAAGACCTAGAATCCATCGTCAAATTTTATTGGACATTGGAAGTTCCTTTTGACCCAAAAAATCAGAAACAAAAAATCGTACCTGATGGCTGCATAGAAATGACTTTCAATTTTGGCGACAAGATAAAACGATACACTTCAGAAAACGACTTTATCCTTCATCCTAGCGCAATGGTAATGGGACAGAGAACAAAATCATTCACCATCTTACCTGTTGGTAATGTTGACACTTTCGCTATCTGTTTCTATCCTATTGGATTTGCAAACTTCGTGAAAATACCTCTTGAAAAATTAGTGAACAAGGAAACACCTATTTCAGAACTTTTCGAACCAACGGAAGCCCATGAATTAGAGCAAAAAATGATTCAAGCTATTGACAATCAAGAAAGAATTGATGTTATTGAAACCTTTCTTCTGAAAAAACTAAAGAAAAAAAATACGATTAGTAATATCGTAAAAACAACCGTAGATACTCTTCTTAAAACAAACGGAACGATTCCTATAAATGTTCTTTTGAAAAATGACAATTCAAAAAGAAGACAACTTGAAAGACATTTTAAAAAACAAATTGGCATTAGCCCAAAGCAGTTAGGTAAAGCCATTCGACTGCAAGCAACTTTAAATTTATTGCTCAACAAAAAATCAGAAACACTGACAGACATTGCTTACGAGAGTGAATATTTCGACCAAAATCACTTCATAAAAGATTTTAAAGACTTTGTCGGGATTACTCCAAAGGAGTTCTTAAACAATGAACATATGGCTCTATCTGCGCTCTTCTATAAATAAGTTTTATAGTGTCGCATTTCTACTATTTTAACTTCCAGTTTACCTGCAATTTTGTACTTGAATTTAGATTAGCACATCAATGACAGTCAAAGAAATAATTTTAGCTTCAATGGTTTCTGTAATGTGTATTATTTCGTGCAACAATTCGGACAGGACAAATTCTGAATTAGCCGCAAAAGACACTATAACAAATTCAAAGGAGAAAGATATGAAAAGTTACATTTCAATGTTTGAAATTCCAGCAACGGATATTTCAAGGGCAATTAATTTTTATCAGGCATTGTTAGACATCAAAATAGAAAAAATGGATATTGAAGGAATGCAAATGGGAATATTACCTTATGAAGGACAAATGGTAACAGGTGTGATAATTCAGGCAGACGGGTACAAGCCATCAGCGGATGGGGTTACTATGTACTTAAACGCAGGAGAAAATCTCCAAATAGTCCTTGATAGAGTAGAAAAAAATGGAGGACAAATCATAGTGCCTAAAACAGCTCATGCCGACGAAAGTGGGTACTTTGCTATTTTCTTTGACTCGGAAGGAAACAAAATGGCTCTTAACTCTCCAAACTAACGGAGAAAAGAAAAAAGAGCGAACGCACTGCAATTGCTCCTATGTAAAGCTCTTTTCCAAGTCTTGGGTTATAAATACAATATTGCCCATTGTAACTCTACATCCTATATGTGGTATGATGTAACATCATCCACCAACATATGTTAAGACATCATAGTTTTGCTACTCATTTATTAGGAGAAGAAATAGATTCAAGTTTTATTTAGGACAAAATCCCAGCAAATCAATTGAAAATTTATACTTACATCGCTATAAAAAAAACTTAAAAATTTACTAAATTAGTTTCTCACAACACTAATATATAGTATTGGTGTTGTGTGTAATCCCAGCAAAAAGCAATACTCATTCACTATACGTTTTCCCTATCCATGATTTAATATAAAAACAATCATTTATTTTACTTGATATATCAAATATATTAATATATTTGATATATCAAGTAAAATAAAATATATGAAATACAATACACCCACTACTACAGTTTTATACTCGATTGAGGAAGCGATAAAAGCATATAGAAAATTATGTCAAAAAAACATATCCCAAATAATACCAGACATTACCGTTGATCAAGGGTTGATCTTAATTATGCTTAACAACAATGAGAAAACTCAATCTGAAATTGCAGATTTAGTTTTTAAAGACTATGCATCAATGACTCGCATTATTAAATTGATGATAAATAAAAACTATTTAATAAAAACAACAAGTAATGAAGATAAAAGAAAGGCTGAATTACAAATAACTAACAAAGGAAAAAAAGTATTAAAACAACTAGATCCTATTATCAAAGAAAATAGAAATACAGCCTTAAATAATATCTCAGATAGAGAGATGGAACAACTGTACAAAACTTTAAGAAAAATCACCAATAATTGTAAAACCGAAATATGAAACAATTAAGATATTTATTAATCCTAATACTATTAATTTCTTGTAGTAAGGAAAAATTACGATTCGAAAAGGAATCAAAAACAACTTTAATTAGCAATTATTTAGATTCTTTAGAAGGTTTTAGCGGAGCCGTTTTAATAGCCAAAAAAAATAACATTCTATTTAAGAAAGCTTATGGATATGCTCATTTGGGACATAAAATCAGGAATAATACGAAAACAAAATTTTCTTATGCATCTATCGGAAAATCGTTTACAGCAGTTGCCATATTTCAATTAATCCAACAAGGAAAAATATCATTACAAGATACTATTGGAAAATTCCTGCCAAATTATCCAAATAAAGCAGCAAGAGATTCTATTACTATTGAGATGTTATTAAAACATAGAAGTGGACTTGCAAATTATTTTGGTTCAGAAAAATATCTAAATGGTTCAAAATCCCAATTTAGAACCATAAACGATCTCTCTTCTTTGTACGAAAATGAACCACTAGAGTTTGCACCTAATACACAATTTGCGTACAGGAATACCAATTACATTATACTTGGAAGGGTTATAGAAGCTATAAGTAATAGGTCTTATAAGGAATATATTAAAAATAACATTTTTTCTAAAATTGGTATACACAATACAGGCAATTTTGATTTGGACCATATTATTGAAAATGCAGCAGAAAACTATACTTTGTCAGAAGTTTACCCTAACCGACTTCAAAAAATAATTTTTATGGGTGCTGTTCGGGGTAGTGCTGATGGTGGTGGATATACTACTATAGATGATCTTTATAAATTTACACTTGCATTTAAAAACAATCAACTCTTAGATGAAAAACATACAAACTTAATGACCAAAGAACATGAAAAAAGTTGGTACGGATACGGAATGCAATTTGCTGGTGCAAAAGACTCTGGAATTTATGGACATAGTGGAGGGCATTATGGCGTCGGGGCAGAATGGAGAGTTTTTGAAAAACAAGATTATATAGTCATTCTTCTTACAAACAAAGATGCTGATCAAGGATTTTTAGACGCTCGATTTTTTATAGAAAAAACCATTTCTGGTTCTACCAATAAATTAGACAACTATTTTTTTACAAAGGAGGTTATTGATACTTATCTTAATGAAGGATTAGATCAAGCAAGGACATTAATAAATTTGAGTGAATTTGAAGTGTCTGAAAGAAATTTAAATACCAAAGGCTATGAAATGATTAAAAGAGGATTTTATAAAAAAGCAATTGATCTATTTAAACTTGAAGTGCTCATGTTTCCTGAATCTTACGATGCATATGATTCTTTGGGAGAAGCTTATATGGAAGATGGACAAACAGACAAAGCCAGAAATTTTTATAAAAAAAGCTTAGAATTAAACCCAGATAATACTAATGCTAACGAAAAATTAAAAATTTTAAGTAAATAAAAACTACACACAACAAAGTATCCTATGTAAAGCACTTTTCCAAGTCTTGAGTTATAAATACAATATTGCCCATTATAACTCTGCATCCTATATGTGGTATGATGTAACATCATCCACCAACATATGTTAAGACATAGTTTTGCTACTCATTTATTAGGAGAAGAAATAGATTAACGATACATTCAAGTTTTATTTAGGACAAAATCCCAGCAAATCAATTGAAAATTTATACTTACATCGCTATAAGAAAAAACTTAAAAAATTTACTAAATTAGTTCCTCATATAGAAATACATAGTTACCATGGTAACTATGTATTAGTATTATAAACAATTAAGACACACAAAAATCAACTATGAAATTAAAGTTTTTAATTGTCCTGTATCTATTAAACTTTTCAAGCTATTCTCAGAATACTATCAACATTGGCAAAACCAAGACACTCCATTCTGAAATACTAAATGAAGATAGAAAACTGGAAATCTATTTTCCTAAAAGTTATGGGGAGGCAGATAAAACTTATCCTGTTCTTTATTTGCTTGATAGTTTTTACAACTTTTCACATGCTGTGGGCACTGTCGAATATCTTTTTTTGAATCAACTTATTCCTGAGATGATTATTGTGGGGATAAGAAATACTAGACGCAATCGTGACCTTACTCCTTATTCTTCAGAACTTAGTAAGAAACATCGAGAAAGGCTGGGATTAACAGGCGGTGCTGATAAATTCATAGATTTTCTTGACAAAGAATTAATTCCACATGTAGAAAGAACATATAGAACAGCTCCTTACAGAATAATAGTTGGACATTCCTTGGGTGGACTTTTTAATGTTTATACTTTTTTTAAAAAACCAGAACTGTTTAACTCATATATCACTATTAGCCCTAGTTTATGGTATCCAAATGAATTAATTTCAGAAGAATTTGAAAACGTGTTTACCGATTCTTTAGAACCGAATAGAACTTTTTATTTAACTCTAGCGAATGAAAATAGCGGAAATATGCGTGGAAATGTTCTTAAGTTAAGTGGAGAGTTCAAAAACTATATAAACACTCATAAAGAAGCTAATCTTAGATTCAAATATGAACCAATGTCGAAAGAATCACATGGTTCCATTGGTTTACCATCAATATATTTTGGTTTACGTTATATTTTTAGTTCAAATAAATATAAAATCCCAAGAACTAAAGAAGAAATCATACTTCAAGGAGGACCAGATAAGGTCATCGAAAAGACGATGAATTTTTTTGAACAACAATCTAAAGTATTTGGTTTTGAATTAACTAACGAATATGGTTTGGAAGATTTGGGCTATACCTTTTTACGTATAGAAGAGTATAAGGAATACGCTATAGATGCATTTAAACTCAGAGTAGAAGCTCATCCTAAATCTTTTGACGCATATTCGGATTTAGCATCTGTTTATGAAGAATTCGGTGAATTTCAAAAAGCAAAACATAATTATCAAGAAGCATTAAGGTTAATCAAAGAAACAGGAGATCCTGAATGGGAGTTTTATCAAGTAAACTTGAATAATCTGGAAAAGAAAATTAAGGTAAAAGAATAATAAATAACTGTTTACAACAATGGCTCCTATGTAAAGTCCTTTCCCAAGTCTTAAGTTATAAAAATACAATATTTCAATAATAATCCATTATAACTCTGCATCCTATATGTGGTATGATGCAACATCATCGCATATATTAAGACATAGTTTTGCTACTCATTTATTAGGAGAAGAAATAGATTAACGATACATTCAAGTTTTATTAGGACACAATCCCGGTAAACCAACTGAAGACTTATACTCATGTCGATATAAAAAAACTTAAAAGATTTACTAAATTAGTTCCTCATATAGAAATACATAGTTACCATGGTAACTATGTATTAGTGTTGACGAGTATTTAAAACCTTTGATATGAAAAAACAAATTTTGATAGTCTTATTAATTGGGTTAGCACTTGGATGTAATTCGAATAAACAAGAAGTGGAAATGAATAAAGGTCTAGAATCAGAAAAAATAATTCGGACGATTGATAACTGGAATAAAGGGTGGGATAAAAAAGATGTTGAATTAGCGATTTCGAACTATTCTGAAGATACTGATTGGACCAATGCTTTTGGTGATAGAATGCATTCAAAGTCGGAATTAAGAGAATTACTTAAAGAAATTTTTACCATGGACTTCGTTATGGAAGGTACTGACAATTATCAAAATGATGATGTACAATTTCTAACCGATGATTTTGCTCTTCTTCGTTCGACCAATATTAGAAAGGGTCAGAAGTGGAGTGATGGTACCTTAATGAATGACAGATATATTAACCATTTAAGAGTGTATAAGAAGATTAATAATGAATGGAAAATAATTAGTCATATGATAAGTCAGGCTAATGAAAAAAAATAAAAACGACTCGCCAACACTGTGCCCTATGTAAAGCTCTTTCCCAAGTCTTAGGTTATAAACACAATATTTTAATTATCTCATATTAATGATTTTATGATGTTGAATTGTTGGCAACGACATTAAAGCGTTGTCAATATTTCTACAATAGCCCATTATAACTCTGCATTCTATATGTGATATCTGATCATTCCCCAGCATATGTTAAGACATAGTTTTGCTATTCCTTTATTAGAAGAAGAAATAGATTTACGATACATTCAAGTTTAATAGGACACAATCCCAGCAAAACAACTAAAAACTTATACTCACCTCGCTATAAAAAAAACTTAAAAGATTTACTAAATTAGCTCGTCATATAAGAAATATATTTTACCATGTTAACAATATATATTAGTGTTGTCTTTAATGCATAAATTAGTACACAAATTTGAAAAATAATATCACCAAATTTTTGTTACAACCATATCCATTCTACTATGAAGGAAAAAGCCTGAAAATAATAATTGTCTTGTTTTTTTTAATGACCTTCTTTTTCAATTATACATTCGAGCCTTTTAATGTAGAATATTCAGAACACAAAATGAGTTATTTTTGGGTATCTATAATTCATTCAATAAGCCCAACTGTTGTTCTATTTGCTATATATATAGTTGGAAAATTACTTAAACTAGAGAATAAGTGGAACATTGCCAAAGAAGTAATTTTAATTTTTACTTTTTTTATAATTATAGGTTTAATCCAATTTTTGATTCGAGATATTATTTATGACAATAAAAACAATTGGTCTTTACATTATTTATTTGAAGAAATTAGAAATACGTTTTTAGTAGGCACATTATTTGTCTCTATCTTAATTCCTATCAATTTTAATAGATTAAATATTAAACATAGTAATGGTGCAAATACATTAAATCTTCCTATTGAGGATGTCTTTTCTTTAACTAATCAAATAAAAACCAATATCAAGGTTAATGATTTTGTGTTCGAGATTAACCAGTTTATGTTTGCAAAATCTGAGGGCAACTATATAGAGATATACCTTAGTGCACAACATCAAAACAAAAAATTGATAAGAGGTACATTAAAGAATTTGGAGGTTCTTTTAAAAACATATCCAAACATTATTAAAACGCATCGTTCTTATCTAGTAAATTGTAATTATATAGAAAAAATTGATGGGAATGCTCAAGGTTATCAGCTTCAAATTAGTAAATATATCGTGCCCGTTTCAAGAAATCTAATTACAAATTTTAATTTAAGAATGAAACGTTTAAAACAAAACTAGCTTTCTATCACAAAAGCTTGTCAGCCATCACAAAATCTACTTAATCCATTCATATAAACTTATTTTAGCCGAAAAAAAATAAGGAATGAACACGACTAGATATTATTATATTGATTCATTACGAGTAATAGCAATTTTAATGATGTTTCTGTACCACGTTTTTATGGTTTTTGTGGCTGAATGGGGTTGGCATATTAAAAACACAGAGACAAGTAATGTACTTTTAGAGATTAATTATTGGATGGCATCTTTTAGAATGCCTCTATTATTCTTTGTTTCAGGATATATCTCTTACATTCTTATGCAAAGATTAAATTGGAAAGCATTTACAATTCAGAGATTTACACGTTTAATGATTCCTACAATTATTTGGACTTTTATTCTGGTTGCACCTCAAATATATTTTGAACGAAAATTAGAAGGAATTGACCAAAGTTATTTTGAATTTTATCAATCGTTTTTAGAATTTAAATGGTGGCCAAATGGAAATTTTCACTGGTTACATTTATGGTTTATCCCTTATTTATTTTGTTATAACATATTATCTATTCCTCTATTATATATACTTCAAAAAAACAATAAGTTTACACAAGCCTTAAATTTTTTTTTTCAAAGACCAATTTCCATATTCATTTTCGTTTTTATAGCAATACTTCCGTATACATTTCTATCTGTTCATTATGAAACCACTCACGATTTAATAAATGATACAGCAAGACATTCATTTTTTATTTTCTTTGTCATTGCTGGTCTATTATTCTTTAGGTTTCAACAAGTAATGGAACTATTTCAATCAAAAAGACGTTTATTTTTAAGCTTTGCATTTCTATCAATCCTACTAATTAATACCTTGCGTTGGAATGGTTGGGAGCCTTTTGATATTTGGGAAAACTGGATTGAAAAACCACAAACCTATTTTTTTATTGGTCTTATAAATTTTAACTCTTGGATGTGGGTATTTTCTAGTTTAGGATATGGGAGAAGGTATTTAAACAAAAATAATAGATTACTCAGCTATATGAATACAGCTGTATATCCTTTTTACATTTTACATCAAACCGTAATTGTAATGCTAGCTTATTATGTAGTAGGCACTACAGATGATGTATCTTTAAAACTTATTTTCTTATTGATTGTATGCTTTTCTATTATAGTTCTAACATATCATTTATTCATTCGGCCTTATAACGCAATGAGGTTTTTATTTGGAATGAAAAGGATAAAATAGATTTAGAGAAACACTAAAAGACAACACAGTATCCTATATAAAGCCCATTCCCAAGTCTTAGGTTATAAAAATACAATATTTTAATTATCTCATGTTAATGATTTTATGATGTTGAATTGTTGGCAACGCCATTAAAGTGTTGTCAATATTTCAACAATAGTCCATTATAACCCTGTATCCTAATATGTGGGATGATATCTGAGCATCCACCAGCATAGGTTAAGACATAGTTTGCTACTCATGTATTAGGGGAAGAAATAGATTTACTACGATACATTCAAGTTGTATTAGGACACAATTCCAGCAAAACAACCGAAAGTTTATACTTACGTCGCTATAAAAAAAACTTAAAAGATTTACTACATTAGCTCATTACATAAGACATATATAATTGTAATGATAACTATGTGTTAGTGTTAATTCATATAAGAAGATTCGTAATGAAAATATTCAAAATACTCATCCTTTTTAATTTGATATTAAATTATACCACTTGTTGTTACTCCCAAGATCCTAAAAAGGATAAAGATGTAGAAGAAATTATACTTTTAGGAAAAGATTCTATCATACAATTAGCTTTAAAGAAGATTGAAAGAGCAGGCTTGTCGACTGATGAAGGAGTAAACATAGAGAGTTTTACCCAAATCAAAGTATTGACAGATGGTAAAGAAGTTTGGGTATCATTTTCCAATCCAATAAAATACCTTCCTCCAAAAACTGTTTTTTATTTTGATGTTGGAATAGGTCTTTTAGAAGGAATTGTTTCTAGGAATCGAGTTTCTAATCCTGAAGATTATGACGAAAAAACTATTTCATTCTATAAAGAAACAAAAGAAACAGAGATGAATATCCAATTTGTTTTTGAAGCAATTAATAAAAGTGGTGAAATTGGTTCAATCGACATCACAAATTTCGAGGATAATATGATAATTCGCGAATATGAAAATTACTATGACATTAGTATAGTTTCAGAATCTCAAGAATCGTCATATAAAATAGAAAAAACATCAGGTAAAATATATGATTCTGAACATGCTCATCTTGTTTCACCTCCCAATATGGGGGATGAGGACAAATACGAATTCAAAGAGATCAACTGGAATTAACGTTAAGAAACAACCGAAAGTTAACACAAAATAAAAATCATTAAAACGACTGGAATTCCTAAATACAACAATTGTATCCTGATCTGGGTCTTGATCTTACGAAGCTCTTGGGATGGCTTATTGCGAAAACGAAACAAACATCGTAGCTGCTCTCTTTCTACTTCTGGAACATTACCCCGATAATCTGCCATCTTTTAGTTCTCAACACAGTAAACGTGCACCAATCTTATCGGTCTTGTGAAACTGTGCCTTAGAAGGACGATGAACATCTGCTGGATTAGCAACCATAGAATGCATCCAAAAGACTTAAATAATCGATGATGGCTAAATCCATAATAGCCTGATTCATAACAGCAAAATACTTATAATCTTTATAATGCTTATCTACATATTTCCCTAAAGCATATGCATTGAGAGGAACAGTCAGGGTAAAACCATCGATGAGATCTGTCGCTGTATGAATTTTCCAACTTCGCTTGTGTACGTCATACCTATAAATAACTTTGGTCAGTAGTGTACTTTGTTTTCATAATAAATTACTTTTGAATTCTTTATTAGATAACTTAGGGTACTGTTTTTACATTGTTACTATGTGATCATAGCAGATAGGTGCATTACTTTGTTAGCTTGTTTTATTCCTTTCGTATTTATCTTGTGCAGTTCTATAAACAGGGTGAGAGTTCCAAAAACAGACTCTACAGTACTTTGGTGTTTGGCTTTCATTGCTTTGCCTTAGGAAGTAACGTGTGGAGGTATGTAACCTTTGATCTATAGGCATACATCTCTGGATGCATCGCGATTTAAAGGCTGCTAGAGCCAAACCAGCAGCTCATGATCTAAAAAGCACAACAAAGGCGGTTAAATCACTTTGTAAAACGAATATAATAATATCAGACCACATGAAGCTTTAGGGATGAAAACTCCCGTTGATCGTCATGATTTTTCTAACAAACCATTCCCTAAAAAAATACGAAGTTTTGATTATGATGCTAAGTGCAAAATCCTAAAAGTAGCAAAGAGTAGAGGAGTAAGGTGGAAGTCCTATTATTGGATATATGTGTCGATGGCTTTAAGAGGAAAACATATGGTTATTGAAGATGTTGGTAATGGCATTTGGAAAGGTTTTTTTAGAAATGCATTTTTAGGTTTCTTTAATGAGAAGTGTCTTAGAAATAAACAAGAATCTACAAGGTTAGAAATTATTTTAGTGTAAATCTTTAACTTGTGTAAACCATGTCCCTTAGCGAACATTAAAAGAAGCATTAAATACATCGATAAATCTCGATTTTTTGTTTTATATTTGCTCTATGAGTTTTTTAGAAATAAATAAAGTATTGTCCAACAAAGTGAGAATTGATATTCTTCATTGGCTTAAAAAACCAGAAAAAAATTTTCCGCCACAAGTAAATGTTCCCGATTTTAAGGATGGTGTCTGTGTATGTCACATACAAGATAAAACAGGTTTATCTCAGTCTACAATTTCTCATTATTTAACAATGATGCATAAAGTAAATTTATTAATAGCGACTAGGCATGGAAAGTGGACGTATTACAAAAGAAATGAAAATGAAATATTGAATTATATAAATTCATTAAAAAACGAGCTTTAACTTTTTTTGCAAAAATTTAACTATATATCGAGATATCTGAATATGATTGATTTGATAATTGACATTCTAGGATGGATTGGTTCTATTCTACTTGTTACTGCCTATTGGCTAAATAGTAAAAACCTAATAAATGCCCAGACCAGAGCATATCAACTTCTAAACATTGTTGGGAGTTTAACTTTAATGATAAATACATTTTATTATGGTGCTTATCCATCCAGTTCAGTCAATATTATTTGGCTTTTAATGGGGCTTTATCATATTACCAAAATCTTTAAAAATAAACAAAAGACAATATAGAAATGGAACAAGACTTACTTCAAATGGGAGCTACTGCTTTAAGAAAAGCTGCTTTGAACAATAAAGCGAAAGAATATATACTTTCTGATATGGGATTATATACTACAATTAAAAAAGCAGCAGAAAGATATATAGGTGGAGAAACATTAGATGAAACCATTATTAAAGTTAAAGATCAAAACAAAAATGGATTTAAATGTTCTATGGAGTTTATGGGAGAGAATACAATCACAGAAAAAGAAGCAAATGAAGCTACCAATGAATTTATACAAATAGTACAAGAAATAAAAAACAAAAACCTCAATTCTACTGTTTCATTAGACCTTTCTCATATTGGATTAGCTATATCAAAAGAGTTATGTTTAAATAATTTAGATTCGATACTCAAGGAAGCTAAAAATCAAAATACTGAAGTAATAATAAGCGCCGAAGGTGTTGAAAGAACTGACGATATAATAGACACCTATAAAAATTTATCTATAAAGTATGATAATGTTTCTATAACCTTACAAGCTTACTTACATAGAACAAAAGACGATTTTAAAGATTTAATTAAAGAAAGGGGTAGAATTAGAATGGTAAAAGGTGCATTTGAAACCCCAAAACATCTTTCAATTCCCAGAGGAAAGGCATTAGATAGTATATATTTAAATTATGTTGACCAACTATTGTCCAAAAATCACAAATGTTCAATTGCTACGCATCATTATGAAATTCAACAAGAAACAATCAAGCTTATTCAAAAATATAAAACCAATAATGATGTTTATGAGTTTGAAAGCTTATACGGTATTCAAACAGAACAATTAATAGAGTTGAAAAGGCAAGGTTATGCTACCAAATTATACTTCGTTTATGGTAAAGAATGGTATCTCTATTTATGTAATAGAATTGCAGAATATCCAATGTATTTATTTAGAGCTTTGAATGATATTGTGGAATAAATACTAGGCACAACAATAACACATGATTACTCTGCATTCTATACGGTATGATATCTGATCATTCACAAGTATATGTTAAAACATGGTTTTGCTACTCATTTATTAGAAGAAGAAATAGATTTATGATACATTCAAGTTTTATTAGGATACAGTTCCAGCAAAATAACTGAAAATTTATAATCACATCGCTATAAAAAAATCAAAAACTTAAAAGATTTACTACATTAGCTCCTCACATAAAAAATATATAATTACCATGCTAATTATATATTAGTGATTGGCATTTATTTCAAACCAAATATGGAAATAGAGGAAAAAAAATTAGATAACCCTGTCTGGTATTCTTTGAACGAAGAACATAATGAACTTTCTGTAGAATATGATGGTATAAGATTTTATCAATCAGAATATTGCCCTTTGTGGGTTTGTAGACCAAGATAAAACCTCAACGGGAATTAACAGATATTCTTTATTGACGGATAGTTTTTATGTAGTTGGAGATAGACCAATTTTTACTGACAAAGTACAACTCAAAAAAGAATTGATCTGTAATCAAATGTTACTAAATAAACAGTTTGACTTGGTAATCTCTGAATTTATAACAGAACTAAAAACGATAAGCCAAAAAAACGATTTGCATAAGTTGGTAAATTTGGTTCAGCCTGAATATTTTAAAAGCGAAACTTCAAATTTGGGCAACTATTATGGTATATATAAAGAAGATAAGTTGATAGCTGTAACAGGTGAACGAATGAAAATGGATAAATATACCGAAGTAAGTGCTGTAGTAACACATCTCGAATATAGAGGAAAAGGATACGCTAAACAATTAATAAAACATGCTGTAGATCAAGTGTTTAAAGAAAATAAAATCCCATATTTACACGTTGCAGAATCGAATATTGGGGCGATTAAAGTCTATGAAAAATTAGGATTTTCAACTAGGAGAAAAATTAATTTTTGGAATTTAATAAAAAAAACGATTTGCCAAGAATATATAACAAAACATAAATTTTGACTAAGTGCTAGCTCGAAAACCGGTGATTTTCTGCTTCTGCATTACGCATAGCTATACGTTGTAGCCAATTTAAAACAGATAACACAAAATATTTAAAATGTATATAAGCAAAGAAACACAAATAGAGACAGAACAAAGATTATTAAAAGTGCTTAGAACCGCTACCTTAAAAATTTTTGAAGAGCCTTATTTTTATAAGGAAAGTAAAATTTCTGATTTTCATTTTGACCCTAAAGCCTTGGCAATGGTCAAGGACAATGACGTTTGGAGCTATTTGATTCCTGCAGAAAGTGATAAAACCGAAAATTTCAAAATATTTAGTTTTCATTTCAAGGATGGATTGGATAATAGTGGCTTTGTTGGTTGGTTAGCAAGTAAAATAAAAAAAGATTTAGGTTCTGGTATGTTTGTTGTCTGTGGTCAAAATTCGAAAAAAGGAGGGATTTTTGACTATTGGGGTTGCCCAATTGAAATGGCAGATGAGGTTTTAAAGTATGTAAAAGAGCTAATCCGATAAAAAATAGCTAACAATATGTCCTATATAAAGTCCTTTCTCAAGTCTTAGGTTATATTTGTCAGCAGTTTTAAGAGGAAAAACCATGACCTTTGAAGGTGTTGATAATGACATTTGGAAAGTCTTTCATAGAAATGTATTTTTAGGTTTTTTTGATAAAAAATACCTTAGAAATAAACAACAATCTACAAGGTTAGAAACTAATTTATTGTAAATCAAATCTTTAATTTTTGTGAACCATGTCCCTTACGAACATTAAAAACAACTTAATAAAAAATAAGATTTTAATATTAGTAATAATATTTTTTTGTGCTTTTGAAATCTCTATCGCACAATCTAAACAAATAAATGAAGGTGTTTATAAATTTGAAATAAACAAAAAATATGAATTGGTTGGAAAAGAAAATAATGAATTACATTTTACGTATTTCGACCAAGCAGGAAAATTAAAAATTTTGCAAAAAATAGGAATTTTAGAATCTGGAATAAATCCTAAAAAAAATAACATTGAAGAAATTTCTGATTTTGCTAATTTAGAAACTATCTCGTTTGTTTCTGACGAATTCTATAAAAAAGAAGATGAAATTGCTGGAATGACTAAAATTAAAAATTTTGATGTTTTCTATTTTCAAAAGAGAACAAGAAAATTTAAAAATTCGGAATTAACCGACCTTCAGGAATATACTTATACTACCAAATATTATTTCTTTTTTAATAAGAAAATATATCAATTGGTTTATACATCTGATTTAATGACTTCAGTAATGAAGGAATATGATGAATATGAAGTCGATAAGAAAATGAAAAAAGTGAATAACCTTGGTGATATTAATTTAATCTTAGAGACTCTGAAAACGGAATAAAAACGATTTGCCAAGAATATATAACAAAACATAAATTTTGACTAAGTGCTAGCTCGAAAACCGGTGATTTTCTGCTTCTGCATTACGCATAGCTATACGTTGTAGCCAATTTAAAACAGATAACACAAAATATTTAAAATGTATATAAGCAAAGAAACACAAATAGAGACAGAACAAAGATTATTAAAAGTGCTTAGAACCGCTACCTTAAAAATTTTTGAAGAGCCTTATTTTTATAAGGAAAGTAAAATTTCTGATTTTCATTTTGACCCTAAAGCCTTGGCAATGGTCAAGGACAATGACGTTTGGAGCTATTTGATTCCTGCAGAAAGTGATAAAACCGAAAATTTTAAAATATTTAGTTTTCATTTCAAGGATGGATTGGATAATAGTGGCTTTGTTGGTTGGTTAGCAAGTAAAATAAAAAAAGATTTAGGTTCTGGTATGTTTGTTGTCTGTGGTCAAAATTCGAAAAAAGGAGGGATTTTTGACTATTGGGGTTGCCCAATTGAAATGGCAGATGAGGTTTTAAAGTATGTAAAAGAGCTAATCCGATAAAAAATAGCTAACAATATGTCCTATATAAAGCCCTTTCACAAGTCTTAGGGTATATGTGTCATCGGTTTTAAGAAGAAAATACATCGCTATTGGAGATATTATAATGGCATTTGGAAGTCTTTTATAGAAATGTATTTTAGATTTCTTTGATGAAGTATCTTAGAAATAAACAACAATCTACAAGATTAGAAACTAATTTAATGTAACTCTAATCTTTAACTTTTGTAAACCATGTCCCTTTACGAATATTAAAGCAAGATATTTGATAATATTGAGTATCCAATCAAAATAAACAATGAATGAAAAAATCAATATACCTAGCTTTATTTTTAATTCATGCAAATCTTTTTGTTCAATCTAACGCAGAAGTTTTTTTATTGGATATAACAATGTCTCAAAAACCGAATTATCATTGGAAATACTGTTATAGATAGAGAATTAATGTCAAGAAAAACAGGTAATTACGAAACATTAGTTATTTATGAAGTAGAAAAAGATAAGATTTTTAGAATGACTACATTTAATTAAATTGTTTAAATAACTACTGCCAACAATTTGTCCTATGCATATACACCCTTCGGGATACAAATACACCATACAAGAAACTTCAGTTTGCCTAAAAACTGCGATTTATGTTTTTTTGTAAGGATATAAATTAAATCCTCATTGTCGTTTTATGGCCAGTAAGGATGCTCTACAATAACCCTAATGGAATTGCAACAAAAAACTAGACAATAAGTTAAGCTGCTATTTTCATATTAAATAAATTTTCTATTTCTAAAGG
>CANMLS010000049.1 GCA_947498785.1 uncultured Aquimarina sp. | reverse complement strand
AAATATAGATTTTTTCGCATTACTAAAGTGCTGCAATGAAATTGCAGGGTTTTTACCCGAATTTGAGACCAATAAATTTCCTCGATGCAAGCATACGAGGTATTTGACTGAATCTTAATTTTCTTGATAAAAACCTTAGGTTTTCAAACTTTCCTCTTCGCACGAGGCAAGCCTAGAGGAATCAGACCTAAAGAGATTAAATGAAGTAAACATAAATAAATAGGCATAACACTCGAGTGCCTCAAAATGTTTCGAGATTAAACAAAATCATTATTTAACTTTATTTATGTTTAAAAAAATCTTAGAAGTAGACGGAGTTCAAAAACTGAACAAAGACAAACAAAAATCAGTAAAAGGAGGAAGCATAAGACAGTGCACTTATCGTTGCAACGGCACAACTGCTCACCTCACCAATGGTAATTACCTATATTGTACCATTGCAATATATGACGCTACACGATGTGGAGGAGGTGGAAATGGAGGTGTAATCATAGCATAATATTTCTAAATTAAAATCAAAAAAGGCTTTGGAGTTTATCTAAAGCCTTTTTCTATTATTGTATATCATATTTAATTCGCCACTTCACTAATAAATTTGATACGATATAAACGAAGTTCTTCATCGTCATAATCTCCATCAAATTCTTCGATTGCAGTGTCTATTTTATCATTTTCTGCTTCCAAAAAATATTCATGAATTTCTTCTTGTTGATCCTCATCCAGAATTTCATCAATCCAATACCTTATATTAAGTTTTGTACCACTATACACAATAGCTTCCATTTCTTTAATAAAAGCAGTCATATCCATGCCTTTTGCTGCAGCAATGTCATCTAATGGTAATTTACGATCAACATTTTGAATAATGTAGAGCTTAAGACCACTATTTGCCCCTGTGCTTTTAACAACAAAATCATCGGGTCTCATAATATCATTTTCCTCTACATATTTTGCTATCAATTCTACGAAAGCTAAACCATATTTTTTAGCTTTCCCTTCTCCTACACCATGAACATTAGCTAGTTCTTCAATACTAATCGGGTATTTGAGAGCCATATCATTAATAGATGGATCTTGAAATACTACAAATGGAGGAACTCCTAATTTCTTAGCTACTGTTTTTCTTAAATCTCGTAATATTCCAGCTAATTTATCATCACCAATTCCTTTTGCTCCCAATTTTGCAGCTGTTACTATAGAATCATCACTAGCTTCATCATAAACATGATCATCTGTCATCATGAAACTTATTGGTTTTTGTATAAAGTTTTTACCTTCTGTAGTAATTCTTATAACACCATAAGTCTCAATATCTTTACGAAGATACCCAGAAACCAACACCTGACGTACAAGAGCCATCCAATACTTTTCATCTCTAGATTTTCCATTTCCGAAGAAAGGTTGTTGGTGTGTTTTATGAGAAATAATCAATGCATTACTTTTACCAATGAGTGTACTAACAAGATCTTTAGATTTATAAATCTCTCCTGTTTTATTTACTACTTCAAGAAGTAATTTCACCTCGTCTTGTGCTTCATGTTTCTTCTTAGGATTGCGAATATTATCATCCATATCAGCTCCTTCTCCATTCACCTCATCAAACTCTTCTCCAAAATAATGTAGTATAAATTTACGTCTGGATATTGAGGTTTCTGCAAAAGCAACTATTTCCTGTAACAAAGCATGACCTATTTCTTGTTCTGCCACAGGTTTTCCGCTCATAAATTTTTCAAGCTTTTCGATATCTTTATAGGCATAATACGCAAGGCAATGCCCTTCTCCTCCATCACGACCTGCACGACCAGTTTCTTGATAATAACTCTCTATACTTTTTGGCATATCATGATGAATCACAAAACGCACATCTGGTTTATCAATTCCCATCCCAAAAGCAATTGTAGCTACTACCACATCCACATCCTCCATCAAAAACATATCTTGATGTTTTGCTCTGGTTTTAGCATCTAATCCTGCATGATAAGGAACAGCTTTAACTCCGTTTACCTCTAGTGTTTGTGCCAGTTCTTCTACTCTTTTTCTGCTTAGGCAATATACAATACCACTTTTACCACTATTTTGTTTTACAAAACGAGTGATATCTGCATCTACATTTTTTGTTTTGGGTCGTACTTCATAAAATAAATTAGGTCGATTAAATGATGCCTTAAAAGTATTGGCATTACTCATCGCTAAGTTTTTAAGAATATCTTCCTGTACTTTTGGAGTAGCTGTTGCGGTAAGTCCAATAATGGGAATATCTTCTCCTATTCTTCTAATAATATTACGAAGGTTGCGATATTCTGGTCTAAAATCATGCCCCCACTCACTAATACAATGAGCTTCATCAACTGCCAAAAAAGAAATCTTTTGGGATTTTAAAAAGTCCACATATTCTTCCTTGGTTAGTGATTCTGGAGCTACATATAACAACTTAGTAACACCATTCATTATATCTTCTTTCACCGTTTTCACCTCTGATTTATTAAGAGATGAGTTAAGCACATGCGCTATACCTTCAACCGATGAAATACTTCGAATAGCATCGACTTGATTTTTCATCAGTGCAATTAACGGTGAAACCACAATAGCAGTTCCGTCACACATTAAAGCAGGTAGTTGGTAACATAGGGATTTACCTCCACCTGTAGGCATTATAACAAATGTATTTTGTTTCTTTAATACACTTTGCACTACCTTTTCCTGTAGTCCTCTAAATTGACTAAACCCAAAATGTCTTTTTAAAGCACTTTGCAAGTCAGTTTCGTTCAAATTCATTAAACTTTTTATCTTTTATACACCAATTAAATAAAAATTAATTATCACTAAACCCATTTCCCCAATACAAATCCAGTGGATGTTTTCATTTCTATTATAGTATGTCAAAGATAAACAATGTATAATTTAACATCCTTTTTTTTAACAATATTTAAAATTAATATGGTATTGTATACCTTTGCGTAAAATTAAAGATAATAAAATCTTCAATTATAACATGCAAATTTTTTAAATTTTGAATACCCAAGATACTATTATATCATATGCCAAAAAAACTATTGCTGAAGAGGCACGCGCAATAGCTCATTTAGAAGAATTAATTGATGAGGAATTCTCTAATGCTGTTGAAAGCATACTTCATTCCAATGGGAGAGTCATAATTACTGGTATAGGCAAAAGTGCTATTATTGCTTCAAAAATTGTTGCCACAATGAATTCTACAGGTACTCCTGCCGTATTTATGCATGCTGCAGATGCTATTCATGGAGATTTAGGAAATATTCTTAAGGATGACATTGTTATTTGTATCTCTAAAAGTGGAAATACCCCAGAAATAAAAGTATTGGTTCCATTAATCAAAAGTTTTAAAAATACATTAATAGGAATCACTTCTAATAAGGAATCGTTTTTAGGTACAGAAGCTGATTATGTACTACACGCTTTTGTAGAAAAAGAAGCATGCCCAAATAATTTAGCTCCAACAACAAGTACAACAGCACAACTTGTTATGGGAGATGCTATTGCTGTTTGTTTATTATATCTTCAAGGATTCTCTAGTCGTGATTTTGCAAAATATCATCCTGGAGGTGCTCTTGGTAAAAAATTATATCTACGAGTAAGTGATATTACATCTAGAAACGAAAAACCAGAAGTTTCTCCAAACTCTAACATAAATGAGGTAATTGTAGAAATGACAGAAAAAAGACTAGGAGCTACGGCAGTTACAAAAAACGGAACTATCATAGGTATCATAACCGATGGGGATCTACGTAGAATGCTAACTACAAACACATCTTCTTTTGAAGGTTTGACCGCTAATGACATTATGTCTCCCAACCCTAAATGTATCAATAATGACGCTATGGCTGTAGATGCCTTAGAGCAACTGGAAGGAAATTCGATAACCCAGTTATTAGCAGAAGAAAATGGAAAATATGCTGGTTTTGTACATATTCATGATCTAATGAGAGAAGGTATTTTATAATGGAAAACAACACTCAAAAAAATCCTCAATCCATGTCTTTTCTAGATCATTTAGAAGAGTTACGTTGGCATCTAATTAGAGCTACTGTCGCTGTAATGATTGCTGCTATTGCAGCTTTCATAGCTAAAGAATTTATTTTTGACGTATTAATTTTTGGCCCTAAAAAATCAGATTTCCCAACCTATAACGGACTCTGTAATTTATCAAAATTATTAGGATTAGATGAAAGTTTATGTTTTAAAGAATTACCATTTAGTGTACAGAGCAGAAAAGTAGCCGGGCAATTTTCTGTTCATATTTGGACTTCTATAACAGCCGGTTTTATCGCAGCATTTCCTTATGTATTATATGAATTTTGGAAATTCATTGCTCCAGCATTATACGACAATGAAAGAAAAACTTCTAAAGGATTTATTTTTATTTGTTCTTCTTTATTTTTCTTAGGGGTACTTTTTGGATACTATGTTATCACCCCTTTATCTATCAATTTTTTAGGAGGATATCAAGTGAGTAAAGAAGTGCTTAACGAATTTGATATTGATAGTTATATTGCTCTTGTAAGAGCATCTGTAATAGCATGCGGATTAATATTCGAGCTACCAGTCATCATGTTTTTCCTTACCAAAGTAGGTTTGGTAACTCCAGAGTTCCTAAAAAAATATAGAAAATTCGCTTTGGTGATTGTATTAATACTCTCTGCAATAATTACACCTCCAGATATAGCAAGTCAAGTTATTGTTACTATCCCCATTTTAATATTATATGAAGTTAGTATAATTATTTCCAAAGCAGTAGTGAAAAAAGAAAAGAAAAAACTTCAAAAAACAACCTAAATGAGTAATTTAATTGATGATTTCAATGCGTACAGAGAGAAAATGAACTCACGTATTCTAGAAGATAATAATAAAGTAATTAAAAGAATCTTTAATCTGGATACCAATGCTTATATGGAAGGCGCTTTGAATGTAAAAACCAAAGAATTATTAGGATTAGTAGCTTCTGCCGTATTACGCTGTGACGATTGTGTACGTTATCATCTAGAAACTTGCCGTAAAGAAGGGTTAACAAAAGAAGAAGTAGTTGAAGCACTTAGCATTGCTACCTTGGTCGGTGGTACCATTGTTATTCCTCATTTACGTAAAGCATATGAATTTTGGGATGCTCTTGAAGCGAAAAAATCTTAAGTTTAGAACGGTTCAAAAGAATAATGTAAATTTGCGAACTCATTTTAGCAACACCCCTATTGTAACGAAGTCATTCTAATATGAAGTTGAAAGCAGACAATCTTATAAAATCCTATAAAGGTAGAAAAGTAGTAAAAGGAATTTCTCTTGAAGTAAATCAAGGAGAAATTGTTGGCCTTTTGGGACCAAATGGTGCTGGTAAAACAACCTCTTTTTATATGATCGTTGGTTTGGTAAAACCAAATGGAGGAAAGATAACGTTAGACAACACCGACATTACAAAATATCCAATGTATAAACGTGCTCAAAACGGGATTGGTTATTTAGCGCAGGAGGCTTCTGTATTTAGAAAACTTAGTATAGAAGATAACATTTTGAGTGTATTACAACTTACTTCTCTTAGTAAAAAAGAACAGTTGCATAAGATGGAAGCGCTCATTGAAGAGTTCAGCCTAGGACACATTCGTAAAAACCGTGGAGATTTATTAAGTGGTGGAGAGCGTCGTCGTACCGAAATTGCTCGTGCACTGGCTACAGATCCCAATTTTATTCTTCTCGATGAACCTTTTGCTGGTGTTGATCCTGTTGCTGTAGAGGATATACAACGTATCGTTGCACAACTTAAAAACAAAAATATTGGAATTCTGATTACGGATCATAATGTACAAGAAACACTTGCAATAACCGACAGAACCTATTTGATGTTTGAAGGTAGTATTCTAAAAGCTGGTATCCCAGAAGAACTTGCAGAAGATGAAATGGTACGTAAAGTATATCTAGGTCAAAACTTTGAACTTCGAAAAAAGAAATTAGATTTTTAAACAGAACTCATCTTGAGCAAGGCTATGATCTTTGATCTGCTAGATTTAGTTGAAATTCAATATCCAAGATGAGTTTATATCAAAAAAATGAAAGAATACTACAAAACAAACTTCTCTTTTTTCATGCTATTACCTACAACTCTTTATTAATTCTTAATTTTTATTTCTATACTCATACATATCATATAGGGTTTCGCGAACTTTAGAAATTAATTCTTCATATGGAGTATCAGCAACATCAATAAAACCTACATTATAGTTTTCACCATCACCCCTACCCGTAAAAGGTTCGTCTATATATTGAAACCAATGAGCACCTACAATTAATTCATTTCTTAATGCTCCACGTATATAATCTTGATACGCTACAGCTCTTTCTTCTTGATTATTAGAAGATTTAACCCCTGGATGTACCATTCCGCGATCGGTTGTTCCAAAATGAAACTCACCAATCATAATTGGCTTATCAATGCCTTCGGGTAATTTTACATTTTCTACACTAATTTCATATTTATTAAAACTAATAATATCACAATGCTTAGAGGCACTCTTTAAAATAATATCATTATTAGCCCAAGCAAAACGACATCCTAAATAATTTTGATTTGGAGCTATTCTATCAAGTTCTTCTTTTATTGTTCGAAAATAAGTAATTGCAATTTTTTCATAAAATAATGTCAAGTCTTCTTTTGCATAGCTTTCATCTGGCGGTATAATAGATTGTAATATATCATCCCATGATTTATATTTAGTTTTCCAAACTTTATTTAATAAATCAATTGAAGTATATTTATTTTTTAAATCATTTACAAATTCAATTTTTGCTGGCTGAGTTGCAGGACTTTTTAAAGTCCCAATAGATAAAGAGCCTACTCTTCCCCAAGACAATTCATTATCTACAAAAAAACCAAGGCACCAAGGATCTTTAGCTCCTGTTTTTTGCTTTTCCATTGCGTTTCTTACAATGTCCTTAAATTCAGGATCAAAAACATCATGAAATTTACCCCAAAAACCACCAGAACCTTCAATTTTTGGAGTTCCTGTAATCCAAATAGATCCTACATAAGGAGTTTTATGCTGTTCAGCTGCTGTAAAGTCTGAAACAAATCCAATGGTATTAAGTCCCCAACTTTTAAACCTATCATGAATTCTATTTCTAAACTTTGATAACCAATCATCTCCATATTTTTTATATAAATTGGATTGATAAAAATTATAAGTTTTAAAAGGTTTTTTATCTTTATAAAAACCATGAGAAGACCAATTTGATTCCCCAAAAAAGTCTTTATAGTTCTCGTTCTTTAGGGGTAAGTTTTCAAAATATTTTTCACGATGCTCGATTCCTGTAGTTCCTGTATTCGAAGAAGCACAATTAACACCTGCTGTCCAAAATAAATAGCCCTCAGGGTCCACCATCCACCATTTTTCGTTATACTTTTCAGTTCTAAAGAAACCTGTAGCTTTTAGTTTAGGCCCTTTGGCCCATCCTCCATACAAACTTCTTTCTTTAGGCATATGCTTAGAAAATGAAATTATCTCCAGAGAATCTTGAGTTTTTAAATCCTGATCAGTATGTATTTTTCCCTTCCACGATTTATGTTTATATTGTCCATACTGATCTACAAAAGGGAAAAATCCTTCAGGTTTCCTTTTTTTCATTTTTCTAACAGCTCTTACATTATCAACAGTAAAAATACTTGACGAAGTAGCATAACGAGTATTGAACAAGAACTCACCTATAGCCTTGATATCAGTCTTTATTTTTCCAGGGATACCTCTCATACCTACCACTTCTTGCTGTGGAGAAAAAACCCATGGAGTCCAAGAAAGGCTAACTGTTATTGTTTTTGTTTCTCCTGATTTTAGATCCACATAATCAGAACAATACCATCTGATCAAGCCGTCTGGATCATTACCCACAAATAATTCTACTTGAATATCTTTATTCCCCAGGTTAGAAACATCGGCTTTTATTTGATAAAAATCAGTAAGGTCCCAATCATTATTACTGGTTCTATATAGTTTTACTCCTGGAAGTTGAATATTAGTACCACTATTAACTTTAAGTTTTTTTCCATTAGTCGTAGATATAATTTCATAACTAGCATCATGAGCTTTAATACTGTTGTCATTAAGTTCATTTTCAAAGTCAAACAGTATTAAACTATCTTGACACCATAATAGAGGCGAACACAGTATCCATACAAAACATAAAATAAATTTAGAATAATAGTTTTCAGGAAAACGTTTTAATTTTATCATTATATTATATTATATTCTTTTAGACTTTTATAATTTAATAAATGTAATATTAACGTTTTATAAAGTCTAAAAAAGAACTAGATTAAAAATGAACAATTCTGGTTAAAAAATGAACTTTTGAATATCCCTAATTTATCATAATAGGTTGTCATCCCAGACTTAACTAAGAATCTAATTTATAAGATGTTGATTATCAAAATATGGATACAGAAAATAAATTCAGCATAAAAGGATAAAAATTATATCTGCAAGACAAAAAGAATAATCAAAATGAATTTTTACACTATGAACTCATTTAGACTTTTTATTAGAAAACAATGACATCAATACGTATAACAATATTATACATGGTATTGCCATAAACTTCAATGCCACAATCAAGAGTATTGTACATAAAAGGAAAATATACCTAATCTTATTTTCGGCAAACCCCCATGTTTTAAATTTTAAAGCGAATAAAGGAATTTCTGCATTTAAAAGATAACAACTAATAAAAGTTAAGCCTATTAAAAACCATTCATTCAGTAAGACTGCGACAATCCAGGGATCTGATTGAAATTTAAGAATAAGAGGCAAACTCATAATCAATAATGTATTCGCCGGAGTTGGCAAACCAATAAAAGATGAAGTTTGACGAGTATCTATATTAAATTTTGCTAATCGATATGCAGAAGCCATAGTGATAAACAAACCTATCAAAGATATATATGACAAGTCTAAGCTTGCAAAAATTTGTTCAAAATCCCAAGAATTTGGGATCACATAAAAGGGTTTTCCAAAAACTTGTGAAAGTAATTGATACATTACTATTCCTGGCACTACTCCACTTGTTACCATATCTGCCAATGAGTCTAATTGTAGTCCCAATTCACTTTGAGCATTTAGAGCTCTAGCAGCAAAACCATCAAAAAAATCAAAGAAAATACCTAACCCCACAAATAACGCTGCTAATTCCAGACTACCTCCAACGGCAAAAAGTACTGCAATACACCCAAAAAAAAGATTAAAGAGTGTAATAATATTTGGAACTTGCTTTTTTAACCACATAATATTTTGATTTTGTGTAAAAATAGCAAACTATTTTGGTCTGTTCATATAGATTTAAAATACGAAGGTATAAGCTTAACAAAAAAGAAGTATTCAATTTTATTAATTGTAACTAAATAAGTTTAATTTCGTCTTTAATAAGGAATTCTTATTTTATGAGAAACATTGTATTGTCTATTATTTCTGGACTCTTACTCACTATTGGATGGCCAACCTATGGTTTCCCTTTATTTTTATTCTTTGGTTTTATTCCATTGCTTGTTGCAGAATTTAATATTCGTAAAGACAAATACAGCAAAAGTAAAGCTTTAGGATTAGCCTATCTTACTTTCTTTACTTGGAATATCATTACTACTGGATGGCTTTATAACTCTACACCTTTTGGGATGTGGTTTGCAGTTCTTGTAAATAGTTTGATTATGGCTCTTGTCTTTTTGATATATCACATTGTCGCCAAAAGAGCTTCATTTGTGATAAGTAGTATATTTTTAGTTTGCTTTTGGATGAGTTTTGAACATCTTCATTTGCAGTGGGAGTTTTCATGGCCATGGCTTAATTTAGGTAATGGATTTGCCAGTTTTACTTCATGGGTGCAATGGTATGAATACACTGGAAGCTTTGGCGGATCTCTTTGGATATGGATTGTAAATATTATTACATTTAAAAGCATTTTACTTTTTCTAGAATACAAGGACAAAACTATTCTTTATAAATCTGCAATTCGTAATGGATTAATTATTTTATTACCTATTATAATTTCTATAATTATTCTAAAAACATATAAAGAAAAAGGACGCGATATTGAAGTGGTTATTTTACAACCTAATATCAATCCATATACTGAAAAATATAATACTAATGATACTCGTATTGGTATTTTGTTAGATTCATTAACAAGATCGACTGCTGGTTCAAAAACAGATTTTATTATCGCACCAGAAACTGTTTTTGCAGACAACAATAGATTAAATAATTTCTCTAAATCTATCGCAAAAAACACTGGTGAAAAATTACTTGATTCATATCCTAAAGTTCATTTTTTATCAGGTATTTCATTGATAGATGTTTTTAATAATCCAAATAAAATTCGCAATCAAACTAACACTTACAAAGAAGGTGTTTATTATGATGATTATAACTCAGCCTTTTTTGTTAGACCAAACGGAAGCAGTGAATTATATCATAAAAGCAGACTTGTGGTTGGGGTAGAAAATTTTCCATATCAAAGTGTTTTAAAACCAATCCTTGGAGATGCTATGATCGACCTAGGAGGAACAGTAGCAAAAAAAACCACCCAAGAAGATCGAGAAGTATTTTTTACAACCGATAGCATTGGGGTAGCTCCTATTATTTGTTATGAAAGTGTGTATGGAGAATATGTAACAGGCTACGTTAGAAACAAAGCAGATTTTCTGGCTATTATCACAAACGATGCCTGGTGGGGTAATACTCAAGGGCATAAACAACATCTATCTTATGCCAAATTAAGAGCTATAGAAACCCGAAGGAGTATTGCTAGAAGTGCTAATACAGGTATATCTGCTATAATCAATCAAACAGGAAATATTGTTTCCTCTTTGGATTATGAAAAACAAGGAACATTAAAAGGAACATTAAAAGTCAATGATAAAATTACTTTTTATGTAAAAGCAGGAAACTACATTGCTAGAGTTTCTATTTTCCTTTCAATTTTTATATTTTTATTTTCCGTTACCCGACGCAAGCAAAAAACAACAACAGTATGAATTGACCAAATCAACCAATTATATTTTTATCTACCAGTCTAATTGTAAAGAAATACTAGTTATTCACACGATAAGTTTTACTTCTATTTGTAATTATAGAACAACTTATGTGCAATTTGGTAACACCCGAGATCTGAAGTATTGGATCCCCTGGAAGCCCCCCATATTCAACAATATACCCTTGAGCTTCATATACCCCTCCACCCCCTGCAATCGGTAAATCATTCCACGAATTTTCAATACCAACAGTATTATCTGTTATATGAGCATAGTTTTCTTCTCCATCTGTACCAGAACAACAATCATTTGGCTCTGCATTATTCCAAAATTCGAATTCACCAGGAGCTACAGTTCCTGTTTGATCTCCATTCCAAAACACAGTTCCTGCCTCTGGCCCTGTTTCCCAACGCCATTCTCCTTCTCCTGTTCCAAAATTATCACTAGCACCAATCCATCCTGTTCCCGTTATTTGACCTCCTGCAAACGTTGCTTCTATAGTATTAGTAAGAGTTGTCAAATACCCCTGCAAACCAAAGAATGTTCTTAACGCTGCCTCATCTCTTGCGTCATCCCATCGAATACCTAAAGAAGGAATAAATTCATAATAATGACCTGTTTCTGGTAAAAACAAGGGAGAACCTAAAACCACAGAAAATTCTCGTATACCAGTTACAACTGGAGGTGTAGAAGAAAACTCAACCGCTAAAACGGCTGTTTCAAACTCAGTCAAAGTAGCTGGGCCTGTTAATGTTATCCTACCTTCGACTACATCCCAACTATCTGTAATATTTGGATGAATCCCTGTTAATGTCAATAAATCCTGTCCATTTTGATATCCTGTAGAAATTTGTATAGTTAACTGATCCAATTCTGTATCATCTGTATCAGTGATACTAACCGTTTGTACTACAGAGATTGAATTTGTCGCATTTGGACAAAAATGCTGGTCTCCAGAAACTATAATAACTGGTGCCATATTTACAAAAGTTTCTATTTGTACATTATCCACAAAAAAACGATCATTCCCTTGATTCCAATCATTATTAGTATTGATAAATCGTATAGTAGTATTTGCTGAAATAAATGCTGAAATATCTTGAGTAAAAGTATCTGTTGTATTTACTCCATCTCCAAAACTAGCCAAGGTAGTAAAAGGAGCTCCTCCTGTACTTGATATTTGTACATCAATCGTCTCACCAACCTCTAGGCTTGATGTCTCCCAATCAAAAGAAAGCGTAGCAGTGGCAGCACCAGTAAGGTCAGCTGTTCTTTGAATTTGTTCTTCTCCTACAAATATAAATCTAAACCGTAATCTATTTCCTGCAATTCTTATAAACCCTCCCGACGGGTCATTATCTACATCAAATGGCTCTATTTCTGACCAATTTCCAACCCAATTGGCAGTTCCGTCATTATTAGCATAAGAAACCGTACCAAAATTATCGATATATGTTTCTTGTGCTTCCAATAAAGATATAGTACCAAACAGTACTATTATGGTTAGATAAGAGCGCATAAGTAGGGGCTTAAAGTTTGTTCACCACCACACCCTAGATGTAATGATAACAAGACTAACTAAAGTTAAGGATTCTTATCCCAAAAAAAGTATTTAAACCATAAAAATCTTTTCTAAAACAGAATCTATTTCTATTTATCTTTGCGTCAATTTTAAAATCAATAAGTGAATTACGTATCGGTAGAAAATATAGCTAAGGGATTTGGTGAACGTATTCTTTTTAAGAATATCTCTTTTGGAATTAACGAAGGCCAGAAAATTGGTTTTGTAGCCAAAAACGGAACAGGTAAAACATCATTATTAGATATTGTTGCTGGTGATGAAGATCCTGATGAAGGGCAAGTCGTGTACCGTAAAAACCTGAAGGTAGCATTTTTACCGCAGGAACCTAATCTCGACCCTAACCTTACTATTGAGCAAACTATTTTTGCTTCGGACAACGACATACTTCATGTGATTAATGCATATGAAAAAGCATTATTAAACCCAGATGATGCAGAAGGTTACCAGCAAGCTTTTGAGAAAATGGATGCTATAAATGCCTGGGACTTTGAAACTCAATATAAACAGATACTTTTCAAACTTAAATTAGAAGATCTAAGTAAAAAAGTAAACGAATTATCAGGTGGACAAAAAAAGAGGTTAGCCTTGGCTAATATTTTATTAAGCAAACCTAATCTTTTATATCTGGATGAACCGACTAACCATTTGGATCTAGAAATGATAGAATGGTTAGAAGAATATTTTGCAAAAGAGAACTTCACTTTATTCATGGTTACCCATGATCGTTATTTCCTAGAGAACGTATGTAACGAAATTTTAGAATTAGAAAATGGTCAGCTATATAGTTACAAGGGAAATTATGCATACTATCTAGACAATAAAGAAGCTCGTATTATAAATGAGCAGATAACTACTGATAAAGCAAAACAACTCTATAAAAAAGAATTGGATTGGATGCGACGCCAACCAAAAGCACGTACAACTAAATCCAAATCTAGAATTGATGACTTCTATGAAATCAAAGATCGAGCCCATAAACGTCGTAATGACCACGAAGTACAACTCGAAATTAATATGGAGCGAATGGGAAGTAAGATTCTGGAACTTCATAAAATATCCAAAAGTTTTGATAACAGAGTTCTCCTTGATAAGTTCGAATACGTATTTAAAAAAGGAGAACGTATCGGGATAATTGGAAAAAATGGAACTGGAAAATCTACTTTTCTAAATATGATTACAGGATCAATACTTCCTGATCACGGAAAAATAGTTATAGGAGATACCATAAAATTTGGATATTATACCCAAAGCGGTATCTCGATCAAAGAAGGACAAAAAGTTATTGATGTCATTCGAGAATTTGGAGATTATATTCCGTTAAAAAAAGGAAGACAAATTTCTGCTCAACAATTATTAGAGCGTTTTCTTTTTGATCGTAAAAAACAATATGACTTTGTTGAAAAGTTAAGTGGTGGGGAACGTAAAAGATTGTACCTCTGCACTGTACTGATTCAAAATCCTAACTTTTTGATTTTGGATGAACCTACCAACGATCTGGATATTGTGACCCTTAACGTCCTGGAAAACTTTTTATTAGATTTTCCTGGTTGTCTCATTGTAGTATCGCACGATCGTTATTTTATGGATAAAATCGTGGATCATTTGTTCGTATTTAGAGGTAACGGTACCATTCAGGATTTTCCAGGGAATTATACTGATTATCGTATCTATGAAGATAGTAAAGAACCAGAAGTAACAAAATCAGAACATATCGAGGCAAAAGCAAAAAATACCTGGAAAAAAGATAACAAAACAGCACTTTCTTATAACGAACAAAAAGAATTTAATAGAATTGAACGTGATCTTAAGAAGTTAGAAATTCAAAAAAAGGAAATTGAAAATTTGTTTGCTGAAGGAACGCTACCTGAAGAAAAAATTAATGAAGAATCATTGAAATTGAAAAACATTATTCAGCAAATAGAAGATGGAGAAATGCGTTGGTTAGAACTTTCAGAAAAGATGGAAGGGTAATATAAAAAATGTAAATATTAAGTTAAGGTTTTTGATTTAGAATGTACTTTAAACTAAAAACATACCTCAGATATCTTTTAAAATCTACAAATCAACACGGAGTGCATTCTCCATTTGTATATACTCTGGTTACCAAATGTTTTTATGACAAAAAACACAAATCACTATACCCAGCAATCAGATCTATTTACAAAAACAACCATCTAAACGCTAACATAAGTTTCAAAAACCTAAAACTTATTGATCGGATAATTGCATATCTAAATTATAAACAAGTTGCTGTACTTGAGAACACTTCTCCTCTTCCCTATCAAACATTATCATTAAATGATTCATTATCGATATCAAAAGATATAAGTAAGAACAATTATGATTTCATATATCTCAATGTAAAAGAATATAATAATTATGGCCCAGAAGTAATATTTTCAAACATTCATAACGATTCTTTGTTACTCATCAATGGTATACATCTATCTTTACAAAACATATCTACTTGGGAGCAAATAAAGAATCACCCAAAAGTAACAGTAACTATTGATACTTTTGATTTGGGTTTTGTTTTTTTTAGAAAAGAGCAAGCTAAAGAACATTTTGTAATTAGAATATAAAAGGTTTTCTGATAGATGTACAAAAAAGTGTAACTCATTTTCTTTAACCAATTTTTTCTATTTAATTTTATCACTGCTATAAATATTAGTTTATCGTCTCCTACATATGAATTTAGATAGTCAGTTTTTATTCTTTTTTAGTGCAATTGGGGTATTTAACGGTACACTTCTAGCTATGTATTTTTTCTTTTACGCAAAGCCCAAACACATTTCTAATTATTTTCTAGGAACATTATTAACCGTATTAAGCATTAGAATCTGGAAATCTATATTTTATTATTTCAATAGAGAACTTTCTAAAATCTATCTTCAAATAGGGTTATCTGCATGTTTTCTTATCGGTCCTTCTTTATTTTTTTATTTGAAATCTATCCTAAACCCTTCTTCAAAAAAAATCGAGCATTCCTGGAAATATCACTTTCTTTTCTTGTTTATAATTATACTTGCTGTAGGTTATAGCTATCCTCATGAAAATTATCCTAACCTTTGGAGATTCTATTTTGTAAAAGTAATTTATTATCAATGGTTAGGATATATTTTAGCTTCAGGTTTTCTTTTAAGAAAAGTGATCAAAAAAATGTTTACAAAGCATCATAAATTAAACAGTGCAGAAATATGGATAATGAGTGTATATTTTGGTAATTTCATCATTTGGATCGCTTATAAAACAGTATCATACACATCATATATTGTAGGTGCACTTTCATTTTCTTTTGTATTCTATTTATTACTTCTAATATTATTTTTTCGCAAAAAAAAGTACTCTATACTCTTTAAAGAAGAATCAAAATATGCAGACAAAAAAATAGAAGAAGCTGAAGCTAAAAGACTTTTTGAAGTATTAGAAGAAATAATGAGTACGAAAAAACCATATAAAAACCCTAATCTTAAATTACCAGATCTAGCAAAACAAATTAATATACAAACACATCTTTTATCTCAATTCGTAAACGATAATTTGAATAAAAGCTTTTCTTTATTTGTTAACGAATATCGAATACACGAAGCTAAAATATTATTATCCAATCAGAATAAATTTACCATAGAATCCATTGGTTATGAATGTGGCTTTAATTCTAAATCAACTTTTTATTCTACATTCAAAAAACTCACAGGCATGACGCCTACGCAGTACAAATCTGCACAGTCTTAGTTAGTGAACAAACCCTATTTTATTTTGTGTTTTCTAAGTCCAATATTATAAAACCGCACACCTGAATTATAAAACATTACTGATTTTACAACAGTACTTCATACTATTGTGACTCTTAAAAAAAAAACATGAAGAATCTTTTTTACACAATAGCCTTTATAGCGCTTTCTGGTACAACCTTTGCTCAATCTGAAGAAAAACTTATTGCAGATGCTTTGACTAATTATATAGAGGGAACTTCTTATAGAAGACCTGAACAAATAAGTAAAGCATTTTATAAAGACGCAAAACTATATTTAAATAACAAAAATGATGAGCTTTGGGTGGTCCCCTCAAGCGAGTATATCAGTTGGTATGAAAAAGGAGAACAAAACAAATTTAGCGGAAGAACAGGAAGAATACTTAATATAGATCGAGAAAATGATATTGCCGTTGCCAAAGTAGAAATTTTAATTCCAGAAAGAGAACTACGTCTTACAGATCTTTTTTTAATGAAGAAATTAGAAGGATCATGGGTGGTCATGAGTAAATCAGCTTCTAAAAAAACATTTAATAAAAACAATGAAGATAATATTTTATTCATTGTCTCGAATGCTCATTTCTATGGTAATTCTAAACTTAACACAGGAAATAGTTTTGCTGAAATTGTTAATGCATATCACATCTTTCAGAAAGCTGGTTATACTATTGATTTTGTAAGCCCCGAAGGAGGCGCAATACCACTTGCATATATCAACACCTCTGATCAGTTACAAAAAGAATATTTATATGATAATGATTTTATGGCTGCGCTAGAAAACACAAAGAAACCTAAACAAATAGAAGCAAAAAATTACAAGGCTGTCTATTACGTTGGCGGCGGAAGTGCTATGTACGGTGTTCCAGAAAACAAGAATATTCAAGATATAACAATGGAAATATATGAGCAACATAACGGTATCATATCTTCTGTATGCCATGGGACTGCTGGAATTGTGAATTTAAAAACAAAAGATGGGAAATATCTTGTGCAAGGAAAACGTGTGAATGGCTATCCAGATAGCTATGAAAATCCTAATAAGGAATACTATAAACAGTTTCCTTTTTTTATTCAAAAAACTATTGAAAAAAGAGGAGGAACATTTAAGTTTTCATCAAGAAATACACCTCATTTGGAAGTTGATGGAAATCTTATTACAGGTCAAAATTATTTATCCTCAGAAATTGTTGCACAAAAAATTATAGAAGTATTATCCAGTAGAGATATTAAATAAACTTATTGTAGTTAATAATAGAGTATGTTAAAAAGAAGCCCAAACTATAATAAAATAGTTTGGGTTGTACGAATTAAAATAATGTTAAACCTTAGATCAAACGTTTCTATATTATATACGGTTAATACTACCTAAAACATTCATGAAAATATAGTTCTAGGCTTATGGTATTGTAAGTCCTTTGGATCATAAGCGTTTTTCTCTTCGAGTAAACAAATTTCTTCTATATACTCACCATAGGTTGTATTTTTTTCTTCGAGAAAACCAATCAAATATTTTTCTGCCACCTCTATACCCATCAATTGCTCTATAGACTTAAGTTTTTTATATAAATCTTTTATAGAACTCGTTGCGCCATTGGGTAAAATAACACTTTTAGAAATGAAAGATAGTTTTTTAGTTACTCCGTTTGATTTTACATTAAAATCTGTTATTGTCCAATAACTTTTACCATTTTTAGCTAAATTCTTAACTATTGCTTTTGTATTATATTTACTATGCAATTGAATCCAAATTCTTCTTTGAATCACTTTTGGCATATCTATATGATGTATTACAATTTCATTTTTTCCAATAATCTCTCTTGGCTTATATCCGCTAATTTTCACGAAATGGTTATTGACAGATTCGATTTCCCCTTGAAAATTTGTTTTAATTACCATATTGATATTTCTAATATCTAAAGTAATTTTTTGATCAATTCTTTGTGATAACATAGTTGCTTATTTATGGTTAATTATTTCTCGTATTTTATACTTAAAAATTTAGGGGTATTTTTACCTACAAGGAGAAAATGAATCTTCATCCTTGAAACAACATATTTGCTATAATATAAATTAGGAAAATAAAACCTTTTAACAATAAATAGTAAGATTTTTCAACACAGATCCTTAATATTTTAATAATATACAATTTATATATGACAAAAATCACATCACAACACTATAAATCCATATTTCATGCTGTTTTTTTTGAATGCTTTCTAGCAACCTGAGGATTTTTTTGTTTAAATAAGAAAATATTTTCTTTTTCATCATGTAACAACTTTTTACCTACTGCGTCATATAGTCTAAAATTGTATCTTAACCATTTGTAAAGAATACTGCATGGGAAATGTTATAGAAATTAGAGGTATTATAAGAAACTTTCAATTAGGCCAAGAAACGGTATATGTATTAAAGGGCATTGACCTAGATATTGCACGTGGAGAATATCTTGCTATTATGGGACCATCGGGTTCTGGTAAATCTACGCTTATGAATCTTTTGGGATGTCTGGACACGCCAACCGGAGGCACCTATAACTTAAATGGTAATGATGTTAGTCAAATGACAGACAACGAATTGGCTGATATCCGAAACCGGGAAATTGGTTTTGTGTTTCAGACATTTAATTTACTTCCTCGAACCTCTGCTCTTGATAATGTAGCTCTGCCTATGGTATATGCTGGCTCTCCTAAAAAAGATAGAATAGTAAGAGCAGAAGAAGTATTAGCCGATGTAGGGCTTTCTGATCGTATGGATCATAAACCTAATCAACTCTCGGGAGGGCAAAGACAACGTGTTGCTGTTGGGCGTGCATTGGTTAATAAACCATCTATAATATTGGCAGATGAACCTACTGGTAATTTGGACTCTAAAACTTCTTTAGAGATCATGCAGCTTTTTGATGATATCCATGCTGCAGGTAACACTGTCATTTTGGTAACTCATGAGGAAGAAGTTGCAGCACATGCACATCGAGTAATACGTTTACGCGATGGTATGATTGAAAGTGATGTTAGAAATAAATAGTTTTAAATTTATACTCTAGGGTTTCTGGTTAATTTGTATTTTGGGAATCATTTTTAACCGAAATCCATGCAACCTTTACATATTCTACTTCTTATTGCGGCTTATTTTGGGGTTCTTCTTCTTATCTCATATTTTACCGGAAAAAATTCAGGGAATGACGCTTTCTTTAAAGCTAATAGACAATCACCATGGTACATTGTTGCTTTTGGAATGATCGGAGCATCTCTAAGCGGAGTAACTTTCATTTCTGTACCAGGATGGGTAGAAGCGTCACAGTTTAGCTACATGCAGGTGGTTTTAGGGTATCTATTTGGGTATTTTGTCATCGCATACATATTAATGCCTATATACTATAGGTTGAATGTAACCTCTATATATCAATATTTAGAGAAGAGGTTTGGTATTGTAAGTTATAAAACTGGGGCATTTTTCTTTTTTATCTCCAGAGTCTTAGGGGCATCTTTTAGGCTATATCTGGTAGCTATAGTTTTACAACAATACATCTTTGATGAATGGAAAATACCTTTTGAAATCACTGTAATACTTTCTATCATTCTCATTTGGATTTATACATTTAGAGGTGGAATTAAAACCATCGTTTGGACAGATACTTTACAAACATTATTCATGCTAATAGCCGTAGGGATGGCTATTTTTTATATCAATGATAAAATCGGATGGTCTTTTTCAGAATTTTTAAACTCTGACGAATTAGCAGAATATAATAAAATATTTTTCTTAGATAGTTTTCTGGCAAAAGGGCATTTTTTAAAATCGTTTATAGGAGGCATGTTCATTACCATTTGTATGACTGGATTAGATCAGGATATGATGCAAAAAAATCTTACTTGCCGAAATTTAAAAGAAGCTCAAAAAAACATGATTTCTTTTAGTCTAGTTTTAATTGTAGTTAACTTTATTTTTCTTCTTCTAGGTGCTTTGTTATTCATTTATTCAGATCAATTTAGTGTAAGTATTCCTCTAATGGATGGAAAATCCAAAACAGACTTGTTATTTCCAGAAATAGCCATAAATGGAGAATTAGGAATCATCTTAGCAATATCATTTATTCTCGGACTTGTGGCAGCAGCCTATAGTAGTGCCGATAGTGCATTAACTTCATTGACCACATCATTTTGTGTAGATTTTCTAAACATCGAGAAAAAAGACAAAGAGTTACAAACTGGAATTCGTAAAAGGACTCACATTGGTATGAGTATACTATTGATTCTTGTCATTATTGTTTTTAAACATGTACTTACAGAAAATGTCATAAGTAATTTATTGACTGTAGCAACATATACCTATGGCCCCTTATTAGGTTTATTTGCTTTTGGTATTTTTACAAAACATAAAATCCATGATCAATATACCTGGATCGTAGCTTTAGCCTCAGTTTTAATTATAATTGGAATATCTAATATTCCTCCCGAATTAATAGGAGGATATCAAATAGGTTACGAATTACTTCCGCTTAATGGCATGATTACATTTTTTGGATTAGTATTGATTCGTAGAAAGTAGTACAAGAGTGCAAGCCACCTCTATCTCTATATTAGCTTCTCTAAGAATTTGATAAAATTCAGGATTTTCTGTACCAGGATTAAAAATTACTCTCCTAGGTTGTAGATCGACAATTTGATTATAATAAGGCTGTTGTCTCTCAGGATTTAGATATAATGTAACTGTATCAATATTATCTACATCATCTATATCTGTATGAATTTGAACACCTCCGACTTCTCCTTTTTTCAAGCCAACAGCAGAAACCTCATAATCATTATATAACAATTTACGAATTGCAAAATTTGAATATCTCTCTTCTTTTAATGAAGCGCCGAGAACTAATGTTTTTTTCTTCATAAACAGTATCCTTTTTTATCAAAAAACTTCTTTTTGGGTTTCAAATGTAGTAAAAACGTTAAAAATGACTTGTAAAATGTTAAAAACACAAGATGCATGTAACACAGATCTATGTAATACGTCTTACATATAAAAGATATAAATTTTCATAAATTTAGTTAGTTAGTTAGTTACATAAATAATAATCAAATTTTATTCATAGTTGATGGTTAGTGTTACTATTTGATTATTATAGAAAACCGCCCTTTAAAAAAAGGGCGGTTTTTAATTTAATATAATGTTAAAGTCTAGAATTAAATGTAACAGAACCTAGACATAGTCGTCAAACCACTATACACGATTAATCACCGTGCCAATTTTAGTAAAAAAATTTGCACTTGTATTATGCAATACAAAGTACAATGCATTACACATATCAATCAAATAAACATTCATATGAAAACACTTAATCAAAAAACTGTTTTATTCCTTTTCTCTTTTTGGTGCCTTCTCCTTTCTGCTCAACCCAGTAATGAAGCTGCGGTAGGAACCATTCAAGGAAAAGTTATCGATAAGACTCTAAATCAACCTATCCCCTACGCTACTATTGTGATTAATGATGGTACAAATAAAGTAGTAACTGGTGGAATTACAACAGAAAATGGAGATTTTTTAATCACAGATATCCCAAAAGGAAATTATACTTTAAAAGTTCAATTCATAGGGTATACAACATATTCTCAAGGTATCGAGATATCAAAAAAGAGCAAAAACCTTAACCTGGGTACTATTACACTAGAGGAAGCAGCTGAAGCTTTGGACGATGTAACCATTGTAGCAGAACGAACTACTATCGAACAAAAAATTGACCGTAAAGTTATTAATGTCGGAAAAGATTTAACAACAACAGGAGGTAGCGCAGCAGAAATCATGAATAATATCCCTTCGGTTAATGTAGATCAAGACGGTAATATTGCATTAAGAGGAAATCAAAATGTTCGCATTCTTATTGATGGTAAACCTACTAATATTAATTCTTCTCAGTTATTAAGGCAAATTCCATCAACTTCTATTAAAAAAATCGAATTAATTACAAATCCGTCTGCCAAATATAATCCAGAGGGAATGAGTGGTATTATTAATATTGTATTACATAAAAATAGCAACATAGGATTTAATGGTAATGTTAATCTTGGACTCAATTATGACAAAAATGCTCGTTTTAATAGTTCTATAGATTTAAATTATAGAACTGGTAAAATGAATTTTTATGGTAATTATGGAAATAATATAACAAAAAACCTAAACGCAGGTTTTGTTTTTAGAGAGGATCAAAATTATAGAACTGATTTTCAGTTTTTAAACAATAATAAATCGCACCTCTTTAAAGTAGGAATGGATTTCTTTATTAATGATAATAATACTGTCTCTGTATATTCCAATCAAAATCTATTTGATGGTTTAACAAAGGGATCAACGGACATTATTTTCTTAAATAATGATCAAAGCAACTTAACACAAAAACTAATAAGCGATAATGAAAATCTAGGATCTACTTATAATTTTGATTACAAGCACGATTTCAAAAAAGAAGGACACAATATTGAGTTAGAAGTCGATTATAATGTTTTTGAAAGTGATAGCGATGATGATTTTCTTTTTATAGGAGGAAATAATTCCCTACCAAACTATAATGATCTCATTACTAATGAAAGAAAAAATACAACAATCAATCTGGACTATGTAAACCCTTTATCAGAAAAGACCAAACTAGAAATAGGATATGAGACTCGATTAAGAAGAACCGATAATGATTATGAATCTACTCTTTTTCAGGATTCAAAGTACAGTTATGACCGAGATATTCATTCATTTTACACAACATTTGGTCAAAACTTTGAAAAATGGTCATATCAATTAGGTGCTAGAATAGAGAACTATGAAGTAGAAGCTGTATTTAATGGTGAAAAAATATTTGAAGACGATATTTTTACTGTATACCCGTCAGGATATCTTAATTATACTCCTGGTGAAAAGAACAGCTATCAGTTAAGTTATAGTCGTAGAATTGACCGACCTGGATTAAATCAAATAAACCCAATACGAGAATGGAGTACTCCAAGAATAGTTTCTTTGGGTAACCCTTCGCTAGATCCTCAATTTACTAATTCGATAGAAGCCAATTATACACGAAAATTAAAAAAAGGTTCGATTACCGGAGGAGTATTTTATAGATTAATCAATGATGAAATCAATCAAGTATTAATAGAAAATCCAGATGTAGAAGAAGGTCAAATACTAACTTTTGATAATTTTGAAAACAATTCTGCCTACGGTATAGAAGTATCTAGCAATTATAAAGTTAGTAATTGGTGGAGTTTTAATGCAAGTTTTGATCTGTATGGACAAACCCAAAAAGGAGTAGTTGAAAATGTAAACAGAGAAGTTGATGCTGTTATCTATAATTTTAGAATTAATAATAGTTTTAAAGCCACTAAAAATTTAACTTTTCAAGTTTTCGGATTTTACCGTGGAGAACAAGAAGACGTATTATTTAAAACTAAACCGTTTTATTTTGTAAACACAGGAGCTCGATACAACTTTATGAAAGGCAAAGGAACCGCCAGTGTTAACTTCAACGATATTTTTAACACGATGCGTTTTAGATTTTCAGGAGACAATCCTTACCCACAAAATGGACAATTTCAAGGAGAAACACAAACTATTTTTTTAGGACTATCCTATAGGTTTGGAAGCGGAAAAAATCGAAAGGTTTCCAGAAAACGCAGAGACAATAACGAAAAATCAGGCGGAGGCATACTTTAATACGTTTTCTTTATTAAATATGTTAATAAAAAACAATTCTTAAAAAGCATATTAAATTCAACATAAATCAATCAAAAAATTTAATTAACGTTAAAAAAATGAAAAAAAATAATAAATTCTGTAACACATTACAATTTGTTGCGTTTATATAGTAATCATGGTTATGATTTATTTGAATTAGCCTTTAAAAAATTAATAGCCGAGTTATTAGATGAGAAAACGCGAAGCTTAATTGCTTCGCGTTTTTGATTTTATTTGTTATTTAAATTTTAGTCTAGCGAAAAATAATGCTACCATCTTATAATAGCACTACCCCAAGTAAATCCGCTCCCAAAAGCTGCAAGTACCACTAAATCTCCTTTATTAATCTTACCTTCTTCCCAAGCTTCAGTAAGTGCTATTGGAATAGAAGCGGCTGTAGTATTGCCATATTTTTGTATATTATTGTACACTTGATCATCAGATAATTTAAATTGTCTTTGTACAAATTGGGATATTCTTAAGTTAGCCTGATGAGGTATTAGCATATTAATATCTGCTGCAGTTAGATGATTTGCTTTTAATCCTTCATTAATTACTTCAGAAAAACGTGCTACAGCATTTTTAAAAACAAACTGCCCATTCATATAAGGATAATATGGAATACTTTCCTGCGGGTTTTCTTCGATAATCTTGGGTACCCAATGTTCTGTACTAGGCCCTTCTAAAGATAATTCTTTTGCATGCGCACCTTGACTATGTAAATGAGTAGATAAAATCCCTCTACCTTCTTCTTTACTTCTTGTTAACACTGCAGCTCCTGCTCCATCCCCAAAAATAACAGAAACTCCTCTTCCACGAGTGGTCATATCCAACCCCCCGCTATGATTTTCGCTTCCAATAACCAAAACATTTTCATACATTCCAGTTTTTATAAATTGATCCGCAACAGATATCGCATATACAAATCCACTACATTGATTACGAACATCTAATGCTGGAACTGTTTTCATGTCCAACATATCTTGAACTCTTACTCCTCCTCCTGGGAAATACATGTCAGGACTAAGTGTAGCAAAAATGATTAGCTCTATGTCATCTTTAGAAACATTTGCTCTTTCTATAGCAATCTTGGCAGCTTTAACTCCCATTATAGAAGTACTATTACCATCACCTTTCTTGATATGACGTCTTTGTTTTATACCAGTTCTCTCCTGAATCCATTCATCATTAGTATCCATCATTTTGGAAAGATCATCATTTGTCACGACATTTTCAGGAACATAATATCCCAACCCAGATATTTTTGAAGTGTGCATATAGTTAGTTATTGTGTATTGTGTTTTATTTTTTGCTTAATTAAAAAGCTGATAGACAATATATGTATTCTTAACATCTTGGTAAAAGAAACAGCAATTATATTATATGCATGCATAACAAATAAAATCACAAACAATTGTTTTTTATACATATAAAAAGTAGAGTTGCTATGAATTTTAGATTACTCGACAAAAAAGTTTGGAATTAAAAATCATTTCAAAGTATAGTGCATAAAGGGTAATCAATCCAAAAAAATAGATATGAGTAAATAAAAAGAGACCACCAACCTAAGTTGATAGTCCCCATTCCCCCCTAATATTTCTAAAACTACAGTTTTAGAAATTTTTTTATAACTGTTTCATTTTCGTTATATACTTTGATTGTATACATACCTGACGGAAATGCCACAAACGAAATCGTATTTCTAATTGACAATTTTTTATTTTCTTTAACCAAATGACCTTTTGGATCAAAAACACAACATCTAACTTTCGATAAATCTGTTCTACAATCAATATACACCTCTCCCTTTATTGGGTTTGGATACACCGAAAAAGCACTCTCTCCAGAATTATGTATTTTAGTAACGATATCCAAAATTATATTAATCTATTTTTTCAAATATTCTATAGGCAAATATATAAAGACATAAGGTTCTATAACATACGTAGCTCTACGTAATCTTAGATAAGAATACTGAAATATAAATCACAATAACAATTGTTTATTTTTCTGTGACCAGATGAGCAAAACATTTGGTTTTTGTTCTAGTGTAAGTTTCTTAATGATATTTGCTCTATGTTTTTCTACTGTTCTTACTGAGATATTCAATAGTTCTGCTATCTCGGCACTAGTCATTTCCTCTGCTATACGCTTTAAGATTTTGATTTCTGATGGAGTCAACTTTTCTATATCAGAATTGCCATCTCCAGCATGTGTAAATCGTTTATATATTTTTTCACTAAAATAAGATTCTCCTCTGCAAACACTTGTGATACAAGCCTCGATTTCGCTTAACGCAAACTCTTTTAATAAATATCCATGAATATTATATTTTACAGCTTCTTCAAATAATTTTTTCTCTTTATGAAGTGTTATTAAAACAATCTTGGTATCCATACCATATCGTTTACATTTTTTAGCAACATCGACTCCTGTAAGGTTAGGCATTTCGATATCCAAAATAGCAATATCTGGTTTGTCTTTTATAATTGCATTATAAGCTGAGAGCCCATCAGGGTGAGTGCTAATAATATTATATTTTTTTTCTTTTAAAAACTCTTCTAATCCTCTTAAAAGCAAAGGATGATCATCTGCTATAAGTATATTAGGTTTAAACATGCTTTGGTATATTAAATATAAGTGTAGTTCCTTGATCAATCTCAGAAAGTATTTTAAAGCTAGCTTTTAAGAATTTTGATCGCTCGCTTAATGTTTTAAGACCGATTTTTGAAACGGATGATTTTTCTTTAGAAACATCAAAACCCTTACCATTATCCTTGATAATTATTTCAACATTTGTTTCTTTATTGATAACTAAAATTTCTGCAGATCTTGCATTAGAGTGCTTAAGAATATTATTGAAACTCTCCTGTACTAACCTATAAATATTAACTTCTTTTTCTTGATCAAAAATCATATCAATATTATCGATTTCTGCTGAAACAAATATATCATAGTTTTCATCGATAATCTCTACACTACTTTGTAGTGTTACTGTAAGCCCTAGTTCTTCAAGTTTAAATGGATGTAAACTTCTTGATATGGTACGTACCTCATCAATTACTCCATCTACAATACTCGCTGTCTTTTGATCCTTATTTTGAAGAATTTTATTTTTAACCAATAACAAACTTTGACCAACACTATCATGTAAATCTTTAGAAATGCGTTTACCAACACGCTCCTGTGTTTGTAGAAGTTCTTGCAAGAAGGATTGCTGTAACTTTTTATTCTTTACCAATAACATTTTATTTCTATATAGATATATAGAAATAAACAATAGACTTAAACCTATACCGCCAAATATTAATACGTTTTTCTTTGCTTTATCCTTTGTCTCTAACATATCTATGTTAGCTTTTTGGATAGCAATCTTACTATCTCTCTTTTCAGTTTCATAAAGAGTCTGGTAATAGATAACACTATTAGAACGAGTAATATTATATAAAGAATCTTTCAGAAATATAGATTTCTCAAGATGCTTAGCCGCTTCTTCATGTTTATTTATTTTTTGATTTGATTTATATAAACACTCTTCGGTATCTATTTGAGAGTATAAATCATTCGATCTGGCAAAAACCTGTAACTTATTCTTCAAAAAAGGAATAGCTTCTTTATATCTTCCTTTAGCCATTTCTAATTCTGACATAATATCCCAATATAATATTTTACCGTCTGGGATATTTGCAAAATCTTTAGTCTGTTTAATTGTATCCAGGTATTTTTCTGAAATTTCAGGTTGATTTTTATGCTTAGAATAAAATACAGAAAGAAACACTCTTGTATACGTCAAACCTCTTGAATTATTTGCTTTTTTCGAATACTCCAATGCTTTTAATATTGAGTTTTCTGCTTTATCTATTTTTTTAAGTTTCGCAAAATCCCTATATCCCATTACACTTAATTGTGATAATGCAGCATAATTTTTATTTTTTTGACTTGTAAGTATTTTTTTTGCTTCCTGCCTTTCTTTTAGTGCTTCATCAAATAAATATAACTGACTGAAGATATAAGAAATACTCATCTTGGTTTGTCCCATATATGAGGTATCCTTAAGCTTAGTATACAATCTATTTGCTTTTTGATAATTAACAATTGCATTAGTTAAATTTCCTAACCTTCCATGAGTGTGTCCGTAAAAATAAATTGTATTTGCCTCAGAAACAGAATCCTTAACTCTATGGTATATAACTTCGGATTTATTGTAATCTACAAGAGCTTTTTCTAAATCTCCTGTTAAAAAATTAACATATGCTCGTTTAGCAAACAAATGACCTAAATTAACTTCATTTATAATTCTAGAACTGTCTTTAAAAATTGTATTAAGAACTATTCGTGCAGAATCTGGTTTATTTACTCCCTGAAGATAATGATCTGAAAGTTTTGACGTGGCAATAGCAGCCAAATCAATGCTATCTAATTCTTTTGCCAATTCGATAGATTGGAGCGTATATTTAGAAAACTTTTGTTTATAAAATTCAAAATCTATATTACGAATTTTACCAATTTCTCCAGATAAGGAGTCTAACAACTGAAGTTTTTCTTTGTTGTTGGTTATATTTTCTACTTTATCTATTAAATCAACTATGACTTCTTTCTGCTGCGAAAATGCACAATAATGAAGTACAACAACAAAAGTAAATACGTATATTTTACTTCTAAACATTTCTAGGGGTTTTCTAAGATGTGAAGATAAGGATAATTGTATTTTTAAATTATATCAACGTATTTCATTTCTACAGTTTTTTGACATTAAAGTGGTTTAAATTTTTTTGATTCTAGCGAAAAATAGTAGTTTTTTGATCAATTGAAGTGTTTTTTGCTCTTCATAGCAGCGCTACGAAG
>CANMLS010000048.1 GCA_947498785.1 uncultured Aquimarina sp. | reverse complement strand
ATAGGTGGGTCTGTTTAAATAGGATTTACTGGGTCAATAGAATAGGAATAGGTGGGTCAGTTTGGCAAGAATTTCCAGCCAACCACATTAATTGCTAAAAATATGGGAAATGATAAAAACGTACATAACAAATATTTTCAATTTTATGATGATAAAATTTCGGATAAACAAAAGGATATTACAGAGAAATATACTAGCATCTACCATTTTAGTGTAAATATTGCCATAGCATCATTAATATTAACACTAACATATCTTGCTACTTATAGATTGGAATTTATAAATAGTTATGGAATATTTACTTTATTGATTTTGATTGTAAGTATATTTTTGTCATATCAAATTTTCTTTGGAGATAGAAAAATAAAGTATATGTTCAAAAGGCAGTATGATAAGTTTGTAAGCTCAATCAATAATTAAAGAAGTAGTTGATTAATTATTTTTATCATACAAATAAGCACTACCCTTCTTAATAAATTTTAGCTTGCCCGCCTCACGCATATGCATAAGGTCGCAAGAAGAAACTTTTAGCTGCTTTTTCATCTCTTTACTACTAAGGTAGTTTGTTTCGTTTTTCATAATAATTTGGACGAAATAGAAACTATTTACTTACTAAACAGTAAACCGCCATACATATAGTCAATGTAACTTCCTTCAAAATCTTCACAATCTCAACAAAAAACTCTTTCACAATCCAGTATTTAAATAATTAGTAACACCCAATAAAACAGCCAATGCCATGGCCCTGTTATTTTTAGGTTTCAAAAAGTAATCTGCTTCATCAGGATTGGTAACAAACCCCATTTCAACAAGTACCGAAGGAAAGAACGAAACAGCTTCTCGTAACACTTGAAAATTAGCAAACTTTAAACCTCTTTCTTTAAATCCTAATTTTTGAGTGCTTTTATTCAGTACAGATACACCAAGCGCAATAGATACTTCAGTATTTAAATTATCGGAATCATGCACATACACTTCTATTCCCTTAGAATAAGTTTGAGATGCATTGCAATGCAAAGACACAAACACATCCGCATTCAAACGTCTAGCCAATCGCGTTCTATCTGATAAAGAAATTAAAGTATCCTTATATCTAGTTAGATAAATCTCAAAGGCATCATCTAAAACCGTTTTGTTAAGTTTTAAAATTTCCTTGGCAACATTCAAAACTACCTCTTTTTCCTGAATATTATTTACACCAATTGCACCAGTATCTTTTCCGCCATGTCCAGGGTCAATGACGACCACTTTTTTCTGACCAAAAATGAAGCACATTTTCAGTAGTAAAATCACAAAACTGACGTTTTGGAGTATCTTTTTCAATCTTATTTTCATAATCGAGAGGATTTTTTTTATCAATTTTCATAAGATTTAAACCCCTTTGTTTTCAATTGAAATCAAACGAATTCAAATAATATTATTTACATAAAATATTGATTATCAGTTATTTGAATTCAAATATAATGTATTTTTCATACTATAAAAATGAAGCAAAATTTAAACTATTTCAGTATGAAAAAATCACTCTTTTTAACCGCCTTGTTACTTTTTATTTCAAATGCCTTATTTGCACAAATTGGAGGTATTGAAGATTCAGTAAATGACGTTTCCGATACCATCAGAACCATTTTTCCTATCATATTGGGAGTTATTTTCTTAATAGGTTTCCTATTTAATGCAGGTCATTTTTTTGGTGAAAATGCAGACCTCAAAAAAGGAATTACCAGAGTATTGGTATTTGTACTTATCGCCGGAGCTGTGGTTGGCATTTTTACCTACCTAATCGGTATCGTAGTCTAAGTCGCTAAGCGACATTAAGTATGAATGGATTATGAAAAAATACGAGGTCTATAAAAATATTAGAAAGCGAGCGGTGATTATGGGCTTACCTATTTCATTGTTCGCGCTAATGATGACATCCGTTATCGGCTCGTTATTACTCATCATTTTTTCTTTTAGTTTTTTAGTCATTATCTGCGTATTTGTTGTCAATGCCACTTTATATGTGGCATTAACACACCTCACTAAAAATCCTGCACTATTACATTTTAAAAAAGTGTTTCCACAAACCATCAGTAACAAAAAGGTAACTCAACTATACTATGAATAAGATTAACCTATCCGCATACCATCCTATTTTAGATATCAAAGACCATACTATTTTCGCCAACAATGGGAATGTAATATTGGGTTATAAAGTTGATTTTCCCGAAATATATTCCTTATCGGAAAATGACTTTGAAGATATGCATGGGGCATGGTTTCAAGCATTTAAATCATTGCCAGTAAGTACGATTATTCATAAGCAGGATATTTATCAAAAGACAGCTTATAATGCCAAGACTATTCCAAATGATAGTTTTCTGGAAAAGGCTACCAATACCTATTTCAAAGGACGAGAATATATGGAACATACGTCTTACTTGTTCTTTATTCTACCTATCAATAAAGCTTTAAATGCTTCTAAGTTCACGAATCCGTTTCGTAAGACTGAAAAGGGAATCCATAAGAAACTAGACCATAATGTAACCGAGTTTATTGCTTCGGTGAACGATGCCATTTCTTTTATTAATAACAGCCGAAAGGTATCTCTAAAACCATTAAATCAAGATGAAATCATAGTGCTTACCAATAACTATTTCAATGGTTTTAATCAAGGTTTTGATACCGATATACAACTCAAAAAAGCGAACATAGAAATTGGTGAGAATCATTTTGATGTATTAGCGGTAAATAGCGAACTCTGTTTTGGCGATGTGGTACAGAGTAGTAAAACCAATGATAAATTTACTTCAGATGATTTTGTATTTCATCAAGGGTTTATTGACGGATTAGGATTAAATCTCAATGAAAATCATATCGTCAATCAAATTATCTATTTGGATGATAAACAGAAATGGCGCAAGCTACTTGATAAGAAAATTGAAGAACTCAACAAGAGTTCCAATTTCGGAACACAGAATAAAGTCATCTTAAAGAAGATTGAAGACATTGTTGCTAAAATCAATGAAGATGATAGTTCACGTATCATCCGCGGACATCTTAACATCATCTTTTGGTGTCGGGAAGCCCGACAGCTAAGTACTATTGCTTCCAAGATAAAGACCGAATTCAAAGAGTTAGATATTGTTCCATACTACCCGAAAGGAGAAGAACGAAAGCATTATTTCCTTAATTCCTATTGTTGTTTTACATCCAATTTCTCTAATGAAGATTTGTATGTAACTGATTTAAAACACGCCCTGTGTTTGTACATCAATAATAGTAATTATAAGTCAGATGCAACAGGTATCATTTTTAATGATAGACAGCATAACATTCCAGTTTTAAAGGATGTTTGGGATGAACGAAAGAAACGTATCAAAGCCAGAAACTTTGCCATTTTCGCACCTACAGGCGAAGGTAAATCCTTTTTAGCGAACAATATACTTCGTCAGTATTTTGAAAGCGGCGTTCGTCTGGTCATAATTGATTTGGGCGGTTCGTATTCTAAGTTCGCAAAATTATATCCGGATAAGCATATTATTCTTCGTTACGAACAAGGCAAAAACCTTGGTATTAATCCTTTTTATATTTCCCGAGAAAGTGACCTTACACCAGAACGTTTAGAAGATTTAGGCGTTTTCCTATTAGAATTGATGGCTTCAGGAAAAGTAGCTACAAAAGCTGAGGAAGTCGCTATCAAAAAAGTGCTGTTACATTACTATAAACACATCCGAAGAGGACATTCTTTGGCTTCATTATATCAATTTATTGATGACAGAAAAGACACGCTCATTTCTGAACTTAAAATACAGGAAGAGTACTTCAATATCTACAACTTTTTGCACATCCTATCTGAATATGTAGACGGCGGTTTGTACAGTTTCCTTTTTAACGTAAGCGAAGACCAAACCTACAAGATTGAAGACAAACGATTGATTGTTTTTGAACTTGATGAAGTCAAGGACAACAAAGAAATCCTTTCCGTTATGTTGAAGCTGATTAAATCGGCAATACAACGTACCATCTGGAGAAACAGAGCTGAAAAAGGCATTATTCTTTTTGATGAATTTGCGAAACAACTCAAATTCGGAAACGTGCTAGAAAGTGTAGAATTCTATTACCAAGCCATTAGAAAACAGAATGGAGCTATTGGTATTATTCTACAATCTATTAACCAATTACCAAACAATTCAACATCGGCTAGTATCCTGGAAAACACCCAAGTCGTGTATAGCCTTAATAACGAAAAAGGGTACGAAGAACTTCAAAAACGATTGAACCTTTCTAGCCACGATTTAAACCAATTAAAATCCATTAGAAACAATCTTACAGGAGCAAGAAAGTACACCGAAATGTTTATCAAGATTGGAAAGGAAAGTAACATTTTTAGGTTAGAAGTACCGAAAGAAGTCTACGCAGCATACCTCACAGATGGTAAAGAAAGTGAAGACATCATGCAGCTATTCGATGAGTATCAAGACATGGAGAAAGCCATCAAAATATTTATTAATTATTAAAACAAAAATTATGAATCAGACAATTAAAAAAGTAATGTTTAGTGCAGTATTTATAGTACTAATCGGAAGCAATGCTTCAGCCCAGGGGATGCCAGTGTATGATAATACCAACTTTATCAGTTTTGCAAAATCGTTGATTGAATCTGCAAAACAGACCTCACAATTATTAAAATCGGTTGAATTTTTAAAAAAACAGAAAGAGAATATCGAGAAGGTCAACAATGTCATAAAACAATTAAAAGCGGTGCGTGAATTAGCGAAGAACAATCAAAAGCTATTTGATATTGTTCAAGATGATTTACGAGAGATTCTCAATTCACCATACATCAAGCCAGATGAAGTTAATCGGGTTTCAGAATCCTTTAATTCTATTATCGAAAGTTCTTTAGAGGGTTTGGAATTTATTGACCAGGTACTTTCAAGTGATAACCTAAAAATGACAGATGCCGAACGTGCCGAAGTTCTAAAAGCAAAAGAGCTAGAATCTAAAGAAATGGTAGCAGAAATTGAAGCCAAAACAAGACGTTACAGAGAAATTATTGCTTTTAGAAGAATGCAGGACAAAATCAACAACAGAGAAACCAATTACTAATGTCAGGCATTTTTTTAGGCATAGGGTTAGAATATATTGATGCGGTTTTTACCACCATCAAGAATAGCGATTTTTCTCAGTACACCATTACCGGAATGAAAACGCTGGCCATTCTATTCTTTCTCATTAACATCCTAAAAAAATACAACGAGGGTGTTGCCAATAATGAGGGCTATACATGGGGACTAACACCTTCGGAATTAGCAAAGAATTTTGCAGTCGTTATTCTAGTCATTTTTTCCACACAGGTATTGGGTGTTTTTGATAGCGTTTTAGTCGCTATTGAAGCTCAATATCGAGACACGGCTCCTGCGCTCCTCCCGTTACAAATGCAAGACATCGATTTGGAACAGGATGTGGGCGCATTGGAAGCCGCCAAAAAAGCCTTGGCCATGTTATACGAAGCTTTGGTTACACCTTTATATGGACTTAAAGTATTGTCCTTTATTATTGGGATGTTCCTCTGGTTGCTAGATTTGTTTATCTATCCTCTGTTTCTAGCAGAACGCTACTTTTTACTAGGAATCATGCAAGCTTTTTTTCCTTTGGTAATCAGTCTAGCTGTATTCGAAAAGTTCAGAACACTAGCCTATAACTTCTTTAAACTCTATGCAGGGGTATATATGCTAGTGCCTGCCTTTTTTTTAGTGAATGTATTTGTAAATAATCTCTACACAGAAATCAATACTAATTTTTGGTCCGATTTATTCGGAACAGATTGGGGAAGTGACTTTTTTGCACCCTTACTACAATTTGGCTCAATAGGATTCATCGTCTTACTCAAATTCAAACTCTATCGTAGAGCTACATCTTTTGTATTTAAACTCTTTAGCGCCTAATCAATTATGAAAACACCTTATAAAAATATTTACAACGTACTGAAGCTAAATCGTTTCATTGTATTAGCTGTCATTATCGCAGCTGCGTTTACTTGTGTTATTTCTGTAGTACTCGTTGTGAAACTCCATAAAGAAACCGTTAACAACGCTTTTGTGGTCAATACTGATGGACATGTAATTCCATTAAAACTCGTTTCTCAACAGGAAAATTTAGAAGTAGAAATACTGGCTCATTTAGAACTTTTTCACACCTATTTCTATAACATAGATGCCAGTAACTACGAAAAGAATCTAGAGAAGGCTTTATGGTTAGGGAATAGTTCTGTGGATGCTTTGTATAGACAGAAAAAAGCCGATGGTGTTTACAATCGATTACTACAATATTCATTGGTTCAGAAAGTACTGAAAATTGAATCTAAAATCGATGTACAACAAGAACCGTATCGCTTTGAAACTACAACCGTTTTTGAAATCAATCGTGGTTCAATAACCGACACTTATGAATTAACCACCACAGGAAATTTAATCCATGTAGATAGAAACTTCCCAAAAAACACCCACGGATTGTTGATGACCAACTTTTTTGAAAACACACTTAAAAAAATAGAAAATTATGAAGCCCATAATGGGCATTAAAAAAATAACGATTATGAAGATAGAGAAGAATAAAATTGTCTTTGCGGCAGTCATTTTATGCGTGGTGCTTTTTATTGGGTCATACTCAGTAATTATGCTTGGCGAAGATGAAGAACCTACCATTGAAAGTAACCAAATTCCTATTCCTGAATTGGAAGGCAACCAGAAAGAATACGAATCTAAATTAGAGGCTATAGACGACCTAAAAGAAGTAAGACAGACAAATGCACCAAGTATCTACGATGAGCGCTTATTGGATTCTACAGGAATGTATGACCCCGATTTATTGGATAAACAAAAGATGCGTATTGTAGATAGTATCTATAATGAAGGACGCATTAGTTATTCTGAAAGAAGTTTTAGAAAACCAGATACTAAAGTACAACTTAAAGCAATCCAAAAAGACTCTTTACCTCAAATTGAGGAAAAGGAAAGTAATATTTCATCTAAAGAATTAGGGTTAGAACATCAGCTATTCTTTGCTTCGCATCCAATAGAAAATGAAAGTTCGATTTCCCAGAATACGGACGCTTTTATTTATGTTCGGGTGGATGGCACACAAACCGTAAGAACAAATTATCGTTTACAAATGCGACTTACTAAAAGCGCACTCATCAATAATATCTTCATACCAAAAAATGCGCCTATCTATGGTTTTGTCAGTTTTAAACCGAACAGAACCATTATAAATATTGAAAATATCAATCATCGCCCAGTTAAGCTGAAAGCTTTTGACCTACAAGACGGCAGCGAAGGTATTTATGTAGAAAATAGTTTTAGAGCTGAAGCAAGACAAGAAGTTGTGGGTGATATTGTGGATGACATTAATATAGTTGGCGTTCCACAAGTAAGCGGTATTAAGCAGATATTTCAACGCAATAATCGAACTGTAAAAGTTACCGTAACCGATAATTACAAACTCATTTTAAAACCAACACTATGAAAACCTATATCATCCTTGTAATAACAATTTGTTCAAACTACTTGACAGCACAACAGTCGTTAGACACTATTTATGCTAATGATAAAAAGAATGTTGCGTTGTTTTTTCCTGATCCAATTCGCCAGGGCATAACGGGTGCAAGTAACTTTGTATTCACATATAACCGTGAAAAAGAACAATACTTTGGATTACTACAAGCAACCCCAGGAACGGAAAGTAATTTATTGACAGTAACTAAAAATGGGCAAGTCTATTCTTATATTTTGAAATATAAAGAGCGGCTATCTCAATTGAATTATTTTATCAATCCAAAAGAGAGTATTGGAAAAGAACAACCTGAAAGAACTAAGGAGAAACCAATAAGTAAGTCACAGGATACATATTCAAATCGAATCACATACTTTCAAAAATTCTGCAGCTATCTGCTGAAATCGAAATATGAAACCATTGTTACAAAACGAAAGAAGGGTATCAAATTGCAATTGCAAAAGATGGTTTATAATGCTTCTGAAGTTTATTTAGTATTAGAAATAAAGAACAGTTCTGAAATTGATTTTGAGATTGATTATCTAAAGGTTTATAGAGTCAATGGGAACAAGAAACGAAAGGCCTCATTTCAGAGGTTGGAGCAAAAAGTACTTCATAGGCATAAACTGCCAAACCAAGTCTGGAGAGGAAAGAAAAATCGATTTGTTTATGTACTTCCGAAATTTGTTCTGGGGGATAATGAGAGGCTGAGGATTGAATTGAAGGAGTTGAATGGAAGTAGGAAAATAGTATTGAAAAACTAAAAAAAAATGCTTTTGAATTTATCAAAAGCATTTTCCCTTTAATATTGATACTTACATATTATGTTTTATTTGAAGTTCATTTTTATCAGGAGCCTCTATTTTATTTCTTAACGCCAGCATATCCTGACTTACCTTTCTTTCAACAACCCTGGCATAGACTTGTGTAGAAGCAATTTTAGAATGTCCTAAAAGTTTGGAAACAGTTTCTATCGGTACACCATTACTTAGTGTTACTGTAGTGGCAAATGTGTGCCGGGCCATATGAAATGTAAGATTCTTTTTTAAACCGCAAGCTTCAGCAATTTCTTTTAGGTATAGGTTCACTTTTTCATTCGTGATTACCGGAAATAAAGTCCCTGTTATCTCTGTCATTGGATGACTTTCGTACTTAATGAGTAATTCTTTTGCCTTTCCAAGCAATGGAACTTTTACTGGTGATTTCGTTTTTTGCCGATTCGTAAAAATCCAATCGTTACCATCTATTCCTTTAAGAATATTGTCACTAGTTAGGTTCATTATATCTATATATGCTATTCCTGTGTAACAACTGAAAATAAATAAATCTCTTACCCTTTCTAATCGTTCAATAGGGAAGTGATAATTTTCAATATTGAATAATTCATTTTCTGTTAAAAAAGGACGTTCTCTTTTTTCATAGGTAGGTTTCCATCTCACAAATGGGTCTCTAGCCACCCATTCTATATGATAACCTAACGTTACAATTTTCCGAAACCTTTGAATATGTTTCATCACGGTATTATTGCTCAAAGATTTTGGATGACCTTTTGGCCAGTAGGTAAGTAGAAAATGAGCAAACTCACTAATAAATTTATAGCTCAAGTCTTTTAAGTAAATATCTGAAGTATTCAAAGCACTATTCAGATATCTATTAATATAACCCTCTGTAACTTCAAAGTTTCTTAATGTGCCTTTAGCTAGTGTTTTTTCAGTCTTTTTTTTATGATATTGAAGCAGGTTTTGGAGTGTTTTTGAATTTTCTCCTTCACCAAGGTAATTAGCTTTAATCAATTTAGCAGTGATTAATTCTCCTTTAAATTTCGAATCTTGATAACACTGAAATAGCTGGGTTCGGGCCTGTTTTATATACTCATTAATCTGCCTAGCCTCATTGGAATTTCCACTGACTTTTTTCTTCTTATTATCCCAAATGGATAAGGAGATTTTCTTTTTAAGGCTAATGTCCGCTCTTTTGCCATTTACTGTAACCCTTGCATATAAGAGAGCTTCATTGTTAATTGCTTTAGATTTTTGAACTAAAAACAATGTAGAAAAAGTGTTTTGTGTACGCATAGTTGTCGTCTTTAAATTATTAAATATTTACCGAGACGAAAGTCAAATCAACTATTCTAATTCAATGAAGTAATTTGTTAAAAAGTGTGCTCAGCACACTTTTTGAAAAAAGGTACCTTTTAAGCACACATTTAAAATCAAATCAATTCAAATCTTATGTACTCCTAAAAACTTGAAAACCATGTAAATCATAAGACTTACATGGTTTTATTACCGTTTGAACGGCTTTTTAGTGACCTCGGCAGGATTCAAACCTGCAACCTCTTGAGCCGTAATCAAGTGCACTATTCAGTTATGCTACGAGGCCGTTTTGCGGGTGCAAATATAAATGTTTTTTATATAGTTGACAATATTTATAGTAACTTTTTAATAACTTAAAAGGTTACTATAAATAACAAAGTAAATATTAAATTTAAAGACAGAATCTAAGTGGCTTGATATTAAATAGATACTTGATATCTATTCATAACGGTATAGGTGATGTTTATTACTTTTATTGGCTCTTTTTTTTATTTTCACTAATTTCGATTAATGAAAATAGATGATTTTATTAGGGATATTCCTGATTTTCCAACCTCTGGAATTATATTTAAAGACATTACTCCTTTATTAGCAAATCATAAAGCTTTGGTGAGTTGTGCGGATCAGCTGGCAGCACTAAGCCCTAATGGAATTAAAATTGATAAAGTAATAGGAATCGAATCTAGAGGCTTTATTATTGGTAGTATGATTGCTGAGCGATTAGAAGCAGGTTTTATTCCAGTTCGAAAGAAAGGAAAGCTACCTTATCAAGTAAAATCCAAAAATTATAGCCTTGAATATGGAGAGGACACTCTCGAAATTCATATTGATGCCATACAACCAGGAGAACATGTATTGATTCATGATGATGTTCTGGCAACTGGAGGTACAGCAAAGGCTGTTTGTGATTTGGTTGCTCAATTAAGAGGAGTAGTGGTACAGTGTAACTTTATAATGAAACTAGATTTTCTTCATGGTGAAGATAAGCTTAATGTTCCTGTTTCCTCTCTTTTAGCATATTGAATATAAAAAAGCCTTCAGGAGAATGAAGGCTTTGATAAGATTAAGCATTAAAACCATTTATTTTTTTGTTATTGCGATAATCGCTCCATCTTTTGCTTTATCACCATATATGCTGATTGCAGTTTGTGATTTAAGAAAGTCTACTTCTGCTAATTGATCTGATTTTGCAAGATAGTCCAGTGTTTCAAAATCTGATTCATTTCCGTCGATGATAATAAGTTTTTCAATGTCGGGGTTGTCAATAAAACTAAACTTCTGACTGTTTCTGTTTTGAAAAGGATGTAATTGTTGTCCATTAAAAATAAAACTTCCGTCTTCACCTTCTTCAAAAGTAAAAGACTGCATGATTTGATCTTTTAGTTTCTGTATATCAAGATTACCATTGAAAAATAAAGAATCATTTTCTGTATCAAAATTGAAATCAAAGGCAAAATTATGTTTCTTCATGATACTATCCATATCGATATGAGAATGGTTGAATCCAGATTGATTCTTCCATGCAGAAATACCAAATATCTCAGGGTTTTCTATAAATAGATTACCATCTCTATATCCAAGTTCTATGTTTGAAATAGGCTCGCTTGAAGATGAGGAGTATTGACTTTTTGAGTTTCCTTTTTTTAGAGTGAGACTTAGATTTGTAATTTCGTTTTGGTCGTTAAATTCTATTTCATTTATAATAAATTCAATACCATTTTCTGAAAAGAATGTTTTTAGATCTTCTAATTCTTGTTCTGAAGTGTTTTTGTTGATAGTTGCAGTTACTTCATCAGACTGTTTTTTGTGTAGGGTAACATGCTGATTTGTGGTTGTTGCAAAAGCTGTTAAGGAAAGCGTACCTAGTATGCCCATTCCTAAAATGATCCATTTTTTCATACTAAATATTTTGTGATTATATTATTATACAGATATTATTTCATCTTTAATTACGAAATATTTAGGAGGGTGTTGCAAATTTTTTTCCGTTAGGAAAATCAAAAGTATTATAATGCTCTTTTGGTTATATATAATCGCCAACCAAATATTAATAGTTGAAGTTTTGAAGCTTTACTAAGATCTAGCTGTTTTTTTGTATAGCTAGGAAGTATTACCTTATTTATTTTTGCGATAACTGAAAAAAAATGCTTTTGCATGTTTCTAAAGTACTAAAAAAAACACTTTGAGAAAGTAATTTTTTTAAATTTATATATAAAACTATTCATTTCTATGTTAATTATTTCTATGACTCATTTTTTAAGGTTAAAATCATAGTTCTCTATTATTAATTACAAATAAAAAATCTTTTTTGCGATTAGATTCTGCTTTTAAAATCCTTTGCAAATGTTTTTTTAATTATTATACAATTTGGATTGTGTTCTCTTTCATATTGATAAGTTTTCTATAAATACATGGTTAAAAATGATCAAATCTAAAATTATAATTTTTAGTACTTTATCTTATTCTTTAGTTGAGAAAAAACATCTATAGATCTATAAACTACGGGATACTTATTTTATATTCGCAAACAAATTTATGATTTATGTTTGTTAGTATTCTGTATGTTATTATAGGACTTATACTTCTAGTAGTAGGAGGAGAATTTTTGGTTAGATCATCTGTCGCACTTTCTTTTAGACTTAAGTTGTCTCGTATGGTTATTGGATTAACTGTGGTTTCTTTTGCTACATCTGCTCCAGAATTGCTTGTAAGTGTTCAAGCAGCAATGAATGGTCTATCAGATATATCTTTGGGTAATGTTATTGGTTCTAATATCGCCAATATTGGTTTGGTGCTTGGTATTACTGCAATTATTGGTCCTCTGGCAATCGATAAGGATTTTTATAAATTTAATTGGCCGGTAATGGTATTGTTGTCTTTGGCTCTTTATGTTGTACTGGGTAACGATGGTGTATTAACACAATTAGAAGGATTAGGTTTGTTACTATCCTTGTTTGTGTATCTTTTTGTTTTGATTAGGAGAGCCCGAAAATTTTCTGATACTATGGTTGAAGAGGTGGATGACACGCTTCAAAAAACATCTAATTTTAAGATTATAATTTGGTTGCTCATTGGAGCTAGTGCTTTATATTTTGGCTCAGAATTATTGGTGAATGGGGCTGAAACTATTGCTTTAAAAATGAAAATCAGTGAAGGTGTAATTGCAGTTACCCTTATTGCTGTAGGGACTAGTGTTCCAGAATTGGCTGCATCGGTTATTGCGGCACTAAAACAAGAAAAGGCGATTTCACTGGGAAATCTTATAGGTTCTAATATTTTTAACATTGCTTCGGTATTAGGTATTACTTCTTTGATTCAGCCTATAACAGTAAAAGATGAGACGTTAATGAGCGTAAATATATACTGGATGCTTGGATTTGCTATTATTTTACTACCGTTAGCTTTTATTCCTAAAAAAATGATTCTTGGACGCCCAAAGGGGCTTCTAATTTTTGTAGCATATTGTGTTTTTATAGCTTTAGTATTTATGAAGTAGATATGAAGTAGAAAAAGATATAATGAAAGTAGCTTTTGAAAGTAAGCTTTAAAACAAAAAAACACCTCTGAAAAAAATTCCAGAGGTGTTTTTTAGCGTTTAACTAACATCAATAGTTAGTTACAATATATTATTAAGCTAGCATAGCTGCTACATCTGCTGTTTTTACAGTTTTCACAATTCTTGCAGCAATTTTATATGGATCACCATTAGAAGCAGGACGACGATCTTCTAACCAACCTTTCCATCCGTTTTCTACAGTAATAATAGGAATTCTTATCGAAGCTCCTCTATCAGATACTCCATAAGAGAATTCATGGATAGATTGTGTTTCGTGCTCTCCTGTTAATCTTTGATCGTTAAATTCACCATACACAGCGATGTGTTCTTTGGTAACAGGTCTAAATGCCTCACAAATAGTTTCGTATACTTCTTTAGAACCACATGTTCTTAATACTTCATTAGAGAAGTTAGCGTGCATACCAGAACCATTCCAGTCACCTTTGATTGGTTTAGGATGATATTCAATATAGTATCCGTATTGCTCAGTAAGACGATCTAGTAAATATCTTGCAACCCATATCTCATCTCCTGCTTTTTTAGCTCCTTTTGCAAACAATTGAAATTCCCATTGTCCACTTGCAACTTCCTGATTAATACCTTCAAAATTAAGACCAGCCGCTATACATAGATCAGCGTGTTCTTCAACAAAATCTCTTCCGTGAGTGTTTTTTCCACCAACAGAACAATAGTACATACCCTGAGGTCCAGGATAACCACCTACAGGAAACCCTAAAGGTAACTGTGTTGCAGAGTCCATGATAAAGTACTCTTGCTCAAAACCAAACCAAAAATCATTATCATCATCATCGATTGTAGCTCTTGCATTAGATTCGTGAGATGTTCCATCTGCATTTAACACTTCCGTCATTACTAAGTAACCATTGTTTCTTGAAGGATCAGGATAGATAGCTACAGGTTTTAATAGACAATCAGAAGAACCTCCTTCTGCTTGTTTTGTAGAACTACCATCAAAAGACCACATAGGGCAATCTTCAAGTTTACCGCTAAAATCTTCTTCAACTTTTGTTTTACTTCTTAGATTAGCAGTTGGCTTGTAACCATCTAGCCAGATATACTCTAATTTAGCTTTACTCATAATTAAACACTTTATTAATTGAACTATATATAGTAGACAAATTTAACTTTCTTTTTTATAAACATAAAAAAAACAGGGGGATAAAGTTCGTTTTCAGTCCAAATTTTATTAATACCCTACTTTTTTGCGGGGTATTTTCTGTTTTTTTTAATTTTTAAAGAGCATTATTTTAATATCAACAATAAAAACTTCTTCTATATTTGCAGTAAAACTTACTCAATTATGTCAACTCTAAGGTTTCAAGCTCTAAAAGAGACGTTAAATCGTAGTTCTGTGATAGTTAAAGAAACAGAACGTAGGTCTGTATTGTTTGGTGAACATGTATTTAACCAAACAACAATGCTTCAATATCTAACCAAAGATGCTTATAATAGTGTTATGGACGCAATAGAAAATGGTTCTAAGATAGATCGAAGAATAGCAGATCAGATAGCGTCAGCAATGAAAGAATGGGCATTGTCTAAAGGAGTAACACATTATACACATTGGTTTCAACCACTAACTGGGGCAACTGCAGAAAAGCATGATGCTTTTTTTGAGACAATAGGTAACGGACAAGGAATGGAAAAATTTGGAGGAGGACAATTGGTACAACAAGAGCCTGATGCATCTTCTTTTCCAAATGGTGGTATTCGCAATACTTTTGAGGCTAGAGGATATACAGCATGGGATCCTACATCTCCAGCATTTATTTATGGTACAACATTATGTATTCCCACAGTTTTTGTAGCCTATACAGGTGAGGCTCTTGATTATAAAACTCCTTTGTTAAGAGCTTTGCATGCTGTTGATCAGGCTGCTACAGCTGTAGCCAAGTACTTTGATAAAAATGTTAAAAAAGTAAATGCCTCACTGGGGTGGGAACAAGAGTATTTTTTAATAGATAGCGCATTAGCATATTCTAGACCTGATATTTTGATGACAGGAAGAACGCTTCTTGGACATTCATCTGCAAAGGGACAACAATTAGATGATCATTATTTTGGAAGTATTCCTACAAGAGCTCTTGATTATATGAGAGATTTAGAAACAGAATGTATGCTTCTGGGAATTCCTGTTAAGACACGTCATAACGAAGTAGCTCCCAATCAATTCGAATTAGCCCCGATATATGAAGAAACTAATCTAGCAGTTGATCATAATTCTTTATTAATGGATGTTATGGATAAGGTAGCTGCGAGACATCATTTAAAGGTGTTATTACATGAAAAACCGTTTGCAGGAGTGAATGGTTCTGGTAAGCATAATAACTGGTCTTTATCAACTAATACAGGTGTAAATCTGTTAGGGCCAGGAAAAACACCAATGAGTAATCTACAGTTTTTAACATTTTTTATTAATACAATAAAAGCTATTAATGAAAATGAAGAACTAATGAGAGCGGGTATTGCATCAGCTAGTAATGATCATCGTTTGGGAGCTAACGAAGCTCCACCAGCTATTATGTCTGTATTCATAGGAGAACAATTGACAGCTGTCTTAAAAGAATTAGAAGGGGTTACCGATGGTAAACTATCTCCTCAGGAAAAAACAGACTTGAAGCTTAATGTTGTAGGAAAAATACCTGAAATATTGTTGGATAATACAGATCGTAATAGGACTTCTCCTTTTGCATTTACAGGGAATAAGTTTGAATTTAGAGCAGTTGGGTCTAAAGCAAATTGTGCCAACCCGATGACAATTCTAAATACAATTGTAGCCAAACAACTTATAGATTTTAAAAAAGAAGTTGATGCTCTCATCGATAAGAAAGGATTGAAAAAAGATGAAGCTATTTTTAACATACTACGAGAATACATAAAGAAATCTAAAAATATTCTTTTTGAAGGAAATGGATATAGTGCAGAGTGGGAAAAGGAGGCAAAAAAGAGAGGGTTAAGCAATAATAAAACAACTCCTGAAGCCTTAAAAGCCAAAATTTCTAAAAAAAATCTGGAGCTTTTCGAAAAAATGGGAGTCATGAATAAAATTGAAGCTGAAGCACGTTATGAAATTGAAGTTGAAGAATATGTGATGCGTATACAAATTGAAGGCCGAGTTTTGGGAGATATTGCCAGAAACCATGTGATTCCTACAGCTATACGATATCAAAATATGTTGATCAGTAACGTTTCTGGTTTAAAAGAATTATATGGCAAGGACTTCAAAAAATATGCAAAAGAACAAATGGGGATAATAGAAGAAATTTCTGATTATATAGGTGAAATTAATACTAAGGTTAATGATATGACCGAGGAACGTAGAAAAGCAAATAATCTTGAAAATTTAGAAAAAAAAGCTTCTGATTATTGCAATACCGTAAAACCTATGTTCGATGAGATTAGATATTGTTGCGATAAATTAGAACTGCTTGTTGATGATGAACTATGGCCACTTACAAAATATAGAGAATTGCTTTTTACAAGATAAGTAAGAATTGACTTACAATGCTTTAGTTAAGATAGTTTTAAGAATATTTTAACTATTTAACGAGCCGCATAAAACCTAAAGAAAATCCATTTTCTGTGGATTTTTTGCATGTGTTTCATCGAATAGTTGAAATATTCGAAAAAATGCCCTTAATATTTTTATAAATTTGCCATTGTCGAAATGTAATTATTCGTTTGATTTTATCCCTTAAGTCCCAGAATATACTTTTTACAGCTGAAAAACTTTAGAATAGATTCTTCTATATCTAACAAGGTTTATGTACAGTAATTTTAGAAGAGAACACATTAATCAATTTAATATATATTACGTATGAAAAAAGTAGTTTTTAGCATGGCAGCTTTAGTAAGTGCCACAGCAATGGTTGCACAATCAAATGGTAGTGATGTTGTCCAGTTGGGAGAAGACAATGCCATCGAAATTGTTCAAATTGGAGCTTCTAACAATTCGTTAACGAATCAAGAAGGAATAGCAAACAGAGCAGAAGTTATTCAAGGTTCTGCAGATTTAAATTCAAGAAATAGTATTGTAGAACAATTTCAGAAAGGAAATAAAAACTCTGTTTCTGCTGAACAGACAGCAGGAGATAATAAAATATATCAATATCAAGTTGGAAATATTAACGAACTCAGTGCAACTCAAAATTTATCACTCGAGGGAGGAGCCAATTTAGCAGAACAAAGTCAAGAAGGCAATGGAAATATAGCAACGATATCACAAGAAGGTAAGAATAATAAAGGATATCAAACTCAAATAGGAGATGATAACAAAGGAACTTTGACACAAGAAGGGACTTCTCATTATAATGAACTTATACAAGAGGGGGGGTCTAATATAGCTACTACAGTACAAGTTGATATTTTTAATAATTCTAATCAAAAACAAATAGGAACAGCTAATATAGCAACAATCGAGCAATGGGGTAATAAAAATGGCGCGCAACAGTGGCAAGTTGGAGGAGGTAATACCATGGAGGCTATACAGGGGAGTAGTGTTTTTGACTCTGATACAGGATACATACGTCAATACCAAAATGGGGATGAGAACGATGCTTTTATTAATCAGGAAGAAGCTAATAATGCTGCTTTTCAAGATCAAAATGGGGATTCAAATACGGCAAGTATTGAACAGAATTTAGGTTCTTTTGGAGGCGATAATTATGTGTATCAAAAACAGTTTGGTAATGGAAACGACGCAATTGTATCTCAAGACGGAACTAATGGTAATTCTTATCAAGTACAACGAGGTGAGGAGAATACAGTATCTGCATCTCAATCAGGAACATATAATAGAGCTACACAGATGCAGATCGGTATAGACAATAGTGCTGTGGCTGAACAAGGAGGGTTTTTATTTACTTCAAGAGGAGGAGGTGTTACTCAAGATCAAGAAGGTAATGGTAATGAGGCATTTGCTAGACATGAAGAAGATAATAACAGTGTACGTCAATTACAGATAGGAAACAGAAATAGTGTTTCGGTTACTCAGAATATAGTTTTTATAGGAGGTGAGAATACATCATCTCAAGTCCAAATAGGAGATGGTAATGTTGCAGAAGGTTCGCAAGAAGGTGTTACAGGTATTGCAGGTGAGTCAAACCTTATTCTTCAATATCAAAGAGGTACTGAAAACTTTGCCTCTTCGATTCAAAGCGGAGCTTTTAACATAAGCGATATCTACCAAAGAGGAAATGGAATCGTTGCAGAAAATACTCAGATAGGAGTAGGTAATGAGACTATTTTGTTCCAAACAGCAGATGGTAACGTGGGTACAGTTCTTCAAAATGGAACTAATAATTTCGCTGGAGTTTATCAAGGAGGATCAACGACTTCGGGAGTTCGTTAATTACAAGAAGTTATTTATAATTTAATAATCTTTTATAAAGAGTATGCTTAATATTTAATATTAAGCATATCTCTTTATTGATTTTTTTAATTCTGAAAAGATGAGTAACACTAATTTTATAAAAATATTACTATTTCTTCTTCTTCCTTTTTATGCGTCTTATGCACAAGATATAAAAGAAGAGCATCTGTTTTCTGTAAGTGATGAGGATAAAGTTATTGACTTGTCCCAAATTGATAATGTCTTACTACAGAGAAGTAATAGAGATAGGTCATTTGCTTCTAATAAAGGAATAAATACGGTCTTTATTCAGCAAATAGGAGCTAACAATGTAGTACTTTCAAAGATTAAAGCAGAATCTTCTGATATAAAAATCATCCAAAAAGGAGAGCTTAACAGAGTAGAAATAAATGAATCTTCAAGAGATATAAGTAAAGTAATTACTCAAACTGGAGATAATAATGCTGTGATTGATTTTTCTTTAAATCCTGATATATCAACAAACTTAGAACTTATTCAGGAAGGAAATAATTTGATTTTTGAAAGATTTGGGAGTAATGAATTGTCAAAGAATTTAAAATTTAGAATGTCTGGTGATGCCAGAACAGTAATCGTAAGGAGTTTTTAAACGCAATGCTCAACTTTAAAGTGTGAAACTAAATCTTATCATACTTCTATTTTTGTTTTTTCAAGTTTCAATTGCCCAGTTTACAAATACAGATGTAGTTGCAAAAATTAAGACAGAGACTGTTAATGGAACAATTTCGGTGATATGTATTGCTACAAATACTACAGAAGTTTATAAAAGTTTAAGGTACTCGGTTACTGCTTTTAAAACAGATGCAAATAATATAGTTACCAAAAATGATCAAGAAGGTAGATTTACTTTGGAAGCAAATGAAAGTAAAGAACTATCAAGAGGGATTGTTAATATAACACAAAAAGATAAGTTAGCAGTGTTGTTGTTGATTTATGAAGAGGATAAGGTTATAGGTAAATATAGGATAGGGTTTAATGAAGAAGAACATCAAAATAACAAAAAAGAAGAAGAGGAATCGTCAGATGATGGAATCATACTTAGAGGTATTGTTGTCGAAGAAACAAAAACCAAACCTGGTAGAGATTTTTATGAATTTTTCTATTCAACCTATACTCTTGCTCAAATAAATGGAGATAAGGTTGTTGGAGTATTTGAAAAATTGAGTTTTGGACGAAGTACTATCATTCAAGTAAAAATTGAAGATAACGTTATTCATGAATTTATAGGGAAACCAGATTTAGAATATTTAGAGCAAATGTCGAAAGTTGCAATTCGTAAAGTGTATAAATATTTTAAGGACTTAAAAAAACAGAAAGACGATATTTTTCAGTATTAAAATAGTCAGAATAAACATAAAAAATTAATCATTTCTTGTACAAGTAAATGATTAAAATTGTTGAAGAGAGAATAATAGATGTTCTCGATTTTTCAATTAATTATAAAATTTTAAAAATGTGAAATCAATTACGATAACTATATTTCTTATTTTTTCGATATGTAGCTTTTCCTTTGGGCAAGATTTGGTATATAAGCCTTTAAACCCTGCGTTTGGTGGAGATACATTTAATTATCAATGGCTGCTTAGCTCTGCAGAAGCTCAAAATAAACTTACAGAAGAAAAGAATTCATTGAGAGGCCGAGGGTCAGATATAGATAGATTCACAGAGAATCTTAATAGCCAGTTGTTAAATCAAATATCCAGAACATTATTTAGTGACCAATTTGGGGAAGATGGGCTTAGCGAAGGTACTTTCAACTTTGGATCATTATTCGTAGAAATCTTTCCTTCTGGTGAAGGTTTGGTTATTGATATTTTAGATACAAGCACAGGAGATCAGTCTCAAATAATAATTCCAAATTAATTTTTTTAATGTACAACAAGTTTTATAACGTAATTGTAGTGTTTTCTTGTGCGTTTTTTTTATCTGGATGTGGCACTTATTTTAATCAACCTATTACAATGGAAAGTGCTAGAATAGGAGAAGATACAGAAGTTACTAAAACATTGCGAGATTTCCCTTCACCAAAAGAGCCAGTAGTTGTAGGTGTATATAAATTTAGAGATCAAACAGGTCAATACAAACCAACAGAAAACGGAAGTACATTTAGTACAGCCGTTACTCAGGGAGCAACAACAATTTTAATTAAAGCTCTAGAAGATTCTAAATGGTTTGTACCTATAGAAAGAGAAAATCTAAGTAATTTACTTAATGAACGCAATATTATACGCTCAACAAGAAAAGAATATAGAAAAAGTAAAAATTCAAACGAACCACAGTTACCACCATTATTATATGCAGGAATTATTCTCGAAGGAGGTATAGTTTCTTATGATTCTAATATTATTACAGGTGGACTAGGAGCCAGATATTTTGGAATCGGAGCTTCTACACAATATAGACAAGATAGAATTACGGTTTATTTACGAGCAGTTTCTACATCTAGTGGTAAAATTCTTAAAACTGTATACGTTTCCAAAACAATCTTATCACAAGCATTGGATGCAAACTTCTTTAGATATGTGAGATTTAAAAGATTATTAGAAGCTGAGACTGGATTTACCAAAAATGAACCTGCGCAGATGGCAGTTTCAGAAGCTATTGAAAAAGCGGTAGAATCTCTTATTGTTGAAGGTATCGAGGATAAGTTGTGGGCCGTTAATGCAGAACCTGATATTGTGAATAATCTAATAGAAAAATATAAAGTAGAGAAGAATGAAGCCCAAAATACTACGTTATACGATCGGTATTTTAAAGAAAGAAGATCCAAAACAAGTGTTTTTATTAAAGGAGGAGCGGCGCTCATTGGAGGAGATTTAAATAATCCAGAATTTACATATTCTGTAAAAGCAGGAGCAAGATGGTATTTTAACCCATATCTTAATGTGAATTCGAGTATTAATAAATTTGAATTAACAAATAAGAATTCATTTTCAAATGGTTTTAATGCTATTGATCTAAATGCAGAATTAAGCTTGTTGCCATTTGAAACACTATCACCATTTTTATATGGAGGAATGGGAGTTGTAAATGATGATGATTTTGACAATACACTATTTAAACTTCAGTATGGAGGAGGGATAGAATGTTTAGTTTCAGATAAAATAGGTATTTCATTAAGTGCTACGCATAATTTGGTGTTAAGTGATGAATTGGATAATATAGTTCAAGGTAAACGTGACGATCAGTACTTTAATTTTTCCTTAGGACTTAATTGGTACTTTGGTAATCCTGTTAAAAGGAAAAAATAGAATAAGACAGATGAAAGAATATATTATAAAAATAATAAGTGTTTTTGTTGTTATTACGGTAGCTTCATGTAGCGAAGATACGATAGATTTAGAAGGGATAGGGGCTGTAAAAGGAACAGTAGTAATGAAAGGAACTAATGAGCCGTTAGAAAATGTAAAAATATCAACTAACCCAGCTTCGAGCACTGTTTTTACAAATGCAGAAGGTGTTTATATAATGGATAATATACCTTCAGGGGAGTACTCGCTTTCTGCGCAAAGAGAGGGGTTGTTAGCAGCTTTTGAAGGAATTACAATTTTGGCAGACAACGAGATAGAAGTTGTTTTTGAAATGGATGAAGAAACAGCTACAAATCGTCCTCCTGCAAATGTAACATTAGTAACACCAGTAGATAATGCAGTTGATCTTCTGCCAGAAGTTAAATTGGTTTGGAGTGCTAGTGATCCTGATGATGATGCAATTACCTACACAGTAAGTTTAAGAAATGAAGAAAATGCTACCATAGAAACATTTGAAAATATTACAGATACAACATATACGATTTCTGGACTTGAGTATGGATTAAAATATTTCTGGCAAGTAAGTGCTAGTGATAAAATTAATGAAGCGGTAAATAGTACTACATTTGCCTTTGAAACTGCAAATGCACCAAACAATAGAATTGTTTTTACCAAATTGGTAGGAGGTAATAGTGTTATTTATTCTGCTGATGAAAGTGGTGGAACGCAAATTGCTCTTACGCCAGTTTCTAAAAATAGCTTTAGACCAAGAAGAAATGTAACAACAGGAAAAATAGCCTTTTTACAATCTGTTGGCTCACAAATACATTTGTTTACTATGAACGAAGACGGTTCAGATGTGGATCAAGTGACTTCAGCAATAGGAGTATCTGGATTTAATCTTGAAGAGATTGATTTCTCATGGGATGCAGGTGGAGCCAAATTATTGTTTCCAAATCAAAATAAGTTATATTCTATTAATGTTGATGGGAGCGGTTTAGACTTGATATATCAGACAACAGGAGATTTAATAACAGAAGTTGATAAAAATGAAAGCACTGGTATCATAGCTTTAAAGACGAATGACCTAGATGGCTACTCGGTTGAGGTTTTTACCATTAATGAAGCAGGAGTAGTACAAGATGTAGTACTAACAGGAGAAAATGGGGCAGCAGGAAGTATAAATCTATCAGTAGATGGAAATCAATTATTGTATAGCAGGGATATATCAGGGTCCGAAACTCCAACAAACTATAGACAATTAGACTCTCACGTATTTGTTTATGATTTTACAGCAATGACAAGTACAGATTTATCAACTGATAAACCAGCAGGAACCAATGATCTTGATGCGCGATTTTCGCCTAGTGAAGCTAGTATAATTGTTGTAAACACTTCCAATGACGGTATTTCAGCAAAAAACATTGTTGCATTTTTGATTTCTGATCTCGATGATAGGACAACTATATTAGAAAAAGCAACTATGCCCGACTGGGAATAATAAAAGACCTATAGCATGGATAGTTTAAGGAGACTATATGCTATAGGTCTTTTTTGCGGTTTTTAGTTTGGTTTTTAGCTTGGTTTAGGATAAAGCATGTTGCTCTTCTTGAGATTTTGATTTTACAAAATCATCTACTTTATCATGTTTAATCTCTTTAACATCAATAAGAAAATCTCCGTTTGAACCCGAGATTACGATTTGTGGTCTAAACTCACCAGGAAATGTACCTTTTACTACATAAGGAGTAGTACCTTCTCCTAGAGGACCTGTCCAGCCCATTGCATCAATTTTTAGTCCTCCTACAAAATGAGGATCACGAATTAAATTGAAACCATATGAATAATTAGGTGCATCACCTTCTACTTTAACAATGAAAACCCCTGGAGTACCAAGGCCAGTCCATAAATATTCTACTGTTGTTTTTTCTGGATTAACAGGCTCTTTTGAATAAAATCCCATAACACTATTTAATTTGTGATTAATCCCTACTCTTAATTTTTAATAGACTTTTCAGGTTCCGTCTATGTCATCAAAGAATACGATATAGTGACTACTCGATCTAATGTTTCCTTTTGATGTTGTATCTAATTTCTTAATTATTCTTCAAATAAAATATTTCATCGTATTTCATTGTTTTATAGGATTTTATGTTGTGTTCGAGATGAATTTTTTAAATGCGCTTTTACAGTAACGAGAGGGTAATATATAGTTAAACATTTTTTAAGTAGAAACGTTTTTTTAACCAAATACGAACTTGTAACTTTCATTCTTTGTAATTCGTGATTCGTAATTAATTAAATTATCTTTGCGCTTTAATTTCCAATACAATGAGTCAAGAAGTAAGTAAGCGTTATGCACAACGTGGAGTTTCAGCTTCCAAAGAGGATGTGCATAGTGCAATTAAAAATATAGATAAAGGACTTTTTCCAAAAGCATTTTGTAAAATTGTTCCCGATTACTTAACCGGGGATTCAGCATATTGTTTGATCATGCATGCTGATGGAGCAGGGACCAAATCTTCTCTTGCATATATGTATTGGAAAGAAACAGGAGATATTTCTGTTTGGAAAGGAATTGCACAAGATGCATTGATCATGAATATTGATGACTTATTATGTGTGGGAGCTACAGATAATATTATGTTATCTTCTACTATTGGAAGAAATAAAAATTTAATTCCGGGAGAAGTAATTTCTGCGATCATTAATGGTACAGAAGAATTGTTAGAGGAACTTAAAGGTTTCGGAGTAGAAATTCATTCTACAGGAGGAGAAACGGCAGATGTTGGAGATTTAGTAAGAACGATTATAGTAGATTCTACTGTAACGGCTCGAATGAAACGTAAAGATGTAATTGATAACGCAAACATAAAAGCAGGAGACGTTATTGTTGGATTAGCTTCTTTTGGTAAAGCCAGTTATGAAAAAGAATATAATGGTGGTATGGGAAGCAATGGTTTGACATCTGCACGCCATGATGTGTTTAGTAAAGTGCTAGCAGAAAAATATCCTGAAAGTTTTGACCCTTCAGTTCCTAATGATCTAGTATATTCTGGAAAAACAAACTTGACTGATGAGGTTAAAGATGCTCCAATAGATGCAGGTAAATTGGTATTATCACCTACCAGAACTTATGCTCCAATTATTAAGAAAATCTTATCTCAATTTGATAGTACAACTATACATGGGATGGTGCATTGTAGTGGAGGAGCTCAAACTAAAATTCTACATTTTGTAGATAATCTTCATATTGTAAAAGACAATTTATTTGATGTACCTCCTCTTTTTAAATTAATTCAGGAAAACTCGGGTACTGATTGGAAAGAAATGTATCAGGTGTTTAATATGGGACATAGAATGGAAGTATATGTTGCTCCTGAAATAGCAGAAGAAATTATAGCAATTTCTAATAGTTTTAATGTAGATGCACAGATTGTAGGTCGGGTAGAAGCTTCTGAAGAAAAGAAACTTACCATACAAAGTGAGTTTGGAGAGTATATTTATAATTAACTACCTAGCAACTTTAGCGTATTTTTCTTTTAAAAAATCCAACTTTGGGCTAATGTGTTTTTTGCAAAAAGGCCTTTCTGGATCATTTATATAATAATCAAGTAGTGCAGTTCTAGAGGATTGAAACTCTTGAAATTTTAGAGTTTTGGTCACTAATTGATGATCAAATTCTTCTTGAAGTTGATTAAGAATATTCTTTATGGTTTGTTTCTTACTTTCTTCAAGATAATATATAGCACTTCGGTATTTTTCTCTAAAACTATGATTAGATGTACTTTTATGAGTATACAAATGAATTTCGATGAGATCTTTGAGCAGGATTTGTTCAGGATCGAAATATATAAGGACAGCTTCAGAGAAATCGTTATGTTCTCCATGACTTCGAATATACCCTTGCTCTACTTTTAAAATACCTTTTAAAGATTGAAAAACTGCTTCTGTGCACCAGTGACAACCACCACCTAATCCTATTTTTTGAAAACTCTTCATGGTATATAATGTCGTAAAAACATATAATTACTTAAAAAGAATTTTCATTTTTAGAAGTTTAAGAAGATTTCAAAACCTGAGGATGCTTGTGTTTAAAGATATATATGTATAAGACATAGGTAATTAGACTTTATTATAGGTCTGATATTACCAATTTTATATTTTGACTCATATCTGTATCTCTTTAATAGAAGGAATATTGTTGTTAATAATGTAGGTGAAATAATAGGGAAGTGTTTCCTGCTAATTTTGTTATGTATGAAAAAGGTAGTTGTAGGAGTCGATAAAATGAATCTTTCTAAAAAAGTTGCTCTTATTAAGGTTTTATATATGCTACAAAGAGGTTGGTAGGTGCTTAGAATTGATATAAAGGTGTTTCGAAGTGATAAAAGGTAGTTAGAATCACCTTTTTTTTTGGATCGATGCCCTTCAAAATATCAGAAAAAAGGCAGAAACTATCGTTTTTATCCTATAAAATATCAAATCTAAGCAGCAACATATCAACTCTAATCCAAAAAGTATCATCTCTATACACCATATTATCACACCGAACTACCTTTCTCAGAGTTCAACCCCTTATCTAGGTAAGGTACCCCCTAGTTAAGAAGGGGTACCCTATTTTAACTCTTTTACAAATGTTACCTCGTTTTCAATCGTATCTTCTAGTTTTTGTTCTACCAGTTCAATAGTATGCTCATCATTAAATGCACCCTCTTTTTTAGAAAAAAATATAGGGATAGGGAGTAAAGAAGACATGATGATAACCAGTATTAAAACAAATCGTCGTATTAGTTTTTTAAATTTTTTCATTTCAATTCATCGAATACGTAAAGACATTCGCCTCTCTATATGAGAAGTAAACGATATTACTTAGTTATTAAAAAAGATTACAGGTGGATAAAAAGAATATTATCCTATTATTAAATTGAAATGAAAAGGTTCTTCCTCACTAACCACAGAAGAATTAAAAGTAATACGAATTATTTTTTGTTTGTTAAACCAAGGAATGAAAAAGGGTTGTTTTTTCTCTTTAGTCAGGCTAACTCTACTATGAAATAGAGATAACATCCTTATGTTTTTGTACGATATATAAGAAAAAATGTTATTTTTTTTCTGATCAATACCAGATTGAAAAGAAAGAATATCTCTAAGATTTCTTTTGGGAATTACTATAGATTCAATAGTAGTTTCCTTAATTTTTGGAGAAGAATAATTAGAATATCCGCCAAAGCTAAATAAAATAGCAATAGCAAAAAAACAGTTTAGTACTGCAGATTTATGATGAAAGCTTACATTTTTTTTCATGCTAACACAAAAATACTTTTTTTCTGGAAGAATATCATATTTAGATTCTTAAAACTCAATATGTGTTTTAGACAAAAAAGCTTACTTTTGTATCTTCTACAGACAGGAATAATGTACTATGATTGATAAATTAAATATTGTAAAGCAACGATTTGATGAAGTGAGTGATTTAATCATTCAGCCAGATATCATTGCAGATCAAAAAAGATATATACAACTTAATAAAGAGTATAAAGATCTCAAAGCATTAATGGATGAACGAGATCGTTATATAGAATTAACTAATAATCTTAAAGAAGCAGAAGAGATTATTGCTGATGGTAGTGATGCAGAGATGGTTGACATGGCAAAGATGCAATTGGAAGAAGCAAAAGAAGAATTACCTTCCTTAGAGGAAAAAATTCGGTTTATGTTGGTTCCTAAAGATCCCGAAGATGCTAAAAACTGTGTGGTCGAGATTCGAGCAGGAACAGGAGGAGATGAGGCAAGTATTTTTGCAGGAGATTTGTTTCGTATGTATACAAAATATTGTGAAGGTAAAGGCTGGAGTACCAGTGTTGTAGATCTTAATGAAGGAACTAGTGGAGGGTATAAAGAAATTATTTTTGAAGTCAATGGAGAAGATGTGTATGGGACTCTAAAATTTGAAGCAGGAGTACATCGAGTACAACGTGTACCTCAGACAGAAACTCAAGGTCGAGTTCATACTAGTGCCGCAACGGTAATGGTTCTTCCAGAAGCTGAAGAGTTTGATGTCGAACTGGATATGCAAGAGGTTCGTATTGAGCGTACTACTTCAACAGGTCCAGGAGGTCAATCAGTAAACACAACCTATTCTGCAATTAAATTACATCACGAACCAACAGGAATGATTGTAAGTTGTCAGGATCAGAAGTCATCGCATAAAAACCTTGAAAAAGCTTTGAAAGTATTGCGTTCTAGGTTGTATGATCTTGAATTAGAAAAGAAGCAAGCTGCCGATTCTGAGAAACGAAAAAGTATGGTATCCTCTGGTGATCGTTCTGCCAAAATTAGAACGTATAATTATCCACAAGGTAGAGTAACAGATCATAGAATTGGTCTTACATTATATGACCTTGGGAATATTATTGATGGTGATATCCAGAAAATAGTCGATGAGCTTCAGTTGGTTGCAAATACAGAAAAACTGAAAGAGTCAGACGAAGTATTTTAGAATAAAAAAATAACAAAGAAAATAGAAAGCCTCATAAACTCTTAGTTTGTGAGGCTCTTTTTTGGTAGTAAACAGTGTGTTAATCAGTGTTTTTAGTTTTTATTTCTTCTCTTACCATTGCCCCTGAAACAGTCATTTGATCTTCTGTCCAACCACCCGTACCACTTGCGTTAGGTTGAAGAGCTGCAGAGGCTTCTTCTTTATCGGCAATAGACCAGTTACACCATGATATTTTGTTTTGATCCATAAAATCCCACCATGCTTTTGCTTCATTAGTATCAATAAAACCATTTCCACTAGCTTCAGTAACTCCATATTCTGTGACAAAAAGAGGGATGCCGTTATCTAAAGCTTTTTGTGCTTTATCTCTTAGTGATTGTTTATGAGTAGCAGCATAATAATGTAACGTATACGCTACGTTATTATCATTTATAGTGTTTCCGATAACTTCGTCAACATCTTGAGACCATGTGCGTGTACCGCAAATAATTAAGTTGTCTGGGTCGTGTTTTCTGATTTCAGCAATTACTTGCTCATGATATGGCTTTAATACATCCTTCCAGGAAACATTTAGAGGTTCATTATAGATTTCATAAATAATATTAGGTGTATCACCGTATTTTTGTGCCACTTCAGAGAAAAAAGCTTTAGCTTCTTCAAGATGATCCTCTGCATGATGACTATGCCAATCTACAATAACATAAATACCTTCTTCGATAGCAGCGTCGATAACAGTATATACTTTTTGTTTCTCGGTTTCTTTATTAGAAAGGTAACCATCAGTATCTTCTACACCCATGGCAGCTCTGACAATATTACATTTCCAATCTTTCTTTAGCCAACTAACTGCTTCTTTGGTATAATACTGTCCCATCCATTGACTCCAGAATAAAGACATTCCTCTTAGCTGGACAGGAGTATTGTTTTTATCTACAATTTTATTTCCAGAAGCTTGTAATAAGCCAAAAGAATCAATTATAGATGTCGTACCTCCTGTATCGCCATCGGTACCATCACCGCCTGTTCCATCATCTCCATCTCCAGTTTCATCCCCATCTGTCTCGTCAACCTGCTGATTTTCCTCAGGAACATCAGAGTCTGATTCACAGGATGTTATTATTGATATTGTTAGAAAAACAGCTATAATGCCTGTTACTATTCTCATGTTTGTGTTTTTTAATATTAATATATAACGAAGCGATCTTGATTTTTAGTCTACCCAAGAGATTATGTTTTTTATATTTAGTAAAAACTTATGAAATTTAAAAAAGTGTTTACTGTAGATAGTTTTATAAATAGTAAATAATCCTCGGGGCAAGCCCACGAGGCATTAAAATAATCTTAACTGATTATCTTTTTTCAAAACCTTATACT
>CANMLS010000047.1 GCA_947498785.1 uncultured Aquimarina sp. | reverse complement strand
TTTGTGACTAGATGTCACAAAATAGTAATAATTAACGAGGCAAGCCTCCAGGTATTAAACCTGAAAGCGAATAAAAAAACCATCTTAACAGAGTCAAGATGGCTTATGATTAAAACTACTGTAGCTTTTACATTTTTGCAGACAAAGCATTCAATTGTTTAGATTTTGCCTGCATATATTTACTAATATTTTCTATCTCTTCACCAGAGAGTTTTGTCATTAGACTATTATATTGTTTTGTAAGATCACTACTAGCTTCGTTTAACTTTAAAAAAGAGTCCATATCATGTGCTTCTACAGCCTTTTTATAGTTTGCCACATATGCTTCATAGTCTTTAATATATTTTTTTGCAGCAGAATTTTTGGTATAACCAGAAGTACCTGGTATAGGGATCAGCTTGTTTGCTTTTTCAATATCCTTTTTTCCATCTAAGTCTGATTTCTTTTGTTTAGTAGTTTTTTTATTTTTTTTAACTTCAGGTTTTTTTTCTTCTTCAACTTCTTCAACAAAATCAGATGTATCTCCTCTGGCAAATTCTACTGTATCCAAATTATCTGTTTTAGGATCTTTTTTACAAGAAAACACTGATAACAGTAGTACACTAAGAAAAATGGTTAAAATGGGTTTTTTCATAATTTCAATTTTAAGACAATCAATAGTTAAAGTAATTTTATTCGAGTGACTTTTTTTTATGATTTTTAAGATAATCAATTTTTATAATAAAAGCATTTTTAATTCTTCAAAATTCACCTCTTCTTGGGTTCCAGACTCCATATTTTTAACAGTAAATGTTTTAGTATTCATTTCAGAAGTCCCTGCCAGCACTACAAAAGGTATCTCTCTTTTATTCGCATATCCCATTTGTTTTTTCATTTTGGTATTATCAGGATATAATTCAGCTACAATACCATCAGCCCTCAATTTATTTACAGCATTCAAACAGTACAATGCCTCAACTTCACCAAAATTTATAAAAAGTGCTCTTGTTGATTGCGCAACCGTTTCTGGAAATAATTGTAATTCTTCTAGAACCAAATAGATTCTATCCAAGCCAAAAGAAATTCCAACTCCGCTAATATCCTTTAATCCAAAAATACTGGTTAAATCATCATATCTTCCTCCTCCCCCTATAGATCCCATTTTTATAGTCTCTGGAGCAGACACCTCAAAAATAGCACCTGTATAATAATTTAACCCTCTTGCTAACGTAACATCTAGATCTAATATTGCAGTTTTTAAAGAAATTTTATTAATAGCATTGACAATAAACTGTAATTCTTCTACTCCTTGCATGCCTTCTTCTGAAGAAGTTAGCATATTTCTTAATTTTTCGATCTTCTCTGATGTTGTTCCAGTAAACTGAAACAGAGGTTTTACTTTTTCGATTGCATTTTCAGAAATTCCTTTGTTCAGCATCTCTTTCTTTACACCGTCTTCACCAATTTTATCCAACTTATCCAATGCTACAGTAAAATCAATCAACTTATCACTAGCTCCAATCACTTCTGCAATACCAGAAAGGATTTTGCGATTATTCATTTTAATAGTAACTCCAGAAAGGTTTAGCTTGGCAAAAACAGCATCATATAGGGTTATAAAATCAACCTCTTGCAATAAAGATTTACTTCCTACTACATCTGCATCACATTGATAAAACTCTCTAAACCTTCCTTTTTGAGGTCTGTCTGCTCGCCAAACTGGTTGAATTTGAAATCTTTTAAATGGAAAATCAATTTCATTTTGATGTTGTACTACATATCTTGCAAAAGGAACAGTTAGATCATAACGAAGTGCTTTTTCGCTAATTTTGGAAGTCATTTTTAAACTATCTTTCGAATCATATATTGTATCATCTACTTTGTTTAAATAATCACCACTATTTAATATCTTAAAAATCAATCGATCTCCTTCTTCCCCATACTTTCCCATCAAAGTTTCACTGTTTTCAAAACTTGGTGTTTCTATAGGTTGAAAACCAAATAATTGAAATTGTTCTCTGATTGTATTTATAATATAGTTTCTTTTAGCTACCTCTATAGGTGAAAAATCTCTAGTTCCTTTTGGTATTGATGGTTTTTGTGCCATTGTACTTGTTTATGGTATATACTAAACAAAAAGATAGAATACTGATAATCAATGATAAACATTTTTTATTATACAAATCTTATTTCCCCTACCTTCTATTGAAGCTGCAAATATCTAAAAAACTATAAACCTTATAACTAATACACTTAAAAAAACTAGTTTTTTTGAGTAACTTTAATCATGTTTTGTAGTCTTATAGCAAGAACACACTTTTAAAAGCTATTATGTTTTCACTTTTTAGAGAAAATATCAGAATTGCAATGGATTCTATAAAAGGTCAAGTTTTAAGAACTGTCCTTACCATACTCATCATTGCAATTGGGATAACATCATTGGTAGGAATACTTACATTAGTTGGAGCTTTAGAAAACACTATTTCTGGAGATTTTGCCTCTATGGGCGCAAATACATTTAATCTTCAACGTTATGAATTCAATACTCGAAATAATAGAGATAGAGAAAAAATCAATCCTATTATTAGTTATCGTAATGTAAAGGAATTTAAAGATCGATTCAAATATCCTTTTTCAAAAACTTCGATTCATTTTACTGGTACACGTAATGCTGAAATAAAATATGAAAATGATAAAACCGACCCCGAAGTTTCTGTTGTTGGAATCAATGAAAACTATTTAGAAAATACAGGAACTGAAATAGATACTGGAAGAAATTTTACTTTTTTTGATGTAGAAAACAATAATCATGTTTGTCTTATAGGATCTGATTTCAAAAAGAATTTATTTCAAAATACAAATCCAATTGGCAAAACTATAGGAATAAGAGGTGTAAAATTTAAGATAATCGGGCTTTTAGAAAGTAAAGGAGCTACGTTTAAAAATAATCAGGATTTACGGGTTCTTATCCCATTGCAAATTGCACGATCTATATTTACGCTTCCTAACATCAATTACGGAATCAGTGTACGGGTAGATGACAAACAGTTTATAGAAGGAGCTCAGGATGAGGCTATTATAACTTTTAGAAATATCAGGGGTCTTAATCCTATCGAAGAAAACAATTTTGGCCTAGAACGTAGTGATGACCTTCTTAATCGTATTGCAAGCATTACTATCTATCTATATTATGCTGCATGGATAATTAGTATCATTACTATTTTTGGTTCTTCTATTGCTTTAATGAATATCATGCTAGTTTCTGTAACAGAACGAACACGTGAGATTGGAGTAAGAAAGGCGTTAGGCGCAAAAAAACATACTATAGCGGGTCAATTTTTTATGGAAACCATTATAATTGGTCAAATTGGAGGTCTTGTTGGTATTGTTTTAGGTATACTTATTGGTGGAGGCATATCGTCCTTGGCTAATTTCTCATTTAGTACACCTTGGTTAGCTATTATAGCTGCAACCACAATTTCTTTTATTATCGCCGTAGTATCTGGATTATATCCCGCTGTAAAAGCTGCAAAACAGGATCCTATAGAGTCTTTAAGATATGAGTAATATCTTACTCTCTAAAAACTAAATCCTAAATTTACTCTTCATTCTTTGTCAATCTAGCAAAATAATGATATAATTCTCCTTTGGTAATATTTGCTCCTTTTTGAATAAGTTTAAATTTATCTAAGCTTTTATCCTCTGTATATTCTTTGGATGCATTATAAAATACAACCTCATCATTTAGCAAATTATTTTGTAGCCAATGATAGCCTTCTTTTGTAGTTATATCAATCGCATCATTATTAACTTTTATGGCAATCAGAAACATTTGGTCATCTGTTAATTCAAATAAATGTATTTGATTTTTTGAAAAATGTTCAAGATATTTTGCATTTTGAAGTGCTTTTTCCCATACCAAATCGCTAAAAATATCTATTTCATCCTCTGCTACCTGAGGTTTATCTATTTTAATCTCATTCCACTCTTCTGCGGTAATAGATTGTGTTGCTAAAAAATTAATAAATTCTACATGTAATTCTTCTAATTGCTCTTTGCTTAGTCTTTGATATTTCATCTATTCTAAAAAAATTGATTGCAAAAATAAGTATAAAAAGATAAAAACTAAATAATAAACAGATCCTTATAACACTCATTTAATCTTATATCCGAGTAAACTGAAAAATCTTTGTATTTACAATTTAAATTTTTTCGCGAAATACAAAATTGAACCATTTTGATTTCAGATAAGGAAGAAAATTTATGAACAGCCAATAGCTATCAATCATTTTTTTACGCAATATGAAATCTAATGAAATAACTTAATTCGATCATTTCATACGAGATGTTGCATTACTTCACTTCTATACACAAAAAAAGAGGTTCTCAAAGAAAGAACCTCTTTTCAAAAGTTTTTTTATTTTTTTAATTAAAGATATATCTCAATCCAACTTGTGCTTGCCATCTTGAATCTAAACTAAAATCATTTGCAAAAGTCTTAGTTTGTGTAACATCAAAAGTATATACAGGAGTACCTGTACCATCTACACTTACTCCTATTGGTTGATCATTTACAGGAATCTCTATTACTCCCCAATCAGAATTTAACAGATTTCCAAAATTCAAAATATCTAAACTAAACTGAATGGTATTTGTTCGTTCGCCAACCTTTATATCATAATCCTGAAGTAGTTTTACATCCCAACGTCCTCTCCAAGGGCTTAAAATCCCATATTTCTCTGCATAACTCCCTCTACGATCTCTTAAATACTCATCTTGTTGAATATAAGCTTCAAGCGCAACTCTTTGAGCCTCTCTCTCATTAAAAGATGTACCACTGAAATTATAAGTTGCTAAATCACCTTGTGTTGGAATATAGATTAAATCATTTAATGGAGAACCATCACCATTTATATCTCCAGAATATGTGTAAGAGAATCGTCCTCCTTGCGCATATTCATAAAATGCACCTATAGATGTTCTCCATTGTTTACTTTTACCATAATTAAACACCTTATTAATTTGGCCAACTATTCTATGTTTATCTCCATAACGAGCAGTAGAACTTACTGCCTTATTTACATTTCCTAAAGCTGGATTTCGATCAAACGCATCACTAGAAATTTCTGCATCCAAAGAACTTGCATCTTCCGCTTCTAAGAAATTATACGCAACACTAGCAAATATTCCATTACTAAAGTTTTTTTGCAGTTTAAACGACCAATTAAAAGAATAGCCCTCATCAGTATTTGTAAATACATATGCATTTGTAGCATCTCCAAATTCATTAACAGCTCTATCAGATGGTAAATAAATTTGTCTATTATCAACTCCATTTAATGTTCCTGTTGGAGTATTAAGTCCATAATTTCTAACCATTTGAGCGTTCACATCCTTTGTATAAATAAGATCCGTTGATGCTACAATTCCGTTTTTGAATTTATAATCAATCCCTAAACTATTTCTCAATACCTGTGGAAATCTAAAATCTGGAGAAGAAGTTGTATAGAAAAAGAAATTAGGATTTGCTACTTGATTTCCAATCCAGACAAAAGGTAAACGACCAGTAAAGATTCCAGTTCCTCCTCGAATTTGAAAAGTTTTATCTCCTTTTACATCATAGTTAAACCCTAATCTTGGTGATACTAATAACTTTCTTGTAGGTAAGTCTAAACTATTTAACTGCAGAGCACTTCCATTTTCATCAAAATAAGTAATTCCTGGTTGATAATTTCCTTCTGGAAATGTCCCTCCTGCTCCTCTTTCTATATTTTCAGCAATTTTATCTTCTGTATCAAAATACAAGGGCTGATCTATCCTCAAGCCGTATGTCAATGTAAGTTTATCATTTATTTTCCATTTATCCTGAGCATAAAACGCCAATTGTCCTACATTGGTTTCTGCCAAAGCCCAATTATCCGTAGCATTATTTGTATCAAATATATTTTGAGCATTTGCCAAAGCTGCTGCTATTGTACCATTATTTATGGCTTCCTCAAAACTAGAACCAACTGGTAATGCTGGATTAATTCTAACACTTTGAAAAGCATCAAAAAATGTACTAACTGGCCCTTGACCCAAAGCATCATTTCCTCCAAAATCATATACACCTAAGTTAAACGAATTATCAAATTCAAAACGTTCAAAAGATCCTCCAAGAGTAATTGTATGGTTACCTGCAACTATATTTAAATTATTAGTTACTTGATATACTTTTTGCTCTAATCTATTATTGATTGAAAAAGGTTCGTGACCTGCAACGATATACCTTACACCATCTTGCTGAATGTTGATTGGAGGGGCAGGATTAGAAAATGGATCCCTACTATCATCAAAAAAAGTATATCCCGCCTGAAATTTATTAGAAATATTACCCTTAAAATTAGAGTTTAGCTCCACCAAAAACGAAGTGATTTTATTATTAATTCTATATCCAGAGTTTCTAAATTGTAATGTTGTCAAATCTGGTCCTCTACGCCCAATAGCCTCTCTGTTTGCTGGTAAATCTCTAGATGCATCTAAAAAATTATATATAAATGCGGCACGATGATTATCATTAATATTCCAATCTAATTTGAATAACCCTTTTATAGATTCTGTATCATGAGTATACCCTTCATACGCTCCGGTATCATAACCCAAAGCACTTAATTGTTGTGAAACAAAATCCAAATCTTCTGCCAATACTCTAGATACATTTGCTCCAGTTAAACCAGGTCGTGATGCTAAAAAATTAGACCCCAAATCCTCTCTATCATCTATTTCAAAATTACCAAAAACAAATAATTTATTTTTAATGACAGGTCCTCCGATACTCACTCCATATTGAGCTTGAGTTAAATCTGGAACAATAATATCATCATCTCCAACTTTATCACCTGTCATGTCTTGATTTCTATAAAACCCATACATTGTTCCTTTCCACTGGTTGGTTCCACTTTTTGTCACTGCATTCACAGAAGCTCCTGTAAATCCAGCCTGTGTAACATCATAAGGTGCTGTAGACACCTGGATTTGATCAATCGCATCTAATGAAACGGGCTGTGCATTGGTTTGTCCACCTGGAGTGGCAGCATCTAAACCAAAAGGGTTATTAAATATCGAACCATCTAAACTAAAATTATTAAACTGATCATTTCTCCCTCCAAAAGAACCATTACTCGATGCTGTAGGTTCTAATCTGTAAAAATCTGCTGCCGACCGAGTAATTGTTGGTAGAGCTTTTAATTCTCTTCTACCAATACTAGTTTCAGCTCCAGTACGTTCACTACTGAATGTAGTACTTTTTTTTGAGTTTATAATAACTTCTTCTAATCGATTATCATCTTCAACCATCACGACATCAACATTAAAAGTCTGTCCTAATTGAAGATTAATATCATCTATTAATTGTTTTTTAAATCCAACATAACTAATTGTCAACCGGTATGGCCCACCTACTCTAAGATTAATTAAATCAAAACGTCCATCAAAATTTGTAACTCCTCCATATGAAGTTCCTGTAGGTTGATGAATTGCTGTTATATTTACACCTGGTAACAATTGATTATTATTATCATAAATTACTCCCGAAATATTAGATGTAGTTACCTGAGCATTAATTGTAAGCCCTGTTAATATTAAAATAAAAAAGATAATTTGTTTCATGTAGCTTAAGCTTTATTGTTAATTGAAAAATAAAATTAAAACAAAAAAATCGCTCTGATGAGCGATTTTTTTAAATATTATAAAACATTTATTAACTGATTTCTTATTTATTTTGAGGTACTATCTCAAAAGAAACAGGAACAATCACTTCTCTATGAAGTCTAACAGAAGCTTCATATTGACCTAAACGTTTAATCGTCCCCCCAGGGACAGTAATAAATTTCTTTTCTAGCGCTACATCTTGCTTAGCAAATGCTTCGGAAACATCAGCATTGGATATTGAACCAAATAATTTATCTCCAGATCCAACCTTTGCTGCTATTTTTATTTCTAATCCACTAAGCTTCTTACCTATTTTCTCTGCATCATCAATCTCTTTCTTTTCTTTGAAAGCACGTTGCTTTAATGTTTCAGCTAGCACTTTTTTTGCAGATGGAGTTGCTAACAATGCAAATCCATTAGGGATTAAATAGTTACGACCATAACCATTTTTAACTTCTACTACATCGTCTGCGAATCCTAGATTCTCAACGTCTTTCTTTAATATAAGTTCCATAATATGTTATGACGAATTTTATTTTAATAAATCTCCAACATATGGCATCAATGCCAAATGTCTTGCTCTTTTAACAGCAACACTTACTTTACGTTGGTACTTTAATGAAGTTCCTGTAAGACGACGAGGTAACAGTTTACCTTGTTCATTTACAAATGCCATTAAGAAATCAGGATCTTTATAATCGATATATTTTATACCTGATTTTTTAAAACGACAATACTTCTTAGTTTTTGTAGTATCTATATTAAGTGGAGTAAGATATCTGATCTCTCCATCTTTCTTTCCTTTAGCTTGTTGTTCTATAGATGACATAATTAAGCTTTTTGTTTGTTTCTAGTTCTTCTCTTCTCTGCCCAAGCAATTGCATGCTTATCAAGACGTACAGTAAGATAACGCATTACTCTTTCATCTCTTCTGTATTCTACCTCCAAAGCGTTTATAACTTCACCTGGAACTTGATATTCGAATAGGTGATAAAATCCACTTTTTTTGTGTTGGATTGCATAAGCAAGCTTTTTAAGCCCCCAATCCTCTTTTGATATCATCTTGGCACCATTAGAAACAAGAATGTCTTCGTATTTCTTAACTGTTTCCTTTATCTGATCTTCAGATAAAACGGGATTCAAGATGAAAACAGTTTCGTATTGATTCATAAAAATCTAAGTTTTTAAATTAAAAATTGGCTGCAAAAGTAACACTATTTTTTGAATATTCAAACCTTAAAAAAGGACACTGATAAAATCTAATAACTCGTTATAATTCCAAAAACATAATCTATCGACAAAAAGCATAATTCATCGATAAAAAACATTTTTTATTGTAAAATAAGGTTAAAATTTACTATTATTGTATTGTCTTAAATCATAAAAAATGAAAAACCCCTTAATCAAATGCGCCGTGGTTGATGATTCTACTACACAACGTTTATCTGCCATAAAACTTATTAAAAAACACCCTCGATTAGAATTAGTAAATGAATGGAATAATGCTATTGAAGCCAAAAATGGATTATTAGAAACAAAAGTAGATATATTATTTCTCGACATAGAAATGCCAGTCCTTAATGGTTTTGACCTTTTAGATGATTTAGAAAACAAACCACATGTTATTTTTGTTACAGGAAAAACAAAATATGCACATAAGGCATTTGATTACCATGCGATTGATTTTCTAAAAAAACCTTTAAAAAAGGAACGATTTAATATAGCTATAGAGAAAGCATCAGAAGTGTATATCCAAAAATCACAGTCTCTACCTCAAAAAAATGATCCTTTTGTTTTCATTAAAAGCGGAATAAAAAAATATAAAGTATTTTTAAACCACATCTTATATGTCTCTGCTTTAAAAGATTTTGCCAAGATACATTTGGAAGGAAGTAGACCACTTGTTGTACTTGGTACCATGACTTCTTTTGAATCTTTATTACCATCTGAACATTTTTTCAGAGCACATAGATCATACATAGTAAATCTCGAAAAAATAGAACGTTTTGGCACCCATTATATGGAAATAAACGACGAAAAAATTCCAATAAGTCGAATGAAAAAACAAAAATTAAAAGAAATACTTAATCATTTGTGAAAAAACCTTTAAAGTTAACCTTATAAACATGATCAATTGTTCTCTTAAAATAATTAAAATATTAATACTTAACTATTTATGGAAGTAGAGCATATCACCGTACAATGATTTCGACGAAACACTATTTTTATCGACAAAAAGCCAAAATTGTTTGTACAAATAAGATATATTCATTAATATTGTATTTAAAAATTAACACTAAACAATGTGGAGCAATCTCAATTAAAATGTGCGGTAGTAGATGATTCCCGCCTCCAAAGACTAGCTATTGTAAAGTTGATACTTGGACATTCTTCACTAGAATTAGTGGCAGAATGGAATAATGCTATTGAAACTAAAAATGGTTTACTTGACACTCAAGTAGATTTGTTATTTTTAGATATCGAAATGCCAATTCTTACAGGTTTTGATCTTTTGGATGACTTAGAAAACAAACCTCATATCATTTTTGTTACAGGAAAAACAAAATATGCGTTTAAAGCTTTTGACTATGATGCTATAGATTATTTAAGAAAACCTCTTAAAAAAGATCGCTTTAACGCTGCTGTAGATAAAGCACTAAGCATGTCTCGTTTGGGTGGAGAAAATGCAGCAGTAGAGGATGATGATTATATTTTTGTAAAGAGTAATTTAAAAAAACGAAAGATATTCTTAAATCAATTGAAGTATGTAGAAGCTTTGGGTGATTATGTAAAATTAATTATGGAAGAAGGAGACCCTATTGTAGTATTGGCTACAATGAAGTCTTTTGAAGCACAACTTCCAAGTGATCGTTTTTTAAGAATTCATAAATCTTATATTGTAAACCTAGATAAGGTAGAGCGTTACAACAGTAGAAATATAGAAATTGCTGATGAAAAAATACCGCTTAGTAGGCATAAGAAAAATTCTTTGATAGAGGCCTTAAATAACTAGTAATTATCTACATTTATTATTATTCTTACTCCTGAGAATTCTTTTATACTTTTAAAAGATGTATTTATCTTTTTTATAACCTCTTTTGTCTTTTGTAAGGATTGTTTTTGAGGTATTTTTATGATTATATTTTTATGGTATTGATTTCGTATTCTTGATATTGGAGGAAACTCTGGGCCTAATACATTTTGTTTAAATACATTTCTAAATGATATTCCCAACCAATCCATAGCATCTGTCACTTTATTGTAATCTTTATGTTTGCCTGTAATTTTTATAATCTTATAAAAAGGAGGATATTTATATTGATACCTTTCTTCTATTTGTTCTTCATACATTCCTATATAATCATTAATTGATACTTGCTGTAGTATCTGATGAAACGGATTATAGGTTTGTATTAACACCTTACCTCTTTTCTTGGTTCTCCCTGCTCTACCCGCTACCTGTTGCATTAACTGAAAACTACGTTCATGCGCTCTAAAATCAGGAAAATTAAGTAGGTTGTCAGCATTCATTACACCCACCAAACTTACATTTCTAAAATCCAACCCTTTAGAAAGCATTTGTGTCCCAACCATGATATCAATATCTCCTTCTTCAAAACGATTAATAATTTTTTCATAACCATGTTTTCCTCTTGTAGTATCTTGATCCATTCTTCCTACAACATGATCAGGAAAAAGTTCTTGTAGCTCATTCTCTATTTGCTCCGTTCCAAAACCTTTGGTTGTCAAATCAACACTTTCACAAACTATACATTTTTGAGGCATTGCGATATGATATCCGCAATAATGACATCGCAATTGATTTCTATAGCTATGAAACGTTAAACTCACATCACAGTTTGGACATTGCGGTGAATGACCACAAGTATTACATTCTACGACTGGAGAGTATCCTCTTCTATTCTGAAAAAGAATTACTTGTTCTCCTTCTGCCAATGCTTCTCTTATGCTCATCAACAAAGTATCACTAAAATGCCCTGTCATTTCTTTTTTCTTGTATTTTGTTTTTACATCTACAAGATTAATCTCTGGCATTAGCACATTACCAAATCTCCTTGTCAATTGAACAAAACCGTACTTTCCTTGATTAGCATTATAATATGTTTCTAAAGCAGGAGTAGCAGATCCCAACACTACCTTGGCATCAAACATTTTTGCCAAAACAATAGCAGTATCTCTAGCATGATATCTGGGAGCTGGATCATATTGCTTAAATGTATTTTCATGTTCTTCATCAACAACAATAAGTCCTAAATCCACAAAAGGTAAGAATATGGCTGATCTCGCTCCAATGATCACTTGCGCCTTATTTTTTCTTGCTTTTACATTATTCCATGCCTCTACCCTCTCATTAACAGAATATTTTGAATGATACACCGTTAATTTATCTCCAAAATATTCTTGTAATCTCGTTATGAGTTGAGTTGTCAAAGCTATTTCTGGTAACAAATACAAAACTTGTTTCTTTTCTTGAATAACTTGTTCTATCAATTTTACATACACCTCTGTTTTCCCTGATGAAGTAACACCATGAAACAAACATACATCTTTCTCTTTAAAGGTATTTTGTATCTCCAGAAGAGCTTTATTTTGATATTCATTTAATTGCTTTAATTCACCATTTATATCAGTCTCATATTCTACTCTATCTCTCTGAAGATGATATTCTTGTAATATATCTTTATTGATAAGAGCTTTTACAACCGATGATGAACTATTGGAAGTTTTTATGAGTTCACTAACTTTAATTGGCTTGGTAGCTTGAGCCTGTAAAGTAAACAGCTTCAATAATACTTCTCGTTGTTTTGGAGAACGCGTCATAGAGTCTAATAAATCCCGAAGAGATTCTTCTTTATTATACTCATTATTTAATCTAACAAATCTTACTATTTTGGGTTTATATTGTTCATAAATCTCTTCCTGAACGGTAATTATCTCTTTTTCCAACAATCTTTTAATTACTGGAAGAACAGTCTTTTTACCTATAATATTCATGATCTCTTGCACCCTCAATACACTTTGATATTGTAATGCTTCGTATATCAAAAATTCATCATCTTTTAATAAAGATTCATCAAAAGACGTTTTTTTATTTTTAAAAACTATAGTTTCACTTTCTAATAAAAATGCACTGGGAAGTGCTGCTCTCAATACTTCTCCTTTTGTACACATATAATATTCAGAAATCCAAGTCCAAAGCTTTAATTGGTCAAGGGTAACAATTGGAGATTCATCAAGAATATGTTCTATTTCTTTGGCTTCATATACCAAAGGAGGGGTTTCATGAATTTTGGTTACTAATGCAGCATATACTTTACTTTTTCCAAATTGAACAGCGACACGCATTCCTGGTTTTAAAAAAGCAGCTTCGTTTTTATTAATCCCATAAGTAAACTCTTTGTCAAGAGGTATAGGAAGAATTACATTTATAAAATATGCCATTATTAAGTATAACGAAAAACAAAAATACGAGTTTAACTTATAGTATAAAGTTTAATTTTAATAATAAAAAAAATCCAACTTTAGAACAAGTCGGATTTTCTCTTATTTTATGTTGGTTTTACTTGCTAACTCCAAGCATTCCTCCTTTTATAATTTCGCAAGCAGGTTCGTTTCCTAACCATATTTTAAATAATGCATATTTAAAATCTCTACCCTCAATGAAGCCAAGTTCTTTTCCATTTTTATATGTCTTTACACCTTTACCTTTAATATAAGCCAAGTCATAAAAATCATTTACCTCCATTTTTGAATTAAACAGTTTAAGAAAATCCTCTATTCTGGCATCTAGACTTTGAGTGTTTCCAAACATTGCATCATCAAAACCTTTTCTAAAGACTTTAATCATTCTCTCATTAGTTACTTTTTTTGACGCAATATTTAAACGAATCGCCATAGTTTCATCAGAATCTAACACCTTCTTATCGCTATCATATTTATTTTGTGTATACAAAGTTCCTGCATAAGTTTTAAAAGATAAAACTTTTCTCATTGCTCCTCCATTGTATGATAGTTCCTCGCCATCAAAAGTAACTTTTTCAGGAACAATAACACTTCCTATTCGAATTTGTGCTATAGCAGATACTGTAAAGATGGTTGCAATCGCTAGAGTAATTATTTTTTTCATTGTTAAGTTTTTTATAGACTATTCGAGAATTTAGTCCATAATATTCTAAAAACTAACACTAAAAATGTTAAAAATTTGTTTTTTGACAAATAAAAACAGGAGAAATAATGATGACTACACTCTAATCCATTTTTGGGTTCTATATAAAAATGCTATATACCCTCTTACATTAAGGACATTTGGATTACTTTCGTCAATCCATATTTTACATCGATAGACTTTTCCATTTTCTGGATCCAAAATAGTTCCATCTTCATATTCATTCCCATCTCTTTCCAGTCCTTTAATAATTACCATACCTTCTATAGGTTGATTATAATCTTTTCCTTTACATTCTACACAAAGATTTCCTCGTTCAGTCTCATCTAATATATTAGAGATTTTACCATACAATTTATCTCCTTTTTTATAAATTTCAACAATAGACCTTGGTTTACCAGTATTATCGTCTATTGTTTTCCATTTCCCTATGATTTGTTGTTGAGCATTTGTTACCCCATAACAACCTAGTAGTATTACAAAAAATAGTTTAAAAAAAAGATTCATATTCTCAAAATTTGTATATAGCTAAAATGAAGTGGTTTAAACTTTTTTAATTCGTTATAAAAAGGCTTTTTTTGTTGTTCTTAGAATTATTATAATCCTAACATTTCTTTACTTAATGGTGTACTAGTTGAATCTTCTCCTAACCATATTTTAAATAATGTATATTCAAAACATCTAATTTGATAACATATTTTTATTTGCATCAAGGACGACCTTTAAAGTCATTTGTCTTATTTATTAAATAAAAACTTCCTTCGTATAAATCGATCCAAAGCATTTCTCAACAACAAACACACAAAACACTATATACACAGAGTAAATTTCAACTTATTTGCATTGACTTTTAACAAAAGTATGACTAAATCAAATAGGATTAATTACCCAACATTTTAATTTTAAGATCCTTATCAGCAGGTTTAGCTCCTATCCAAATATTAAAAAGTGCTTCTTTAAAATCCAATCCCTCTACATATCCTTTTTCTTCACCATTTTTATAGATAACACTTCCTTTTCCTTTTTCATATACAATATCATAAATTTGATCTACTTCTATCTCTTCCTTAATAAAACCAATAAACTTTTCTATTCTTTTATTCAACTTCTCTGTCTTACCGTTGGTAGATTTTTTAAAACCATCTCTTAATGCATTTGCCATTTTACTTCTAGACATCATACCTGATACAATATGTAATTTAATTGCCATGGTTTCATTTGATTTAGCAATTATACTTGCACTATTACTTTTTTTCTTTAGATATAGGGCTCCAACATAAATATCAAAAATGAATTTCTCTCTGATTCCTGCTCCATTAATTATTAATTCTTCTCCGTTAAAATTGACATTATCTGGCAGGGTTACCTCTCCAACCTTGGTCTGAGCCGATATAGAAGTAGAGATAATTGTAATTATTACAAAAAATAATATGTTGATTTTTTTCATTTTTATATTAATTCAAGTATTAAAATTTTTTCTTAATTGATTTAACGATGCGTTTAATTCAAAACCTAATAATAATAAATTAGCATTAAGCCATATATATAACATCAATATTAACATCGCTCCAATAGAACCATACAATTTATTATAATTAGAAAAATTGTCAATATAAATCCCAAAAAGATAGGTTGTTATAATAATCAAAAAGGTAGTCATAAATGCTCCCGGAGAAAAGAACTTATTCTGTTTTCCTTCTGAAGTTCCGAAATAAAACAAAGTAGCAATAATAACAAATATCATAAAAACAAATAATGCATATTTTCCTAATGTCAACCAAAAAACGGTATCATCTACAACTCCCATTCTATTTAAGTCATCTACCAAATATGAAAAATATAAGGTTCCTATAACCGTAATTAACAATAAAGATGCCACAATTATTGACACTCCTAATGCCACTAGGTACTGTCTAACAAAATTTCTATTAAGTGTTACATGATAAGAATATTCAAAACCAGAAAAAACCGCATTAACTCCATTTGTCATAAAAAGTATAGATAGAACAAAAACGGTTGATAGTAGTCCTCCTCTTGGGTTAGAAGCAATATCTTTAAATATTCCTGAAAAAAAATCCGAAGATTGTGTAGGTAATGCCCCATTAATAAATTCAAAAAAGTTATTTTCAAAATTATCAATCGGCACATACGGGATTAAATTAAGAAGAAATAACAAAAATGGAAATAAAGAAAGGAAGAAACTCCAGGAAATAGCACTCGCTCTAGCCGAAAATGTTCCTTTTATGACACCAATGGCATAAATTTCTATCAGATCATATATAGATAATCCTTCAAAACCAGGAAGAATAAGCTTTTTTCCTATTTTTACCAAAAGGTTAATTACAGGAATCTTATTAAGCTTATCTTCTATGATTTTTGACATATATTATACTGCTTTCAGGCTTAAATCCAAGTTATGTACTGAATGAGTAAGAGCTCCACTACTTATAAAATCTACTCCACATTCTGCATATTTTCTTACCGTATTTTCATTAATACCTCCACTAGATTCTGTCAAGCATGAATTACCAATTAGTTCTACTGCTTTTCTAGTATCTTCATAATTAAAGTTATCAATCAATATGCGATATACACCTTGAGTTTTAAGAATCTCCCGAATTTCACTAAGATCCCGAGCTTCAACTATAATTTTGAGATCTAGATGATTTGCAAAAAGATACTTTTTTGTCTTCTCGATTGCCTTAGTAATTCCACCTGCAAAATCTATATGATTGTCTTTTAGCATAATCATATCATATAAAGCAAATCTATGATTCTCTCCTCCTCCTATCTTAACCGCCCATTTCTCTAATGCGCGTATTCCTGGTGTAGTTTTTCTAGTATCTAAAATTTTAGTTTTGGTACCTTCTAATAATTTGACAAAATGGTTTGTCTTTGTTGCAATCGCACTCATTCTTTGCATTGCATTAAGTACTAGCCGCTCTGATTTAAGAATAGATTGTGAACTTCCTGAAACAAAAAAAGCAATATCTCCATGTTTAACAGGAGACCCATCCTTTATATGCACCTCAACTTTCATATTTGGATCTACATAATTAAACACTTTCTTTGCAAAATCAACTCCTGCAAGAATGCCTTCATCTTTAACCAAAAGTTTGGCTTTACCAATTATAGATTCTGGAATACAGGCCAACGAACTATGATCTCCTTCTCCAACATCTTCACGAATGGCATTGGAAATGATCAAATCAATTTCTTTATTGAATTGGGTTTCACTAATCATATTGAATGGTTATTTTTGCTAATGTAAAAAAAGAAGTCGGAAGTACGAAGTTAGATGTACAAGGTATTTCTAATAAATTTTAACAATACGCTCTTAATCTACCTAATTTTAGTGTAGGTACATTACAGCACAACATAAAATGAATATTAAGTTAATTGCAATAGGAAAAACCGATAATAAACAACTTGAAGATCTTATCGATACATATATCAAAAGATTAGGGTTTTATATTAAATTTAATATGCAGATCATTCCTGATCTTAAAAACGCTAAAAACCTTAGTGAATCTCAACAAAAGGAGAAAGAAGGAAAATCTATTTTAGGAACTGTAGCAAATTCTGATATACTGCTATTATTAGATGAAAACGGAAAACAATATGATTCTGTTGGTTTTTCTGATGTACTTCAAAAACATATGAATAGCGGAATCAAGCAATTAGTTTTTGTTATTGGCGGGCCGTATGGTTTTAGTACAGAAATGTATCAACGTGCCAATGGAAAGTTGTCTTTATCAAAAATGACATTTTCACATCAGATGATACGTTTATTTTTTGTAGAGCAATTATATAGAGGGTTTACAATTCTAAAAAATGAGCCTTACCATCACAGATAAGACCCATTTAATTATTATTTCACGATATCTTTTAGATCACCAAACATATTTTATTAGTTTTTCAACTAAATCAACAGATATATGTTCGTTATTCACTAAAACATTAAGCTTTCCTCTGGAAATTGCTAACATCAAACTTTTAAAATAAATAAGTGCTTTCATGTTGTTCGTTTTTTGATTGATGATTGATTTAAATCTTTGATTCTTTTGAAGTAATTGTTTTTAGTTCCTTCCCCACCTGTTTAAATTTTTTAAGCATTTTATTAGAAGTTAACTCTTTATCCACATTAATTCTTAACCGATTATTTTTGAGTGTTACTTCATAAACTTTTTCATTTTCAATTTCTTTTTTCCATGCATATGTTTCATCTTTGAATATCATATTTTCTTCACCTAATTGATCAATTAAGTATGATTTTACTTCATCTGTCATATCTTTCATAAATCGGACTTTAATTCTATAGCTATTATCCATATCCATGATAGCAAAAGATCTATAATAACTTTCTTCTTCTGTATTTTCATCATAGCTAACAGTGACTTTTGTAGTAGTTTTTGACGAATTACTGGTGGTTTGTGCATTAGCTGATAATAAACCTAGAATCAAGCTTACTCCCCATAAGGATATTGTTTTCATATTGTTCGTTTTTTGATTGATGTTTAAGAAACACTAAATGTTAGTCCTACTCCTCGCAGGCTTTCTATATTTATATTGTCATCTTCTTTGAAATATTTTCGCAATCTACTAATAAACACATCCATACTTCTACCAGAGAAAAAATCATCATTTCCCCAAACATCTTTAAGTACATTTTCTCTTTTTATCATTCTATTTCTATGTTCCCATAAATATTGAATTAAGACCGTCTCTTTTTCTGTTAATCGTTGTGATGCTGTGCCTAGTTTTAACCGATGATTTACAATATCAAATTCATAATTTCCTATGCGTACAATATCTTCTTTTAGCGACGTTACTTTTTTTGTTCGTTTTAAAATGTTTTGAAGTTTTAAGACAAGGATATCTGCTTCAAATGGTTTAACGATATAGTCGTCTGCTCCTAATTTTAGTCCCCGTATTTTATCTTCTTTCATTTTTTTTGCCGTAAGAAATACGAACGGAGTTTCTGGATCGATATCAATAACTTGTTCTGCTAATGTAAATCCATCAATTTTGGGCATCATCACATCAAAAACACAGATATCGAATTTTCCTTCAGTAAATATTGCTAAAGCTTCTTTTCCATCTTTTGCCCAGGTTACGGTATAGCTATGTATCTCTAAATATTGTTTTAGTATACTTCCAAAATCAAAATCATCTTCTGCGAGTAATATATGCTTCATAAGTATTAAATTATTGGTATGGTTATCATAAACTTAGTTCCTTGATCGGTCTTGCCTTCAATATCGATTTTACCCTGATGTGCTTTAATGATTTGATTTGTATAGAACAAACCTAAACCTAATCCTTTCACATCATGAACATTGCCTGTAGTAACTCTATAAAATTTCTCAAAAACCTTAGCATATTCTTTTTCAGGGATTCCTATACCATTATCCTGAACAGATATTAAATAAACATCATTCTTTAGTTCTGTTCGTATTGTAATTTTCACCTTTTCTTTTCCGTATTTAACGGCATTCTCCAGGATATTGAATACAGCTGTGGTAAATAAAAATCTATCAATATTCAGAGATACATCTCGATATTCAATTTTGGCATTAATTTCTACATCTTTATTGCCAACTGATAATTTAAAATCTTCAAGAATTTCTTTAAAATATTGATTATCTAAAAACTTTTCTTTTTTCAATATAATGTCTTCAGATCCCAGAGTGTTATTCATTACCTGATCAATCAATTTCTGTAACCTGTTATTTTGACGATCAAGAATATCTAAAGCATTTCCAAATATTTGAGGAGAATTTTGAGTCTCTTTGTTTCTTAAACTTTTGGAAGCAATACCCAGAGTCGCTAGTGGTGTTTTAAGTTCGTGTGTGATATTATTAATAAAATCATTACGCACATCAGCAATTTTCTTTTGCTGGATAACAGTTTTTATAGAATAAAAAAGAAGTGCAACCACAAACAAAAACAACAGTAGAGAGACCATAAACAAACTCGACATCTGTCCCAATACAATTCTTTTCCACCCAATGATGTTTATCGAATCTTCTGTTCGAATTTCGACATCTAGCTTAGTTTGCAAAACCTCTTCTTTACTATCGTCTTCATAATCATGTTCTGTAAACCATCTTGCTTTACTAATAACTGTACCTTCTTCATTAGGGAAATCTTCTCCGAATAGAAAATAATTATCTCCATCTTCTGCAGAAAAGATAGTATCCAACACATTATCATCATGAATCACTATACTTTTAATAGTCTTCTTATACTTTAATTCATAAGCCAAATTAACCTTCTTCATTTCCTGATTATAATATTCTTTAAAAATATCATTCAAAGAATCTGTATAAGGTTTAAAACGTGCTACTGCTTCATTTTTAAGTAAATTATTCTTTTTATACTCGGTTAAATTTTTTGTTAATTCGTTATACCACAACTCAGAAATAGAATCCATTTCTTTGGTATTATCAAAACTCGAAACTGATTTCTTGGTTTCTTTTATAAAAACATCTTTTTTTAGTTGATATGTATTAAAAATTAAATATCCCTGGATTCCAGAAAGAGCCAATAATGCCAGAATAGATGTAATAATTAATATGTTTATTTTTTGTTTTACCATGATGTCTTCTTAAACCTAGATAGTTTTAAATTAAAGTGTATAAAAACGTATATTGACTGTTCTGTTTTTTGATTGATGATGTGATCAAAATTAAAGCAAAGCCTAGCTTTAGCCATGTAATTAAACTCCATTAACCCACCATTAACGTTAACAAAACCTGTTATTACCATAAAACAAGCTCTTAAAGCGTCTATGTTAATAGTATAAAAATTAGAAAATCATATCGTATAATTATTACATTTGCGGACTAATTAACCAATCATTTCTATGCTATCCTATCTAAAGCTGATAAAATTTAACAATCTACTCATCATAGCACTTGCTCAATTATGCATAAAATATGGTCTTTTTGAACCTTTTAATATTGCGATTACTTTAAATGGGTTCGGGATTACTTTGCTTATTATAGCTACCGTTAGCATAGCGGCAGCTGGTAATATCATTATCGAAATATATAATCAAGAAGATTCAAAAGTAAAAAACCTATTGTATGGATCAATATCAGAAAAATCTGCTAATAGATTATTCATCATTTTTAATGTTATCGGAGTTCTTATTGGTTTCTATTTATCAAACCTTATTGGTAGATCTGGGTTTGCTGCATTATTTATTATAATTTCGGGTATATTTTATATCTATGCTTCCTATCTAAAAGAGGTTTTTATTTTAAAAAATATAATTCCTGCCGTATTAGCTGCATTAAGCTTGATAGCTGTTGGTATCTTTGATCTTCTACCTGCTATAACAGATAAAAACAGAGAATCTCAAACTGTAATTTTTTCAATAATTCTAGATTATTCAATATTCGCTTTTATACTTGTATTGCTAAGAGAAATTATCAAAGATTCTTTACATATCGATAGAGATCATAAAATAGAAGTTAAAACACTCCCGATAGTTTTAGGAAAAAACAGAACTACAAAACTAGTTGGCTTATTAACCCTACTTCCGATTATTGCTGTTGTTTATTACATATATACCTATCTCTTTTCTAATAGCAAAGCTGTAATTTTTGTACTCATTACAATTATTGCTCCATTATTATACTTCATGATCAAAAGTTTTAGCGCAGAATCAGATAAGCAAGTAAAACAATTACAATTGATTTTAAAGATTGTTTTAATCACAGCAGCCTTCACTCTATTGGTTTATCAATTTGTTCTAAAATAAAATTATGCTAAAAGATATTTTAAAAAACAAAAATGTAATTCTTGCCTCGGGATCTCCAAGAAGACAACAATTTTTCAAAGATTTGGATTTTAATTTCACCATTCGATTAAAAGAAATTGAAGAAATATATCCAAATCATCTTAAGGCTGAAGAAATTTCTGATTACTTAGCAGAACTCAAAGCAAATGCTTTTACAGATTTAAAATCTAATGATATCCTTATTACTAGCGATACTATTGTTTGGCACAATAATAAGGCACTCGGAAAACCAAAAAATCTTGAGGAAGCAATTACAATAATCACTTCTCTTTCTGACGATACTCATGACGTTATAACTTCTGTATGCTTTAAAACTGTCCATCAAACAAAAGTAATGTATAATATTACTAAGGTTACTTTTAAAAAGCTTACTACAGAAGAAATTGAATATTATGTAAACACACATCGCCCTTTAGACAAAGCTGGAGCATATGGCATACAAGAATGGATAGGACTTATAGGGATATCCAAAATAGAAGGCAGTTATTTTAATGTAATGGGGCTTCCTACTCATCTTGTTTACAAAACGTTAACAGAACTTGCCAAATCCTAAGTTTGTTGTACTTTGTTATTCAAAAAAGTAAAATACACCGTCATGAAAAAGTCGATATTCATATTCTCAATCCTAGGCGTATTAGTTATTATAGCTTGTAGTAATATTAAAACAGATACAGTTTCTAAAGTTAAAGAAAAAACTATTGTAGAAAACACAAAGCCTGTTAAACAATTATCAGAAGAATTTAAAAAATACTGGTATGCCGGAGAAGCAGAAATAACTTCATATCAATTAGAACAAGCCCGCTATGGGGAAATGAGAAAAGGTACCGCTGTACTTATTTATGTTACAGAAGATTTCTTACCCAAAGAACAGGTAAAAGCTGATGCTCAAAGTACTAGTAATATACCTGTATTAAAGCTTAACGCTACTAAGAAATTCAATACTGGTATTTACCCATACTCTATTATGCAAAGTACATTTTTTCCAGTATCAGATAACAAACATGCTATAAAAATCTCTAGCTCGATGCAAGAATGGTGTGGTCATGTATATGCACAATTGAATAATAGAAAACAATTTGAAATTATTTCTCATTCTTATTTTCAGAATGAAGCTGACCAAGAATACAAACTAGATAAAGCTATCTTAGAAAATGAACTTTGGGCCAAAATTAGAATTAATCCAGATGGTTTGCCTCAGGGAGATATTCAAATCATCCCTTCTTTTGAATTTACAAGGTTAAAACACAAAGAAATCAAAGCATACAGCGCCAAAGCCTCCTTAAGTAAGAACGTCACTACTAATATGTACACCATCGAATATCCTGAACTTAGTAGAAGTATCAGTATTGTTTTTAATTCATCTTTTCCTTATGATATTGAAAGTTGGACAGAAACTTTTAAAAGTGGATTCGGATCTAATGCAAAAGAACTTACTACAAAAGCAACTAGAATTAAAAGCATAAAATCACCGTACTGGGGTAAAAACAGCAATAAAGACGAAGTTTTAAGAGAAGAACTGGGTCTATAATACAAACCTTAATCACTACCTAGAATGATAAAATTATCAGAATCCGAAATAAAAGAAAGATTAAACGAAATTGATGGATGGGAATATCACGATAACGCCCTCCATACTACATTTGAATTTAATGACTTTAAAGACGCATTTTCGGTAATGACGCGTATTGCATTTGAAGCAGAAGCGCAACAACATCATCCTGACTGGTCCAATGTGTATAATAAACTACAAATAAGTTTATCTACACATGATGCTGGAGGGATCACTGAAAATGATTTCAAACTCGCAAAAACTATTGACGATATTATAGAAGCAGAATAAATCTTAACTTCTATAACAATGTATTCTTTTTAGTATAAAAAATATTATTAATTTTAAACTCATATCAAACAAACATTTGTCAAAAACTTGGTTTCTACTTATGTTTGTAATTAGATTTTAAAACTAGTATATGGGAAGAGCTTTTGAATTCAGAAAAGCGCGTAAGATGAAACGTTGGTCTGCAATGGCTAAAGCGTTTACTCGAATTGGTAAAGATATTGTAATGGCTGTAAAAGAAGGTGGTCCAGATCCAGCTTCTAATTCCAGGCTTAGAGCTGTAATTCAGAATGCTAAGTCTGTAAATATGCCCAAGGATAATATCGAGAGGGCGATCAAAAAGGCCTCTGATAAAGACCAAGGAGATTACAAAGAAGTTCTTTTTGAAGGATATGCTCCGCACGGGATTGCTATTTTAGTTGAAACAGCTACAGATAATAACAATAGAACGGTTGCCAATATAAGATCATATTTTAATAAATGTGAAGGAAACCTTGGTACATCAGGATCTGTAGAATTTATGTTTGATCATACTTGTAATTTTAGAATTAATGGAGAAGGTATAGATCCTGAAGAACTAGAATTAGAATTTATTGATTTTGGTGCAGAAGAGGTCTTTCAAGATGATGACGGAATACTGATCTACGCTCCGTTTGGTAGTTTTGGCGCTATTCAAAAAGAATTAGAAAGTAGAGAAATTGAAATTTTATCTTCTGGATTTGAACGTATTCCACAGGTAACTAAGAAAATCACACCAGAACAAGCTGCGGATGTAGAAAAACTTCTTGAAAAAATTGAAGAGGATGACGATGTGCAAAATGTGTATCATACCATGGAAGAAATCGTTAACGGATAACATACAAATATATATACGTTAAATATTTTAAAAAACAATTAAAGTATATTTAGTTATACTTTAATTATTACAAGTGAAAAGAGTTTAATAACACTAAACTCTTTTTTTGTTATGTTTTATCAAATAATACGACTATAATTGAAACTTGCGCTATGAAACAACTACTCGTTTTTATTTTACTTTTCATTTCATACGTCAGCTATAGTCAACAAATGGACAACAGCAAACTACAAGAAATCATTAAAAAAAACGCAGATACTCTTGGTGGAGTTTCTGGTAACTGGAAATTTTTACATAAAGAAATTCCGATGCTTTGTGTAACCGACGCTACGAACAATAGAATGAGAATCATATCCCCCATCACTGAATCAAAAAACCTTGATAAAGATCTTTTACTAGACAGTATGACAGCAAATTTCCATTCTGCTCTAGATGTAAAATATGCAATCTCTAATGGTATTTTATGGTCGGTTTATATTCATCCATTAAAAGAACTTACACCAGAACAAACTGAAAATGCAATTTCTCAAGTATATTACGCTGCAAAAACCTTTGGCACTACCTTTTCCAGTACTGCTCTTATCTTTGGTGGAGGAAATACTAAAGAACAAAAGAAAGAACCTTTAAAAGAACAAAAGATTCGTGAATTTTAATCAACATCAAAACTATATTGAGGAACTTTACCTTTGACTCCTTTAAAAAACTTATACATATTTTTAAAATCTTCATCAATATTGCTACCAGGGTAATATGGATCAGAGATCACGCATTGTTTTCTCCCAAAATCAAAGGCTACCATAATGATAGGAATTTTTGCAGCTTTAGCAATATGATAGAACCCTGTTTTCCAGTCTTTAACCTTCTTTCTTGTTCCTTCTGGAGCAATAGTCAATCGTAATTCATCCTTTTTTTCGAATATCTCTGCAATAGCTTCAACCTTATTCTGACCAGGAGTTCTATCTAGAGAAATCCCTCCGACTTTTCTTAGGTACCAACCTATAGGCCATTTAAAAAGTTCTTTCTTACCCAAAAAACTGATCTTAATACCAGCTAACTGACGTATCAAAAGTCCTATATAGAAATCATGCCAGCTAGTATGAGGAACTACAATGACGATACACTTTTTTATAGTATCTGCGCTAAAATCGCCAATAAAATTCCATCCCATAATTTTATAATATACGAAAGAAGATAGGCGTCGCATGAAAATAACAGATTGAGAAATGAACTACAAAGAACGATAAATTTCTTTCAACTTATTTGCATTTATCTTAGATTTCCAATCACATCCTAAAGCATTTTCCCATAATGGTTCTAAACTTAATGCGACTTTGGTCATAATATTCAATTGTTCTTCTGTAATATCAGCACAAATTCCTTGGGGTAATTTAATATTATGAAACTCTTTCATCTGTTTGAATAAAGCTACACCCTCTGGATAATATTCTTCTAGTTTATCAAAAACAATACAATTTCCAATTCCATGTTTTGTTCCTAAAACATAAGCCAGACCATAACTCATAGCGTGAGCAACACCTACTTGAGAATATGCAATACTCATACCCCCATGCCATGAAGCCATCATTAATTTTGCATCTATCTCATCTTTGGTCAAATTATTTTTCAGGAAAATCTCTTTACACAAATCCAAAGCTTTTTCACCATAACTCTGACTAAATGCATTTAAATATGTACCATCCAACGATTCAACACAATGAATATAGCAATCCATACCAGTATAAAACCATTGATCTTTAGGGACTCCATTAATTAATTTTGGATCTAGTATTACTTGATCAAACGGAGTAAAATCAGAATTAATTCCAAGTTTACGTTCTGGTCCTGTTAACACTGTAGTCCGAGATACTTCTGCTCCTGTTCCTGAAATGGTTGGAATACCAACATGGTATACAGCTTTGTTTTTAACCAAATCCCATCCTTGATAATCAGCAGCGCTTCCTGGATTTGAGAGCATAATCGCTACTGCCTTAGAAAGATCCAAAATAGACCCTCCTCCTATTCCAATTATTCCACTCGGAATATACTGATAATCATCCTTAATCTTAGAAACAATCATATCTACCTGAGAAGTTTTGGGCTCTTCTGCTGTAGATACATATATTATTTCATCTGTATATAATAACGGTATTCTTTCTTCTATAAAAGAAGGTTTTTTTTCAAAAACACTATCAATCAAATATATAAATGGAGCAATTCCATTTCTTTCTGGCGATATAATTTCTTGAATTTGATTGAAACAGCCTTCTCCAAACACCACTTTTGGTACCATTGGAAAATTTTTATGATTTGAAATTACTGTTTCAGTAGACAATATAACAGGCTCTGGATTTAATAAATTCTCTTCATTTATTATTTTCTTTGCTCTTTCTAAATCTTTAGGGGTATCAATTTCCACACCTTCGTGTTGTGTTTCTACCATCTTAATATTTTTGCCATATTCTAAATACCTAATACATTCTATTTTTTCAGAAGCTTCTAAGGAACGCATAGACAAATGATAAAAGTCTAAAATAGCTTGTTTTCTAAAAGCATAAACTCCTTTATGCTTATGATATGTATGATTTATTTCTCTATCTCTTGGATAAGGAATAGGTGCGCGAGAAAAATATAAGGCATAATTATTTTCGTCTACAATAACTTTAACACTATTTGGATTCATAATATCATCCCAATCTTCCATGGGAGTCATAAGACTTGCCAAATCAATTTTATCTGAATCTTCTTCATAAAATACGCTTAGTACCTTTTCTAAGCTTTCACGATCGGTAAAGGGTTCATCCCCCTGAACATTAACTACAATATCAATGTCCATATCCTCAACTGCTTCTGCTATTCTATCGCTTCCACAGGTATGCTCTTTCTTACTCATAATGGCTATACCGCCGTGAGAAGTAATTTCTTCGTAAATAATATCACTATCAGTAACTACATATACTGAATCAAAAAGTCCTGAATTAATAGTAGCTTCATAAGTTCTTCTTATAACACTTTTACCTTCAAGATCCTGCATTAGCTTACCAGGAAACCGCGTGGCAGCATATCTCGCAGGTATCATTGCGATAGTTTTTAGAGTATTTCTGTTCAAAATTTGTGCTTTTCTGTAGTTGCAAAAATAACTTTTTTAAATCAATTTTCTAGAACACCTATTCAATTAGTTTCTTAAAAATATCTTAAAACGCAGCATATAAAGCACTTAAAAACTCTAGTTATTCAAAAAAAAATCTTCTTTAAAGCCAATTAAATATAATTTCTTTTTAGCTCTTGTTACGGCAGTATATAACCACCGTAAATAATCTTTAGTAATTCCATCAGAAAGATAAGGTTGCTCTATAAAAACTGTATCCCACTGTCCGCCCTGAGATTTATGACAAGTAATTGCGTAAGAAAATTTAACTTGTAATCCATTAAAATATCTATTATTCTTTACACCAATAAACTTTTTATATTTGGATTTTTCATTTTCAAAATCCTTCATAACCTCTTGATATAATCTATTAGACTCTTCATAAGACAAAGAAGGAGTTTCAGATGTAAGCGTATCTAATATAAGTACAGTTTCAAATGGTTTCTGATTTGGGTAATCCACCATGTCGATATTAACAATAGCAAATCTAAATCCATAAAGCTCCTTAATAGAAAAGATTTCCAGGACTTTAATAATGTCTCCATTTGCAATAAATCCTGCTTCACTTTTGGTATCTAACCAAAAATAATTATTCTTAACCACCATCAAATAATCCCCAGAGGACAACTCGTCTTCCTGAAAAAGAATCCTAGATCGAATCTGTTGATTATAAATATTTGCTCTTTTGTTAGATCGCAGTATGATCACAGATTCTTCGTGTCCCGAACTTGTATATGCATCATTAAGAGCTTCCATAATCTCATGACCATCAAAAAATCGTACAATATCAGGATATCCATCTATTTGAAACTTAAAATAATCATAAAACCCATCATTAAGAATTTCTCTTAAGCGTGTAGCATTCATTAAAATTCCACTATTTTCTGCTTGACGCACTACTTCATCTAATTCTATCTGAGTAACATCTTTATTAAACCCCATAGATAAATTATCTGCATCTAATGCCGGACTAACTTCTAGTTTAACAGGAGGCAACTGTGCAGTATCTCCAACAAACAGAATCTTACAATTATATCCAGAATATACATACATCATCAAATCATCCAGTAAGGATCCGTTCTCAAACAATTTACTATCACTTGGCGTATCTGGAATCATTGAAGCCTCATCAACTATAAAAATAGTATTACGACTTTTATTTTGCTTGAGTTGAAAAGCCAATCCACCACTTTTATTCTTTTTAGGATAATAAATATTTCTATGTATAGTTTGGGCATGTTTTCCTGAATAATTACTAATTACTTTGGCCGCTCGACCTGTGGGGGCAAGCAAAACTGCATTCAACTTAGCTTTCCATAAGTTCTTAACCAATGATCCAATTAAAGTGGTTTTTCCTGTACCAGCATAACCTTTTAAAAGAAAAAGTGAATCTTTTGTTCCTGAAAGTACAAAATAAGACAATCTTTGTAAAACAATATCTTGTTTCTGTGTAGGTTCAAAGGGAAACTCTTCTTTTAACAATTCATAAAACTCATTTTCCTTCATTGAAATTTTCTAAACTATTAATCATACTTCAATTAATAAATCAAAGATAGGGATGATTTTTTGGCAATAAACTTTTACGATTGAAAAAAAATTGTAGATTTGCGTATACACTAATGTTAAAAGCTAAATCATAAAATGAAAATTGTTGTTCAATTAGTTCTGTGGGTAGTTATAGGATTTTTAGGATACTTGGTATTCAATTCTGTTAATGGTCCTGTAAAGTTCAATAAAGTAAAAGAAGTACGATATGCTAAGGCTGTTGAAAATTTAAGAGATATCCGTAAAGCGCAACTAGCGTATAGATCGGTAACTGGTAAATTTACAAAAGACCCAGTTAAATTAATTTCATTTGTTGACACTGCCAAATTCACACTAACTCAAAGGAGAGATTCTAGTTTTATAAGATTTAACAAAATACTTAAAATCGACGAACCAAGAGACACTGTAGTTATTGACACTTTAGGATATGCTTCTGTAAAAGATTCTTTATTTAAGACTGGAAGCCATAAAAACATGATGAAAATATCAATTGAAGGAGTCGAATCTAATTACGAGTTAGATGCTGGTTTTATCAATAAAAATGATCTTAGAATACCTGTTTTTGAAGCAAAGGTCGCTAAAGACGTTTTATTGCATGATCTTGATAAAGATCTTTTATCTCAAGAAAAAGAAGTACAGTCGGTTGATGGAGTAAATGGAGCATTTCTTTCTGTTGGATCAATGACCGAAGTAAAAACATCAGGTAACTGGCCAATGACGTATGGTGCAAACGACCAGTAATACTATTGATAATATATCAAAAAAATTGTCCATTCAGGTAAGCTTGAATGGACTTTCTTTTTGCACTGTGGACTCTAACAATCAGATTACAGCTATTGAACAAGAAAATTTTGGCATACGTCTGACACCAGAACAAGTGTTAGACAAAATTAAATATATGTTTGATCGCAATCAAAACCTAAAAGAATCATTTACCACAATAGAGCTAATTCACCAAAATGATTTATATACGATTGTACCCAAACCGTTATTTGATGAAGCGCTATTAAAAGATTATTTAAAATATAATGTTAAGGTTCTTCAAAATGATTTTATTGTATATGATGAACTTGATCAACATGATTTAATTACTGTATATATCCCATACACTAATATAAATAATTTTTTCTTTGATACTTTTGGCTCATTTACTTATAAACACACAAACACAGTTCTTGCAAATACTTTACTCACAAAAGAGAAAAACAGTGAATCTATAACTGTTTTTGCAAACATGAGTAGTATTGTGTTTGATTTAATCATAATAGACAAAGGTCGTTTGATGTTAAGTAATACATTTAACTATGAAACCAAAGAAGATTTCTTGTATTACCTAATGTACGCTACAGAACAATTAAACTTAAACCCTGAAGAATTTAAATTAGTATTTCTTGGAAGTATCACAAAAGATAATGAGTTTTACAATATAGCTTATAAGTATATTCGTAATATTAGTTTTGGAAGTCTGTCTCAAAAATCAAAGTTTGCACCAAATATAACACCTTTTGAACCACATCAACATTTTGTATTACTAAGCCATTTTTAATTATGCGAATTATTTCAGGAAAACACAAAGGTAAAAGACTTTCTGCTCCCAAAAAATTGCCTGTTCGCCCTACTACAGATATGGCAAAAGAAGGCTTATTTAACATTTTAAGAAATCAATATCATTTCCCTCAAGTTTCTGTTTTAGATCTTTTTGCAGGAACAGGTAATATTAGTTATGAATTTATATCTAGAGGAACAGAAAACATAACTGCAGTAGATTCTCATTATGCATGTTTAGGTTACATCAAAAGTATTGCTAAAGAACTTGATTCTAATATCGAAACTATAAAAAGTGACGTATACAGCTACCTAGAAAAAGTAAAACACAAGGTAGATATTATATTTGCCGATCCCCCGTATGATTTTACTACTGATCAATTTACTAAAATTGCAGTATTAATCTTTGAAAATAATTTACTGAATGAAAATGGCACCTTAATCATTGAACATTCTAAACACACCTCTCTAGAAGAGTCTCCATATTTCACTAATTCAAGAAAATATGGCGGATCTGTTTTTAGTTTTTTCAAGAAATAACCTATAAAAGAGCATCCCGATATGTATTTATACTATTTAATATTTTATTTTACTCAATTAATGGTTTTGTATAGATATCATATGCTGTAATGGAGATAATCAATTC
>CANMLS010000046.1 GCA_947498785.1 uncultured Aquimarina sp. | reverse complement strand
TTCTTCTCGATTTTTTCATATGTACAGCATTAAATTTACAATTTAAGTAGCTGTCTTAAAAATGGGGAGTATTATAACTTATAATCTAATACCTTTAAATGTATTAGAAATCATTCAAGTATTAGACATAACTAAGTTTACGCTTTTATTATATCCTAAAATAATTGATGAAAAATTATTATTTGTTCTAACGATCATTAAATAAACTTAGAACAACTTACATATCTACCCCGCTAGGATCTGTTTTGGTCGTGTTTATTCTATCTCCTAAGTTAAAATTAGATCCTCCAAATATATTTTGAGGGTTTTTCAGCTTAGTGACTTCAACTTTTTTAATACTAAGATTCTTCTTTTTTGTAATTTTTTTCATCTTATAAAACTATTATTAACTTTTATTAATTCTTTGGTCAAAAGTATCATTTTGTTTAACTCAAGAGAAACTGTATTAGTTAAGATTTATAAATCCTTCCTCTTAAAGAAAGGGTCTAAACCAATCATTTACTCTACTTTTCATTCTGAAGACTTTTTATAAATGAAGAAGGGTAAACTCCTTTCTTTTTATAAAAAGCAGCTGAAAATGATTGTCTATTTTTAAATCCTACTTCTTCTGCTATTGCTTCAATAGTAAAACAACGTAAAGATTTATTTTTGATCAGTTGATCTACTGTAAAATCAATTCGTAAATCATTAATATATGTTGAAAAATTAACATTTTTGTATGCATTGATTATTTTTGATAAATATGCACTATTGGTATTTAGTTCTTTTGCCAATGAGTTAAGTGTATATTGCTCCTTAGAAAATCTATTAGAACTTTCGAAGTTATGAAGTTGTTCTAAAATTTGGGTCACCACTTGATCAGAAATATCTATGTTTACTTTTTTTGGAACAACTACCACCTGATCTATTGAAAGAAAATTTTTATTTTGATATTGATTAAATAAATCTTGAAATCTTCTTTTATGTATATAATTTCTTCTAATACTATAAAAAAATAAAAATAGAAGTGTAATAAAAACTATAATCAAGATAACTATTTTAGTTTGGTCTAAAAATTTGTGTTTTTCTAATTGCTTTGTAAGGATATTCTTTTCAGAGATTAACTCATATGTATCGAATTTTTTATAAATATTTTTACCCAAATAGACCCTGTCTTTGTTTCCAATACTATCCAACTTTATCTGTTTTCTAATACATTCAATCTGTTTTTCATGATTTTTTTTTGATTTATAATAATCGATTAGATAATCATAAGTATCCATTAATTGCGGAATTACATCTTTTGTTTGCATTAGAATGGAATCTACCTTTTTAAAATGAACTATACTTTTTTCTATTTCTCCAGTTGATGCATATGAACGAGCGATATAATAATCACATGTTGCAATTCTTGTTTTCACTTTTTGATATTTCTGAATAAGGCGCTTCCCTTTTTTCAAGCTATCAATTGCGATATAATATTTCTCCAAAAAAAAATGATGAACCCCAGAAGTTCCAACAAAATTAGAGTATGATGAAAGATCATTATTTTTTAAAGTTTGTTTTATTCCTATATCGATATATTTTCCTGCAGAATCTAATTGTTTTGATTGAATAAATGAATCTGCTATAGCAAAGAGTACTTTACTATAATTTTTTGAGGATTTATATTCTTTCTTATTTTGCTCTAAAAATTTCGAATAATTTATAAAAATTGTTTGAGCTTCTTCTTTTTCATCAATATTGTTTTTTAATAAACCAATATTAAATTTAGTAACCCAAAATAAAGACTCATTTCCATTTTCCTTTGCATATTTTGAGGCTTCTAAATAAAAATCTAATGCACTTTTATAGTTTCCCAATTCATAATCAACATTTCCTTTTAATAAATAGCTAGAAGCAGGGTGCCTAATATATTTTTTATTCTTAGTTATATTTATAATACTATCTGCATATGCCAATTGATTCGAACTATTTAATTTGGCCAAAAAATAATATGCATCAGCCATATGTAAAGTATCAAATCTATATTTTGCCTTGTTAAGTGATAAGTACGCTATTTGTAATTTCAAGGAATCTTCAGATTCTGCCTTTATTTTAGCTTTAAGAGTCTCAAAATCTTCTTCAGCAAAATTTTTGACTTGTCCTTTTGAAGACGATACCAATAACAATAGTAATGCAATGTAATTAATCATTGAAAACCTCGATGGAAACAGGGGTATTTTATTAATAAACAATGCTTTACGGATTTAATCTCTAGGTTTCAAAAACAATCTATTAGTCTTCTCTTTAGATGATATTACATTAATTCTTTTATAACGAACCCATTTTGACTTTTTATAATTTCTTGTGCAATTTTCTTTTTCACTTATACCTCATCTTTTTATTACTATGCAGCTCTGCTATGAAACTCAAAAAAAAGGCATTATCTAAATAAGGTCTCTCAATTTTTGGGTCAAATGAAAAAAGTCAAAATGAGATCAATTCTAATATTCAATGTATGTGGCTTAGCAAGAGGAAATGTTACCCCTGATTTTTTACTTTTATGTACATTTTAACTTTTTCTTCCGGTAGGCATTACATCATAAAATACATCCAGATTATTCGATTCATTACTTAGTTACAATCTTTATATACATCTTGTAGATTGATTTCTAATGGTTTCAGACATATGATCTTTATTATGCTCTAGCAAAATGCCCCTATTCTATAACAAGAATAAGGCTTTTCATTATAGTATGATGGGTATATAAAAATATTTTACAGGAAAGAGAATGTAGCAATGTTTTGCAGGTGTCTTTTGATATTTGATCATCTATTCTAATCCTTTGCAACCTGTTTTAACTATTCATTAATCTCACTAATTATGCTCTGTATCCTTGATCTTCATTTTCTTTATTTGCAGCTGCTAAATAAATTATAGCATTAAGACATTGACTATTAATATATTTCTATTTTTTTAATTTCATTGTAAACCATATAACGGAAACTTCAAAGCTAAAGTCTTGTAAAACTGAAGATTTGTTATCTGTTTTTAGTGTTCACAGAAATTAGATTACAATTTAGAATTTAAAGCTAACTCTACTGTTTGTTTTCTTTGTACTTTTCCGTTTTCTGTTCCTATAAATTGAGGGAGGAAATGAATTTCTTTTGGAACTTCGTATTTGTTTAAAGTATTTAAATTGTGTATTCCTTCCTTAAGTGTGAGATATGCAATTTTATCATAATCGCGTTCTATCAGTAAAATTACTTTATCACCTAATGCATCATCTGGTATACTGGTAATAAAAAAACGATGTCCAATCAATAATTGTAATTTTGTTTCTATTTCTTCTGGATACAACTTCACTCCTCCACTATTAATCACATTATCATGACGTCCTTTCCATATAAACTTCTTATACGTTTTAAGTTCAACCACATCATTAGTAATTATAGTTTCTTTATTTAGTTGAGGCGCTTTAATAACCAAACAATTTCTATGGTCTATATTTAATGTTATATTAGGTAATGCTTTAAAAAAATTAGCATCTCTTTTATCCTTTTTCTTTGGATTTATTCTACGTGCGGCAATATGAGATACCGTTTCGGTCATACCATAAGTCTCAAATATTTTGGTCTTAATTCCTTGAACAAGTTCTTTTAAATTTTCTGAAACAGGCCCTCCTCCTACTATTAATTTTTTGATTAAATGCAATCTATTAAGAGAATTGTCTAACTGCAAAGGAACCATAGCACAAAAATCATATTGCTTATAAACGGTATCAAGGGGAATGGTTTTTGGAGGAACCAAATCTATTTTCCATCCCAATACCATAGCTCTTACAAGCATCATCTTACCAGCTATATAATTTGATGGAAGACACAATAACGCTGTTGTTCCTTCTTGTGCTTTAAAAAATTTGCCTGTTGCTTTTGCACTATTGATCATATGTTGCTTGAACACTTTGATCTTTTTTGGTTTCCCAGTAGACCCCGAAGTTTGTACAATTATATGATCTTTTTCATTTAACCAGTCTAGTAGAAAATTTCCAGCATCTTGTTCATATACCTCTCCTTGTTTAACAAAAGTATAGGCAAAATATCTCAATCCTTCCTTATCCAAAGTATTCTTGTTTATAGAAAAACTTTGGTGTATTTCAGGTAAAGAAAATTTGCTATAAGTTTGCATATTCAAATTTCAAATTTCTTGTATCTCCATAGGTTAACAGTGTGTAAACAGTATATTATTATTCTGTTACCTCAAAACTTCTTCTTTAATTTTATTTGATTCCTCAATGGTTCCAAAAAGTTTATCCTTCCACCCTGTCCACTTATATTTTTTTGATAGTATAAATAAGAACATAGGAAAAATAACCAGAATAGGTATTAATATCTCATATCCCGATGTTGGGTCAGATTTATCTATAAATATAGAGTCTGTTTGTAATGCAGTCCAATCTGCGGTAACTAAAAGTACAGTTATCAAATTATTAGCTGCATGAAACCCTAATGCAAGTTCAATTCCTTCATCTATTAATGTAATAATTCCTAAGAAAAGACCTGTACCTATATAATAAACCATAAGTATAGGACCTATTTTATCAACCTCTGGATTAGCAATATGCATGACACCAAATAGTATGGATGTTAAAAATAATGGCATCCATTTATTCTTAAAAACTAATCCTAAACCTTGCATAAGATATCCTCTAAAAAAATATTCTTCAAAACTAGTTTGAATAGGAACTAATATCAAAGCAATAACCGAAAGAATAAGAAATGGCATTGGTTTAAAATTAATCTCATAGTTCTCTGGTGCTATAAAGTATACAATTAGTGTGGAAATAATAATAAATGAAGCCATTAAAATAAAAATAAAAAAAATGCGTCCCCAATCTATTTTCTTCCTACTGGTTGTAAGCGATAATAGACTCTGTTGATGAACATATTTTACCCAAAAAAGTAAGCCTCCCAATAAGATGACAAAGAATGCCATATTTTCTGCAAAAAATCTATTTTTCCCTTTTTCAAGGATTTCTTTTTCCATTATAGAAGCAATATCAATTCCCATTAGTTTTATTGCCAAATAATTAAACCCCATTAATCCCATAAACACTATCGGGATCGGCAAATACTTCCACATTCCTAATTTTCCTTGTCTTCCTTGTGTGATATACATATAATTATACTCTATATTTAATTTAAAAAATCGATAGCCCAATCTTTGGTATTATCATAAATCAAAGTTCCTTGATGAACACCTAATGGAGAATCAATATTATTGGTATATAAACTTCCTGTACCTAATCCCTGAGGCATTTTATTTTGTAATGTATAAGTGAATTGGGCAATTGCATTCAGACCTATATTACTTTCTAATGCGCTAGTGATCCACCAACCAATGTTTAAATTTTCTGCTATTGAAATCCATTCTTTAGTTCCTTTAAAACCTCCTATCAAACTTGGTTTAAGAATAATATATTGCGGTTGTATAGTTTGTAACATTTTTTTCTTTTCTGTTACATCAAAAACACCAATTAATTCCTCATCCAATGCAATAGGCAAACGAGTTGCTTTACATAAGTTTTTCATCTCTTCATATTGGCCTTGTCTTATAGGTTGCTCTATACTATGCAAATCATAGATAGAAAGACGATTCAATATGTCCAAAGTATTTTCAGGTTCAAAAGCCCCATTTGCATCTACTCTAAGTTCTATTTGTTCTGGAGGAAATATGGACCTTATATAAGCTAACAAATTTAACTCTGTTTCAAAGTCGATAGCACCAATCTTCATTTTGATACAGTTAAAGCCTTGATCTAATTTATCTATGATTTGCTCTCTCATAAATCCTTTATCCCCCATCCAGATAAGTCCATTAATTGATATAAAATCCTCACTATTAGTAAATTTAGAAGGAAACAACATGTACATAGAATCACTTTCTAAGGATTTAAATGCCATTTCTACTCCAAATTGAATGCTAGGAAACTCGACCAACTCTTCCCATAATTTGTCGACTCCTAAATGTATATGTTCACAAGTCCATTTAAGTTTATCCTCATAATCTGATCGATCATCTATACTTAATGTTCTAAGAATACCACATTCTCCTATCCCTTGATTTGTACCATCCTTAATACTAATAAACCAAGTTTCTTTGGTTTTTAAAACTCCTCTGGAAGTACCACTTGGCCTTTTAAATTCCAGAATGTGTTTATGATAATTAGCGGTTATCATAACTCGATGCTTGAACCAATTTCTAATAGCATAAGATCTTTGTTTCTTTCAAAAAACTTTTGCTTTGCTTCATCATGATCAATTTCTATATATCCAAAGGTATCAAAATGTACTCCTAATATTTTATCGCATTCAACAAAATCGCTGGCTATAATAGCATCATCAATTCCCATGGTAAAATTATCTCCAATTGGTAATATGGCTAAATCTAACTTTGTATACATAGGAATTAGTTTCATATCCATTGTTAACGCAGTATCTCCTGCAATATAGATAGTCTTATGTTCTCCTTCAATTATAAATCCACCGGGCTGTCCCCCATAAGTACCATCAGCAAAACTGCTGGTATGTATAGCATTAACATATTTCACTTTTCCAAATTCAAAATTCCAGTTTCCTCCATGATTCATAGGGTGAACCTGAATCCCTTTGTTTTGATAATGCATCGCTATTTCGTAATTAGAAACTATTGTTGCTTCATTACTTTTGGCAATTGCTTCTGCATCAAGAACATGATCTCTATGAGCATGGGTGAGCAGGATATAGTCAACTTTTATATCATTGATATTAATTTTATCTTTTGATAATGGATTTTCAGATATAAAAGGGTCTATTAAGACATCGATATCGTTAATCTTAATTAGTAGGGTATTTTGTCCGTAATACGTAATTTTCATATGTAAAGTACTTTTAGTATTACGTAAATTATAAAATCTGACCCAGACTAAATAAAATAGAAAGCAAAAATGTTGTTAAAGCTACTTTTTTGAGTTCTGGATCCAATAGTTCTGTATTTTTGGTATAGGTCACTTTTTTAATATGTATCAATAAAGGGATAAATGAAATAAGAAATAATAAATTCATCCAATGATCATATGTAAATAACAGATAGACTAACATTGATAGCATAGCAAATATTAGCAATGAAAGATGATATTTCTTTGCGCGATTTACCCCTAATTTTACAACAAGTGTATTTTTACCAGCTTTTTTATCACTATTATGATCTCTCATATTATTAAGATTTAATACTGCAGCACTTAATAAACCAATAGTAATTGCGGGAAGAAATACCAAAAAATTAAGATTCTTAGTAAACAAAAAATAACAACCTACCACGCTTACTAATCCAAAAAATATAAATACAAATATATCACCCAATCCTCGATACCCGTATGCAGAACTGCCCATAGTATATTTTATAGCCGCTACGATAGAAGCAAGCCCTAAAAGAAAAAAGAATATAGAATATAGAAAATTAGCTGCTCCAAAAGAAACATATATTAAGGCAATAGCAACTCCTAAAGTTATCAAGGCGGTAATTACTATCCCTTTAAACATCTCTTTTTTAGAAATTGCTCCACTTTGTAAAGCTCTTTGTGGACCAACTCTATCTTCATTGTCTGTTCCCTTTACACCATCTCCATAATCATTGGCAAAATTTGAAAGTATTTGCAATCCCAATGTAGTAATAATAGCAAGCCAAAAAATTAACGTCTCCGAAAAAACTAAAAGTTTTCCTCCAAAACCAATGCTATACTCTAAAGAAGGATTTGTATTTACAATAACATTATTAAACATAGATGACCCAACAATAATACCCGATATAGATAACGGTAGTGTTCGCAGACGTGCAGCAGAGATCCAAGCTTTAAATTTGGTCATTCTTGATAATTTAGGCCTCAAAGGAACAGTATTTTATTAAAAAAATAAAAATAATTCATATCTATTCTCCACATTCATAGTCTATCCATTAAAATAATATAAGATAGTCTCGTACTATCTTATCAGTTTTTAAATCACTGTATACTATATATTTATGTAATACTTTTATAGATTAGCACTTTAAAGCATTACATATTCATGAGACATCTAACAATAATAATCATTTTTTTATTTTTAATTATCACCACTGCCTGTAAAAATGATTCAAAAAAAGAAGAAAATACGCAACCAATTGATAATATTATTAAAGGATCCAATACCCCAAAAAAACTACCTTTCATTTGGGAAGGATCCAATGTTTACTTTTTGTTAACAGATAGATTTTATAATGGAAATCCAGACAATGATAAATCTCTAGATAGAATAAAAAAAACCGGAAAACTACGAGGATTTGAAGGTGGAGATATAAAAGGAATTATTCAAAAGATAGAAGATGGTTATTTTAAAAATCTGGGGATTAATGTGATTTGGTTTAGTCCTGTAGTAGAACAAATACATCAAAGTGTAGATGAAGGTACTGGAAACACCTATGCTTTTCATGGTTATTGGACAAAAGACTGGACTAAGATTGATCCTAGTTTTGGTACACATAAAGACTTAAAAAGATTAGTTGAAATCGCTCATAAAAATAAAATACGAATACTTATGGATGTAGTTATGAATCATACTGGTCCTGTTACCGATAAAGACCCTGTATGGCCAACTACCTGGGTGCGCACTTCTCCTCAATGCACTTATAAAGATTATGAAAGTACCGTTTCTTGCACATTGGTAGAAAATCTTCCTGATATTAAAACTGAAAGTAATGAAAATGTAGAGTTACCTGTAGCATTATTAAATAAATGGAAAAAAGAAGGAACCTTAGAAATAGAACTTGCTGAAATCGATGTCTTCTTTACAAAAACTGGTTTAAAAAGATCTCCAAAAAATTATATTATAAAGTGGTTAACTGATTATGTTAGAGAATTAGGAATAGATGGATATCGTATTGATACAGTTAAACATGTAGAGGAAGGTGCATGGAGCGTACTAGTAGAACAGGCAAAACTGGCTTTTGCAGAATGGAAATCGAAAAACCCTGATCAAGTACTTGATGACAATGAATTTTATATTATTGGAGAATTATATGGTTATGAAATTGAAGAAAAACGATATTATAATTTTGAAGATCGAAAAGTAGATTATTTTGCTAATGGGTTTGATAATTTGATTAATTTTCAGTTTAAAAATGACGCTGCTCAAAATGATTATGAACAACTATTTAGTAAATACAGTATAATCCTAAATACAAATCTAATTGGAAAAAGCGTCATGAATTATATTAGTTCTCATGATGATGGACAACCATTTGACAAGAACCGGACTAAAACATATGAATCTGCTACAAAGCTTTTATTAACACCTGGAATATCCCAAATATACTATGGAGATGAAATAGCAAGATCTCTTATTATTGAGGGAACAGAAGGAGATGCCAACCTAAGATCAAATATGAACTGGGATTCAATTCAGAATAACAATGTCAAACCTTTGTTACTTCATTGGCAAAAATTAGGAATGTTTAGAAAAACACATCCTTCGATTGGAGCTGGAAAACATAAAATGATCTCAAAATCACCATATGTTTTTTCTAGAATATACACTAAAAATGACATTTCTGATAAAGTTGTAATAGGATTAGATCTTCCAAAAGGGGAAAAAACTATCAAAATTAATTCTATTTTTCCTGAAGGAACATTATTGATCGATACATATTCTGATACAGAAGTCAACGTTTCTAATGGTACTGTCAAAATCAATTCTGACTATAATATAGTTTTGTTAGAACCCAAAGGACAAACCACGAATAACATGTAATTTATTTATTTATAGGTATTTATAGTATTTTTGAATTAATTTTAAATGAAAAAAACCCAACACTTATTCCAAGTTCGTAATGGTATAAGAAGAACTTACCTCCTTAGGATAAGGAGGTAAGTGTTGGGGAAAACAAAAAAAGTAAGGGAAAAATTGTAATTGGAATACTTTTCAAAGATAAAGAGGATTTGAGCATATACGGTTACGGTTTTACCTCAAACTTTAGCTGGATTAGTAGCACAGATTGAAGTAACCGCGTTTAAATAACTGATTATCAATCATTTAAGTAACAAAACTATTAAGTGTTAAAATATCCTAAAGAAAAAAAAACAGCGTTAAATTAAATAAATAGTCATATTTGATTTCTCATAAGTAAGGAAAAATTTAAATTTGCAATCATTAATAGTTAATCATCTTTATAATTTTACCCTTTTGGAAAATAAAAAAGCAAACAAGTTAGTTGATAAAATTCTTGAAGACCTTGAAAAAACAGGAATTAGCACAGAAACATTAATCGACGATCTTAAAGAATTAAGAACATATGCTCTTGAAGAGCAAGTGCCTCTAGTAGTAAAAGTGCTTAGATACACATACGAGCATATAGAAGAGAATAATTCTTTTCTTATACCTATTCCCGATGACGAACCCATTGATGAGGAATCTACTTCAAGTAATAATGACACTGTAAAAGATCCTGTAGAAAGCCTCAAATACCTAATTTCTTTAACTAAAAGTCTTAACAATAAGATGAATTTATCGGATTTAAAGGATTATAGGGATGCTCTAATGGCTCATTAAAAAATCAAATTTAGTTTTCATTTCCTTTAAGTTTCATTATGATTAAAAAAATGACTAATTAATGGTAAACATTTTTTAGGATTTCGTCTATAGTGTTAAGGTATGTATCATACTCTATTAAGTTGTTATGAGTCCCTCCTTCAACAGTAATCATTTTTTTGTTAAGATTAGGAATACTTTTGAAGAGACGTTCTCCAGATTGATATGGAACGACCTTATCATTTGTTCCATGATATATGGTGATATCACAACTCACTTTCTGGATGAATACATTTGACGGTAGCTTATATTGTAAAATAAGATTAACTGGGAAATACGGAAACCAACTCTCTGCAACATCTCTAATATTGTAATAAGGAGTTTCTAATATTAGATGATTAGGCTGGTTTTCTGAAGCTACCTTGATTGCGATTCCTGTACCCAATGATCTTCCATATACTATAATTTGATTCTCGGGATATTGGCTCTTAACATAGTTATAAAACAATTGAGCATCCTCATATAATAAATACTCATCAATCTTACCCGTGCTTTTTCCATATTCTCTATAATCCATAACTACTACATCATATTTTTTTTTCACAAAAAAAGATGCAATACTCCCCCAACGTTTCAGACTTCCTTTATTTCCGTGGAAATACAAAATAACCCCTTTAGGATTTGTGGTGCTAAAATGAATTGCATTAAGTTGATTACCATCTTTTGTTTTTAGAAAAAACTCATTAAAAGGATACTCGAATTGGAACATATAGTTATTGGGTAACTCTTCTGACTGAAAAAGCATTTTCTTTTGAAAACAATAAAAAAACAAAACAATAATACCATAAAACCCTAAGCCGTATAAGAGTATTTTTCTAAGCTTCTGCATTTAATTTCTTTGAAGAATGTACGACTCCAATACTAGTTTCGGATAGGTTTAAACGTCTTATTTTTGAATTAATAATTTCTCCAAGCATCTTGTGGTAAGATTCAAAATTATTTAAGTTTTTATGCCCTCCACCTATCACGGTATACAAACGAGTAAGTTTTGGTTTAATTTTAGATAATTTAATACTAGACCTAAAAGGAATCAATTTATCCTGAGTCCCGTGTATAATATGAATAGGACAATTTACATATTTAAGCCATTTATAGGTTGGTATAGGATAACGCATAATCAATGAGATAGGCATAAAAGGAATAAATTTTGCCGCTACTTTACTCAAACTATAATAAGGAGCATCTAGAATTAACATTTTAGGATCATTAATCGACGCTAATTTTGTAGCAAAACCAGAACCCATCGATCTACCGTATAGAATGATATATTTCTCATCTACTTTTTCTTTCATCTTCGTATATACGAACTGTAGATCTCGTTTAATGGCTTTTAGCGAACGTCTTCCTGTACTTTTACCAAAACCTCTATAATCTAGCATAAAAACATCATATTTATGTCTGGTAAAATCTACAGCAAACTTCCCCCACCCTTTTATACTTTTAGAATTTCCTTTAAGATATAAAACGATACCTTTTGGGTTTTCTACTTTAAAATGAAGTCCATTAATGATTGCTCCATCTCTTGTTTCTATATTATACTCTTCTACAACTTGATTATTGTAATGAAATTGAAAATCCTTATCTAGTTTTTCTGGTTTAAAAATAAAATACTCTTGCAAATAATATAAGGCCACACTTGCAACAAAGTATACAGCAAGAATTATAATTATTATATATCTCCAATTTGGCATCCAATTATTTTTTTGTAAGTAACTAATTTACAAAAAATTAAATAGACATATATCTATAAAAAATCCTGCCGAAGCAGGATTATAAAGTTTATTCTAATATATTAATATTAACGCCTTGCATCATAAATCCTAAATCGAACCCCTACTCTTGCATAAATATCAAAAAATTTACTATCTACATCAGTAATATTATCTACAAAATCATTCATTACACCAACTTCAGCTATGATATCAAACATTTCACCAACCATTTGAGAAAAACCAGCTCCATAAACTCCACCGATGACTAATTTCTCATAAGCTTCATCTTCAAGCTCAACTCCTCCTAATTCAAATTTTGTATTGACTCTAAATGAAGGACCAACATTAATGAATCCCCGAAACCTATTTTTACCATCACCAGTTAAGTATCTAAATTTTGGATTAAATCCTATTTGTAACGTTTCTGCATCACCAATTCCTTCTATCTCGCTAGTACGCTGTAAAAGGTCTAAAGAAAAAACAACACTGGTTTTAGCTCTTACTCCCATTACATATCCATATCCAGCATTAACAAAAAAACCAGTTCCTCCAGTGGTCTCAATTTCATTAAAGTCTAGCTTAGAGAAAGTCCCTCCAGCAGAAACTTCCCAACGATATTGTCCATAAGAAGTGATAGAGATTGTAACAAATAAGATAAAGAAAACTATTTTTTTCATAATTTCATGTTTTGATTTGAGGTTGTAATTAATGGCGAAAGTACTAAAATTTAAAAAATGACCATAAAAAAACCTATCAATAGACAGGTTTTTCTTAAATTTCATCCAACAAAATGTTATTCTTTATGCATAAAACCTTGTTTCTTTAATAAGAATTCTTCGGTCTCTACTATATCTTCATCAGGTACGCAACAATCTACCGGGCATACGGCTGCACATTGCGGTTCTTCATGAAAACCTTTACACTCAGTGCATTTATCGGGTACTATATAATATAATTCGTCACTAACTGGTTCTTGTGCTTCATCAGCATTAACTGCCTTTCCTCCAGGCAGAACTACATCACCCTCTAAATCTGTACCATCAGAATATCTCCAATCATCTGCTCCTTCATAAATTGCTGTGTTTGGACATTCTGGCTCACAAGCACCACAATTTATACATTCATCTGTTATTATAATTGCCATAGCTCTTTTTTATTCTAAATTTGCAGGACAAAAATAACTCCTAAACTAGTGATAAACAAATAAGAGATGTTATTAAATGATCGTATTAAAGCTTTTTCTGAATTAGGAAAGTTTCTTAACCAATTCAAATGCACTGGTTACAAGAAAGTTAACTCCGTTATTCATAATGATGATTTTTTTGATGAAATGACTCATAAGATTGTGAATGCAGTCCACCATAATGGATGGTTTACAGAAAAAAGTGTTCTTTTTTCTATACAACAATGGAGTAATCTTTTAAAAGAAAGCAATTTATCAAACTGGGTTTTGCAATATAACTTAGAGAAAGTCAATTCTAAAACTGTTGGAATTATTATGGCTGGTAATATTCCATTAGTTGGTTTTCATGATTTCCTTTCTGTTCTTATTTCGGGACATAAGGTCTTGGTAAGACAATCTTCTAATGATAATCAATTATTGCCTCTTTTGTCTTCATATCTTATTGCTATAGAGCCAAATTTTGAAACTTATATTTCATTTACCAATGAAAAGTTCAAAAATTTTGATGCCGTTATTGCTACTGGCAGTAACAATACTTCAAGGTATTTTGAACATTATTTTGGAAATGTACCTAACATCATACGTAAAAATCGAAACTCTCTTGCAGTACTCACTGGAAACGAAACTATTCAACAACTTGAAGCTCTAGGAGAAGATATTTTTAGATATTTTGGCTTAGGATGCAGAAGCGTATCTAAATTAATGGTTCCTAAGGGTTATGATTTTGATGTTTTTTTTAGAGCAATATACTCCTATCAAGATATCATCAAAGAAACAAAATATGCCAATAACTATGACTATAATAAGGCTGTATATCTAATGAGTAATTACAAATTATTAGAGAATGGCTTTTTAATGATCAAAGAAGATGAAAATTATGGTTCACCTATTGCAACGTTATTTTATGAAACTTATGAATCAAATGAAGCATTATTAAAAAAACTAGAACTGAATAAAGAAAAAATACAGTGTATAGTAGGTCAAAATTTACCCTATGAGACTGTTGATTTCGGAAAAACTCAACACCCTCAACTTTCAGATTATGCAGATAGTATTGATATTATTGAATTTTTAGCAAAAATTACTTGAATAATTTATCATTTTGACAATGAATTTGTATTAGATTATTAGCACCTTTGTGGTGTTTTTTCAATCCTATTTCAGAGAAGTAAAAACGCTATCAAATAATACTATTTAACAACAACAAAAACTACTGATGAAACCGAAGCGATTAGAACAATTATTATTAAACTTTGTATAATAAGACGTTTTGATCGTCAAAGAAGATTCCATGTGGGCATTAAAAACAATAAACATTAGCACATGAAAAAGCATAATTTTAGCGCTGGACCCTCTATTTTACCACAAGAAGTATTTAAAGAAGCTTCTCAAGCTATTTTAGATTACAATAATTCAGGCCTTTCCATTATCGAAATTTCTCATCGTAGTAAAGATTTTGTTGATATAATGGAGGAAGCCCGTAGTCTGGCTTTAGAGTTGTTAGGTCTGGAAGGTAAAGGGTACAGAGCATTATTTCTTCAAGGAGGAGCAAGTACTCAATTCCTTATGGCAGCCTATAACTTATTGCAATCTAATGCTGGATATATCAATACTGGTAGCTGGAGTGGTAAAGCAATTAAAGAAGCCAAACTGTTTGGAGAAGTATTAGAAATTGCATCCTCTAAAGATAAAAACTTCAATTACATTCCTAAAGGATATGAAATCCCTAAGAATTTAGATTATCTACACTGCACTAGTAATAACACTATTTTTGGTACGCAAATTAAGGACTTTCCTGTATCAAATATTCCACTTGTATGTGATATGAGCAGTGATATATTCTCTAGACAATTAGATTTTTCTCAATTTAGCCTTATTTACGCAGGAGCACAAAAAAACATGGGACCTTCGGGAACAACTATGGTTGTCATAAAAGAAGATATTCTTGGTAAAATAGAAAGACAGATTCCTTCTATGCTGGATTATCAAGTTCATATTAGCAAAGGAAGTATGTTTAATACACCTCCTGTTTTTGCAGTATATGTTTCTATGCTTACGCTTAGATGGCTAAAAAAGCTTGGTGGTATAGCTGCTATGGAAGAATTAAATGAGAAAAAAGCAAAACTTATTTACTCTGAAATAGACCTAAACCCATTGTTTAATGGCTTTGCGGTAAAAGAAGATCGTTCAGATATGAATGCAACATTTACTTTGGCTAATGAAGACCTTAAAGAAACTTTTGATACAATGTGTAAAGAAGCTGGAATTAATGGAGTAAATGGGCACAGAAGTGTTGGAGGATATAGAGCTAGTATGTATAACGCAATGACTATAGAAAGCGTTGCAACTCTTGTTGATGTAATGGGAGACTTAGAAAGAAAAGCATAACACTGGGAGATTTTAAATAAAAAAACAAGATTTAGAAATAATGAAAGTATTAGCAAACGACGGAGTATCACAAAGCGGAATTGAAGCGCTACAAAAAAAAGGGTTTGAAGTCTTAACTACAACTGTAGCTCAAGATCAATTAGTGGATTATATTAATGAAAATCAAATTACGGTATTACTTGTTCGTAGTGCAACCAAAGTAAGAACTGATATCATTGATAATTGTCCTTCTCTTAAGATTATTGGCCGTGGAGGCGTTGGTATGGATAATATAGATGTTGCATATGCCCGTGAAAAGGGGTTACATGTAATTAATACTCCTGCAGCTTCTTCTGGATCTGTTGCAGAATTAGTATTTGCGCATTTATATGGTAGTGTTCGTTTTTTGCATGATTCTAACCGTAATATGCCTTTGGAAGGTGATAGTAAATTCAAAAACCTTAAAAAAGCATATGGAGGAGGTACAGAGCTAAGAGGAAAAACTCTTGGAGTTATAGGAATAGGCCGTATTGGACAGGCAACTGCCAAAATAGCGATCGGAGTGGGAATGAATGTAATTGCATTCGATCCATTTATTGAAGAAATAGAAATTCCTGTAGATTTCTTTGACGGACAATCTTTAACATTTAAAATTAAAACAGTTTCTAAAGAAGAAGTACTAAAACAAGCTGATTTCTTCACTCTACATGTCCCTGCACAAAAAGAGTATGTTATCGGTAAACCAGAAATTGAACAAATGAAAGATGGAGCAGGTATAATTAATGCTGCTCGTGGTGGAGTAATAGACGAAGTAGCACTGGTTGATGCTTTAGAGAACGGTAAATTAGGGTTTGCTGGTCTTGATGTATTCGAAAACGAACCTAGTCCTGCTATAAAGGTTTTAATGAATAATAAAATATCATTAACACCACATATTGGTGCAGCTACTGGAGAGGCACAAGATCGTATCGGACAGGAATTGGCAGAACAAATAATTAAAATTCTGAATTAATTATAATTATATAAGTGTTAACGCTAAAAAGGTTATTTCAATTTTTGAAATGACCTTTTTTTTGTACTTCATCCTATAAAATGGTATTTAATCTGTTTTTGGTCAAAATAAAATGATTGTCTTTATAAAATTCTACTAATAAAAGATGTAAATTTAGGTTCACAAAAACTATTACAACTATGTCTGGAATTTTAGAACTTTTAAATAGCCCTATGGGCAAACAAATTATTGATGGTGTAAGTTCACAAACAGGGCAATCAACTGATAAAACCAGTGGATTATTAAGTATGGCCATGCCTGTGCTGATGGGCGCGATGCAACGTAATGCTTCTACTCCAGAAGGTGCTTCTGGTCTACTAGGTGCACTTACTGGAAATCATTCTGGTGGTATCCTAGATAACTTAGGTGGTTTGTTTGACGGTGGTGTCGATCAAAGTGTAACTAATGATGGTGAAGGAATCTTGGGACATATTCTTGGCGGTAAACAACCTGCAGTTGAAAACGCTTTAAGTCAAAAATCTGGAATAGACGCTGGTTCTGTTGGACAGATTCTAAAAGTAGCCGCTCCAATTCTTATGGGGGTTTTAGGAAAACAAGCTTCACAAAATAATGTCAGTGATGCTAATGGTTTAACTAACTTATTAGGAAATATGTCAGGTGCAGCAAAAGGCTCAAAAGAGCAATCGTTGATAGAATCTTTTTTAGATGCCGATGGAGATGGTAGTATTCTTGATGACGTTGCTGGTATGTTATTAAGTAGTGGAGGAAAGAGCAAAGGTGGTCTTGGAGGACTTCTTGGAGGACTATTCGGAAAATAAAATACAATCCTAAATAATGGTTAAAGCCGAAGGTAATTCTTCGGTTTTTTTGTATTTTATGAGAAATTGGAATAATGAAAAACCTTATTTATACAATCATAACAACCTTATTAATCATTGGTTGTGCTTCTACCTCTACTAAAACTATGGATATGGTTTCTGCAGATACAGGTTCTGATACCATTAGAATCGCAAATGATAGCCTAGAGTATGAGATCTTAATTATAGAACCTGGATTTAACTCATGGCTTGTTACCCAAAGACCTAGAGGATTTTATGGGGAAACATTTTTGGAAACAAGAAATCGCATATATGTTACAGAATACAATCAACGTGTATTACAACCACAACGATTTAACACAAACTTGTATGTTCAGCAAATTAATTATGAACCTAATATTCATTATGGATATGAAGTAAACTATCTTCTCTATAATTACTTCTTATTTTTTGAACAGCGATATCGACAAAGATTTATTGTCTCTAGAGGTAATCGATTTTAAATCACCTAACCTAAAAATTTATCAGTTTACTATAGAAAATATATTGTTTAGTTTAGCTTTAATTGTATTTTTGTCGCATGCAAAAGTTTAAAGAACGATGGGAAATAAAATCTAGTTGGCAACTAATATTTCCAACGCTGGGACTGCTTAGTTTGATATTCTCAGGGTATCTTATTACAAAGTACATACTGAGTTCGATAGATATCTCCAAAACCGATAGTATTTACTTTGGTTTACTTCCTTCTATAACCATTTTATTATCATCTCTGTTCCTTTTTATTACTTTAAAACTTTTTGGTGTTCTCGAAACTAGATGGAGTGTCAACTACAGATGGGAACTTATTGCTATTTTTATGGTTTTTGCTATTACTGGCTCAACCGCAGCAAGAGTCTCTGATCCTATACTTTCGTTTCTGGGTTTAGCCAAAGAAACTACTAACAGTTTGATTTATTGGCCAATTAGAATTTTTATCGTTTTTCCCATATATCAGGTATTACTGCTTATAGTAGGATGGATATTTGGTCAATTTAAATTTTTCTGGAGTTTTGAAAAAAAAATGTTAAGCAGAATGGGGTTTGCTCGTTTTTTTAAAGATTAAGAAATATCAAGATCAATAATTTTATTCACTTTTTCCTTCTTAATTACATAACTATACACCCACATTATGGTAAAGGACGGTACAACATCTAATCCTGGCAATGCCTCCTCTACAAAAGTAAATACTCCTGCTGCTCTGCCAATATTACCCTTATACATTCTAGTCATAAGCCAACCTGCCAAAGGAGCCCAGATAACATCCGTAATTTCTCCAATTCCCGGAATTATATAACTCACCATTCCTAGTCCATCAAAAAGTAAACTTAGTCCTAGCTTTTTATATTTATCTTTTGTCATATATATTATTATTTTTAAGTTTAATATACAACAAATAAAGCAAAGAGTATTCCAAAAAATAATTATCCTAAATCTGCAGTTATTAATCTTAAAAACTCTGTTCGGGTTTCAATTTTTTCAAATTGCCCTCTAAAACCTGATGTGGTAGTCACAGAATTTTGTTTTTGTACACCTCGCATCATCATACACATATGAGAAGCTTCGATTACAACAGCTACACCTTTTGGTTTTAAAGTATTATTAATACATTCAAGGATGTCATGTGTTAATCTCTCTTGGACTTGTAATCTTCTTGCAAAAACATCAACAATTCTTGGTAATTTACTTAAACCAACAATATAACCATTAGGAATATATGCAATATGTGCTTTTCCAAAAAAAGGTAACATATGATGTTCACATAACGAATACAGCTCAATATCTTTTACGATGACCATATCATCATAGTCTTCTTTAAACATTGCCCCTTTCAGTATTTCTGTCGGATCTTGATGATATCCCTGGGTAAGAAATTGCATAGCTTTAGCAGCTCTTTCTGGAGTTTTAAGAATACCTTCTCTGTTTACATCTTCTCCAAGATCTTCTATAATTGATTCAAATTTTTGTTTTACTTCTTCAGTTACTTTTATATTGTATTCTTCAAAATTCTTATATGGCATAGTATTTAGTTCTCTATTTCTTTTTCAATTTGTTTTTAAAGGTAGTATATAATTTGTTAAGTTTTGGATCTATCACAAATTGACAATACCCCTGACTACTGTTTTGGTTATAATAATTCTTATGGTACTCTTCTGCATTATAAAATAACCCTAACGGAGTAATTTCAGTTACTATTGGATTATCAAAAATACGCTCCTTATTTAACTCTTCGATCATCTTTGTCGCAATTTCTTCTTGATCCTTATCAACATAAAAAATAGCACTTCGATATTGTGTACCTTTATCAGCTCCCTGACGATTTAATGTGGTTGGATCATGAGTAGCAAAAAAAACTTCTAATAGTTCTTTGTAACTAATTGTTTCTGGATTATATTCAATTTTAATTGCCTCTGCATGGCCAGTTCTTCCCGTAGTAATCTCTCTATATGCTGGGTTTTTAATATTTCCTCCTGTATATCCAGATGTAACTTGACTAACTCCTTCTAAACGTTGAAAAACAGCTTCTGTACACCAAAAGCAACCTCCTGCTAAAACAGCGACTTGCATAGTAATTTTTCCCATAGTAATGTTAAAAACATTTTTTTGTTTAACAAAAATACACATATATTAAACATTCGATATTCTTTTTAACTTTTCGTTAGTACGTCGTCTCCAAATACAAAGTTAGTTTTGCGAATAATTTAAAAAAAGTAAGGTTTTTATTACAATTTCATGAATATACAACTACATTCCAGTATTTACATATTAGTTTTATTATTTTCTATCTCCCATTCTTTTTCTCAAGAAAGAAAAGAAATTAATGCCCAAAGAGTTAGTAATTCTCCAAAAATTGATGGTATTCTAGATGATGATGTATGGAAAAATATTCCTGCTAATGGAGAGTTTTATATGTGGAAACCAGGAAATGAAGGAGAAATACCTCAAGAATTGCAAACAGAAGTAAAAATGGCCTATGATGATAAAGCTGTTTATTTTGCAGCTTATTTATATGAAAATCAACAAAATAAAATACTTAAACAATTCAGCCAACGAGATAATATTTCTGTTGAAGCAGATTTCTTTAGCATTGGTATAAATACCTATAATGATGGTATAAATGAGACTAGGTTTTTTATTACCAGTGCTGGAACTATTGGAGATGCAAGAGCTGATCAATTTGATGAAGACTTTAGTTATAATGTAGTTTTTGAAGCCAAAGTTTCATTTGATGAAAAAGGATGGTATGCAGAATTTAAAATTCCATATAACGCATTACGATTTCCTGAGGTTGATGTACAAGATTGGAGTATCAACTTTTACAGAAGACTAAAAGGGCGTAACCAAACTCATACCTGGAACTTTATAGATAATAAAATTGGACAACAAACACAATATAATGGCTTGGTAAAAGGTATAGAGAATATAGATCCACCTGTTAGACTTATTTTTTTTCCTTTTGTGCAAGGTTTGGTTTCTCATTTTGACAGAAAGAACGAAACAGATTTTAGTGCTGGAATGGACTTAAAATATGGATTGAGTGATAGTTTTACTTTGGATGCAACTTTAATTCCTGATTTTGGACAAGCTTCTTTTGATGAAGTTCGACTCAATCTTGGGCCTTTTGAACAGACTTTTGAAGAAAACAGACAATTCTTCACAGAAGGTACAGAGTTATTTAACAAAGGTGATATTTTCTTCTCTAGAAGAGTTGGAGGTCGTCCTTCATCGTCAATATCAGATGATGACCTCAATGAAAATGAAGTTGCAGAGGATGCTCCTTCAAAAATAAATTTACTGAATGCTTTAAAAATTTCTGGTAGAACCAAAGATAATTTAGGTATTGGTTTTTTTAATGCAATAACAGAAAAAACAGAGATACAAATTACCGATACAATTAACAATACTAGTCGCAAAGAAGTGATTGAACCTTTAGCAAACTATAATATCTTTGTATTGGATCAGCAGTTTAATAATAATTCTTCTGTTTCATTAATCAATACAAATGTTACTCGTAGCGGAAGTAAATATAGAGATGCCAACGTAACAGGTTTAGCTTGGAATCTTGCCAACAAAGCCAATTCATATCGCTTAACTGGCAAAACAGTAGTAAGCCATTTAAACTTGGCAGATGAAAACATTGGAGGTTTTTCTTCAGAACTTAATTTTGATCGTATTAAAGGAAATTTTAGATATGGTTTTGGTCACGATCTTGCCAATAAAACCTATGATGTTAATGATTTGGGTGTAAGCTTAAGAAATAATTTTAACAATTTTAGGCTTAATGCTTCCTATCAGATTTTTGAACCCAAAGGTATTTTTAACACATATCGCATCAATGTTTTTGCAAGACATCAGCGTTTATATGATCCTAGTATCCAAACCCAAAACTCAATTGGAATCAATACATTTTTTGCGACTAGAGAACGGTTTGCTTTTGGTGCCCGAGGATCTTATAATTCTAAAAATCAAAATTATTTTGAGCCTAGAGTTGATGGCAGATTCGTGACATTTAGCTCTAGTGTTGGAGGAAGAGTTTTTGTTTCATCCGACTTCAGGAAAAAATTTGCATACGATATTAGTGCTGGTACCAGACAATGGTTTGGGGATCCTCAAAAAATTTATCGAGTAGAAATCTCCCCTAGATATCGATTTTCAGATAAATTACTTTTAATCTGGAGATCAGAATACTTTAACAGACCTAAAAACTTTGGGTATGTTGATGATAATGATGTAGATGTATTTCTAGGACAACGAGATGTTATATCTTTAGAAAATTCACTTAGCGCTAGTTATAATTTTAATCCTTTTAAAGCAATTAATTTACGTTTTAGAAACTTTTGGAGTACAGCAGACTATACTGATAATGTTTTTTTTATTCTTAATGAAAATGGTTCGAGGTCACCTACAGATTATGATATATCAGAAAATGATCCTAACACAAATTTTAATATTTGGAATCTGGATCTGAGTTTTAATTGGCGTTTTGCTCCTGGAAGTGAAGCTACTCTACTCTACCGCAACCAAATATTTAATGAGGATGAATTATCTACATTAAATTACTCTCAGAGTTTGGATAACCTTTTTAGTCAACCTATACAACATAGTTTGTCTTTAAGAGTTGTATATTTTCTTGATGTGAATAACTTAAAACGTTCTTCTAAAGGATAATCTTGGGGATTCTATGGATATTGATTACTTTCACTCCATCAAGTTGAAAAAACAGATGATTAAAGCAAATAATATTCATAAAAATTATGGAGATCTTCATGTACTTAAAGGTGTAAATCTTCATATCAAACAAGGAGAAATTGTATCTATTGTTGGTGCATCTGGTGCTGGAAAAACAACATTATTACAAATTTTGGGTACATTGGATCGAGTTAGCGAAGCACAAAAAAGTGATTTATTGATTAATGAATCAAATATTAATTCGTTATCACAGAAACAACTTTCAAAATTTAGAAATGAACAACTAGGTTTTATCTTTCAGTTTCATCAGCTATTACCAGAATTTACTGCTCTTGAAAATGTATGTATCCCTGCTTTTATTAAGAAAACACCAAAAGCCGAAGTAGAGAAACGAGCAAAAGAACTTTTAGACTTTCTTGCCCTTTCTGATCGTTATAACCACAAACCTAGTGAATTATCAGGAGGAGAACAACAGCGTGTAGCTGTTGCAAGAGCTCTAATCAATAACCCAAAAGTTATATTTGCAGATGAACCATCTGGAAACCTGGATAGTGAAGCAGCAGAAAATCTACATCAACTGTTTTTTAAACTTAGAGATGAATTTGGTCAAACTTTTGTAATTGTTACACATAATCAGGAATTAGCTGATATGGCAGATAGAAAATTGGTTATGGTCGATGGTAAAATTGTTGGATAACTTAAGTGAAAAAATTAAATAAAACTGAGCTCAAAGAATTTCTTGATGAGAAAGCTGCTTTCTATGAACAACCAAAATTTATAGAAACTGATCCTGTTCAAATACCCCATCTCTTTACAGAAAAAAAGGATATTGAAATATCAGGTTTTTTAACAGCCACTATTTCTTGGGGAAATCGCAAAAGTATTTTAAATAATGCTCATCGGTTAATGAATCTTTTAGGAAATAGCCCACATGATTTTATAATGAATCATACAGAAAATGACCTTAAAAATTTAGAAGGTTTCGTACATAGAACTTTTAACGATATAGATCTCACCTATTTTATTAAAGCTTTACATCATTTATATATTAAATTCGATGACATGGAGAGTTTTTTTAAGCAATTTGTTTCAGAAAAGACACTTCAAAATGCAATTCATGAGTTCAAAAAAGAATTCTTTTGCCTCCCTCATCAATCTAGAACCGAAAAACATATCAGTGACCCTCATAAAAATTCTGCTGCCAAACGTATTAATATGTTTCTACGATGGATGGTACGAGATGCCAAAGCTGGTGTTGATCTGGGAATATGGAACGGCCTCTCTCCTTCTCAATTATCATGCCCTTTAGATGTTCATTCTGGAAATGTTGCTCGAAAATTAGGGTTATTAAAACGCAAACAAAATGATGGAAAAGCATTGTTTCAACTGGATAGTAAACTTAGAATATTAGATCCAATTGACCCAGTTAAGTATGATTACGCATTATTTGGTCTTGGTGTATTCGAGAAATTCTAAGTTTAGATTCATTCTAAAGAGTAATATTAATTTTACGTTGTAAACATTATAATGATATTTCTTTAATAAACATAAAACATCTTGATAAAGTAATTCAGCTAACCCTAGAGTTAAATTTGTGTGAACGAAAAAAAACACACACAATCATGAAAAACTATTTTAATCTAGCTTATCTCGTATTAGCTTCAGTTCTTATTTCCTGTAATCTTGATGACTACAATGGACCTGTTAAACCTCCAACAGGGAAAATTGAATTAAAAAATCATTCTGTTTCCCCTATTCTGGTAGAAAAAACTTCAGAATTTTCGGATATAGAAATTTATAACTTACTATCTTCTGAAGACACCTATATTCCAAATTTCACCTATGGATCTATGGCCGATGGTGCTGGGTTACTTCGTAATAAAAATGGGACTTTTACCTTAATTAACAACATAGAGGCAGACTATTCTGTAGCGAGAATTACTTTGGATGAAACTTTTAAACCCATCAAAGGAGAACATATTCTTAATGCGTTAGCGACTGCTAATACTGCACAATGTTCTGGTTCTCTAATCACTCCTTCTGTACATGGTTTTGGTCCTTTGTACTTATCTGGTGGTGAATGGGGAGGAAACTCCAAAGGGGTTTTTGCAACTGATCCATATAAAGATGCATCAGAAGCATCTGCACCAAGAATGTTATCTGCATTAGGGCAATGGTCGACAGAAAATGCAGTAGCGCTTAGCAGACGAGCATATCCAGGGAAAACGGTAGTTTTTATTGGAGATGACAATAGTAATAACGAAGTTCCTTCTGGACAATTAGGAATGTATGTAGGTAGAAAAGGAGACCTAGAAGGAGGAAAATTATATGGACTAAAAGTTACTTCGCCAGACGTTACTTATGAAATGGATATGGAAGAAGGTGTTGCATATGATATGGAGTTTGTAGAATTAAAAGAAAAAGATATCGATCTATTGGATGCAGAAGCCAAAGAAAAAGGTGTTATGGGATTCTCTAGATTAGAAGATATAGATTGGAGAAGAGGATTTAGAAGTAACAATCTAGAAGTATATCTTGCTGTTACTGGTAGAGATAAGCCTGGATTAATTGGAAAAGGAACTCGTTCTGGAAGAGTTTACAAGGTTGAATTAAATAGTAAAAACCCATATGGAGCAGGTAAAATAACTTGTGTATTAGATGGTGATAAAGTAGGTGGTACAGCCGAGGCTTTCCATAGTCCAGATAATATTACAGTAACAGAAAACTATGCATATATTCAAGAAGATCCTAACGGGATTCAAGGATTTAAACCAGCTGCTGATCACTATGCTAGACTTTATCAGTACAACCTAAATACTGGAGAATTAAAAGTAGTGCTAGAATGCGATCAGGTTAAAGCTGCAGGGGCTGGATACGGTAGTATAGATAAAATATGGGAAATCACTGGTATGATCGATATTTCTGATGTTATTGATGTGGATAATACATTCCTTATGATTACTCAAAATCACGGATGGGAAAGAGCAGATGGAATACCTTTTACCGATCCAACTGCAAATCCAGATGTTGCAAATAGCCGAAAAGAAGGTAGTATGCTATATGTTATCAAAGGATTAGAAAGATAGTATATGATTCAAGTTCTATTAAATTTTAATAAAGAGGCTTATTTTATGATAAGCCTCTTTATCATATCGACAATTAGCGTTGTTTCTTGTTCTGAACAAGTAAAAACTCCAGAAAAAATATCATTTAACAGTCAAATGAAAGAACAATTCATTGATGACATAACAATAGCTATTAATACTCTGGATAGTGCCCGAATGAATACTAGTGATCTCAAAAATAACTTTTTACAATCACGAAAATATTTTAAAAAAATTGAGCCCATTCTGGCTTCTTTAGATATCGAAAACTATGGTTTTTTAAACCAACCAAATATTCTAAAAATTGAAGAAGAAGATTATACCGACATCAAAATAAAAAACCCAAGTGGATACCAGGTTTTAGAAGAAGAAATCTTTATAGAGCACATAGACATTATAGTCATAAACAAACATCTGGATTTGGTTTCAAACAGATTGAAATTAATAAAGAAAAATATAAGTTTTAGTCACTTAAAAACATATCATTTCTTATGGTTATTTAGAAAATCAATAATTCAAATATCTCTTACAGGAATTACTGGATTTGATTCACCAATTCTAGAAAATTCATTAGAAGAATCTAAAATAGTATACCAAAGTCTAAAAACCTACTTAGCAATTTTTAAAGATGAATTTAATGACAAAGAATTATTTGATAAATGGAACACAGAAATCGATTCGTCAATTCATGATTTAATAGGTGACTTCAATGCTTTTAATCGTTATAACTTTATAAAAAATCACACCCATAAACAATTAGAGCTTTGGAATGAAATAGTCACCGATTGGAATGTTAGCTTTCCTTTTGAGCTGGCTATAAAAAATGATGCAACTTCTCTTTTTTCTGCAAACACATATAACAACACTTATTTTGCAGATAGAAACTCAGGAAAAACAACTCCAGAAAAAATAGCTCTTGGTAAAAAGCTATTTTATGACACTAATTTATCTTCTGATAAAAAAATAAGTTGTGCTACCTGTCATCACCCAGACAAAGCTTTTACAGATGGGTTAAAAATAGGTACAGGTGTTACCCGTAATACACCTACTCTTCTTTATTCTGGTTTACAACAGGCTTTTTTCTATGATAAAAGAGCAGGTAGCCTGGAAGGACAAATCATCGCAGTGGTAGAAAATAAAAATGAGTTTCATACAGATTTAGAAACTTTAGGAAAAGTAGTCGCTCAAGACAGTAGTTATCTCAAAGCATATAAAACTGTTTTTAAAAATCAAAAAGTCAATAATGCTCAGATAAGAAATGCTATTGCGAGTTATATAAGAAGCCTAGCTCCTTTTAACTCCAAATTTGATCAAAATATTAATGAAATAGAAAATACGCTTACCCAAAGTGAGATTAATGGTTTTAATCTTTTTAATGGAAAAGCAAAATGTGCCACCTGTCATTTTGCACCTATTTTTAATGGCACTGTACCACCTAACTATAAAGAATCAGAAATTGAATTAATAGGGGTCCCAGAAGAAATCGACACAATCAATGCTATTATTAGTAAAGATTTAGGAAGATATGAAGTATATAAAACAAAACAGAGAAAACATTTTTTCAAAACCTCTACAGTAAGAAACATAAGTAAAACTGGTCCATACATGCATAATGGAGTATATCAAACTTTAGAAGAAGTACTCGACTTTTATAATCGTGGAGGCGGTGTTGGTATAGGAATTAATGCAATGTATCAAACTTTACCTCCTGACCCATTACATCTTTCGAAAGAAGAAATCGACGATATTATTGCTTTTATGAACAGTCTAGAGGATGAAACCAATTATGAAGACTGATTGTTACTCCATGTAATTCTTAAAGATTTGATTATAAAGAACTCTCATACTATTTTGACTAGTATGGGAGTGTATATTATACTAAAAAAACGCACAGTTACATTACGGCAATCACACAAAATAAGTACGGAATGCTAATTAATCCTCATTTTGTAAGTTATTTTTGCTAATTTTAAAAAGAATTGTATGGTTCTTAATCAATTCTATGACGAGGATGACAGCAGCTGCAAAACCAAAAAATGAAAAGCTAAGACTTGAGGCTTTAAATTCCCTAAATGTTCTTGATACAGAATTCGAAAAGGAATTTGATGAGATTACTAAGCTTGCAGCATATATTTGTGATGCTGACATAGCTTTAATTTCTTTAGTAGATAAAGATCGACAATGGTTTAAATCCAAATATGGTTTAGCCATATGTGAAACGCCAAGAGATATATCCTTTTGTGCTCATGCCATTCTAGATCCCAAAAACCCGTTAATTGTTGAAGATGCTCGAGTTGATGAGCGTTTTTATAATAACCCTCTTACAGAAATAGATAAGATTGTAGTCTTTTATGCAGGTATTCCTCTATTAGATAAAGATGGTCTTGCACTAGGTACATTATGTGTGATTGATAGCAAACCAAAAAAACTTTCAGAAAAACAACTAGAATCGTTAAAATCTCTGGCTAATCAAACAATAATGCTTTTTGAGCTCAATAAAAAAAATAGAGATCTGAAGGACGTGCAATCTAAACTAAAAAAACGTAATGATTCTTTACGAGAATTTGCCAGAGTAATATCTCATGATCTCAAAATGCCATTGGCTAATGTTATTACATCTACAGATTTACTAAAACTTAAACTTGGAGACAAACTGGATTCTGAAAGTCTAGAATACTTTGAATATATTAAAATTTCATCGTTTTCAATGAGCAATTATATAGGTGATATTCTTGAGCACTATGAAAGTGAAAGTCTCATTAATCATAAACCCGAAAAATTTGTTCTAAACGATTTACTTCAGGAAATTGTTAGTTTACTTAGTATTAAACCAGATTTTACTATTAATTTTCCAAAAGAAAATCCGATTTTAGAATCTAACAAGCTTGCGCTAAAACAAATCTTTTTTAATCTTATCGGAAATAGTATTAAGTACAATGATAAAGAACAAATTATTGTATCTATCGAAACTAAAGAGGACGATATTTTTTATCATTTCAAGATAACCGATAACGGAATGGGGATTCCAAAGAATAAATTAGAGGTGATTTTTGATCTTTTTGCCATCGCTAATCATACCGATAGGAACGGTAATAAGGGTAATGGAATAGGTCTGTCTACAGTAAAGAAGCTTGTAAAAAAGCTTGGAGGTGAGATAAAGGTATCTTCTCAAGAAAAAATACAAACAACTTTTGAATTTTCTATCCAAAAGCCTAATTAGTTTATTTTTAAAGTTGAAATGCAAGCTGTTGCACATTTTTCTCCATCAATAGCTGCAGAAATTATACCTCCTGCATACCCAGCTCCTTCTCCACAAGGATACAATCCTTTGATTTGTGTGTGTTCTAATGTTTTCCAATCTCTTGGAATTCGAATTGGTGAGGATGTACGTGATTCTGGAGCATGTACAACAGCTTCATTAGTAAGATACCCACGCATACTTTTATCAAAAGCTTTAAAACCATCTTTTAATGTATTATGAATAAACTCTGGAAACACAGCTTTCATATCCACAGATGCTAATCCTGGTTTATATGAAGTTACAGGAAGATTTGATGATACCTTTCCTTCTACCATATCAACCAGTCTTTGTGCAGGAACTCGTTGAGTTTTCCCTCCTACTTCCCAAGCTTGCTGTTCGATACTTTTTTGAAAATACATTCCAGATAATGGACCGTATTTAGAAAATGGTTTAAAGTCTTCCATCTTAAGCTCTACAACGATACCACTATTTGCAGTAGATTGATCTCTTTTTGAAGGAGACCAGCCGTTGGTAACTACTTCTCCCGGACTAGTCGCACAAGGTGCAATAACTCCTCCTGGACACATACAAAAAGAATACATACCTCTTCCCCTAACCTGCTTAACAATACTATAAGGAGAAGGAGGTAAATACGGACTCCGTACTTCACATTTATACTGAATTTGATCTATTAATTGCTGTGTATGCTCTACTCGTACTCCTAAAGCAAAAGGTTTTGCTTCAATTTCTATTTGTTTATGATATAGTAATTCAAAAATATCTCTCGCAGAATGCCCTGTTGCCAAAATCAATTTATTTGTAGCTATAGTACTTCCTCCTAGTAATGTAACCCCATTAACTTCTGAATTCTTAATTTCAAAATCAATAACACGAGCCTCAAAATGTATTTCTCCTCCTCTTTCTATTATCGTTTCACGAATTGCGGCTATAATACCTGGTAATTTGTTCGTTCCAATATGTGGATGAGCATCAACAAGTATCTGATTTGTAGCACCAAAAGCAACCAAAAGTTCCAAAATACGATTAACATCTCCTCTTTTCTTAGATCGAGTATACAATTTTCCATCACTATAGGTTCCTGCACCTCCTTCTCCAAAACAATAATTAGAATCCTCATTGACAATATGATCTCTATTAATTGCTTTTAAATCTCTACGGCGTGTTCTCACATCCTTACCTCGTTCTAAAACAATAGGTTTACACCCCAATTCTATGCACCGCAATGCAGCAAACAAACCAGCAGGACCTGCACCAATAATTACAACTTCTGGAGCATTCGATACATAAGGATATTTTGGTAGTTCGATACTTGAATCTACAAATTCTTCCTGTACAAAAACTTTCAGTTTTAGATTGACTTTAATTACTTTTTGTCTTGCATCTATTGATCGTTTTAAGACTTGTATATGTTTGATTTCTTGTAGAGGAATACTATTATTTTTAGCTACAGTAGCTTTTAACCGATCTGAATTTACGGCAATCTCTGGCGAAACTTGTATAGTGAATTCGTGTTGCAATGTGGGTTATAATCTTGAATTTGCTGCGAATATACAACAATCTTTGCTTCAAAATTATATCGATTAAACTCAAAAATAACAGCTAAAATTAGCTTAAACAGGTCAAATTTAACATTTATTTAAGGTTTAAGTTCCTATCTTTGGCTCTAAACAAACCTTAAATTTACAATTATGAAAAAGCTTTTTTTATTAGCAATTGCAGTAATTAGTTTTTCAGTATCTTCAAATGCACAAGACATCAAATTCGGTTTTAAGGGTGGGGTAAATTTTGCTACGCTCAATGGTGATGATGTAAATGATAATTTGGATGGAAGAACAGGATACCATATCGGTGCTGTTTTGCAAGTTAGTCTTGCAGAAACTATTGCTCTGCAACCAGAACTTTTATATTCTGCTCAAGGAATAGAAGATACAGATATTGATTATCTAAATCTTCCTATCCTTGTAAAACTTAAATTTGCTAAAATCTTTAGTGTAGAAGCAGGACCACAGTTTGGTTTTGTAGTTAATGATAATTTTGCAGTTGGTGATCCAGAAAGTTTTGACCTTAGTGGTGCTGTAGGTGCTGGAGTAGAATTTGGACCATTTTTTGGTCAGTTACGATATAACTTTGGTTTTACTGACGTTATCGATAATGTAGAAGCTAAAAACTCTGCTTTTCAGGTATCTGTTGGATACTATATCTTCTAATAGAACACAATAAAAAATTACAAAAAGACGGAAAATTTCATTCCGTCTTTTTTTATGCCCAAAGTTTTGTTAAAATTAGGATTCAGACTAAATCACTCTGCACTGAAAGTGCAGAGGTTTGGTTTTATTAGGGACTAAAGTCCCTATGCCCTATTCCAATATA
>CANMLS010000045.1 GCA_947498785.1 uncultured Aquimarina sp. | reverse complement strand
TGCGAATAGTTAATTCTTATAATCGAAAACAAAAATAAACTAATAAAACCGATACTAGTTAATTCATTTTAAATCAATGGAATCCCATGACTCACAACTAACTTGTTTTCAATATAGTACCTTATAAGGAACGCTTTTTTATAAAATAAACGTAGAAATTGCACCTCAACTGACGAAGTCTTAGACAAGCATTATATTGACAAGAAAATAATTAAGAAAGCTATCGCTGAGCTGACTATTTTCGGAGATTAAAAGCACAATATTCAGTACTCCATAACAGTACTCCAAACCAAAATCCAATGAAAAATCCTTATAAGCAGACTTCCTTAAACAAAAATAACCCCTTGAAAATCAAGAGGTTACCTGTTGTAGCGGGAACAGGACTCGAACCTGTGACCTTCGGGTTATGAGCCCGACGAGCTGCCTACTGCTCTATCCCGCGATATATAATCTGTAATTTACTTGTCGCTAAACTTCAAGTTATGAGCTTGACAAATTACTTATTATCCCTTTCGGACGGCAAATATACAACCTTTTTTAGTTTTACAAAGTATAATTAACAAAAACTAATTCTTTTTATCAAAACCATTTTCTTACTTATTGATTTTTAACCAGATACCTTAATCCTAATGTTTTAAATTATAAAAAACAGCCTATTTTTTATCAAATCATTCATAATTTGCTCTATTATTGAAATATATTTAAAATTGTTCTAAACTTTGCACTTTTATTAGTACGTATCTCTAGTATCTTGTAAATTTGTCTGCTTTTTAACATTTTAATAATAAGGTGCGCGAAAGGTATCATATCAATTACAATAGTAAAGATCATAAAAATGAGTAAAACATTATTTGACAAAGTGTGGGATTCGCACGTAGTGCGTAAAATAGAAAATGGACCAGATGTATTTTTTATTGATCGACATTTTATTCATGAAGTTACTAGTCCAGTAGCTTTCTTAGGATTAAAAGACAGAAAAAACAAAGTATTATATCCAGAACGTACTTTTGCCACGGCAGATCATAATACCCCTACAATAAACCAACACCTACCAGTAGATGATCCATTATCTGCTAATCAACTTAAAGCATTAGAAGAAAACGCAACAGAATGGGGTATTTCTCACTGGGGATTGGGACATCAAAAAAATGGTATTGTACATGTTGTAGGACCTGAGAATGGAATTACACTTCCAGGAGCTACAATAGTATGTGGAGATTCTCATACATCTACACATGGAGCTTTTGGTGCCATTGCATTCGGTATTGGTACATCAGAAGTAGAAATGGTACTATCCTCACAATGTATCATGCAACCTAAGCCAAAAAAGATGCGTATCAATATTAATGGAGAACTTGGTTTTGGAGTAACACCTAAAGATGTAGCGCTATATATTATCTCGCAACTCACTACCTCTGGAGCTACAGGGTATTTTGTAGAATATGCAGGAGATGTATTTAGAAACATGACGATGGAAGGTCGTATGACAGTCTGCAATTTAAGTATAGAAATGGGCGCCCGAGGAGGAATGATAGCACCAGACGAAAAAACATATGAATATATACAAGACAGACCCCTTACTCCAAAAGGTAATGCCTGGGATAAAGCTATGGCATATTGGAAAACCTTAAAAACAGACAAAGATGCTGTTTTTGATAAAGAGCTTACGTTTAATGGTGCCGATATCGAACCCATGATTACTTATGGAACCAATCCAGGAATGGGAATCGGAATTACCAACCACATCCCTACTGCAGAAACCATAGAAGGTGGTGTTGCTACTTACAAAAAATCTTTAGGTTATATGGATTTTAATGAAGGAGATCCTATGATCGGTAAAAAAGTAGATTATGTATTCTTAGGAAGCTGTACCAATGGACGAATTGAAGACTTTAGAGCTTTTGCTTCTATAGTTAAAGGAAAAAAGAAAGCAAATAATATTACCGCCTGGTTAGTTCCTGGATCGCACGAAGTAGAAGGGTTAATTAAAAAAGAAGGCATCCTCGACATTATTACAGAAGCAGGATTTACTTTAAGAGAACCTGGATGTTCTGCCTGTTTGGCAATGAATGCAGATAAAATTCCTTCCGGAAAATTAGCAGTGAGCACATCGAATAGAAATTTTGAAGGAAGACAAGGGCCTGGATCAAGAACCTTATTAGCAAGTCCTCTTGTAGCTGCAGCAACTGCTGTTACCGGAGTAGTAACCGATCCTAGAACGCTTTTAGTGTAACTATTAAAAAAAGAAAAAATGGCATACGATAAATTTAATATACTAACCACCACTGCTGTTCCATTACCCATAGAAAATGTAGATACAGATCAAATCATCCCTGCTCGATTCCTTAAAGCAACTGAACGCAAAGGGTTTGGAGACAACCTCTTTAGAGACTGGAGATTTAACAATGATGATAGTCCAAAAGAAGATTTTGTTCTTAATAATCCAAAATATAGTGGAAAAATCCTTGTTGGTGGTAAAAACTTTGGATCAGGATCCTCTCGAGAACATGCTGCCTGGGCGGTATATGATTACGGATTTAGATGTGTGGTTTCTAGTTTTTTTGCAGATATATTTAGAGGTAACTGCCTAAATATTGGCGTTTTACCTGTACAGGTAAGTCCAGAATTTCTTAAAAATATTTTTGACGCTATAGAAGCTAATCCCAAAACCGAAATAGAAATAAATTTACCAGAACAAACTATTACGATTAAAGCTTCTGGAGAGTCAGAATCTTTTGAGATCAATCCCTATAAAAAAGAAAATATGCTTAACGGATATGATGACATTGATTATCTAACCAAAATGACATCAGAAATTCAGGAATTTGCAGCAGAGCGCCCTTTTTAAATATAATTTGGGCGTTCGAGCGGGCTATTCGCTATATCTTTTATAACTTCCTTCGACTACACTTCGACAAGCTCAGTGTAACAACTCAGGATGACATAAAAGGATATCACTACTATCCCTAACGCAAAAAAATAATTCCAAAAAAGACCTCACAGGTTTCGAAAACCTGTGAGGTCTAAGAAATAGAAGAAATGAGCAAACGAACCATAGAAATAATGGATACTACCCTCCGGGATGGTGAACAAACTTCTGGAATATCCTTTTCTGCTTCAGAAAAATTAACCATTGCACGACTTCTCATCGAAGAATTAGAAGTGGATCGCATAGAAGTAGCATCTGCTAGAGTTTCTGAAGGAGAGTTTGAAGCAGTAAAAAACATCATTAATTGGGCTAAAGAAAATCAATATCTTAATCGTGTAGAAATATTAACATTCGTTGATGGAGGAAAATCTATACAATGGATGAAAGATACTGGCGCAAAAGTACAAAACCTGCTCACCAAAGGGTCTTTGAATCATCTTAAATATCAACTGAAGAAAACTCCAGAGCAGCATTTTAATGATATTAAAACCACTTTCGAGTTAGCACAAAAAGAAGGTATTATCAATAATATATATCTAGAAGATTGGAGTAACGGAATGCGTAATTCTAAAGATTATGTATATCAATTCCTTGATTTTTTGTGTACGCAACCTGTAAAACGGGTTTTATTACCCGACACTCTAGGTGTTCTAATTCCTTCAGAAACATATACGTATATAACAGAACTTAGAAACAAATACCCTGATATCCACTTTGATTTTCATGCACACAATGACTATGATCTTGGAGTCGCCAACGCTATCGAAGGACTTAAAGCTGGAGTTGATGGACTGCATCTTACTATGAACGGAATGGGAGAACGTGCAGGAAACGCCCCATTTGCTAGTGTAATAGCTGTGATTAATGATCATGTTCCTGATGTAACCACTCGAGTAAAAGAAGTAGCTTTATATAAAGTTAGTAAACTTGTCGAAACATTTTCTGGATTTAAAATACCCGCAAATAAACCTATAGTAGGAGACAATGTATTTACTCAGACAGCAGGTATTCATGCAGATGGAGACAATAAACACAATCTCTATTTTAATGATCTCATGCCAGAACGTTTTGGTAGAAAACGTAAATATGCATTAGGAAAAACCTCTGGAAAAGCAAACATAGAGAAAAACCTTCAGGAGCTGGGGTTAAAACTGAGCCCAGAAGACATTAAAAAAGTTACTCAAAAAATTATTAAACTTGGGGACAAAAAAGAAGTTGTTACCCAGGATGATCTGCCGTATATCATTTCTGATGTATTAGACAGTAAATTATATACAAAGAAAGTAAAGATTAAATCTTACGTGTTAAATCACGCCAAAGGATTAAGCCCTTCTGCTACTGTAGCGATAAAAATAGAAGATGAGGTTATAGAAGAACATGCGCAGGGAGATGGTCAATACGATGCTTTTATAAATGCCCTTGGGAAGGTTTACAAACAAAAAAATAAAATATTACCCAAACTTATAGATTATGCCGTTAGGATTCCTCCAGGAAGTAACTCTGACGCACTTTGCGAAACTGTCATTACCTGGAAAACAGAAGTAAAGGAATTTGTTACCAGAGGATTAGATTCTGATCAAACGGTTTCTGCTATCAAAGCCACAGAAAAAATGCTGAATATCATAGAACAATAATTTTTAGAATAAAAAATGGAATTAAACATAGCACTGTTACCAGGTGATGGTATCGGACCCGAAGTAATCGATCAAGCTGTAAAAGTTTGTGATGCAATTGCAAAAAAACATAATCACAATATACGTTGGACTACTGCACTTACTGGTGCAGCTGCCATAGATGCAGTAGGAGAACCGTATCCTGATGAAACTCATGAAATCTGTATAAATGCCGATGCTGTATTATTTGGAGCTATTGGCCACCCTAGATTCGATAATGATCCATCTGCAAAAGTACGCCCAGAACAAGGATTACTTAAGATGCGTCAAAAATTAGGTTTATTCGCCAATGTGAGACCAACATTTACTTTCCCTTCATTGATCGATAAATCACCATTAAAACAAGAGCGAATAGAAGGAACAGACTTAGTATTTCTTCGCGAACTTACCAGTGGTATCTATTTTGGAAAACGAGGAAGAGAGGATGATGGCAATACAGCATATGATACCTGTACATATACGCGAGTAGAAGTTCAACGCCTAGCTAAAAAAGGTTTTGAAATGGCAATGACAAGAAACAAAAAATTATGCTGTGTAGATAAAGCTAATGTCCTGGAGTCCTCTAGGCTTTGGAGAGAAACTGTACAGGCTATGGAGAAAGATTATCCAGAAGTCGAAGTAAGTTACGAATTTGTTGATGCAGTTGCCATGCGTTTGGTACAATGGCCAAACTCATATGATGTATTAATTACCGAAAACTTATTTGGTGATATCTTAACAGATGAAGCTTCTGTTATTTCTGGTTCAATGGGGCTTATGCCTTCTGCTTCCCTGGGAGAAAAAACAGCTTTATTTGAGCCTATCCACGGATCATACCCACAGGCAGCTGGAAAAAACATTGCCAACCCTTTGGCCACTGTACTTTCTGCCGCAATGATGTTTGAAACTGCATTTGGATTAAATGACGAAGCTAAAGCGATTAGAGCAGTAGTTGACAAATCTCTTAATGAAGGAATTGTAACTGAAGATCTTTCTGGAGGCAACAAAGCTTATACAACTACAGAAGTAGGAGATTGGTTAGCAGAGAATATTTAAATTTAATTATTAATAAAATAACAATCCCAAAGAAAGTTTTCTTTGGGATTGTTATTTTATATCATTTCTCAATTGTTATTCCAGACCTCATCCAGAATCTATATATTCAAAGATCCTTGTCCAATAAATTCCAGCCCATGTTAGAATGACAAAAAACTATTAAACTATTGCTCGATATTTAATGCTTCAAAAGCTACTAATTCCTGATCTTCAAATCTGGGATGAAGCTCAATAGGATTACAACATACTTCGCAATCTTCAACATATATCTGATATGGTATTGAAGGATCTAATAACATAGATATTTCTTCCCAACAATACGGACATTGAAAAAAATGTTCGAACATAACTCCTTTCTTTTAACCCGCATTATGCATTAAAAAATCTATTACATCTTTGAACTACTGCAAATACTGGCGCTTCACTATATTTTTTAATTTCACCATAACGGTGTTATGCAGAAATTAAGAAAACATCCGTATTTATGTTATTTCAAAGCTCCATCACGAAGTTCTAATACATAAAACGGGTTTAACTTGAACCCGGTATAAGAAAATTGTATCGAAAACGAGTAAATTTTTAATTAAAAAAACTCGTTATCCTAAGCATAGATGAAAGTCGATATAATTTTTCTTCTATCACCTCAAGCAAAGTCGAGAGATCACTCTGAAAAATCATTCTATTTGACGACTTTTTTAAACCAAATCCTTATAGAAACTCACGTTTTTAATTCATTACACTTCAATAAGCTTACTACATCAATAATCACAGAGAAACTTAAAATTCTTCGTTAAGCAGCTGCCCTGTTAACTGTAATAGTTGTAATTCAGCAATCTTAGCATCATATTTCGCAGAATTCTTATTGGTTTCTGCAAGAATTAAATTGATCTGAGCTTGCCTGAATCCTATTGAGGTTACCTGTCCCAACTTAAAACGTTCTTTTGTACGTTCGAAGTTATTTTGATTGGTCAATACATTTTGTTGTTGAATTTTATAAATATTCAAGCGGTTTTCATAATTACCAAAGGCATTGGCAATATCTCGTTTAACCTCCTTCTGCACCTGGTTTCTTATGATTTCTTGATTATCCAGAGCAATCTTTGCATTTTTTACTCTGGTAATTGTACTACCTCCATCAAAAAGATTCCAGATAAGACTCACTCCTGCTGTTAATGTATAGGTATCAGAAACATTACCTGGAAAAAATGCTGATGGCGGATTTCTATTTTCATTCCAACCATATGAACCCGTTAGTCCTACGGTAGGTAAATATCCAGATTTACTTACCTTAATATCATAATCAGACATCTTGATATTACTCTCATTTTGTAATAAGGTCACATTATTTTCTGTAGATTTCTCTAAATACTCATCCAATTTGAGTTTAGAGATAAATTGTATGATTGTATCTACCTCAAAGTCAAGCTCTAACTCATTATCCAAAATAACATTCAGGTCTCTCTTGGTATTTATTAATTGTTGTCTTGTATTCAATAAATTAATACTATCATTAGCTACATCTACTTCGGCATTAAGCACATTGAGTTTTGTATTCTGACCATACTCAAATTGATAATTAGATCGTAATACACGCTCTCGAGAAATTTTAAGTGTCTCTTGTAAAATCTGTTCATTTTCTGATAATCTAGCAACCTCATAATACACTGTAAACAACTGTAGAATCGTATTCTCTATTGTTTCTCTAGCTTGTAATTCTGTAAGATTATACTCTTCTTTTAACCGCTTATAGTTATACAACCTACCTAAACCATCAAATAATGTATAATTAAGGTTGACACCTGCATTATACCGTTGGGTTTCTGCATCTTCAATTTCAATATCTGTACGAGGTTCTCCCGTATTTGGATTTATCGCTCCTCCAAAAGATGTTGTACTATTGGCTGATTGGTAGTTCGCTCCAGCACTTGTAGACAAGGTGGGTAGATATCTTGAGTTAAGAATCCCTTTATTGTTTTTGGCTACGGCTATTGAATTGTTAGCGATCAATATTCCAAAATTGTTTTCTAAGGTAAGTCGTATTGCCTCTTGCTTGGTTAATTGCTGAGATGTTACATTACAAGAAATCAAAAACAGCAGACAAAATAATCTCATAACATGGGTATTATACTTGCAATTCACGATGTTGTTCTTCATCCTCTTCTTTTTGTTCTTTAATGACCCTTTCCACTTCTTCTTTGGTTATCTTATTCCCTGTAAATAACCATTTTAAACTTACTTTTACACTATTGCTGAAGGATAAAAATAGGGGTAATAGCAACAATGTGAGCACAGTAGCAAAACCAATACCATAAGCAATAGAAATAGCCATAGGAATAAGAAATTTTGCTTGACGACTTTCTTCAAAAATCAATGGTGCTAACCCAGCTATTGTTGTAAGTGATGTTAAGAAAATAGCACGGAAGCGGGACCGACCTGCCTCATAAATAGCTTCATCAAAAGACAAACCTTCCCGAAGGTTATTATTAAATTTACCTATAAGAACCAGACCATCATTAACCATAATTCCAATAAGCGCTATAATCCCTAGCATTGATAAAATATTGATTGGAAAATTATGTGCCCAGTGACCAAATGCCACAGCTGGTAAGCTTAATGGAATAAGTAACAATAGTAATAATGGCTGACTATAACTTCTAAAGGTAAATGCAATGGTCATATAGATTAATGCCAATACCGTAAGTCCTACTGGTCTAAGTGATCCCAAAAGTTTACCTGCCTCACGATTCTGCCCTTCATAGGAAGGAGTAACGGTTGGATATTTTGAAATTATTTCTGGTATGGTTACCGTACGTATCCCCTGCATAATATCTGTAGCACTTGTGGTTTCTACATCTTTTAAATCCGCAGAAATTTGTATTTCTCGACGTCCATCCAAATGGTTAACTGCAACATCTCCTCTTTCTATGCTATACACTGCAATCTCATTAAGCGGCACTCGATCTCCACTTATCGTAGTTATACGCATATCATCCAAATTAGAGACAGAGGAACGGTTATCACGATCATATCGTACCCAAACTCGTATTTCGTCTTGTCCTCTTTGAAAACGTTGTGCCTGTACTCCAAAAAACCCTGCACGAACCTGCGCCATTACATCACGAAGATTTAACCCCAGTAAATATGCATTTTCCTTTAGTTCTATTCGAATCTCTTTAATTCCTGCAGGATCATTATCGGTAATATCCTTTAGTAATACATTATTAACCAACGCGTCTTTTAGTTCTGCTTTGGCTGCTTTGAGTTCTTGAATATTATTTCCTAATAAAGAAACAGAAACAGGTCTACCACCAAAGTTACCACCACTACCATACACCAAACTTTCTACTCCTGTAACTTCTCCCATTTTTTCCCTAATAAGGTTTGTGACGATAGAAGATGCTACAGTATCAGGACGTTCTTCTCCTGGCAACAAATTAACAACCAAAGAAGCTGTTGCTGATCCAGGACCTATATTAGTGATTACATTTTCAAATAGTACTTTATCTTCGTACTCTTCACCTTTAAGATATTCTCTAGTAAGTTCTTCATTGACTTCCCAAGCTTTTTCTGCTATTAAAGAAATAATACTATCCGTTACTTTCTCATTAGTACCATTGGGCATTACCAGATTAATTACCAAGCGATCACTTGCTATCTGCGGAAAAAAGGCTGTCCTAACTATTCCACCACCAACACTCCCTAAAGTTAGAATAAGAAGCACAACAAAAAGAGAGAATGTAAAAAGTTTGTTTTGTAACGCAAAACGTAGTGCTGGACTATATACTTTATCCCTCAACCAACGCATAATAGCGTCTCCAAAAGTATTGATATAGCGTAGTTTTGCAAACAATTGACCTATACTTGTTTTTGGCTTAGAGTCATGTTTCTTAAGTGCCTTGGAATGTGCCAAGTGAGCTGGCAAAATAATCAATGCCTCTATCAAAGATACGGTAAGTGTAAGAATCACCACTACTGAAACCTCTCCAAAAAACTCCCCTATCCTACCTTCTAGGAATAAAAAGATTCCAAAAGCAAGTATCGTAGTAATAATTGCAGAAATGATAGGTGGTATCACCTCCATTGTACCATCTATTGCCGCTTGAACAGGGCTTTTTCCTTTTTCATAATGCTGATAAATATTTTCGGCGATTACAATACCATCATCAACTAAGATTCCTATTACTATAATCATCCCAAATAAGGATAATACATTAATAGTGACATCAAAGATTCCCGCAAAAATGAACATCCCTAAAAACGCTACGGGAAGCCCAAAAGCAACCCAAAACGCCAGTCTTGTATTAAGAAACAAGGACAAAAAGATGAGTACCAATAGCATTCCTATTATTGCATTTTCTGTAAGAAGCTCTGTACGTTGAACTAAGGCAATAGATCGATCACTAACTACATTGAGTTGTACATTATTATACTTCTGATTGAAATCTGCTATATATGCTTTGGTCTTTTCTGCTGATGAAATCAGATCCTCTGTATTCGTACTTGTTATTTGGACATTAACTGATAGGTCTCCATTAAAATAAGTAGCGTTAGGAGTCTCTGAGAAACGATCTCGAATCTCGGCAACATCTTTTAATCGTATTATCCTACCCGTATCATCTGCACGCACAATCAAATTAGAAAGTTCGTTACCATAATACGAGCGGTTATTTGCTCTTATAAGATACTCTTCGGTATCGGTTTTGATGGTTCCTCCTGTTGTTAAAATATTAGTCCTACTTACTGCCTGTGCTATTTCTGTAAAACTAAGATTATACGCCAGTAAGTTTTTTTCGTTTATAGCTATTTCGATTTCTTCTGCTGGATAACCACTTATAGAAATTTGGGAAATCCCACCTATCCCTCTTAGATCATTTTCTACCTGATGCGTTATCTCTTTAAGAGTTGACAAAGGTATATTATCTCCACTTATAGAAAAATTGATCGTAGGTCGAATTGCTTCCTGCTTTGCTACAATCAAAGGTTCCATTCCTGTTGGAAATGAAGGCACACGATCTACCGCATTCTTCACCTCTAACAACATGAAATCGATATTTTTCCCTTTTTCGATTTCAATATTTATAGTTCCGCTATTCTCTCTTGAGGTAGAAGTTATACGCTCTACACCATCCAGACCTTTGAGATTATCTTCTATTTTTAATATAATACCTTCTTCTACTTCTAAAGGTGATGCTCCAGGATATATAATACTTATATTAATATCTTTGGAATCAATTAATGGAAAGAAGGAAGATTTTAATGAAAGTGCTCCAACAATACCAAAAGCAAAAAAAGCAAGTACAATCACATTTACTGCAACATGATACTTAATAAAAAAAGCAATAATTTTACGCATACCTATTGTTTTATACTTGTATTCGTAGCAGTATCACTAAACACATTATTGTTTTTATTTTCTTGATAGATTCTGACCAGCATTCCCGCATACGCTCCTGGAATATTTTTGGATAATATAGTGGTTTCTTCGGGAATTCCTTTAAGTACTACTTTCTTATCGGAGAAATACACTGGATTTACATCTATAATATCAAGAATACTATCTCTAACAACAAATATCTTATCTCCTTCTTGAAGTAACCCTCTATCAATCTCTATAGCATTTTCTTCCTTTTTAGCATCAAGGTTAGCTTCTAGATACATCCCTTCTCTAAGCGATGAGTCGGTAACTTCGATAAAAGTAGTTATGGTTTGTGTAGCTTGATTAACACTACCATTAATTCTGGATACTTTCCCTGTATATGTTTTCGTTTTATTAAGATTAAAAAGTTCTACCGATTCTCCTATCTGGAGTAAATCACCATACTCTTTTCCAATAGCGACTTGCATTTCATATGTACTTGTATCTATATATTCTCCAAGTTTTTGTCCTTGTCTAATTAGAGTTCCCTCTGTCACCAAAGCTTCTGTTAGCACTCCTTCAAAAGGAGCAGAAATAGTATACTTTGCCAAACGTTGTTCTTGATTTTTTACATTATAAAAAGTTGTAAATATATTTCTACCTGCTATAAAATATTTTTCTTTATCCGAAGTAATTTCAGGTAATTTTGGTGTCGCTTTGCTCATATCGAAAGCATTAAGGTATCCCTGCCATTTATCGTAAATTTCTGGATAATCTAATCGCAAATCTGGCATAATCGATGTGATCAGATTATATAGATTACTTTTTGCCGACTGTACACTTGCATAATACTCTGAGGCGTCAATTCGTATTAGTGCTTGTCCACGTTTATATTTTTGACCTGTTTTAAAGAGTTGGCTCCCTCCTCTAAAAACACCCTGAACCTCTGAGTATAACTCCAATCTCCTTTTTGCAGTTAAATTACCATTAGCAGGAATTTGAATGGGGATCGTTGTATTTTTTACGGTATCAACAAAAACAGTTTTAATTACTTTTGCGGACTTAGATTTAGGCCTTTTCTTATTATCAATAATTTTTATGGAAGTAAAAATTGCAGCTATTATTAACAATAATCCAAGAATAGAAAGTATAATATTTCTCATAACAAATTGTATTTGTACTTGGTACAAAATCGCATACAAAACTATCAACGATAGTAGTGCTGTGCAGTTAAAAAACTCATAAAAGTTAAATAACTACGATTTACTTCAAAAAAGACACCTACTGAAATAGGTGTTTTTAACAGTAAAATATGACACTAATGTTTTATTCTTCAGCTATTTCCGCAATCTTTGATCTTACTTTTTTCAACACCGTTATCAACGTTTCGATCTCTTCATTACTTAAACTTTCTTGAACTGCAGGAATAAGATTATACATAATAGGCTGTACTTTTTCAATAACTTCTTTTCCATAATCCGTCAAAAAAATACGATTAACCCTTCTATCATTTTCATCGCTTTTTCGAACAACAAGATTCTTACTTTCCATGGTATTCACTAATCTAGTCATGGATGTTTTGTCACGATGCGTAATAAATGCAAGGTCATTTTGTGGTTGTCCATCATCTACATGTAAGCGTTTTAAGACACTCCATTGTTCTTTGGATAAATCCAATCCATTTTCTCCAAATGCTTTTTGAACTAAAAACCCAAAATCATAGTGAATCTTACCTACCCAGGATAATGCATGAGCATTTAAATCTATGGCTTTTGTATCATTCATAAATACCTTTTCTTTAAATTATCAAACGCAAAAATATCCATAAAATTCTAGTTCTGCCTGATACTCATTGTAAAAATATCGCAAAGGTAACATTTTCTTTTCGTAAAATTTTAAAAGGATTCGCCTTTATTAATACCTATTCTCAAAAAAACATGTTTAAAATATTAAAAATGTAAATTATACACTTATTTTTATGAATTCTCTAAAAATTTAAAAACCAAATTAAATCGTATTTAAAGCATCAATTTCTTCTTGTAATATTTCCCAATCCCCCATCAAAGAAGATAATATATCCTTTTTTTTCTGATAATCATCAAAAAAGCCTGCTTGTGCTATGGTCTGATCATAATTAATAGCTAATTCTACATCAATCTCCTTGATTTCTCTTTCGAGTTTATTGATTTTAGACTCTATATTACTCAACTTATTATTCAGTGACTTAAGTTTTTTCTGATCCTGATAGGATTGTTTTGCATTTTCTTTTGTATCAGAAACAGATTTGACCAACTTATCTTTCTTTTCGATTTCTCGAAGATCATTTAGTCTTCGTTCTTCCAGATAAAAGTTTATATCCCCTAGATATTCTTTGATTTTTTTGTTTTTAAACTCATACACGGTATTGCTTAATCCTTGTAAAAAATCTCTATCATGTGATACCAAAATCAGAGTGCCTTCAAAATTTTTCAGAGCTTCTTTTAATACATTTTTGGATTTAATATCCAAATGGTTCGTGGGTTCATCCATTACCAATACATTAAATGGTTGCAATAACATTTTACATAATGCCAATCGGTTTCGCTCACCTCCAGAAAGAACCTTTACTTTTTTATCTACTTCATCTCCTCTAAATAGGAATGAACCTAACATATCACGTACTTTACTACGTGTTTTCTCATCTGCTGCATGTATCATAGTATCATGAACGGTTAATTCTCCATCCAGATATTCTGATTGATTTTGAGCAAAATATCCTATTTGTACATTGTGTCCTAATTTAAACTCTCCGTCATAAGGTATTTCATCAATTATAATTTTGGCCAAGGTAGATTTACCTTGTCCATTCTGACCAACAAAAGCTATTTTTGACCCTCGCTCTACAAGTAAATCAATATCTTTAAGAATTTCTTTATCTCCATAACTTTTTCCCACACCATCTGCTTCTATTACCACTTTTCCTGGCTGTATATTAATAGGGAAACTGATATTCATCACCGCATTATCATCTTCATCCACCTCTATTCTATCAATCTTATCTAATTTTTTGATTAGTGATTGTGCCATGGAAGCTTTGGAAGCTTTGGCCCTAAATTTCTCGATTAACTTTTCTGTTTGCTCTATTTGCTTCGATTGATTTTTTTGAGTAGCTAGCTGTTGTTCTCGAATTTCTTTACGAAGTATAAGGTATTTAGAATATGGTTTATTATAGTCATAGATTCGTCCCAAAGAAATTTCGATCGTTCTGTTGGTAACATTATCAAGAAACATTTTATCATGAGAAACAATAACGACTACTCCGCTATAATTTTTTAAAAAATTCTCTAACCAAATTATAGATTCTATATCCAGGTGATTTGTTGGCTCATCTAACAATAAAATATCATTGTTTTGTAATAAAAGTTTTGCCAGTTCAATTCGCATACGCCATCCTCCAGAAAAGGTATCGGTTAGTTTACCAAAATCTTCCCTTGCAAATCCCAGTCCCTGTAATACTCTTTCTGTCTCTCCTTGATAGTTATACCCTCCCAGAACTTCATAATGTTGTGTATGATCACTCAAATCAGTAATTAGCTGATTGTATGCATCGCTTTCATAATCTGTGCGTTCTGCCAATTGCGCATTGATATTATCAATATCTCTTTCGATTTTTTTTATCTCAATAAACGCTTCATAGGCTTCTTCTAACACTGTTCGACCTAACACAAAATCTATATCTTGTTTTAAAAAACCTATTTTCACATCTTTATCCATTGCTATCTGACCAGAGTCTGGGTCTTGTTCTTTGGATAAGATTTTAAGCATGGTGGATTTACCAGCACCATTTTTACCAATCAATCCTACTCGATCTCCTGCATTTAACCTGAAGCTTATTTCTTCAAAAAGGTATTCTCCTCCAAATGAAATCGATAAGTTATGTATGTTTAACATCAGCTTTTGAATATTTTGTGCAAAGATGACTAATTTTGTGGTAGAATAAAAACGCTTATGAACTTCTTACACGGAACTAAAATTTATAGCATCTTTGCTGGTAGGTGTCCTGTATGCCATAAAGAAAGCATGTATAAGGAATCTAACCCTTATAAATTAGGTCAAACCCTCAAAATGCAAGATCGATGTAGTCATTGCGATACCAAATATAAAATCGAGCCTTCTTTTTTTTATGGAGCTATGTATGTCAGTTATCCTGTGGGTATTGCTTTTGCGGTTGCTGCTTTCGTTATTAGCAACCTCTTCTTAAAACTAAACTTAGTTATTACCTTTTTTGTAATTACAGGGACCATGATTATTTTTTTACCCGTTATATTGCGATTATCACGGAATATTTGGATCAATTTTTTTATGCATTACAAAAAAAGGAAACCTTTATCATAATGCATCGAAACGTCTAATATCAATCTCTTGATCCAAAGAAATTCTTTGTTCTATAGACATATACAGTTCTTTTGCTACAGTTGGACTAATAAGAATACCTCTACTTCCTAGGCCGTTTAAAATATGAATATTTTGATATTCGGGATGAGTTCCTATTAGCGGTTTTCTATCCTTAACTGTAGGTCTTATTCCAGCGACCTGATCAATAATTTCATATTCAACATGCATAAAACGTTCTAATTTCTCTCGTAATTCTTCCCTTGCAGCTTTAGTAACTTCTGATGATTTATCCTGATCATTGTATGTTGCACCTACTTTATATACATCTTCCCTTAATGGAATAATAAATATCGAAGATTTGATCGCTTCCTGTAATTTCAATGCTTTAGATTTGATAAGAATATACTCTCCTTTATTACCATATAAAGGTAAATATTTGAAAAACGGATTACTTTTTACACCAAAACCCTCTGCAAAGACAATATTTTTTGCCTTAATCCCATCATATTCGACACCATCCTCTTTTACAATTACTTTATTATACTCAAAAGAAGCATTAACAAAATTATTATTTGTTTTAAGATATCGCACATAAGAAGACAGCATTTCTTCTATATTAACTCTTCCTGTATGTTCTACCTTTCCGAATTGATAGGGAATATCTAGAGCTGGATTTGTATTACGAATTAAGTCTAAAGAAAGGAATCTGTTTAAAAAAGGCTTATCACATGCTTCGAACCAAGCATTTTGCTCTTCTATCGAATTAAATCTTCGTAATATCGGAAGTCGAGTAACAAAAGATTGCTGAAGTTTAGCTTCTATATTTTTATAAAAAGGCACAGCTTCCTCAATATGTTTGCATCCTTGCCAAGCAAGTGTAAAACGTTTTAAGATAACGGGATTAAAAAGCCCTCCCGCGACACGAGATGATTTTTGAGAATAATTTTCATAAACTTTATATGATTTGCCATGGTACTCTAATTGTTCAACAAAAGATAACCCTGATAATCCAAATCCAACAACAATATAATCTAACATAGTCCAAAAATAATAAAACGCCCAACTATAGTTGGGCGTTTTGCTTATAATTTAATGTATGTTGTGTCCTTTAGTAACTCCACATATCCATTTCAAAATTTCTAATACTCTCCTTAATTCTTTCACTTTCTAGAAGTTGCATCAAGGCATTATCAACAATATAATCATCGATAGATCTATCTCCTTGTTCATTATCTTCTTTATAAATTACAGAATTAAACCGTCTTGCATTTAGAATATGATCTAAAGTAAAAGGCATTGATGTATTTCTCCTATTAAATGCTAATGCATTATGTAGAATTTCTCTAGCATCTGGATACCAAATCCAAAACAACGGAACCATATCAGGCTCATCGTCATCAATAAAGTTAACATCAGGAGCAACAGGCGCTAATCCTAACAATCTGTATCTCAACTCTCCTAAACGCTTATCAAAATACCAATATCCTCTTATCTTATACTCTGCAATATCTCCAGAATTAATATCTCTTCTGTTAATATACTGAGGATCTACCTCTTCACCAGCATTATACTGCTCATATCCTAAATCTGTAGTATCTATTTTAGACATCGTAGATTTTAAATCTTCAAAAGTACGAGTCTCAGTAAAATATGAATCTGAATAAATATTCTTGATCTTTCCGTTTTTGATATTAGACACCAATACATCATATAAAGATCTACGATTCACACCAATATTATTGGTATCTATAGGATAATATAATGGAAAATTAATTCTTTCATCAAGATCAATAGTTTCCCATGTAGTTTTAGCCCACAATATATCACGTTTATCTACATAACCATATTCCAATGGATGGTCATTATCATATGCAATCATTTCTTCAGTTTTCATCCCAATTTCCGAAGGTTCACTTGCATTTAATACAACAACCTGGCTATATGAAATCACCGAAATAAATAAAACAAAAACGATTAATAAAAAATTTCTCAAATTCATAACTACGTATGTTTATTTTTAATTTGTTAACTCAACAATAACCGGAGATATCTTCTTTAATCTATATCCAGCATTTGTGGTTAATTGTGCTTTTATATCTATAATCTGCACAGAAGAACCTCTTTTGGCCTTACGTAAAGCAGATTTAGCTTTAGAATCCAATCTACCACTACGCACACTAACAGTAGGCTGACCTTCAACTTTAAATTTGAATCCAGTAACTTTTAATTTGATATCAAAATCAAAATCTGGTAAAATAGCTCCGATAGAAGAAATTTCTAATGCATTTCTTGCCATTTTGATAGAACCGTCTTCTCCACGAACTGTTCCTACAGGTCTTGGAATATCTTTAATTCTAAATTTCTTACTATCACTTACAGTTGTACCATTTGCAAGCTTACCGCTTACTTTAATACTCACTTCACGAGATTTTACTGTAGTAACATTCATCGTGTATTTACCTGCTCCACCAGACTTTCTAAGCCCAGGAGCTGTAGCATTTACATTAGGTACCCCAGGAATAGAAATTGTCATCGGGTTATTTACCCCACGATATACCACATTCATCTTATCAGCAGATATTACCGCTGAATTAGGTCTAGGGATTACTGTATAAGAACTCTTAATAGGAATTTTAACTATAGAATCACCTTCTTTAAACTCCAGCTCTCCAGCTACATCTCTTTCCCCAACATTACCTGCAGGGAAATCTAACATAATTTGTCCATTCTGAACCTCTGTTTGCTCCTTACCATTAACCATAACTTTGGTTGGCTTAAGTGTAGCATCAAAACGTCCAAGAACAATTCTACCTTTAAATTTCTCTCCACTAAAGAAAGCTGTTTTATCAGCTACTACTATAGCTTCGTAGTTACTAAAAGAAAGTTCGGATGCTTGTTGCCCTGCTAATAACGCAGAAAGCACTTTACTCTCCGTTGTTTTTACATCAGCCTGCATTTGTGTTAACTTAGTCAATGAAGCCACTAAAGGAAATCCTTCAAAATTGTAGTTCAACCAATTTTTGGTAACTCCACTTCTATCCTTAACATCATCAGTACTAAATGTTGTTTTAACATCATTCGCCACTTGACCGTCAACTTCTTTAACAGTACTTAAAGCTGTAACAACACCTTCTCTGTAGGTTTTGATTTTTTCTAAAAATTCTGTAGCCGCCGCTGTAGTTTTTCCTCCTTCGAAAAATTTCGAATTTAGTGCATCTGGCTTGTCCATCGTCTCATAATCTGTAGGATCATCTGCTGTCTCGATTATTTCAGATTTAATTTGCTCTACATATGCATTAAACTCATTAGATAAAACACTAATTTGATCTGCTTTCTCTTTTAAAGGTGTATACTTTTCTGGTTGCTCAGATACTTTATCTGCCAAACCAGCCATAAATGCTGTATTACGCTCTGTTGCAATTGTATTTGAAGCTGTCAACTTCTCATTCATGAGACCGAAAGCTGACAATACTTCTTTTGACATATTTAATGCCATCATCGCGATGAAAACCAAATACATCAGGTTAATCATCTTCTGCCTTGGGGATAGTTTTCCTCCTGCCATATTCTTCTTAGATTTTGGTAGTTATTTCTATATAAATAATTGATTAAAAATGTTAACTTCTATTCATTGCAGTTAACATACCACCATATACTCCATTTAATGAAGAAAGGTTACCAGCTAGGCTTTCCATTTGATCTTTTAGCTTAGCAGCATTATCAGCGATAGCTTGATTTGCTTCAGCCTGACGAGCAGAAGACTCTAATTGAACTTTATAAAGACTATTTAAAGACTCTAATTGAGAAGCTGCATGAGTAAGCTCTTCGCTATACTTCTGAGTACTTGCTATAGCATTTGCCGTAGGAGAGATATTCTTTGCTGCTCCCTCGAAGTTACGGATACTTTCACCAAGACTTGACATTAGATTAGAATCTACTCTAGCTTCTTTCAACATATCATCTAATTTTTTAGATAACAGTCCTTCTGGAGTTGATTCTTTTTCTTTTTTATCTCTTTTGTTTCCTCCGGATAATTCAGGATATACAAGCGACCAGTCTAATTCGTCATCTACAGGTTCGAATGCAGAAACAGTAAATACAAGTGCTTCTGTAACCAAACCAACAATTAGCATTTCGTTACCAAATGGCCAGTGCATAATTTTAAATAGTGCACCTAGTATTACAACGGCCGCTCCGAGACCGTATACCATATTCATTAACTTCTTGCTTGATTTTGAACTTGCCATAATAAAATTTGTTTTGTTTTTTTTAAATCTAAAGTTTTAAAAAAGGGTTAGTAATTAAGTTGATAGAAAATTTTGGGACTTATTTTTGATTCTGAGTATTATCTTCTCCAGTAACGTCAGTACCCATATAGTCCTGAACAGTTCTAAATCCAATATAACTTCTGGCAGAATCCGCATATTCATAATCTCTGGTACTTACCTGTAGGAAATAAGCAACATCTTTCCATGATCCACCACGTACAACTTTACGTTTATTTTCATCATCATTGACATTTGGATTCATTGATGCAACATATTCGTAAGCTGAAGGATCATAGGATGACTGTACCCACTCAGAAACATTACCTGCCATATTATATAGATTATAATCATTTGGCTCAAATGTTTTGGCTTCTACAGTATATAAAAAGTTATCTGCGGCGTAATTTCCTCTAAGAGGTTTAAAGTTTGCTAAGAAGCACCCTCTATCATTCAATGCATATGGGCCTCCCCATGGATACGTTGCTGATTCGAGACCTCCTCTAGCTGCATACTCCCACTCTGCTTCTGTAGGCAGTCTGAAATAATTCACAAACTCTTTACCTTTCTTTTTCTGAAAAGTATTCTTTTCGATAGTTCTCCAACGACAGAAGGCTTTTGCTTGTTCCCAAGAAACTCCTACTACCGGGTAATCATCATATGCACTATGCCAAAAATAATCATTGTGCATAGGCTCATTGTATGAGTAATTAAAATCTTTTATCCAAACTGTAGTATCAGGATATATTTTGATTACTTCTTCTTTTACAAAATCTTTTCTTCCTCCTTTTCTAGCTCGGGCTGCTGCCTGTATATCCATCCAAGTAAATCTAAACTCGAATTTACTTACATCAAGAGTCCTCCTGCCATTATAGGATTCTTCTAGTGGTATATACAAAGTATCCATAACTTCAGCATAGAACTCATCTGGATAATCATCAATATTCCATTCTATATCGACATCCTTATTAAGAGCTCTACCTTCGTAACCAGTTTCTCCAGTACCGCTATAATTATCATACATGTATTTTTCGTAAACAGACATGTTTTCGGTATCTGCGTCTAAGAAGGCATATTCTCCAATACCATCATCACCAGGGGTTTTTCCTAGTTCATCGGCCATGATTGCGAGTTTCATTCTAACAGTAGAGTCACGAACCCAATTTACAAATTGTCGATACTCACTGTTGGTAACTTCAGTTTCATCCATATAAAAAGAACGAACCGTAACCATCCTCGTTGGCGCGTTGGCCAATGCAGCTTTATCATCATCCGACTTACCCATAATGAACGATCCTCCGGGGATGAGGGCCATACCATAAGGCTTTTGCGGGTGCCATTTTTTTCCTTGTGCTCCTATCAGTTCTCCACGGTTTCCACCGCCACAACTATAGAGCATTGCTAAAATAGCAAAGAGTGATACAAATTTCTTCATAACGTGTTTTAGGTTAAGATCTTCTAGATTTAAGGACGTAAACCTATTTATTTATTTCCAGAAAAACAATTTTTTTCCAAAAAAAACCTTAAATCTGCCTAATAAAAATGTTAAACTTCGTTTTTTCGTTTTGCTTTATACCATCTTTCAGGTATCTCCTGATTACAAGCACGCTCATAATCATTGTATGTGCAAGGTAATAACGTATGTCTTTTCAATTTATTATTACCAGATGAAATAAAAGGTATTTCTATCCACCATCTCCCGGTCATTGGACTCTTATAAAAAGATAATATTTCATCTTCTACAGGTACATTATAATGCAACGTACTTTTTAAACTCTTGATATTATACTCGTTAGACCTGAAATTTACTCCTTCAATAAAATACCAAATGATTTGGGCAATCAATACCGCAGATGTTTCTTCATTTTTGAAATTTTTAAATTCATAAATTCCAAAACTTTTAACTTTATCGCTAATTCCTGCATATCTGGAAATAGCACAAATCTCTCGACCGTCAAAACCATTAGGAGAAACCGCCGTACCATTTAGACTTGTAGAGTTTATAACTCCTAAATCAACAGACACAATATCTGCATCTCGCATAATAGGCTCAACAATAGTCACATCTGAAATAACCTCTCCTAGGCGGTAGGCATCAAAATATAATTTTTCTATAAGGTCTATTTCTTCCTGAGAATTAAAATAAGTTTGATATCCTATATTACTATAATTAAACAAATTATAGGGTTGTTCTACTATAATTTTGCCCACAAATGATGTGTTTGTAATTTCTTCAGAAGAATTTCCAAGATCAAATTTACTATCTACGTTAGCCAAATTTACCATTCGTTCTAAAATATCAAAAGATCTATATTGAGCATAAACCAAATCTTGACTTCCTCCTATTATTATAGGTATAATATTTTTCTGAAGCAATGTAGATAACACCTCTTGTAACAAATAATAAGTATCACTAACCTCATTCCCTGGCTTAACATCTCCTAGGTCTACTATGTTAGAATTCCAATTTCCTGGATAGAGTTCGTACAATGATTTACGAATAGCATCAAAATTTAATTGCTCGCCCTGAAAATTAATATCATTTCTATTTTCCTGAACACCTATAATAGCAAGATCAATTTTATCTAAATCAGGAATCCCATCATCTAGAGTATGAATCTTGATTTGTTTTCCTATAGATTGATCAGAAAGTAAATTTGTATGTGCGGCAATCAAATCACTAACTGGCACAAGAAATTCGAAAGACATATCTTGATTGATTTATTTCTTTTTTGTAGTCTTTTTTGTAGTTTTCTTCTTTGCTGCGGTTTTTTTCTTAGGAGCATTTTTCTCAATAAGATCTTTTACCTTATCTAAGGTCAGTTTTGAAGCATCTACTGTTTTTGGTAATTCTATTTTAACTTTGCCTTTTATAATATTACTTCGACCCCATCTGGCTTTTTCTACTCGAATTCCTTCTTCCTCCCAATTATGAATTACCTTATCAATTTCTTTTTGTTTTTTTTCTTCAATAAGAGTTACAATATCATCATCAGATAGGTTATCAAAGTCATATTTCTTATTCACATTGATAAACATGCTATTCCATTTTATAAAAGGACCAAACCTACCTGTGCCTTTTTGAACTGGAAGATCTTCATAGGTATATATAGGAGCATCAGCTTTTTCTTTTGCATCGATCAATTCGATAGCTCTGTCTAAAGAAGTATTAAGCGGGTCTTCTCCTTTTTCTAGAGAAACAAATTTTGCTCCAAACTTTACATAAGGTCCAAAACGACCATTATTAACCACAATAGTCTCACCTTTATATTCTCCTAATTCTTTTGGCAATTGAAATAATTCCATCGCCTCTTCAAATGTAATATTACTTAACGTTTGTCCTGGAGGTAAACTAGCAAACTTTGGCTTATCTTCATCTTCTACTGTACCTATCTGAACCATAGGCCCAAACTTCCCTAAACGAACACTTACAGGTTTACCTGTGACTGGGTCTTCTCCCAAAACACGTTCTCCAACTTCACGTTCTGCATTCTGAGACACATCCTCTACCCGTGGATGGAATTCCTGATAAAAAGCTTTCATAACCTGAGTCCAATCCTCATGACCTTCTGCTATTTCATCAAAATCCTGTTCTACTTTTGCTGTAAAATTATAATCAAGTATTGATGAAAAATGATTTACTAAGAAATCATTAACTACCATTCCTACATCTGTCGGTATTAGTTTTCCTTTATCGCTACCTACTTTTTCTGATAACTTTTTCTCATCAATCTCATCTCCAGAAAGCACCATCTGAATATAATTACGTAATTCTCCTTCTTTAGATCCTTTTTCTATATATTTTCTATTCTGAATTGTGGAAATTGTAGGTGCATACGTAGACGGTCGTCCTATTCCTAATTCTTCAAGTTTCTTAACCAATGCAGCCTCTGTATATCGACTTGGTGGACGAGTAAACCTTTCTGTTGCCGAAATATAATTACTAAACAAGCTTTCTTGAACTTTCATTGCAGGAAGAATTCCTTCTTGCTCTTCATCTTCATCATCATTTCCTTCGAGATACACCTTTAAAAAACCTTCAAATTTTATCACTTCACCATTAGCCGTAAACTGCTCATTATGGGTATTAGACTCGATCTTCACATTAGTTCTCTCTAATCGTGCGTCACTCATTTGCGAAGCAATAGCTCGTTTCCAGATCAATTCATATAATCGTTGTTGATCATATTCTGCATTTACACTATGCCTAGAAAAATCAGTCGGTCGTATTGCTTCGTGAGCTTCTTGCGCTCCTTTTGACCTTCCTTTATATTGTCTTGGATTACTATACTCATCACCATAAGCAGAATCAATTTCTGCTTTTGCGCTGTTTTGAGCTTCAGTAGAAAGGTTCACACTATCAGTTCTCATATATGTAATCAAACCAGCTTCATACAATCGTTGAGCCATAGTCATTGTCTTACTCACCGAAAAATACAATTTTCTAGAGGCCTCTTGTTGTAAAGTCGATGTTGTAAAAGGTGGCGCTGGAGATTTTTTGGCTGGTTTTGTAGAAAGATTAGCTACTTTAAATAATGCTCCGACATTTTGTTTTAAAAACGACTCTGCTTCTTGCTTTGTTTTAAAATTTTTCGGAAGCTTTGCTTTAAACGATTTTCCTGTTTGATTAGAAAACTCTGCATCAATCCTATAAGAACCTTCAGCCTTAAAATCTAATATATTTCGTTCTCTTTCTACTATTAGTCGTACTGAAACTGATTGTACTCTTCCTGCCGACAACCCTCCTTTTACTTTACGCCACAACACAGGAGATAATTCGTATCCTACCAAACGATCCAATACACGTCTCGCTTGCTGTGCGTTTACCAAATTATAATCGATTGTACGTGGATTCTCAATAGCCTTAAGAATAGCATTTTTGGTAATCTCATGAAAAACGATACGACGAGTTCTATCCTTATCTAGTTTCAGCGTTTCGGCAAGATGCCAAGCAATTGCTTCTCCCTCTCGATCCTCATCACTAGCTAACCACACCATCTCTGCTTTCTTAGAAAGATCTTTCAGCTTTTTAACTACATCTTTTTTGTCTTTGGAAACAATATATTTGGGTTTAAAATCTCCATCAACATCAACTCCTAACTCCTTTGCAGGTAAATCTGCAATATGTCCAAAACTAGATGCAACTGTAAACTCTTTCCCAAGAAATTTCTCTATTGTTTTTGCTTTAGCAGGTGACTCTACAATCACTAAATTCTTAGCCATAATCCTATAATTTCTGATGACAAAAGTATATCAATTTTTTGAGATCAAGATTCTTTATTACGAATTTAGTTTAAAAAAAAACTACTCATCAGCAGGTTTCAAAATTTTTATTTCACAAATAATATATCCTCTTCTTGTAGTCCATCATCTTTAAAACCAATAGTATCTTTGTACACATAATAAACCGGAAGCATAGAAAAAGAAGCAGTTGCAAATACTCCTATAAAACACATTATATATCCAATAGTTGTTGCTAACATCGAAGAAACCCAGACCAATCCAAAAACCAATAACCATTTTTTATTACCAAACTTAAAACTGATTTTTATCAAATCAGATACACTTAAATCTGGATTAAAAGCAAAGACAACTACAAGCAATTGCAACGGAACTACCACATAAAAGATAGGCAGATAACACAATAACATCGCTAAAATGGCAATACCAAATTTTGCAATCGCCAAAGTAAAAACCTTTCCCAGATACTTTCCTTTAAGAAACATAAAATACGAGGATGTTTCTGGAAGATTTAAATCCACTTGCTTACAAACTCTATAGAAATGAGCTGTAATCCCCAGTTGAAATGCGGATGCCACAATTGACATCACAAAAATTAAAGTTATAAAAAGAAACATCAAACCTATTGACAGTTCTTCACTAGGAAATCCTTGATCTCCATATCCCCCTAAGTTATTTTCAAATCCCGATATTCCTGCAATAGCAAAAATAGGAATATACATTATAAGGACAAGGGGAATAATTACAACCATTAAAAGTAAAATATGTACCATTCCCTGCAACCAAACTTTTTTAAAAAGCTCTATACTTTTGCTAAAAATTTCACCAAAATCCAAAGGTGTATTATTTTCTATTTTTTCAAGAAGGTCATTTAAAGTCATCATTATATTTTATTGGTTGAAGTTATCAAATATAGATTTTTTACAAAATAAACCCCTGCCACTTTGTCATAAATCGTATTAAAAAGTATCTTTGCACACTATTTGACCCCATTCAATACCGAATTATTTTTTTATGGAGAAGATTATTGACGAAAGTAAACAGGGACAACCACTTGCCCTTGATCAAAACAAAGAAAATCAACGCAAGCTTTTTATAGAAAGCTATGGTTGTCAGATGAACTTTAGTGATAGTGAAATTGTTGCTTCTATTTTGGCAAAAGAAGGTTTTAATACAACACAAAATCTTGAAGATGCTGATTTGGTATTGGTAAACACCTGTTCTATTCGAGAAAAAGCAGAGCTAACCGTTAGAAAACGATTAGAAAAATATAATGCAGTAAAGAGAATCAACCCAAGAATGAAAGTAGGAGTCCTTGGTTGTATGGCAGAACGACTAAAAAGTAAATTCCTTGAAGAAGAAAAAATCGTAGATCTTGTTGTAGGACCTGATGCATACAAAGATCTCCCCAATTTAATAGAAGAAGTTGATGCTGGTCGTAATGCTGTAAATGTTGTTCTTTCTAAAGAAGAAACCTATGGAGATATTTCTCCAGTAAGACTACAAAGCAATGGTGTATCTGCTTTTGTTTCTATAACACGAGGTTGCGACAACATGTGTACATTCTGTGTTGTTCCATTTACGAGAGGGAGGGAAAGAAGTCGAGATCCACAAAGTATTCTTGAAGAAATTGACGATTTAGTTATTAAAAATTTTAAAGAAATCACACTATTAGGTCAAAACGTAGACAGTTATTTATGGTATGGCGGTGGTCTTAAAAAAGATTTTGAACAGGCTAGTGATTTTCAGAAAGCAACCGCAGTAGATTTCTCAAAACTTCTTGATATGGTAGCTGAGAAATATCCTAAACTACGTATTCGTTTCTCAACATCAAATCCGCAAGACATGACATTAGATGTAATTGAGATCATGGCAAAACACAAAAACATCTGCAAACATATACACCTTCCAATACAAAGCGGAAGCGATCGTATCTTAAAAGAAATGAATCGCCTCCATACTCGTCAGGAATATATGGATTTAGTTGACAATATTAAGAGAATAATTCCTGATTGCGCTATCACCCAAGATATGATTATTGGTTTTCCCACAGAAACAGAGGAAGATCATCAAGACACCTTATCTTTGTTAGAACATGTAAAATATGAACATGGATATATGTATGCATATTCTGAAAGACCAGGAACCCTTGCAGCACGTAAATTAGAAGATGATGTTCCTGAAGATGTCAAAAAACGAAGACTTGCAGAAGTTATTGCATTACAACGAACACACTGTGCCTACAGACACCAGAGTTATATCGGACAAACTTTTGAAGTATTAATTGAAAAAGAATCCAAAAAATCTGATCTGCATTGGAGCGGAAGAACGACAAAAAATATTGTCGCTATATTCCCAAAGAAAGATTATAAAATCGGAGATTTTGTTATCGTAAAAATTAATGAATGTACTAGTGCAACTTTACTTGGAGAAGCCATTGGGTATTCAGACAATAATTAATTTACCAACATAAAAGAAATTAAAAAATAATAGCTTACAATAAATGGAATCAATTCAAGCCATAAAACAACGATTCGGAATTATAGGAAACGACCCTAAATTAAACCGTTCGGTAGAAAAAGCGATCCAGGTGGCTCCTACAGATATTTCTGTTTTAGTTACTGGAGAAAGTGGTGTAGGTAAAGAAAGTATTCCTAAAATCATACATTCTCTTTCTCACCGCAAACACGGTAAATATATCGCTGTAAATTGTGGTGCAATACCAGAAGGAACAATAGATAGTGAACTTTTTGGCCACGAAAAAGGAGCTTTTACAGGAGCTACCCAAACTCGAAATGGGTATTTTGAAGTCGCTAATGGTGGAACCATTTTTCTAGACGAAGTAGGAGAATTACCTCTCACTACTCAGGTAAGATTACTTAGAGTTTTGGAAAATGGTGAATTTATTAAAGTTGGATCTTCAAAAGTTCAAAAGACAAACGTGCGTATTGTTGCTGCTACCAATGTAAACATGTTTGAAGCCATCAAAAAAGAAAAATTTAGAGAAGATTTGTATTATCGCCTTAGCACTGTCGAAATCCTTCTTCCCCCTTTAAGAGATCGAAAAGATGATATTCATTTGTTGTTTAGAAAATTTGCTTCTGATTTTGCTACCAAATACAAAATGCCCACTATACGTTTAAGTGATGATGCTGTTTTATTATTAGAAAAATATCATTGGAGTGGTAATATCAGACAATTGCGCAACATTGCAGAGCAAATTTCAGTCCTTGAACAAAACAGAACTATAAATGCGGTTACATTACACGGTTATCTTCCTAATATTGGGAATAACTTACCAGCAGTAATTTCTTCAGAAAAAAAAGATAATGATTTTAGTAATGAAAGAGAGATTTTGTATAAAGTTCTTTTTGACATGAAAGGAGACCTTAATGATCTCAAAAAATTAACCATGGAGTTAATGCAAAGTGGCAATACTCAACAAGTACAGAAAGATAATGAAGGATTGATTCAAAAAATTTATCGTAAAGAAGAAAAAGAAGAAGAAACACATTTTAAAGCCCCCGTACCAACAACATCGACAGAAGTATTACATATAAATGTGCCTTCGGCTCCAATAAAAGAAGATGACAAATATCACTTTGCAGAAGAAATAGAGGAAGAAGAAACATTATCGCTTCATGATAAAGAGCTCGAATTAATAAAAAAATCTCTAGAACGTCATAGAGGAAAACGTAAGGCAGCGGCAGAAGAGCTAGGAATAAGTGAACGCACCTTATACCGCAAAATCAAACAATACGATTTATAAAACAATGAATAAACTAAAACACATCATAGCAGCAGTAATCATATTAACCTTAATGGAAGGGTGTGGGATTTATTCTTTTAGCGGAACAAATATCTCTCCGGACACAAAAACTTTTCAGGTTAATTTTTTTCAAAACCAGGCTCCCAGAGTTTTTCCAGGAGCAGATCAAACCTTTACCAATCAATTACAGGACTTAATTCTAAATCAAACAAACCTTAGCCTGACAACATCTGGAGGAGACATTATATATGAAGGTGAAATCGTTCAAGACTATGTTTCTCCTAATACCGCGACATCAAACATAACAGCAGCGCAAAACCGACTTACTATTGCTGTAAACATGAGGTTTTATGACGAAAAAGATCCTGATCAAGATTTAGAACAACGTTTTTCTTTCTTTTTTGATTATCCCGCTTCATCATCGGAAAATACGGTAAGAGCTGAAGCAATACAAATCATCTATGAAAGGATCACACAAGATATATTTAATGCTACCTTAGCAAGGTGGTAAACACGTTAAATTAAGCAATAATTGAATACTAAAGAGCTTACATACTTGCTTCAGAACCCTGCTCAATTAAGTAAAGAACAGACACATTCTCTGGAAAAAATCATCAGAGCATTTCCTTATTTCCAATCGGCAAGATCCTTATTTTTAAAAGGCTTAAAAAATCAAGAGAGCTTTAGATATAATCAAGAGTTAAAAACAACTGCCGCTTACACAACTGATCGCAGTATATTATTTGATTTTATAACGTCTGATATCTTTAATGAAAATTTAGAAGGACAAAAAACAAAAAAGAAGGACAGATCTGATATCTACGTTATTGATGCGCAAGAAATCAAAACGTTACCTAGAATTGCAATGGATGATGCTGTACGAATGAAAATAGAAGAAGCTGAAGATGTTTTGGATCCAGCATTATTTTCTGAAAGAAAAGAAAACGACACACTTAAACAGCATGAAGTTGTTAAACCTGAAGCACCTTTGTCTTCAGAAAAAGATCAACCAAAAAACGACACTACTAAAACTCCGCAAGAGACATTACAGATTGATAAGCCACTTGATTTCAACAAAAAAGAAACACATTCTTTTGCAGAATGGCTTAAACTCACTTCGGTATCACCTATTGATCGAAAATCTGAACAAAAACCTGAGGCATCAATACCCAAAACCGAGGAAAAAAAGCCCAGTCAAAACCTTGATCAAAAGGGTAAATTTAATCTTATTGATGAGTTCATTGCAAACAATCCAAAGATACAACCAGCTTCAAAAAATAGTCCTTCACGCAATTTAGCTAAAGAAAGAACGTTACCTACAGATGAGTTGATGACCGAAACTTTAGCCAGAGTATATCTCGCTCAAAAAAACTTTAAAAAAGCGATTCAAGCATATAACATATTAATTTTGAAAAATCCCGAAAAAAGTGGTTTCTTTGCAGACCAAATTAGGGCCATAAAGAAATTACAAGAAAATAAATAACAATATATAATAACAATGACAACGTTTTCAATCTTTTTAATATTAATCGTTATCGTATCGTTCTTACTCGTCGTAGTAATTATGGTACAAAACCCTAAAGGAGGTGGATTATCTTCTTCTTTTGGAGGCGGAGGAACTCAACAATTAGGTGGTGTAAAAAAAACCACTGACTTTTTAGATAAAAGCACCTGGACTTTAGCAACATTATTATTAGTATTAATCTTATTATCTAATATTGATCTAATGGGTGATAGTGCTATTCAGGATTCAAAAGTAAATACTGATGATGCTCAGATCGAAACTCCTGTAGCCCCTCCTGCTACACAAAATGACAATAAAGAGTAACATCTTATAAAAATAATTAAAAAAAATGCCGACTTGTCATACAGTCGGCATTTTTTGTTTCAATTTGTCAGTAATGCCCACATGGCATAATTTCTGAAATAAAAGCTTCGAATATTTCATTTTAATTTTAATAATAAAAACTAATCATAATGGGAGTAAATATTAAACCTCTTTCAGATCGCGTAGTTGTAGAACCACTTCCTGCTGAAACACAAACAGCATCTGGATTATTCATTCCTGATTCTGCCCAGGAAAAACAACAAAAAGGTAAAGTAGCTGCTGTAGGTGGTGGTAAAAAAGATCACGACATGACCGTTAAAGTTGGTGACACAGTACTTTATGGTAAATATGCAGGTACAGAATTAAAATTAGATGGTAAAGATTATCTAATTATGCGTGAGGATGATATCCTTGCCATTGTATAAAAAGGTAATTAATCCTTATAAAATAATTTAAACTTTAATTCCAAAGATTTCTGTTTTCACAGAAATAAAAAATAAAATTTCATTATGGCAAAAGACATAAAATTTGACATAGAAGCACGCGATGGTATCAAACGTGGTGTAGACGCATTAGCTAATGCAGTAAAAGTAACATTAGGCCCTAAAGGACGTAATGTAATTATCAGTAAATCATTTGGAGCTCCAACCGTAACTAAAGATGGGGTTTCTGTAGCAAAAGAAGTTGAATTAGAAGATGCTCTGGAGAACATGGGGGCACAGATGGTAAAAGAAGTAGCTTCTAAGACTAATGACCTTGCAGGAGATGGTACTACCACTGCAACAGTACTTGCACAGGCTATCGTTAAGGAAGGTCTTAAAAATGTGGCAGCAGGGGCTAATCCAATGGATCTAAAACGAGGTATTGACAAAGCTGTACTAGCAATTACAGAAGATCTTTCTAATCAAACCAAAGAAGTAGGAGATTCTTCTGATAAAATCAAACAAGTAGCGGCTATTTCTGCTAATAATGACGAAACTATTGGTGATCTTATTGCCCAGGCTTTTGAAAAAGTTGGTAAAGAAGGAGTGATTACAGTAGAAGAAGCAAAAGGAACCGATACTACTGTAGATATTGTTGAGGGAATGCAGTTTGACAGAGGATACCTTTCTCCTTACTTTGTGACAAACAGTGAAAAAATGACAGCTGATCTTGAGACTCCATATATCTTATTATATGACAAAAAGATCTCTGCCATGAAAGATTTACTTCCTGTTTTGGAACCTGTTGCTCAAACTGGAAAACCATTATTAATTATTGCAGAGGATGTAGATGGTGAAGCACTAGCGACACTAGTGGTAAACAAATTACGTGGGGCATTAAAAATCGCAGCTGTTAAAGCTCCTGGTTTTGGTGATAGACGTAAGGCAATGCTAGAAGATATTGCAATCTTGACTGGTGGTACTGTAATTTCTGAAGAAAGAGGATTTACACTAGAAAACACTACTATAGAACATTTAGGTACTGCAGAAAAAGTAGCTATTGACAAAGATAATACTACTGTAGTAAATGGTGCTGGCGAGGAAGAATTAATTAAAAATAGAGTAAATCAGATCAAAGCTCAAATAGAGACTACAACTTCTGATTATGACAAAGAAAAACTACAAGAGCGTCTTGCTAAATTAGCTGGGGGTGTTGCTGTATTATATGTTGGAGCTGCTTCTGAAGTAGAGATGAAAGAAAAGAAAGACCGTGTTGATGATGCGCTTCATGCCACTAGAGCTGCAGTAGAAGAAGGTATTGTAGCTGGTGGAGGTGTTGCTCTGGTAAGATCAAAATCAGTACTAGACAAAGTAAAAACAGAAAATGCCGACGAAGCAACAGGTGTACAAATTGTAAATCGTGCCATTGAATCACCACTTAGAACTATTGTAGAAAATGCAGGAGGTGAAGGATCTGTAGTAATTTCTAAAGTTCTTGAAGGAAAAGATAACTTTGGTTACGATGCAAAATCGGAAGCTTATGTAGACATGCTTAAAGCAGGGATTATTGATCCTAAAAAAGTAACACGTATCGCTCTAGAAAATGCAGCTTCTGTTTCTGGTATGATTCTTACTACAGAATGTGCATTAACAGACATAAAAGAAGATGCTGCTCCAGCTGGAGGAGGAATGCCACCAATGGGTGGAGGAATGCCAGGAATGATGTAAATCAACTGTAAAATCGTTAGCAATTTTTATAAGAGAATTGCATACAAACAATAACGTAAAACCCATCTTGAATAAATTGTCAGGATGGGTTTTCCTATTTGTTAAAAACTCAATTATATATATTTTATACATTTTTAACTTTTAATTTACTCATAAAATGAATATCTTTATTCTATGGCAAAAACTATTGATATTCAAGTTGT
>CANMLS010000044.1 GCA_947498785.1 uncultured Aquimarina sp. | reverse complement strand
ACCTAAAAAACCACAAATCAAATTCCAAACCCAAAATACTAACCAAATTTGTTTGTTTTAATAATCGAACTCAGGTTTATAAGAAGTTTTAAGGTAAAAAGATTTAGTATGTCAATCTATTATATAGGTGAATAAATTATAAAATAACAAATATTTTATGAAATTACAGTTCTTATTGATTTTCTTAGGGTCATTTCTCTTCGTTTTTTCTTTCTCCAAAGTAGAGAATTTTGAAAAGTTTATAAATTTTCAAAAGAAAGATAACCAAGCCTCTAGGAAAACGGATTTTGATAAAGCCGAATACTTTTTTAGTAAAAAAAACTGGGACTCCACCATCATATATACATCCAAAACAATACGGATTTCAAAACAACAAAATGTCTTATACTATTGTCATTATTTAAGAGGATGTAGCTATATGAAAAAAGAACTGTATGGAGAAGCTTTAAAAGAGTTTGACGCCTTACCCGAGAGTTTCTACCTTTATAATAAGATATTACGCTATTATGCAGGAATTGCTCTAGAGCAAAAAAAGTTTAATGAAGCTATCTGTTATTTTAACATTCTAAAAAAACATCCTAATTATAACACTGAAAAATACTATGTACTTAATGGTTTAGGAGTCTGTTATCTACATCTAAAAGCATACAAAAAAGCAGAAGTTTATCTTTCTCAGTTTACAGCCTTGCCTAAAAAAGATACTTTATCATCCATAGGTATGTATAGTAATATTGCTAACTTATACTATATCCAATACAAGGATAATCAGGCCATCCCTTATTTTGAAAAAGCATATCATTTATCTCAAAAAACCAATAACCATAAGTTAAGAAGAACAACATCCAAAAACATGGCAGTGGTAGAGGAAAACAGAAAAAACTTTGCTAAGTCATTAATTTACAGAAAAGAATTTGAACAATGGAGTGATTCTTTACATAAGCAAAATAAAATTAAAGGAATCGCCGAACTAAACAATAAACATGCTGTTGAACAGAAGCAAAAACAAATCCAATTATTAGAAGTAGAAAACAAAGCAAAAATTATGCAGCGAAACGGTTTTATTATATTCTCCGTTCTTTTGTTTTTGTTGTTAAGTACAGGGCTTTATTTTTATATTCAAAAAAACAGGGCAAATAAACTGATACTTTCCCAAAAAGAAGAATTAAGTAACCTAAATACTACAAAAAATCAACTTCTTTCTGTGATTGGTCACGATCTGAGATCCTCTGTACATGCTTTAAATCAAAGCAATACTAAGCTTCTAAAAAATATTGACAAAGGTAATTTTGAATCTTTGGGTTCTACCGCTCGCAAAAGTACAGTTATCGGCAGGAGCACCTATAACCTATTAGAAAACCTTCTTCACTGGGCTACCCTGCAAACCCATCAATTGTATTTTTCTATAGAATCTATCAATCTACACGCTGTAATGCAGCAAGTAACATATGATTATCAACCTCTTTTCGAACATAAAAACTTGATATTTAAAAACACCATACCTGAGCCTACTTTTGTAACAGCGGATTTAGATTCGCTCAAAGTAGTGATTAGAAATATATTAGACAATGCAATCAAGTTTTCCAAAAAAGAAGGTACAATTACAACATATACTTATACAACCATGGATGAATACCTGTATTTCGTAATTGAAGATACAGGAATCGGTATGGACACAACTACCAGAGAAGCTTTGCTAACTAAAGGAAAACTTCTTAATAAGAAAAAAGACCAAAAAGGAATTGGTACTGGATTAGGCATACGACTCTGTATATCCATGATTCAGAAAAACAAAGGTAAACTCCAGATCGAAAGTACTCCTGATACTGGTACCAAAATGATTATTGCACTACCTAAATCAGTTGAAAATGGATAAAATAAACATTCTTGTCATAGAGGACACTCCTGACGATGGACTTGCACTTAAAGAGGTATTAGAAGAAAACAATTATAATGTAATTGCCATAGCAAGTACATTTCAGGAAGCTTTGATTTTTTTTTATCAGTTATCGGTGGATCTGGTTATTATTGATGTATATCTTGGAGCAAACCCAGATGGGGTAACTTTTGCAGAAACCATATCCATTACTCCAAATGTATTAAAACCTTTTGTGTTTCTTACTAGTTCTAAAGATCGTCAAATTTTTGAAAGGGCAAAACTAACCAAACCTTTTGGTTTTCTTCTTAAGCCCTTTAATGAATTAGAGGTATTGTATGCCATAGAAATGGCTGTAGAAAAATTCTACGGACAAACCAATGTTTTTTCCGACCATACTAAAAACACCGTAATTGGTCCGGATTATTTATTTATCAAGAAAATCAATGCGCTAAAAAAAGTCCCTATCTCTAAAATTATATATATCGAGGTTGATAATCGATACTGCAATATTATTACAGAGAATGAAAAATACGTTATTCAGATGTCTTTAGGAAAAATGAGTGAATTGCTCAATGATCAAATATTTATACGTACCCATCGAAAATATCTCGTAAATAGCAATACTATTGAACAAATAATCCCCAATGACAATTTATTAATATTAAAAGGCAATCATAAAGTAATCTTTAGCGGAAAATACAAAGATATTATCCAAAACAGCCCTATTCTAAAATAAAAAGCAAGAAATAAAGCCTACAAAATTTAAAAAATGTAGGCTTTAAACTTAATTTGTTTTAAAATATAAAGAACGTTTATTCTACATTTATACTTACTCTTCTTGTCAATGTAAAAGGCTCTTTGGTTTTTGGAGATACCCCATGAGCAGTAATTCGTAAAATATATGCTCCGCTGATCTGTGTTTTCACTTCTCCTTTCTTTGTATTATTTTTGAGGTTTTTTAAAAATACAGGTCGATAACTAACCGGGATTTCTAGATGATCTCTTTTGTTTCCCAATTTTGGCTCCAGCAACTGTACCTCACCATTTGATCCTTGATAACTCACATCTGGTTTATATTTATCAGATTTTGAATGATTACCTTTTAAAGCTTCTTCTACACTGATTAAAGGATATTCAAGACTTACATTGATAGTAGCTGGGATTTTTTTGTCTTCTTCTGTAACATTAGCAAGAATCTCAATATTCCCCATTCCTGATTTACTATCTGATGTTGCCTCTGCATGAAGTTGAATTACTGATTGATTAGGATCAAAAAACGCCAATGTTGTCAACAGTTTACTATCCCCCGTATACCAAACGGTTGCATTATATTGTCCAGCATTTGAAACAGGAATCTTAAATATTACAAAACGATCTCCTTTGGCATAAGGAACTACTTGTTCAATTTCTCCATCAGGCCCATTAAATGAAACATTGATTTGATTTCCCGAAGGTATATCTGGAGTATACCTTACATTTTCATTTTCCCAATATACAGAGCATTCTAACATTTTTGATCCACTTGCATACTCTGCCGGTATTATCCTTGGTTGATACTTCTCTAGGATAATACGCTGATTAACCAAAACCAATGATACATTAGTATCGCCAAGACAGGCATTATATATTTCAACTAAATCTGCGGGTGTAGTGCTATGATGATACACTCCTCCTGTTTTCATAGCTATTTCCTTCATAATTATTTGGTTAACTGAATTATTTCCCAGAGATATAGTATGGATCTTTATTTCTTCAGGTAAATCAGGCACTGGATTTCCTCCGGTATTATATTGTCCATCTGACAATAACACCATATTTTTAGGGTGATTATTAGAATTGCGATGTTTCAATTGATTTTCTCCATATTCGATCGCTTCTTTAATATTGGTAGTTCCTTGATCCTGTAGCGACTCTATTTTTTCTACGGCCGCGTCTTGAACAACTTTAGGGTCATCTACCGGAATCAATTTCATACCCGTATTAGTAGGAGGATATAAATAGTTTGCATTGCGGTTAAAATCAATAAGTGCAAGACCATCTTTTCTTTTCATAATATAAACAAAAGTACTAGCACTTGTTTTTAAGTCTGCAAGTTTCTTCCCATCCATGCTTCCGGATGTATCTAATAGAAGTGACACATTAGTGTGGTCTAGTGACATAATTTTTAGGTTTTAAGTTTAATAAATGATTTTATCTTTTAAGGATTGAATACAGTAAACAGTTACCTAGGTTTATTTTACTGCCATTTTGCGAGAATAAAATTAGATATGAAAAGGGTGCTAAAAATCATGGATGTTGTCAACGTCATATATTATGAAGTAAACCTACTATATAGTATGAATAAAAGTTTAAAAGAGTAAAAAGAGAATTTCTATTAGAAAGTTTATATGCCTTATAATTGATTCACCCCTTCATTTTTTCTTTTTACAACATAAAAAACGTTGCTTGCAACATTAACTACTGAATACCAATAATTTAAACATAATTTTAGTCCAGAAAACGAATCATAACGTTATATCGGTTTTCATAAGTTATAAAAAATACAATAATGAAAATGATGCTTGGAGATAAGCTATAGCAGAGAGTTATACTCCTGAATCAAAAATTACTAATCAGATAGATGACTTCATTTATTTAATCGTAACTAGTTAAACAAGTATAATTTATTAATTTAAAACAACAATCATGACAAAATTTAAGGACTCGGTATTAAAAGAATCTAGAAAAGGTAAAAACGAAGAGATAAAACAAAAAGACAGCGTTGTACAAGTAAAAAGAATGGATGAAAGTGACCCAATAAAAGAATCGGATAGCAGTTATACTTGCCCTGAAGATACTGTAATAATTGGTAGGAAACACAGTGGTGATGAAAATGGCGACACTAAATATATTTATGGTCTTCTAATGTACAATGATATAATTTGTAAGGTATCTGGTGGAACTTGGAGTGAATGGGAAAAAGAATCGGATAGTAGTTTTACATGTCCTGAGAATACCGTAATAATTGGTAGAGAACACAAAGGTGATGAAAACGGTGACACTAGGTATAAATATGCAAGTGTTAGTTTACATTCCGTATCTATGAAAATTGTTAATGGGGAATGGAGTGCATGGGACAAAGAATCAGATAGTAATTTTATTTGCCCTGAGAATACTGTAATGATCGGAAGAGAGCATGATGGAGACGAAAATGGTGATACCCGATATAAGTATGCAAACATCATACCCTCTGAGGAAATATAACGTTTTATTTTCTAAGATATATATTAGGCAAATGGAATTCTGATACTTTAGTATTTGATCTATTAGACAAATGATAGTCTTTTAAAAGTGGTTAAATACAAAGGGATTGATATCTTGATAAGAATTAAGACTAGCCAAACTATTAGAATAAGCTTATTTTTCTTAAGTAAGCTTATTCTTTTTTTTTATCAGAAAACCTATAGTCTAATACAGCATATAAACATTTGACCAACAATATTGTTTTTAAGGTATACCTAATAAACAAGCAATAATCAAGAAGGTAATAGTGTTAAAAAAAGAAACCTTTCATGCGTATGTGAGGAAGTAACTAACGAATGACAAATTCTATTTTGAATTATTAAAAAGTTCGTAAAATCTACTCATTGATTTTCCCTATACTATAGAGTATCAAACCTATAAAAGAATACAATATCCAAATCTATTTTATTATTGGTAGGTCGAATATTCAATTAAGTTTATAGATTTGTATAGATGATATGATGAATTACGAACCTCATGTTACGAGACCTTTATGAGAGGTGATGTGAGGGGCACAGTGGTCGCTAGTAAAATTTAACTATTTTGAGCAAAATCATAAAAAAAACATAAAACACTTAATTTCATTGTTTTAGCTTTGTAAAAGTAATGGGATCAGGACTCCTTTCGACTGGAGCCTCGCTTAGGATAAATTTCTCGACCTGCCAAGACTTATTAAAATTTCAATAACAATAAAACCAGTTGTGAAAATAACTGGTTTTATTTGTAGCGGGAACAGGGCTTTAACCTGTGACTTTCGGGTTATGAATCCAAAGAATTGAAATTGTTAAAAAGTAGCAGACCGTTTTAAATTGAATGTTCTTTAACAAATTTCGCTATATCAATCAAAGCTTGTATCAAAAAGTTTGAACTCTGAGAATTCGAGGTTACGAAATTTTTAAAACCCTTATAAATACTAATATTTACAAGGGTTTTGTTTTTCTGGTGAAATCAAATAAATATTTAGCTTACTGATATTCAGTAATAAAAAGTTTGAACTCTATATGTAGGTTATATGAAAAAAAATACTTAAAAGTGTCCAGAGATTCTATAAAAACTAGATTCAAGGATGCTATCACTTATTTGAAAATTCGTAAACAACTTCTCTTGATAATTATTCATGCCTTGCATATCTATAAATACTAAATAGTTGTATTTTTATAAAATACCAGTGTAACTGGCATAACATATAAAAGCATTAAAACGATTTTTTATATTAAACATTGTAGTTTAAAAAATGACATATTTACAAGAGATTTTTATTAAGAAAATGTCACTTCAAAAAGAACACTATTTGAAATTCTGTGAAATCTCACAAATGAAAACATATGATAAAAAAGAGTTTATTCTTAAAGAAAATGGTATTTGTTCATTTGTTGGATTTGTGGAAAAAGGAACGGTGAGATCATTTATCCAAAAAGATGATAAAGAGTATAATAATGACTTTTATTTTAACAGCTCATTTATTAGTGCTTATAGAAGTTTTGTTACCCAAACACCTGCATATAGCAATATACAAGCAATGTCTCAAACAACAATACGATATATAACTTTTGACCAAATTAAAAAATTAGAAGAGACATCTGATGTTTGGAATAAATTCGGGAAGTATATTGCAGAACAATTCTTTATACGAAAATGCAGTAGAGAAACATCTTTTCTCATAAAATCTGCTAAAGAAAGATATGAGTCGTTAATTAAATCTCATCCACAAATCGAGCAACTTATACCTCAATATGCTATAGCTTCTTATTTAAGAATAGAGCCTGAATCTTTAAGCAGAATAAAAGCCTTAACATATATCAAGAAATAGGACTCACATTTCATTTAAATTTACTCAATATTAATTTTTAAATATGAGTAAAATGGAAGCAATAAATATAAACGACAAACTTGAGTTAATAAATGACTTGTGGAAACCCAGAATTATAGCAGAACTAAATGAACAACAGGTTAAAATCTCAAAAGTAAAAGGAGAATTTGTTTGGCATGACCATAAAAATGAGGACGAACTTTTCTTTATTCTAAAAGGAAAAATGATAATGGAATTCAGAGACAAAAAAGTAGAGGTCAAGGAAGGGGAAATGATAGTTATACCAAAAGGAGTTGAGCATAGACCTGTTGCAGAGAAAGAGGTCTGGATGATCCTTTTTGAACCTAAAAATATAAAACACACAGGAGATGTGAAATCTGAATTAACAATTGACAATTATGAGAAAATATAAACAGATTCCAATAGCTAAGCATTCATGTTCGGTTATACGAGCAAATACAATCCATTTTAAAAAAATAAAGTATAATCCTTAGCAGTTTTTTAGTTTTATATTTTCTATTTGTCTGCTGGTAGCGTTATAAGTATGTATCGTAGAAGAGCAAAAAGTTAACTTGTTTTTTGATTTTCCTGTGCATTGGTTGCTCACAGTTTTTTTTATTCTATTATTATAACTTCTCCATCTTTAATAGTTTTAAACAACCATTTGTTTTCTATGCATCTTTTAACTTCCCTTTCAATTTCTTCCGATTCTGGATGTTCAGAATCATAATGTGGTAATATTCCATAGTTGAACAGATTTAATCCGTCCCATATTATTTCATTGATATCTTTATAAGGAAAGTCATTTGGATTATCCACAAACTGAATATATTTTAATGAATCAGAAAGGACACAAACACCAGCACTATAACCTCCATAAAAAAAATCATCTCGTTTTTGCAATTCCTTGAAGATATTGTCAAATCCACTTAATTTCATTGCTTGCCTCAAAACAAAAGTATTTCCGCCACAAACCCATATTCCATCTAGTGAAGCAATTTTATTTCTTAATTTATTCTCTTTTCCAAAATAATTTTTTAAGTCTAAATGTTCACTAACAAAACCTAAATTATCCATGAATTCCATTTCTTCTTTTAATTGGTAATTTCTAATTTCGGGACTTGCATTTGTCCAATCTTTAGAATTATTTATATGACCAATTTTTGCACTTTGAGGAAGTATTTTTTTTAGTATTTCAACTTTATTACCAAATTTGTAAGAAGATAAATAGTATTTCATTGATTAGCTAAAATGTCGTTTTAGATTGTTATCAACACCAACATACAGTTACCATGGCAACTAGGCAACTATATCTTATGTGAAAAGCTAATTTAGTAAATCTTTTAAGCTTTTTATAACGATGTGAGTATAGGTTTTAGTTGTTTTATTGGTGTTATGTCTTGTAGACCGAATAGCTCTTTGCAATCTATATACATGCGTCTAACTCTTTTTTAAAGTCTTTTATAGGTAGATAATTTAACCTACGGTTTAAAAGAAAGGGCTTTACATAGGGCATCGTGTTGTATGTAGTTTTATTTTTTCAATTCCATATGTAAAGTCGGGTAAGGTTTTTTAGAGGAATCCAATTCAGAGCGACCTATTACTTCAAATCCGCAATGCTTGTAAAATCCTAATGCTTGTTCATTCTGTTCATTCACGTCAACTTTTGTAACATTTAAATTATCAATTGAATAGTCCAATAACATTTTTCCAATTTTTTTTCCTCGATATTCAGGGTGAACAAATAGCATTTCTAAATTCTGTTCAGCTACACCAAGAAAACCAACTATTTTCTTCTCATTGTTTCTTACGCATCTTAATTCAACAGCATCCAAGTATGTGTTTAAGATTAGAGGTTTAAAATATTCGATATCTTCTTCTTTTAAAAAAAGGTGAGTCGCTCTAACCGAAGATTCCCAAACATTTACTACTTCTTGGTATTCAGTTTTATTTATTGTATCAATTTTTTGTTCCATTTTCTATGTTAGACGCCAAATATATGAATCGGAGCAAGGCCAGCCAGAACCAATCGATTTATCTGCGCGTTTTTATTTCTTGTTTAAGTTATAAAATCTAGCGTCATTTCAAAAGGAAAATGACTTTTCGATCTAATACTAAACTTTGCTCTGATATCATACATTGTTACTTGCAGGTTTTTATACTATGTCTTTGTTCTTGTTCAAAAAAATCAATGCGTTTTTTATAGCAATTTCTGGGTTTGTCGGTTGATACGCTAAATCAAATTCTGATTTACTAATATCCATGTCTTGATGGACTTTAAAATACATTCTTACTTGATTCTTTTGGAGCATAGGTTCCTTACCATTAAACCTAGATTGCAACTCAAAAAATCCAGCACTCAAATTCAACAACCATTTTGGCATTTTGAATGGTGTTTTTATTTTTTGTTCGGGAAATAGTTCTTGAGCATAATGGATTATTTCTGTTAGCCCAATTGCTTTTGAAGTTCCTAAACCGTATCGTTCTCCATTTTTACCATTTATAGATGCTAAATAGCAACCTTCTGCCACATCTTTTACATTTACCCAGTTTATAAAGAATTGACTATCTGCAAATATTTCTTTGTTTAAAACCATTCTCAACATGTTATGAGAAGGAGTAAGTTTTGTGCAATTTTCTCCAATCATAGCCGAAGGACAAACACTTACCATTTCAATGTTGTGTTTTTTTGCTATTTCCCATGCTAATTTTTCGCTATCTATTTTTGATCTATAGTAGATATTTTCTGTTTCATTGTTGTACGTATCAGGTGTCATGGGTAATTTTTTTCTACCCATAGCAGCAATCGAGCTAACATAAACCACTTTTTTAACTTTCTTTTCTGCTGCCGCTTCCATAATATTTCTGGTAGCCAACATATTGGCTTCATATATATCTTTTTCAGAGTTTTTGGTCCATAATTTAAAAACAGCAGCAACTTGATAAAGAATATCAACCCCTTCTAATACAGTAAGCAACGTTTTTTTATCCATCAAATCTGCATAAATAGGAATAAAATCCAAGCCCTCAAACGGAGCTTTGTCTTCCATATTTCTCACGGTTCCTTTTACTTTAATTTCTTTGGATAATAGGTTTCTTAATAAATTGTTTCCTAGGTGTCCATTTACACCTGTAATTAATGATGTTTCCTTCATTTTCTTATTTTTAATATGAATTACAAAGGAAATTATTCAATAATGGATAAGAGATAACAATTGTTAGGAAATAGTCTGTTGACTTCTCAGGCGGCTAAGGGATTCAGGTTTAATACCTAAGTAGGATGCAATATATATTATAGGGACATTTTTGATAATATGAGGTTTTTCCTCCATTAATTTTAGATACCGTTCATTAGCTTTTAATTTTGCAAACCCTCTTATTCGTTCTTCTTTTTTTAGAATATCATTTTTTAAAAATTTCATACCTAATTGATACCATTTAGGATTAGTGTTACAAAGTTGTTCAAATGATTTTTCTGATATTATACAGATTTTACAATCGCTGATACATTGGCTACTTTCAAATGATTTCTCATTTTTCAATAGACTATACATTGAGCAAACCAATTCGCCTTTTCCTAAAATTTCTGTAGTTACTTCTTTTCCAAGTTCTGAAACATGATGAGTTCTTACAAAACCTTCAAGGATTAAATAAAAATCTGAAGACATTTTGTTTTCTTCTATTAAATAATCTTTTTTTAAGTATTCTTTTATTTCAAAATACTTTTCAATTGACTCATTCTCGTTTGTGTCAAAACTAAAGTAATCTGATAGGTATGCTTTTAACTCTGAGGTCATCTTTTTTTGCTTGCAGGTAAACACTACATACAATTACTATTGTAACTATATATCATATGTAAAGAGCTAATTTAGTAAATCTTTTAAGTTTTTTATAACGATGTGAGTACAGATTTTAGTTGTTTTATTGGGGTTATGCCCTATACATTGAATACCTCTTTGCAACCTATATACATGCGCCTAACTCCTTTTAAAGAATTAAAATCATTCTTTTATTGGTTGATAATTTAATCTAGGATGTAAAGAAAGGGCTTTACATAGGACTCCGCGTTGCCAATAGTATTTTTTACTTCTATAATTCTGTTTCTGATTCTATTTTTTACCCGATAATCGAAATTTAAATGCTCTGAGGCTTGCTTCGAAATCGAAATGTTTTTTCTAATAAATACCTCGTGGGCTTGCCCCAGGGTAGTTTACTCTTTCAAATATTCAGTTAATGCTTCTAAATAGAGTTTGTTAAATGCTATTCCAGAAAACGGGTTTTGACTAGTCACTAAGTTCCTGTCTTTTACAGCATAGTTTGCCTTTGGTAGTTTTCTTCTATACTTTAATCCTAATTTTCTCAATCTTTTGGCTATTTTTCTATTTTTGGGTTTTCCTTTCATAATGAAACGTTCAATTACAAACTCCTCAAAAGGTGAAACCGAATTAACTTTAAAGCCGATGAATGGATTTTCTTCTTTTGGGATTGTTAATATTAGACTGGGAGCGTGACAAATAAGTCCTGTTGGCTTATTTTCTTTTGCAAAGTATTTTAATAGAATAGGTATGTTTATGTCATTTTTTAAATCTACCATTAAACCCTGACCGCCTGGGATTATCATACCTATATAATCAGATTTGTTTTCAATAACCTTTTCAAGTGTTTTTGGGGTATTGAATTGACTATCTGTTTTAATAAATGTCAAAGCTTCATTTTTTACTCCCAAGTTATTTTTCCAATACTTATCATTTGTACTTTCTTCATCTATTGTAGCGATAATTCCGTTTGGTGTTGCAAAATCTACCGTAAATCCAGCTTCGGTTACAGATTTATATGCGAGATAAAACTCATTTAGGAAGACACCAGTTTGTCGAAGTTTTTTGCCATTGTTTAATTGTAATGTATCCGCAGCACTCATTACAAATAGTACTTTGTTGTTTTGTGCAGAAATCGAGTAGGCTAGGAGTACTAGTATTATTGTTAAATATTTAATTTTCATTTTATAATGTTTTTAAATTGTTATGCCTTTCATTATTTTATCGGCTATTTTTGGACTAATTCTAATTCTGTTTATGATTATTAATAGTTTTACTTTGTGAATATTTATTTCATATGAGTTGTTTTTATAGGCCTTTATAAATTCATTAATTAATCTTTGAGGTGAGATTTTTCCTTTGCCTCTTCTTTTAATCATTTCAGTATCTACAATAGGAGGTATTATTGCAGACACTTTTATTTTATCTAATTGATATCGTAGTAATTTTGAAAAAATATGAATTCCTGCTTTCGTTGTCCAATGGGCAAAATTGCTTAGCTAACTCTCTGCCAATTCCTGAGGTGGCACCTGTAATAAGAATTTTGTTATTATTTAATTGCATAGCCCTGATATTTAGGGCAAAATTCACAAGAATAAAATTTCAAATAATTTACATATGTAAAGATTTTACTCGATAATCGAGATTTAAATGCTCTGAGGCTTGTCCCGAGGTAGTTTACTTCCAAAAATTATTTCTATTGTTGGTGTATTAGCCGTATTTCTAATGTTTATTGAAATAATATTAAGACATAGTTTTGCTACTCATGTATTAGAAGAGAAATGGATTTAAGATACCTTCAAGTTGTATAGAACACACCCCCAGCAAACCAATTGAAAACTTATATCCATATCACTATAAAAAACTTAAAAAATTTACTAAATTAGTTCCTCATATAGAAATATTATAGTTACCATGGTAACTATATATTAGTGTTAGGGCAAATTAAAATAAGGAATGACAGAGAAAGAAATTCAAGATATTTTACAACCAATAATCGGAGAATTTGTTTGGGGAGCAAAACAGGGATATGGATCATTCTTGAGTTTGAAATTTGGAAATCCTAAAACTGTTTTTAGCGGAATAAAAAAACCTCTTGAAAAAGGAAAATTTCTATTTAATAATTTCGAAAACAGACATGTAACAATAAAAGATGGCTATACTTTTTTCGTAAATATGGCAAACTGGAAAATATATGCGGATAAGTCTAAATTAGCATATGATGAAAGTGAAAGAAGTGAAATTGAATTTGCACTGAGTTTTATTAATGGACAGAAATTAAAGAAAGTAATAATAGACTCGAACCAAAAAATTACGGAATTTGAATTTGACCTTGGAGGGATTATAAAAATATCGAATAAAAACTATAGTGATGAAATAAACTAAATGTGGAATTTCTATACTGAATCGGAAAAAGTTCTGACTTACAGAAATGATGGAAAAGCTAGTTATGAAAATGCAAATACTGAATACGGAAAAGAGAAGTTCAGCGATATTAACGGAAAAATAACTTGCCCTAACACTATATATAGCAAATAGGGCGATTGGTTTTTAATCCAAAGGCTATTGTCTATTTGCGAAGTCGCCAAATCTTTTGATTTGGTATTAAAAGATAAAAATTAAAATAAAACAGCAGATAACACCATGTAAGATTGCATTGATCAAATAGTTTGCCTTCGCTATCGCTGCGCAAAACGATTTAATCAACGACGCTAATGCTCATCTTACACTTATCATTGGGCTTAATTAAAAGACACCGAATGAAATTTAGAAAGATTGGACTAATAATTATTTTGTTACTGACTTGTATTAGCATTTCATCAGTTCCTTTTCTCCTTTCTCTTGAATTAGAAACGACAATAACATTATCACTTGGCATTATATCTTCAATAGGTAGTGTCGGAACATTGATTTTTGCTTTTTTACTATATGATAGATTTGGAATAACAAGTATTGTTTATGAAAAAAAGGTTGCAATAGTATTTGAATTACTCGAACATTTAAAAGGTTTCGGATACAGTGTATCCTTTTATTTAAAAGATATTGATGGGTTTTCGAGTATAGGCAACACGTTTTCAAAGTCAATGAAACATGATGAGTCTAATATTGCATTAGCAAATTTTGACAGAATGTTAAAGGCTACTGTTGTAGTCGATTTGGATGATGTAAAATCTTCTTTCTCTGAGTTTAGAAGAATCTATTCAAATATTTGGTTGCCTCTTAAAATAAAAGAAGAATTAAAAATATTGACTTTGAATAGTGGATATACATATAAACAACAAAACCGAGACCTCGCTAAATTAACGTTTAGTAATAATGTACAATTTAAAAAAGTCGGTGAAGGTCATAGATTAAAAGGAGAATTAACATATTTAGAATTTATAGAAGATATTGAACACCTATTCAAAACAATTGAGAAGTGGATTAAAAAACATACGAGCGAAGGAATCGAATTAAACCTAAATAACTAAGTCCAACAATTGTAACCGTAGCACAAGCCTTTAATTTCAAAAAATGAGCTTTAAAATAAACGATTCTAACAGGTACTATTTTATGCTTTAAAGATTAAAATAGTAAAATTTAGCTCGCTTAAAAAAGAGGATAAAAACTGCACACAACACAGCATCCTATGTAAAGCCCTTTCCCAAGTCTTAGGTTATAAAAACAATATTGTCCATTATAACTCTGCATTCTATATGTGATATTTGATCATCCCCCAGCATATGTTAAGACATAGTTTTGCTACCCATGTATTAGAAGAAGAAATAGGATTAACGATACATTTGAATTTTATAGGACAGAATCCCAGCAAATCAATTGAAAACTTATACTCACCTCGCTATAAAAAAAATTAAAAAAAGACTGAATATTGTTCTGGATTTGGAACTGTTCCTTTGTTTTTTATTATTAATTTTAAAAAAAGATAAAAATTAAAATAAAACAGCAAATAACACCATGTAAGATTGCATTGATCAAATAGTTTGCCTTCGCTATCGCTGCGCAAAACGATTTAATCAACGACACTAATGCTCATCTTACACTTATCATTGTGCATAATGCCGAAAAAATAAACAATCAATTAAAAAATGAAATTGAATAACCATATACTTTTAATTGTCCTTTTATTAAACATAATACTTGGTTGTAAAACTTCCGAAGAAGAAAACATCCACAAGATAATTGAAAATGACACCAAAGAAATATTCACTCATTTAGTTGAAATTAGAAGAGACTTTCACCAAAATCCCGAGCTCGCAGGAGATGAATCAAGAACTTCCAAAATTATAGCGGATTACTTAACTAATTTAGGTTTGGAGGTTAAGACAGGAATTTCAGGAAACGGAGTTATTGGAATCTTAAGAGGGAAAAAAGAGGGGAAAAACATAGCTTGGAGAGCTGATATGGATGCAATCCCAAATGATTTTCCCGACGAAGTACCGTTTAAATCAAAAATTAAAGGGATACAACACGGTTGCGGACACGACATTCATATGGCAATCGGACTTGGAATAGCAGAAGTACTATCCAACAATAAGGAATCAATAAATGGAACAGTATATTTTATATTTCAACCTGAAGAAGAAACATTTATTGGTGCGAAAAAAATTGCTGAAAGCAACCTGTATTCAGAGCTAAAAATTGATGAAATATATGCTTTGCACGTAACTGCTTTCCCAGTAGGCCAGATAATGGTTAGACCAAACGAGCTATATGCTTATCAAAAAATAATACAGTTAAAATTCAATAATGAATTGTCAAAAGAAGATGCAGAAGGGCTATGCAATCAATTTAGAAATGAAACTTTACGAAGAAAAGATGAAACAAGTCCTTGGCAAATTTCAAAAGCGTTTGATGCAAAACTTGGGTTAACCAACTCTAATACTATTTTCAAAGATTACTTCTTTGTACAAGAAAATTTTGTATTTGATAAAGATAATAATCAACTTACTATAAAGGCTGATGCCTACGAAACTGATAAGTCAAATTTACCTGATATATTACCCAAAATTGAGCAAATAATTCGTAAGTCAGAGCACAAGGACAAATTCATTTCTATGTCTTATATACAAGAAAATCCAACAGTGTTAAATCATAAGGGATTAACGAAGAATGCAATTAAAACTCTTACTGATATCTATAGCAGTAACTCTGTTGTAATGAGTTATGGACAAATTCCATATTTCAATGACGACTTCATCTATTTTCAACAAAAAACACCTGGAGTATATTTTTTGTTAGGCGGTTCTAATCTTGAACAAGGAATAGTTGCTATGAACCACGCACCAAATTTTAGGGTTGACGAAGAATGTATAAAAGTTGGAGTAAAATCGTTTTCATCATTGATTTTAGAAAGAGTAAATAAAAAATAAAGCACTATGCACAACTACTATTTTTGATAAACTCAGACTGTTTTAATATATTCAAAATAAAATTAGCACTGAAAGTCAACTGCTTAAAAAAATAACTCAACGTGTAAAATACTTGATATTATAGGAATTGAGATTGTGCAACAGCCACACGGTGTATAAAACATAGCTAATAAGTGCTAAACCAAAAGATTTGTGTTTATTTACAAAGACCGCCAAATTTTTAAATTTGGCTTTTAAAAGAGAAAATTAAAAACAAAATATAAAATTCGGCTCTCTGCTAAACCGATAAATTGTAGTCAATAAAATATGGATGTTGAAAAAATTTTAACTGAAATTGGAGAAACTTATTCACCATTATCAAATGAATGTCAGCAAGAATTCATTGCTAATTCAAAAGTTAGCACATACAAAAAAGGGGGAATTATTATTCGTGAAGGACAGTTTTCTAAAAATGCATACTTAATCATAAAAGGTTGTTCGAGAGCTTATTATTTAAAAGATGGTAAAGATATTTCAGATTGGTTCTCTTTTGAAAATGAAATAATGGCTTCAATAGTTAGTTTTTTCAGCAAAGAGCCAAGTCCTCATTATGTTGAATTTGTTGAAGATTCAATCGTTCTTGAGTTTTCAAAAGATACCGTTGATAGTCTTTCTAACAAATACCATGATTTTGAACGTTTTATTAGTAAAATAGTAACCAAAACTATGTTAGGGCTTTGTGAACGTTTACATACTATTCAATTTTCAAAGGCATATGAAAGATACAACCATTTAACCTCTATTTACCCAGATATTACTCAAAGAATACCACTAACTCATATTGCTTCTTATTTAGGTATTACACTTGAAACTTTAAGTAGAATACGAAATCCTAAAAACCGAATTTGATTTATATCAAATGATAACATTTCCATTTAATAGACTTTTGTAAAAAAGATTAATAAATGGAAGAAAACAATAAACAACTAAGGTCAATTTTTGGAAAGTGGTGGGAATCTAGTAGAAAATGGTTTTATCCAGCTTGGTTACTATATGAACTTTCTGCTCGTTTTTACGACTACGCAATAGGTGTTCAAAATTATTTTATCGAACAGCAAGATTATTTCACTTTATATATCGGAGAAATTGGCACTCAAACTTTAGCTATTTTTTGTAGTGTAGTCACTTTCGTTATTTGCACAGCATTCTTAACAATACCTGCTTGTTTTGTTCTTTACAAGTTCTTTAAAATCAAAAATTTATCAGACTCTCGATTTGAAGAAAAATTTAAAATATATTTTTAAAGTAGATGAAGAAAATATTAATAATAAATGGACATCCAGACAAAAAAAGTTTCAGCTTCGGACTTTCAGAAGCATATAAAAAGGGTGCTGAAAAATCAAATGCTGAAATAAAAGAAATTAATATTCGAGAATTGAACTTCAACCCAAATTTACAATTTGGATATAGAAAGCGGACAGAATTAGAACCAGATTTATTAGACGCTCAGGCCAAATTAAAATGGGCTGACCATTTAGTTTGGATATATCCTGTTTGGTGGAGTTCTGTACCTGCAATAACGAAAGGATTTTTAGACCGAATTTTACTGCCAGGATTTGCTTTTAACAAAAGAGAGAATTCACTATTTAGTGACAAATGTTTTACTGGAAAAACTGCAAGGATAATTTGTACATTAGACCAACCTGCTTGGTATTACAAATGGATTTATGGAAACCCAAGTCATAACGCTTTAAAAAAAGGGACATTGCATTTTATTGGCGTAAAAAAAGTGCGAATTACAACTATTGGACCAATAAGGCTTTCTAAAGACGAGTTTAGAGCAAAATGGTTGAAAAAAGTTGAGAAAATAGGTCAAATGAACAAGTAACAACGGAAACAATTAACACACACTGATGGAAAAATAACGTTTGTCTAACACCATATCCTACGTAAAGCCCCTTCCCAAGTCTTAGGTTATAAAAATACAATATTACCCCTTATAACTATGCATTCTATATGTAATATCTGTTCATCCACCAGCATATGTTAAGATATGGTTTTGCTACTCATTTATTAGGGGGAGAAATAGATTATGATACATTCAAGTTTTATAGAACACAACCCCAGCAAACCAACCGAAAACTTATACTCATATCACTATAAAAAACTTAAAAGATTTACTAAATTAGTTCATTGCATAAGAAATATATAGTTACCATGGTAACTATGTATTAGTGTTGGCAACAAGACTGACAAAGGCTAGTGCAAAAATCAAGGGCTTTTTTTTCATATTTTTTCTCAGTTTAGTTGCCAAATGAATACCATCCACAAACATTTTGTCGAATAAATCTTTGCTTGAATAGCCTTTATCTCCATATATTTTCCCAAATAATTTGTCGTCAAAGTTCTTGTTTTTCAAAGGGTATCGGTCATCTACATTGGCTTTAGTTATCAAAAAGTCAATAATTTGCCCTTGTCATTACAGATCAGATGTAGTTTGAAACCAAAGAACCAACCCAAAGTCTCATAACTTTTCTCTACAATACCTTCGAACACTTTGTGTTGCTTTTCTCTTTTATAATGGCAAACTTTCAGTGCTGTCGAATTCAATAAAAGAAATTCCAGAACACTTTCCTAATCCAAACATTTTGAGATAAACAGTTAAGGGTTGAATCACTTTTTTTTGTAACTCAACGAATCGATTATAGCAAACTAACTCAGTAAAGAAATCATTCATGTCTTTACATACATAATGTAGGTAGAAATGCTTTAGGTTACGATGAGACTTGAGGTGAAAAAAAATGGTTATTACTTCACTTTTACTCATTTTAGACTTTCTATTTCGTTTTTTTGGTTGCGATAGATTTGAATACTTTTTTTTGACAAAATAGTCTCAAATTTTTCATAAAATCCTCTAGGTTACAGAAAATTTCAATAATTTTAGAATCAGAAATCATTACTTTAATTTACTAAATATTCTATATAAATATTAAAAACTAAAAATTATGATGACTCATCTTAAAACTGTTAGTAACCAAAGAAAAAAACGAAATATTAAGAATGAAAGCTATTTAAAATATTTAAAATTTTCATTGATAGTATATTTATTATTTACCTGTGGCAATATACACTCACAAGGAAATCTTCCTAGTTCGGTAGCTAATCAATATGCAGAAAACCGTGACCAGAGTATTTCTGATGATTTTAGTACAATTGATTTTAATAAATGGTGTTACCGAAGAGATATGGATAATGGAATAGGAGAAGGAACAAAATATGTATATACAGTAAACAATAGTTACCTCTCATTAAAAGGAGATAATGCAACTAAAAAAGGGGGAGGATTAAGTGCACTGAAGAGCTCATATTTCGGATTTTATGAATTTAAATATAGAGTTATTGGACTTAAACCTGGTGTAGATTCACCTTGGCATCCATCAATTTGGGGTGATAAGAATAATAGCGGAAAAATTTGGAAAGCACTTACACCTCAACCAATAGATAAAATAGAGATTGATATGATCGAATTTTACAATGAACCTTCTCAATGGAATTCTCATGCTATTGCAAAAAGTGATGGTTTACGTTCAAAAAGTGGAAAACTTGTGAGAGGGAGTAGTGATTTTGATAACAATTGGCATATAATGGGCTTTGAATACCATCCTAACTACTTACAACTTTGGGAAAAGAAAAATGGAAGCTGGGAAAAGGTTGGAAGAAAAGTGACATTTACAGATGGAGAAACAACTAATACTACTGTAAATAAAAAAAATAGAAAGCCAATTTTTAATATATTATCCAATAAATATCACGTAGCAGAGGTTGATGCAAATAAAAATTCATGGTTACATATTGATTATTTTTACTATTTCCCATACTCTTCTGGAAATGGTTCAGGTGGAGGTAATCCAATAGTTACTTTGAGAAAAGGAAATGCTACTAACTATGCTATAGTAAAATCGAATAAAGAACTTAAAAACTCAACGTCTCCAGGGTTATATGCATTTCCTAACCCAACTTCAGGAATTGTAAAAATTAATACAGATCATAATTTGAATATGATTCCTACCCAAGTAAATGTATATTCCTTTGTAGGAAGCTTAGTAAGTAGTTATGAGAATACAGATACAATAGATTTATCTAGTTTAGCTGAGGGTAACTATTTTTTAGTTATTAATTTAGAGGATATAACAACAAAAACTAAGAAAAAGCAAATAATTAAAGTATTAAAAAAATAACTTTCCTAATACATAAAGCGGGTTTAACCCGCTTTATGTTAATACTATTTTAATTATATAATGTTGCACATAGGCATTATACCATTTCGGGAATTATTTGGTTTTAACTATCATTTTTCCATTATGGGAAAAGTTTTGGATACGCCAATATTAGAATCTCTTAAATCATTAAAATCTAAAAGGAGTCAAATAGATAACCATAAATCCTCTAAACGCTTATATTGTCTACTTTTGAAAACTAATGGATACAGTTAGTTGCTTGGAGGGTTTATCTGTTGATTTAAGAATAAGCGTTACCACAGTACGCAGGTGGTTAAATAAATATAGATCATTAGACTTAACCGAATATCTAAAGAAAGAAAGGCGTCAGGGGTCTTCATCAATAATTACTTCGGAGATTCATAACGGATTAAAAAGTCGTCTAGACGATCCTAAAAATTCATTTAATGGATTTTGAGACGCTCAACAATGGGTAACGATTTTTATTTAATTATTTCGCATAAATGCATTAAGATAGTGGTGATTACTAGTTATTGATTTAATTAACGTGAGTTCGATTTAGGTCTGTTCTAATCTTTGATGACAAAAAAGCTATAGAGAATTACAAACTAAATGGAATCGTCGTTTTATTTTTGTATTGCTTTTTTGTGGACTAATCTGCAAAATTTGAGCAATAAACTATTTATTTGTGATGGATTATAGCTATAAATCGACAACTTAATGTTGTTCCTTTTAAAACTTGTCCTTTTACCCTTGCTTATTTACTCAATTTCGGCTTGTCGCTTGCGACTATTGAACGGCAAAACCGCTCACTATTTTCTAAAGTCTGTTATGCCAAATAGTGCGGTGAATCCTTTAAATTTCTGCTTGTTTTGAGTAAAATATGTACCGTTGGTAACAAAATGTAAATACAATGCTTGGGGTTTACTGCAGCTCGAAGGAGGTTATTGTGTCTGCTTAGTCGCAAATACTTTTTTATTAAGCACTTTAACATTAAATTTACTACTTAAAACAAAAGTATTTGCTTGTGCTACGGGCGAAGTGCAACGCACTTCTTCTCGCACTAACATTTACATTAAGCGTTGTAAACAATTAAAGAAAACTACCTTGTTAACAGAATATTCAATTTCAGATATTATCACATCTAATCCTAAAGAAAAAAGGTATTATGTTGGAACTTTTGAGGAAACTGATAATCCAAAAGTAGATTGGCCACATAGGCACAATTATTATTCCCTTGTATGGTTTATTAAAGGTTCAGGAAATAATATTATCGATTTTGAAGATTATGAAATCAAAAATAATAGACTTTTCTTAATGCAACCAAAGCAGGTTCACAATTGGTCCTATTCAAAAGGAACAAACGGTTTTATTATTATTTTGGATTCATTTTTTAATACCATTTTTCCCATAGAACTAATAAATATTACCTATATAGATTTAAACAAAGCCAATAGTGATTTTTTTATTCCATTTTTCAATAATTTGATTCAGGAATGCAAAAAAAATGATAAACTGGGCGAAAAAGTAGTAATAAGCGGGATACGTTTTTTATTTTCTCAATTATCAAGATTGTCAGCCAATTCACAAAATAATAAATTGATTAAACCGAAGATACTAGTTCAATTTTCTAAGTTAATTTCGAATGAAATTTCGAACAATATTTCTGTTCAACAACATGCGAACGATCTCCATATTACAGTAGAAAAACTAAATGAACTCTGTAAGGAGTATTATGAACAAAGCCCAAAACAAATTATTCTAAATACTAAAATAACCGAAGCTAAACGTTTGCTCTATTTCACAGATTTATCTGTTAAAGAAATTGCATATGCAACAGGATTTGAAGACAGTTCCTATTTTTCTCGAATATTTAAACAAAAAACAAAACACTCTCCTTCCGAATTCAAAAGTACCCGATAATCCGTAAAAAGTCCTGCTCACAATTACATTTACCCGTTAATTTTGTCAAAAAATAATTTCAAATGAAGTATCTAATAATTCTAGTATGCACGCTTCTTACAACAAGCGGGTATGGACAAAAACAAATAAAAATGGATAGTAGTAAAACAGAACGTTACAACAAAGGCTGGAATAAATTAAAAGAAATTGATGGAGAAGCGGGAATCAATGTCATTGAAAGCTTAAAAAATATATCTCCCGACTTAGGAAAATATATTATTGAATATGGTTTTGGAGATATTTATAGTAGAAACACTTTGGATAATCGAACAAAGGAAATTGCCGTTGTGGCAGCTTTAACCGCAATGGGGAATGTGGAACCACAATTGCGAGTGCATATTAATGCAGCTCTGAACGTAGGTGTAACATCACAGGAAATATCGGAAGTTATGATTTTGATGTCATTATATGCAGGTTTTCCTTCTGCTTTAAACGGAACTTTTGCATTGAAAGAAGTACTTAAAGAACGAGCATTGGAAAAATAACTGCTTACAACAATGTGAAAATAATTGCTCAATTTTGGGCTTAACCAAAGGTAGTTGCAAGTTTACTGCGTATGATTTTCTTGTCGAAACCCCTCGCATTTAAACCTGCAACTATTCTTATACTAGACGATGTGTGTCAGCTAATAGAACTCCCAATAAAAATAAAAACTATTAAAAAATTCACAGTTTGCTTTTTCTACTGTCTAATATATTGTATCCAAAATTCATTGGTTATTTAAAATTTATTAAAATGTCAATAATTAAAAATCACGATGTACAAAGTATTAACTTATCAACATCAACCGAAAAAGCATTTGATTACATTGCTAATCCTGTAAACTTAGAAAAATGGACTGGAGCTTTTAAAAATGCCGATGACAAATCTGCACTATTAGTTACTCCAAATGGAGAACTTAAAATTGGTTTAGAAACAAAAACTAATAAAGAATTAGGAACTATAGATTGGTATATGACAATGCCAGACAATAGTGTAGGTGTTGCATATTCAAGAGTAACTTCAGGACCTGATGGTAACGCTATTTATTCTTTTGTTTTAATAGCACCACCTGTGCCTTTAGAAGAAATTGAAGGAGCTTTAGAAGCTCAAATAGGTCAGCTTAAAGAGGAACTAATAAAATTACAAGAGATTTTAACAGCATAAAAGGCTAAAAAAGGCTAAGTTTTTTTAGCCTTTTTTTTATATTATAGTTATGGTAGAAGAACTAATAAAAGAGAGTTTAGCAGGGGATAAAAAAAGTCTTGAAAAACTTATAAAATCTATTGAAGGATTGGTTTATAATTTATCTCTTCGTTTTTTATGGAACAAGGCAAATGCAGAAGATGCTACACAAGAAATTTTAATAAGAGTGATTACCAATTTGAGTAAATTTAATGGGAAAAGTAAATTTGACACTTGGGTTTATAGAGTTTCTACTAATTATTTAATCAATCAAAATAAAAGTACGTTTGAGAAACATCCTATGTCCTTTAGTAGTTTTGCTAAAGAATTAAATATGATTAAAGAGCCTGTTAGTTATGATTTACCTGATAAATATTTATTAGAAAAGGAAATGAAAACAGGTTGTACCTTAGCAATGTTACAATGCCTGAGTAGGGATTTGAGAGTTGTTTTTATACTTGGTAGTGTTCTGAAAATAAAAAGTAATGTTGCTTGTGAAATTTTAGAAATTACACCTACAAATTTTAGAAAAAGATTGGAAAAATCAAGGAAACTAATTGGCTCTTTTATGAATTCTAATTGTGGTGTTTACAATCCTAAAAATCCTTGTAGGTGTAATAACAAAATAAACAAGGCTTTAGCTTGTAAAAGAATTGTAAAGAACGACCTGAGTTTTGTTTCTGATGTAGAAGTTTATAATGATGAAATGGAAGAATTAAATTCTATGACTGGTATTTATGGGAATCACGGAAAATTTAAAAATAAATCAAATTTTTATAATGAGCTAACAGAACTTATAATGAATAAAAGAATAATAAATTTTGAGTAATAAATAAAACCGAATACACAACACCATATCCTATGTAAAGCCCTTTCCCAAGTCTTAGGTTATAAAAATACAATATTCCCATTGTAACTCTGTACCTTATAAGAGGTGTGATATCTGATCATCCACCAGCACATGTTGAGACATAGTTTTGCTACTCATGTATTAGGGGAAGAAATAGGATTTATGATACATTCAAGTTTTATAGGACACAACCCCAGCAAACCAACCGAAAACTTATACTCACCTCGCTATAAAAAAACTTAAAAGATTTACTAAATTAGTTCCTTATATAGAAATATATAGTTACCATGGTAACTATATATTAGTATTGCCCACAATTTTAGAAAATCGAGATTTGATTGAAAATTTTAGAAATATAGAATACTTAAAACACGGAAACGAAAGACAAAAACTTGCTTTTGATGAAATTAAAAGCTACAAAATTTTTGAGATACTCGAAAAATATAATCCAGTTCTGACTGGTACTATTCCAATCGGAATTGATTTACCCGAAAGTGATTTAGATATTATCTGTGAGTGCGAAAATCACTCTGAATTTAAGAGTTATTTATCAAGAGAGTTTTCAGATAAAAAAGATTTTAAAATTTATTCAATAGAACATTACGGAATTGAATCAACTATTGCAGAATTTAAAACGAACAATTTTTTGTTTGAAATTTTCGGACAAAAAATTCCTACCGAAAAGCAAAACGCTTATCGACACATGATTATCGAAAACAGAATTTTAAACGAAAAAGGACTTGAGTTTAAACAGAAAATAAAGGAATTAAAATCTGACGGACTAAAAACTGAACCTGCTTTTGCAAAACTTTTAGGATTGAAAGGAAACCCATATATAGAATTATTAAAACTGGAAATAAAAACAGTAGACAACAATGGTAAGCGCTGCACAAGCCTTTAATTTCAAAAAATAAGCTTTAAAATAAGCGATTCTAACAGGTGCTATTTTGTACTTTAAAGATTAAAATTATAAAATTTAGCTCGCTTAAAAAAGAGGATAAAAACTGCTACCAACACCATATCCTACGTAAAGCCCTTTCCCAAGTCTTAGGTTATAAAAATACAATATTTTAATATTCTAATTATCTCATATTAATGATTTTATAGTGCTGGGTTGTTGGCAACGCCATTAAAGCGCTGTCAGTATTTCAACACTAGTCCATTATAACTCTGCATCCTATATGTGGTATGATACAAGATCATCCACCAGCATCTCTATGATTTTGATTGGCAAACAAGGCAACTTGCTATGAAATGTGATAACTTGTAAAAGTTTCACCTACAGTGTTTAGTTGTTCTATTTTGTGCCAAAAGTATTGTCGAGTTTTTGGACTTATATTTCTTTATTCTTTTTAGCTCACTACTCCTATTTGATAAGGTGTTTCTGTTCTGATAATTACATGAATACGACTCAGAAGTTTTCTAGCTACTTTGACTAGTATCCGTTTGACATCCTTGCTCTGATGAGACCTGTAATACTCTTACATCACTGGATCAAAACGTAAGGACTGCCAGGTAGCTTCTACCAGATAACTACGTATAATCCTGTTTGCTCTGGGAGTAAGTCCAGAGGTGGTCAAATGATCCCCACTCTGGTGTACTGATGGAATCAATCCAACATAGCTGGCCAATTGCTTAAAATTCTTAAACCTTCTTAAGTCTCCCAACTCACAAATAACCCCACAAGCAACGATAGGACCTACTCCAGGAACAGAGCGTAATAAATAATAATCTTTCTTATAATGTTTACGACAATACGCACGTAGTTTAACACTTACGATACGTACTTGTTTATCTACAAAAGAAAAAGCATCTAATCGTGTCTGTATGCAATAATCCATCGTCTTGTAATCAAAAGAGAGCTCCTTTAACCAATTCCTGAAGTTATGTGACCAGTGAGGCTTATCTAACTCTTTTGGAATAGCTATACCCAAATACAACAACTGCATCTTGATTTGGGTTTTGATTTTACGTAATTCTTTGATTAAATCATTACGACGACGAAATAAACATCGTAATTGTTCCTCTTCTATATCTGGAACATGGATACCTGTTAAACGACCATCCTTTACCTCTCTACATAATAATCTAGCATCAATCTTATCACTCTTCTGGAACTGTGTCTTAGCTGGACGAGAAACATCTGCTGGATTAACCACTAAAGAAGTCCAACCAAAGGACTCGAATAAACGATGGTGGCTAACAACAACAGTCCGATTCATAACAACAAGAGATCTGATAGCCCTTAAAATGTTTATCAACATACTTCTGCAAGGCAAAAGCATTTGGAGGAACAGTCAAGGTAGAACCATCTAAGAGATCCGTAGCCGTATGAATTTTCCAACTTCGCTTGTGTACGTCAATACCAATAAATAACTTTGAGTCGGTAGTATCCTTTGTTTTCATAATAAATTATTTTGAATTCTTTATTAGATAACTTAGGGTACTGCTTTTACATTGTTGCTAACAAAACATAATTGCCCTTCGGGACAATAACATTTGTTATATTTAACGTTGTACTTAATACGATACCTATTTTACATCTATAGGTTATTCTATAAAATTGAATCTTACTCTCCAAAAATGTCAAATCAATACCAAATAGAATTTATAGAGTTCAAGAACGAATTATCTTCTTTTATTTTTAGATTATTAACTAATAAACAAGATACAGAAGATGTTATTCAAGATACATATATTAAAGTTTTTGAAAAAATAAACTCTTTTAAAGGACAATCTTCATTTAAAACTTGGGTGTTTACTATAGCATTAAATACTGCCAAAAATAAACTGAATAAACAAAAACGTTGGGTCGAAAACACACAGGACTATGGTGCTGATTTACATTCAAAATCCGAAGAGTTGACAAATAGAATGAGAGTTGTTTTTGAGCAAACACCCGAAAAAGATTATGAAATAAAAGAGCATATAAGCTATTGTTTTAATTGTATAAACAAAACATTACTCTTAAAACAGCAAATTTGCTTATTGCTTAAAGAAGTATATCATTTTAAGATATCTGAAATTATGGAAATTACAGCGTTTACTGAAGGTATTGTAAAACATTCTTTAGCAGATGCTCGAAAAAATATGATACGTATTTTTAATGATAGATGTTCTTTTATTAATAAAAAAGGAATATGTAACCAATGCACAACTCTTAAGGGCGTTTTAAACCCAAGTCAAAATAAACATATTAAAGCTCAAAAAATAAAATTAGTAAAAGAAGGCAGTAATAAAGATAATGAATACCTGCTAAAATTGCGATTAGAAATTGTAAAAGGAATTGACCCTTTGAATTCCAAAAACACAATTCTAAACACATATATGCTTGAAAATGCTGAAATGTGGGTAAAAGATAGTACAGAGAAAAAATAATCCACATTTTCGTCCGAAATCAGACTGTGATTTGTCTAAATAATATAACAACATTTAAAAACTATAAAAATGACAAAAACAGCATTAGAAATTTTCGAAGCATTTCAACAATCTATGGCGTCACAAACATCGAAATGGATGGATTTAATGGATGACAACATTGTATTTCAAGGTCCGGTTGATAAAGTTACGGGTAAAGACGCTAATATCAAACTACATATGGAATTTGGCAAACTTGTAAGAGGACACGAATTATTAAGTATTACAGCAGGAGAAAATATTATTACTACCCAAGTTATTATAAAAATTGAAGCACCTTCTGGAAAAATGATTGATTTAGATATTGCCGAATTCTATACGATTGAAAACGGTATGATAAAATCAATGAAAATATATTATGACCCAACAGAATATAAAGAAGAATTTAGTTTATAATTATACCATTTCCTTAATCTTTTCCCCTCCTTCAATATTATCATTTTAAATATGATGAATACTATTATAGCTATACATAAACTCAAAAACTTAAAATTTGAGATTATAAATAACGAATACGTGATATCACTAATTGACAAGGAAGGCTATGAAATTATTAAAGGTTATGGTGTCTCTATCATTGAAGCTATTAATGATTTACATCATAACCTTTTATGAAAAACTACAAGAATATGAATACAAAAAAAATAATATTAGGAACATTTGCTTATACGGTTATAACATTTACTATAGCTATAGTATGGCACATTATGTTATTTGAAGATGAATATAAATCATTCAGTTATTTCAAAGGAGAGCCAAACATAATTATTGGATTATTAACAATTTTTATCCAAGGAATAATCCTTACTTATCTGTATAATTTTGTTTCTTTTTCAGGAACGAGTTTTGTAAAGAGTATGAAATATACTTTAACAATAGGTTTATTCTTTTGGACATCTCATGTATTGGCCTTTGTTGCAAAACAAAATATAGAAAATGAAATATCTTTTATCATTATGGAAAGCTTTTATCTTTTCCTTCAATTTGGTATCTATGGAATTTGTGTTGGCATCATTTATAAAAAGCCTAATCAAATAAACCTCGAAAAAGAAAAATAAATGTTTTAAAGACAATTCTTTTTTAGAAAAAGGGATAAGTACTAAGAACAGCAACCCTTGCACAAGCCTTTAATTTCAAAAAATAAGCTTTAAAATAAGCGTTTCTAACACCATATCCTACATAAAGCCCTTTCCCAAGTCTTAGGTTATAAAAATACAATATTACCCATGATAACTCTGCATCCTATAAACGGTGTGATATCTGATCATCCACCAGCATAGGTTAAGACATAGTTTTGCTACTCATGTATTAGGAGAAGAAATAGATTTATTTGAAACTAAAGTAGCTTATAAAAAGTTAGAGAAAGGTGATTTTTTTATTCAAGAAGGTAAAACTTGTAAAGAAGTAGCGTTTGTAGTTTCTGGGTTATTTAGGTCATTTTATTATTTATCTTCAGAGGAGGAAGTAACCTACTGTTTTACTTTTTCAAATTCATTTGCTAGTGCTTATTCTTCTTTTTTATCTCAAACCAAAACAACTGAAAATATTCAAGCTTTGACTGATGTTGAGATGTTAACTATTTCAAGAGATGAAATTTTGAAATTAGAAGACTCAAGTAGCAATTGGCTTAAGTTTTTCAAATTCATTGCTGAACAAGAGTATATTAAAATGGAAAAGAGAATTTTTATGCTGCAAAAAGAGAGTGCTGAGAAACGGTATCGAAATTTGCTAACAAACGACCCCAAATATTTACAACTAATACCGCTAAGTTATCTATCTTCATATTTAGGAATTACACAACGACACTTAAGTAGAATAAGAGCGAATATTACTTATTAGACAAATGTCCTAAATACAGCCTTTATCTTCTCATAAATTTGCATATGATTTAACTAAAACAAATATCATATGAAAACAATAATTTTAATTGGTGCAAACGGAAAAATAGGTCAGGCAGCTCTAACATCTCTAGGAAATCACAACGTTATAACTGCTGGACGTTCTGTTAATAACTATGACCATCAGGTTGACATTACTAATGAAGAGTCCTTAAGAAAACTATACGAAGAAGTAGGGCATTTTGATGCTGTTGTAAATGCAGCTGGTGTCTGTGAGTATGCCAATTTTATTGAGATGACCGAAGAACAATGGATGAGCACAATTTCAAGTAAAATGATGGGACAAATCAATATTGTTCGTATAGGTCAAGAATACATCGCTGATAACGGCTCTTTTACTTTAATTACAGGAATTCTAAACGTCAAACCTCTTCCCTCTTCTATTGCAGATGCAACAACTAGTGGTGCAATTGACACATTTGTTAAATGTGTTGCGTTTGAAATGCCAAGAGGTATCCGAATAAACTCTATAAACCCAACTGTTTTAGAAGAGGCTTGGGAAGAATACAGAGAAATGATGCCTGGTTTTCAACCAGTTTCTGGTGTTTTAGTTGGAAAAGCTTTTCAACGTTCTGTGGATGGGTTTATTACAGGACAAGTAATTTTTGTAGATGCATAAATAAAATTACTGCCAACACTGGTAACCGTTGCACAACTACTATTTTTGATAAACTCAGACAGTTTTAATATATTCAAATAAAATTAGCACTGAAAGTCAATTGTTTAAAAAAATAACTCAACGTGTAAAATACTTGATGTTTTAGAAATTGAGGTTGTGCAACAGCCACACCACCTATACACAATACCCTTCGGGATACTGTGCATAGCCAAAGCGTTACGAAGTATTTAAGCAATTTTCACGGAAAATGGGGAGGTATGCATAGAATAGATATATTAAATTTACTAAATGAAAAATATTTTTGCCCTAATATGTTGTTTCTATGTATTCTCTTCTGAAGCATATTCCCAATCTAAAATAATGAATAAGAAACTAATAGAAGCCTTTGATACTATTAAACATAAAGTTGACATAGAACGATATGGTACGTCTATATATAACAGTAACGGTGGAGTAGTTAATTTTAAATATATAGAAGCTACAAAAACTATTTATTGGACTACTATTGTAAGTAACGTAGATAAACCCTTTTCAGTTATAGAGTACACCATCACCTATCCAAAGAAAAACACTATACTATTCTGGAAAGGAGATTCTGTATTAAAAAACTCGGACTCAAAATATAAATCCATTCTTACTACTTTTATTACAGATGCTGAAGCTCTAAGGCAATATCAAAAGCAGGTGTTAAATGAAATTAATATTGGAGAAATCATTACATTACAGATTGGAGAAATCATGAAGTTAAATAATGGGCTATCTTTAGTGTTAGTAGGTTTTTCAAATAAACGTGTTTATCAGGGAAATCCTAGAACAGCGATGGCTCATGTGCAAGTTATAATAGACGATGTTACCAAAGAAGAAGTATCATTTTATGATAGAGCTTTGGGAGGAATACTTTATCCTAATGATACCGAAAAATTAAAAGAATATATTTTTCGCATAAGAAAGTTTTCGTATGATGAATATATCGAAGTTTTAGTTTCTAAAAAATAAGATAGAGTATTCACAGCAAGGATAAAGATTTCAAACCAGTATTAATTTCTGATAACATCGAGATAGAAAAGTTTTTTCTAAAAGAAAATCTTTTCTTTAACTTATACTCATATCACTATAAAAAACTTAAAAGATTTACTACATTAGTTCCTCATATAGAAATATATAGTTACCATGGTAACTATATATTAGTGTTGTAAAACATAAGACCAATCAGAATAAATGAGCTTCGACAAACCATTTCATAGAAATTACAGACCAGTTAAAAAAGGTCATAATTCTGGATATAGTGATTGGGCATATATTGTTGACCATCATTATTCTGACCATCCTGAACATTATACAAGAGCATTTGCAATACTTCAGAAAGATATAATTGGACTTTTTGAATATATTGAACCATCTGATATTAATTTAGTTACTTATTCATTTAGAATTCACGAATTATTAATTAGAACCTGTATAGAAATAGAAGCAAATTTTAAAGCAATTCTAAAAGAGAATATTTTTAATCCTGTTATTAAAAATGGTGCAAAAAAAGGACAACCGAGAGACGAAAAAAGTTGGAATATTAACGACTTTAAAATAGTAAACAAAACACATCACCTTGATGATTATTCTATAATTTTCCCTCATTGGCACGGAATGAATAACGAACGATTTCCATTCATACAATGGAAAAAAGATGAACAACTTATGTGGTATCAAGCCTACAACAAATGTAAGCACGATAGATTGCACAACTTTGAACAAGCTAGTCTCGGAAATTTACTCGATGCTTTTTCAGGACTTTGTGTTTTATTATCATCACAATTCAAAACAGAGAGTTTTAGTACGGGAAGTGATAGTCTAGCTGTAAATACAGATAGTTATTATGGTGGTGGATTTGGAATAGGCGGATTCTTAATTGTTGATTTTCCATCTGACTGGAAAGATGAAGAATGTTATGAATTTGATTGGGATGTATTGAAAAAAGAAAAAGAGAGATTTAGGAAAATTGATTATAATTCGTTCCTATAAATTACGTTTTACAACAACAGTAACCGTTGCACAACTACTATTTTTGATAAACTCAGACAGTTTTAATATATTCAAATAGAATTAGCACTGAAAGTCAATTGCTTAAAAGATAACTCAACGTGTAAAATACTTGATATTATAGAAATTGAGATTGTGCAACAGCCACAATGTGTATAGTTCATTGTTGCTGATTTCCCTATCAGAAAATCCTCGCCGCTGAACAATGGTTCGGTTCTTTTTATTAACTTGCTATTTCAGCAACGAAACCATACACAAACCGTTACCAGTAATAAGATTTGAACGCAAAAAAAGAAACAGAAAGAATACAATTAACCAAGTTTATTTCGAACTCGGAACTCAGGCTTTTAGTATACGGTATTGAAGAATACGAGACACCTGATTTCATTTTGAAATTAAATGACAAAAGAGTTTCTGTTGAGCATACACGATTAATCAATCCTAAATTGCAACAGGTAGAACAATACAAAGAAAAAATAATTGAAAATGCTAGGAAGTTATTCCGTGAGAAATATGATGCAGAGCTTTATGTCTTAATTACGTTTGACAATATTGTTTTAAAATCGGGTAAAGTTGCTGAAAAAGAATATTCTAAAGAAGTTTTTAAATTTATTGAAACAATATACCTGAATAATCGAGAATTTGATTTTGACATTAGTACAAAGTTTAATTCTGAAAACCCATCTGAATTGATAAATGATTTTTCAGTATCGAATAATAGGAAATTTGAAAATTGGCAACATTTTGGATGTTACTTAGTAGAAGAAATAAATTATGAATGGCTTAAATCAGTAATTAAAAAAAAAGAAAAAAATATATCTAAATACCCTGAAGATTATGACGAAGACTGGCTTTTACTTGTCTGTGATTTTGGAACAGAAGCTTCAACTCATTCATTTAATAGACTAAATCAGCTTAAATTTGAGACAAAGTTTGATAAAATATACATTTACAATTACATGCCTAATAAGTATTGTGAAATAAAGTAACTACGTACAACACTAGCAACAGTCGCACAACTACTATCAACGATAGTATCCAATAAACTATATAAACAAAAACAATAGGTGGGGTTTTAAAACCCCACCTATTGTTTTTGCTTACTTTTAATAACACAGTGTCTTGGACACTAGTTTTTTAATTCAATATTTCTATTATGTTTTCCCAATTCATATATTTTGCATAATCCAAGGCTGTTTTACCCGCCGAAGATTTAATAGTTTTATCCACACCAAATTCTAATAAAACCTCAATACAGGCTTTATTTCCTGCAATAGCTTCTTTATGTAAAAAAGTATTTCCATTATTATCTGTGGCTGTTAATTGCTCAGGGTTCTCTTTCAGGAATTTGCGCATTTTATCGGCTATATTTATACACATTGGATGTTCTATCAAATTCTCTGGTTTTTCTTTTTGTTCATATACCAATAAAACTTCATTATAGTCGCCAAAATCTAAACCCCAAGCCTTATCGTGATTTTGTCTTTCTTCATCGCTCATCCCAGAACGCATAACCTGAATCGTAAATCCACCATAAGTTTTGCCGAGAATAGATATCATCCAATCACTAATTTCTTCTACTTTTCGCATTACGACGTCACCATTTTTGATGTTGGTTAATTGATTGGGGTTATTTGCTAATTTACCGATAATGGTTTCACCATCAAAATCGATGTCATTAACCCACATATGCTCTATAATAGGCTCACTTTGTCCATCTAATGTTTGTTTAAATGGGATTTTTACCATTGCAAGATCATGTACCTGAACTATTCTTCGAAACTCCCAATACAACTCTCTCCAAAAGTGTTTAAAATTATCTTGAGCATTTTGTGATGCCTGTTTCATGAGCTCATCTTGTTGAGTATAAAAAACACTAGTATTATTTTCTTGATTTTTGTTTTCTCCAAATAATTTTGAATATAATCCCATTTTATATATTTTAGTTATTGCCGATGTTTGATGTAAGTGTCTTAACACCACAAAATGTTACCCTGCTTTTTTGATTTTTCTGCGCATTGATTGCTAACTTTTTCATTAAGAAAACATTGCGAATTTATAAATATTGATCAACCATTTGATTGATCACATTGTTGCGATGCAGACATAGAACATAATGTTAGTAGTTTTTTCTTTTTCTATATACAGATCCTCTTATTTATATATCCAATAGCTAAGGCCGTTGGATACCCTCACAGTGTTTGTATATACATAGGTAACATTGTTTTTATCAGGCGGGATGCATCTATACAGTGATAACTCTATAAAGTCGTATCTAGGGTGATGTTGTATTTTGGTCTACAAAAACCTCTTATGATATTATATACTCTGGGTATAGAATGAAGTGGTTTATACTTTTTTGATTCTAGCAAAAAATAGTAGTTTTTTGATCAATTGAAGTGTTTTTTGCTCTTCATAGCAGCGCTACGAAGTAAGAAAAAGACAAAAATTGAGTGAAAAAGAGCATTTTTATAGCGAATTAAAAAAAGTTTAGGTTACTTCAATATATCAACAAGAACTTTGGACCAAATATGGGCGAGACAACATACGACATTTATAGAGTCAAATTAATAGTACTTATTTGCCCACAATAACTCTGGCAGCTTGATACCCTACATAAAATGTAGTATTAGCCCGCTTAAAACGTTTCATAACCTTATCCATCTTATCGCTAAGAAGAGTAGCCGTTTGCTCAAAAAGCTCTGATAAACCAATAGTAGCCTGTCGCTCTGCGATACGATACTGGCGAGGTTGCCCATTAATCTCCAGGAAACGATCAAAACTATTTTTAAGATCAGTTATCTGATCTGTCGTTACTCCATAATCAGCAAGACCATCCATATGCTCCTCTAATAATGTGATCGTTTCTGTAATCACGGTGATAAAATCCTGATTACGTCGCCGGTATAGATCAGAAAAACTTTTGGATGCCTTAAGGATTAATTCTGCCTTTTCTTCTACGGCAGCATAGGCTCCTAGTGCATCATTTAGAATATCTGCTTTTTCTGATACAAACTGTTTTTGAGTGATTTTGTTTTTACCCAGATACACTTTGGCAGCCTCCTGATTATCTTGATGCCCTCTAATTTGTATAAGTTGCTCATCAAATTGATTTTTGAAGGTTACCAATGCAGGAATACCACTCCATATATCGGTATTGGCATCCATAAAATGTTGAACAGCGTTAAACATGTCTGATCTGTGGTTTTGTCTTTGATCCATAAAAATTTGGTTTTAAAATATTAATAATTAATTATTGATTATAAATGCATCCTTGTACAGATGTAGATATTCATTGTAGCCATACAGACGCTCATTGCAGCGATGTAGATGCTCATTGCAGCGATGTAGATACTCATTGCAGCAATGTAGATGCTCATTGCAGCGATGTAGATGCTCATTGCAGCGATGTAGATGCTCATTGCAGCGAT
>CANMLS010000043.1 GCA_947498785.1 uncultured Aquimarina sp. | reverse complement strand
GAGAACACAAATACACCGAAATATGTAAACTATATCAAAAAAGATGGCCTGTGGAAGAATCTTTTAAACACCTCAAAATAAGGGCAGAATTAGAAAACTTAAGCGGAAAAAGTCACATTGTTGTTCAGCAAGATTTTCATAGGATGATTATGAGAGCAAATCTTGCCACAATACTAAGCAACCAAATGAGCCAAAAAGGGGTAAAAACAATAAATAAAGTTAGAAAGAAAACATATCAAATTAATCGGACACAAGCCTACCGAAAAATAAAAAAAGTCATTAATACAATATCGCACAACTTTAATAAAATTAATAATCAGTTACAGCTTTATGCCATAGCATTAATAAAACAAGTAGAAAGGTATAGGCCTAATAGATCAAACCCAAGAATAAAACGCTATGCAGGAAAACCAGCTAATTTTATGTGCTATAAACCTTAACTTAACGACATTGCCCGTTTTATGTATTAGAACTTCGTGATGAAGCTTTGAAATACCATAAATACTGATGTTTTCTTAATTTCTGCATAGCACCGTTATGGTGAAATTAAAAAATATAGTGAAGCGCCAGTATTTGCAGTAGTTCAAAGATGTAATAGATTTTTTAATGCATAATGCGGGTTTAATCTAGTAAAGATTCAAGATATGTATCTGTGATTTCAGGGATTTCAACTTCTTCTTTGTTTTTAGAGAGTGTTTCTATATTTCTATTCATCTCTAACAAATTTTCATATAAGGATTCATATAATGAAGTAGATGTTTTAATCTGTCTTGCAGAAATTAGTGAAGTGTTATATTGACCATTTTCAACTTTTACGGTTTTATAAAATCTATATACAGCTGCTTTTAATTTTGCTATATCATTGTCTGACATTGATGCTGTAGAAGGCTTACTTTTATGTATATCTACATCTATGAATTCATTTGTTTCTATAAACTTTCTAGCAGAAACAGATGACTCCAAAAAAGATATTTCATTAATTTTAGAATTTATATCCATTTGATTATTTCCATTACAACCAATTATAATGGTTAGTGCAATTAATAGTGTGAAGTATATAATCTTTACTTTATTCATTTTTGAAAATTTAATAAGTGTAAACTATGTGTGTTTTCTATGCTAAAAACACTTTAGAATGCCAGATGTAATACGTGTGATATGACTAAAATACATAGAGTTCTAATTAGTAGGTAAAAGAATATTAGGTCTTTGCTATTTAAGACTTAATTTATCAATTATTTATATATTCTAGAGGTGTGTTTTCTCTATATATTTAGTGTCTATTTTATGTAAAGTATCCACTTTTATTTCTTGATATTTTTCTATTGCAAAACTTTTTTTGACGACTACAGCATCATTTAAAATAAAAGGTTTAGGCATCATTTTCTTTTCTCTTTCGGGTACAGAGAAATGTTCATTTCTAAGAAGATCATATGAAGATTCATATAAGATAAATTCTGGCAATGAATCTTTATGAAAACTCATTTGAAGCTCTAATGGTTTATTTTTGTTGATATAATAAGTAAGCAAGTTTTTATTCCATCTTTTGGTAAAAGCATTATAGGTATTGTTATCAGAATAGTCAAAATCCAAGGCAGTTTCGCTATCAATATGTAAGGAGTTAAAATTAAATAGTGTTTTGGTATACAAATCGATCCTATGGATGTCTCTTTGAGGAGCGATACATAAATCTATATATCTCAGATTTCCAATGATGGTATCTTTGCTAATATCTAATCTTGGTTCTGGTATCTTTTTTAATGGTGCTTGATTAGCATAGATAAAAGGTTTGCCATATTTACTTTGTAAAGTATTTGTGTTATAGGTTTCTGCAATATTTTCTTCAGGGTTAATATAATTCTCAGTCCAAGAATCAAGGATGTTATCATAAGAAGCCCATACTGCTTGATTTTGATTAGAATCCAGAATATAAACCAAGCTGTTTGGTTTTTGACGTTTTTCTGTAAAATCAGATTTAAAATGTGCAATGAGCAAGAAAACAAATGTGAGCAACAGGGCAAGGTTTCCTAGTAGATTTTTTCTTTTATAAAAAGAAAAAACAGGCAATAATGCCCCAAACAAAAGCACTGTTAAAATTGAAGAAACAAAAATGATCTTAAGGCCTAAAGCAACAGGAAAAGCAGCTATAAAGGGAGATAAAATAAAAATAGAAGGGAGTGCCAATGCTACCATTAAAAATGGATTTGATTTTTTTTGGCGAATGAGAATAAATAATGAAATTAGTCCAAAGAATACAATTATTACAAAATAACTAGCTCCCTTAAGATATACAGCTGACAAGGCAGAAATCAAGAACCATATAAATAAAGGGGCAATCATTAGACTTGGTGTTTTTGCAGGGTTTTTAAATTTGGCATATACTTTAAAACAAAGGGCTACCGCAAATAAGACAAAAGCAGAAATGTAAGTATATCCATTGTAGGTAAACCCATGTTGAATTTCTCCATATTGAGGATAAATAAGTTTAATTAGTTGCCACATACCAAAAGATAAGAGCCCTGTAAAACTCAATACTAAAAGAAATAAACCAAAGCCTTTGAAAACTACTGGAAAATCAATTCGATACTTAATCTTACCATAGAAAATTAATCCTATAAATAAAAGAAAGGCTATGCCAAGAAGCACAAATATCCAACTAAAAGGATATGTAATAAGATTAAAAACGGGTGCATTAAAATAGATATAATCACGATCTGATTTTAGATTTGTTAAATCCACTTCAGAAAAATAAGAAAGTAATGGTATTAAGTAACTTCCTTGATGTTGTAAGGTGTTTTGATCAAGATTTTGCCAGATATCATTAGCAGTGTGATAATTAAAATGATCATCAATAAAAGCAAAATTAAACCCTTCAATATTTCCTTGTTCTCTAAATACTGTAAGATCTGTATCGTTAGGGAGCATTTTATAAATACTGTACGCCAAAGAATTGGTTACGGGGTATGATGTTCCTGCTTTAGAAAACTCGTTAATCATTTTCCCATTTTTTCCATTAGTCTCTATAAGCATATAAGAATTTCCTCCACTTCCTCTAGCTTCAAAATTAAGTGCAAGTCCAACGTTTTCTGCAAATGGGTGTTTTTTAATAAAAAGATCAGCGCCATTAAGTCCCAGCTCTTCTCCATCGGTTATACAGATAATAATATCATTTTTTGGGACTTTGTTTGTTGCTAAATACGCTCTTATTCCTTCTAAAATTGTTGCAACACCACTACCAGCATCACTAGCACCGTAAGAGGAGTGTGGTGAGCTATCATAATGAGACATTAAGACTAAAGATTTGGTGTTATTACTTCCTTTAATTCTGGCAATAATGTTTTGAGGGGTACTTATTGTACCAGTTTTAGAAACAGAAGTTCCTTTCTGAACTTCTGGCTGTAACCCCATTTTCTTTAACTCATTAATAATATAAATTTTAGTTTCTTCATGAGCTGTACTACCGAGATAATGGCATTCTTTAGCAATGTTTTTTACATGTTCTAAAGCACGAAGTGTTGAAAACTCTTGCTTTGGAGTCTCTAGATCGGTTATTCGTTGTGATTTACTGCTGTAAAATGTGTAGACTAATGAAATAATGATAAGGAGAAACGTAAATAAAGAGTCGAACTTTCTCATGTATATGTATTGATTTAGGTTAAAGGTAAGAAATAAGGTATAATTATTAAACTAATGCTAAATGGAAATATATATTAACTTTTTGAAGTATTAAGGGGCTTAAGAGCGTAAAACTTAAAATAGAATTTGAATAAGTTATTGATAATCATTATATTTAAGATTCATTAAATCATTTGATATTATGGGAATAATCAGTTTTCAAGGGGCCCGTTCCAAAACAAAGAAACAAGATGAGAGTCTGATAAAAGTTTCAGATTATATGTCAAGAGACCTGATTACATTTAGTCCTAATCAGTCTGTAATGGAAGTTATTGAGACTTTGGTAAAGTATAAAATATCAGGAGGACCTGTAGTAGATGACAGTAATCGATTGTTGGGTATAATTTCTGAAGGAGATTGTATAAAACAGTTAAACGAAAGTCGTTATTATAATATGCCTATTGATGATGCTACGGTAGAGAAGTTTATGGTTAAAGATGTAGAAACCATAGATGGAAACGTTAATATTTTTGATGCTGCGAATAAGTTTATAGAAACAAAGAGAAGACGTTTTCCGATTCTTGAAGATGGTAAACTAGTTGGTCAGATTAGTCAAAAAGATGTTATGAAGGCTGCTCTAAAACTGAATAGTCAAAACTGGTGGGATAAATAAACTTGTTTTACTCTTAATAGTGTTAGCTATTTCGTTTTACTAAAGCATAGAATTCATTTTCTAACGGAAGATATCCTTGATCATATATAAAATAATAAGTATTACCAGTTTTGGTAACATAAATACTTGTGAAGTGTTGAAAATCAAAGCCTTTTGCAATGAGTTTTGTCTTGGTTGTTTTTGTCTTATCTTTTGGATTAAGTTCTCCTAGAATACGATAATTTTTGCGTAATAGATTATTAATATTACGGACTAAGTTTTTACTATCCTTATTTAATTGATTATTATAAGCATTACGACAGTAATCACTACAGAATTTTTTATCTGCACGACCCACGATTTTATCACCACAAACGGGACATTCTTTTTGCATAGAAAAGAAGATTTAGAATCGAATATACGATAAATATCCGTTTACAAATGACTAATATGTTTTAAAAGAAAATATCTTGAGCTAATCTAAAAGTATTAGCATGCGCTTCAATAATGGTTTTAATGTCTGGAGAATACCCACCTCCCATAGAACACATTACGGGGATGCTAAGATCTTTGCAGGTTTGTAATACAAATCGATCTCGTTTTGCACAGCCATCAATAGTACACCCCAGCTTTCCTAACTTATCTGTAGCTAATATATCTACACCAGAGAGATAATAGATGAAGTCAGGTTGTTGATCTTTTATAAGTTTAGGTAACCTTTCTTTTAAAATCTTAAGATATGTTTGATCATCGGTTTTATCAGGTAAATCAATATCCAGGTCTGATTTTTCTTTTTTGAAAGGATAATTATTGACTCCATGCATCGAAAACGTAAATACTGCAGGGTTGTTATCAAATATTTCAGCTGTTCCATTACCTTGGTGTACATCAAGATCTACAATCAGTATTTTTTTTGCTAAACCTTGCTGTAGAAGATACTTTGATGCTATTGCCTGATCGTTGAGTAAGCAGAATGCTTCTCCTCGATTGGTATATGCATGATGAGTACCACCAGCTATATTCATCGCTATTCCATGTTTAAGAGCGTGTTCAGAAGCTTTTATGGTGCCATCGGCAATGATTACTTCGCGATTAACTAAAGCTTTGGATAAAGGAAAACCAGTTTTACGAACGGCTTTGGGCGACAAGGACAATGAAACAAGACTGTTGTAATAAGCCGCAGTATGAACAGCCAAAATGTGTTTGGAGTCAGGGATTTCGGGTTTAAAAAAGTTTTCCTTGGTACAGGTTCCTTCATGAAGCAATTGCTCTGGTAATAGCTCATATTTAATCATCGGAAAACGATGACTCTCTGGGAGAGGGTGGATATAAATAGGATGATACGCTATTTTGAGCATTGAGCATTTTATAAGATAATCAGTCTTCAAACTTTCTTAAAAAGTATTTGTTGTATAATGATTCATAATATCCGTACACAAAATACCCATTAAATTTAAAAATAGTTTCAGCTTTTTCGTTTAAAATTTCATCAGAAAATTCTTTAATATGATCAAAAGCATTTACAGCTACTTCTCCTTGAACATGTGTCATGTTTTCATCAAACAAACAATCAATACGAGTAGATTTAGTATATGTATAACCTGAATACGCATAAAAAGTGGGGGTTACAAATGCATTTCCTACACCGGCTACTGCTCCTCCGACTGCTCCAAACCCAGCCATTGGCATACCAAATCCACCACCACCTGCAGCAATTTCTTTTACACCTCCCAAAGTAACGCGTATGGTATCTTGTTTATGTAGTACAGAAACAGCAATGTTGGATAGTGCAATTTTTCGTAAGAATTTTTGAGTTTTTTCCATTTCACGGTGTGAATTGTAATATCCTCCTTCCTGAATAATAGGAGTGTTCTTGAAAGAAATAGAGTCTTCTTTTTGTAAAGAGATTTCTTTTATTAGTTTTTTAGATTGTAGATTAGTTACATTGAATTTCATTTCACCTCTAATACCACTAATTTGGTATAATAACTTCTTAGATAAAAAAGAGTTCGATTTTACAAATTGCTTATTGTTCCTATTTATTCTTTGCAGTTGGGGCTTTTCGATAGTAACAAGATCAGAATTGTTAGTGTTAAGATCAAGTGTGATAAGTTGTGTATACCTGTTACTTATATCTATTGATAAGACGATATTATCTTCTTCAAGATAAAGTTTGGCTTTTTTTGAGGCAACTTCTAAAGAATTAGGGATATCAGATTCAATACGTTCAATCTCGAGGTTGGATTTTATAGTTGTACCATTGAATGCAGAGAAAATCTTATACAATACTATAGGTTTATCATATTTGCCGAAGAAAGTATCATTTGTAAGATCATATTTTAAAGTTTCTATATCAGTGACTCCTTTTATTTTATGAATAGTAACTTTTGATGTTTTTGGAGTAAGAGTTAATATAAAAATTTGATTCTTATGAGCAAAAGCTTTTAAATAACGTTCATTTTTTGATAAAATAGAAGTAGTTATTAAATCAGTTGTCTTTGTTTGCGAATCAATTGTAATAAGTTCTAATTTCTTTTTAGAGTTATTTGATACTAAAAATAGATATTGACCTTTATTAGATTCTACAGCATCAATGATGTTTTTTGCTTGGGTTTTTGGTCTTTCAAATTTTAGTTGATCAAGTAAATTAAACGTTTTGTCATATTTATTTAGGTACATTGTTTTGCGGTCTACAATAAACAATGATAATTCTTTTGAAACTGAATTTATAATTGGAATAGACTCTCTTCGATCACTTAGACCACCTTTTAAACGTAATAGGTTTTCAGAAATTACTTCCTGAGAAAAAAGAGAAACGAAAGAGAATAGTAAAAATAAAATTGTGATATGCTTTTTCATAGAAATTGTTATATACTCTTATGAATGTCATAAGAGTTACATTTGTTACCTACAAGTACCGTATATGTAAAAAAAAACTAACTAACGATTGCGCCTGGATTCACGTTGTCTTCATCAGGATTTAGAAATACGATTTTACCTTCAGGGTTTTCTGTCATAAGAATCATGCCTTCGCTTTCTACACCACGTAGTTTTCTTGGGGCAAGGTTTACCAGTACAGTTACTTTTTTGCCAATTATTTCTTCTGGAGTAAAATACTCTGCAATTCCAGAAACTATCGTTCTTGTGTTAATTCCTGTATCTACTTTAAGAACAAGAAGTTTTTTTGCTTTGGGCATTTTTTCTGCTTCAATGATGGTTCCTATCCGAATATCTAATTTGGTGAAATCCTCAAAAGTGGTTGCTTCTTTCTGTGGTTCTATGACCTTGTTTTCTGCTGCGTTTGCCTTTTTAGTAGCTTCTAATTTATCCAATTGGTGTTGTATTTCTGCGTCTTCTATTTTTGAAAATAAAAGTTCTCCTTTTCCAATTTGGTGACCTTCAGGAAGTAGTATATCCTTTATTGCAATTTCCTCCCATTTTAAACCAGAATGACCAAGAATCGATTTTAATTTGGTACTGGTGAATGGTAAAAACGGTTCTGATAATGTGGCAAGTGCAGAAGCAATTTGTAGTGCCACATACATTACAGTTTCAGTACGTTTTTCATCAGTTTTAATGGTTTTCCATGGCTCTTCATCTGCCAGATATTTATTTCCTAACCGGGCTACATTTAATAATTCCTGACTGGCTTCTCTAAAACGGTATCGTTCTATAGAGCTTGATATAACAGCTGGATATGCTTTTAATTCAGTTAATGTCTGTTCGTCAATTTCGGAAAATGTGCTTGGGGTGGGAACAACCCCATCATAGTACTTATTTGTTAATACGACTACACGATTAATGAAATTTCCAAAAATAGCAACTAGTTCGTTGTTATTTCTAGCCTGATAATCTTTCCAGGTAAAATCATTGTCTTTGGTCTCGGGAGCATTGGCTGTAAGTGCATATCGTAAAACATCTTGCTTATCAGGAAATTCCTCAAGGTATTCATGTAACCATACTGCCCAGTTTTTTGAGGTAGATAGTTTATTTCCTTCAAGATTTAAAAACTCATTGGCAGGGACATTTTCTGGTAATATGTAACTCCCTTCTGCTTTGAGCATACTCGGAAAAATAATACAGTGAAACACAATATTATCTTTTCCAATAAAATGAACTAATTTGGTATTTGAATCTTTCCAATAAGGTTCCCAGTCTTTTCCTTCTCTTTCTGCCCATTCTTTAGTAGAGGATATATATCCAATAGGAGCATCAAACCATACATATAATACTTTTCCTTCTGCTCCTTCTACTGGTACAGGAATCCCCCAATCTAAATCACGGGTTACTGCTCGAGGACGAAGTCCATCATCTACCCAAGATTTGATTTGTCCATATACATTAGTTTTCCAATCTTTTTTATGTCCTTCTAAAACCCATTCTCTTAGAAAACTTTCGTATTGATCTAAGGGTAAAAACCAATGTTTTGTTTGTTTGGTTATTGGTTCTGCTCCAGAGATCGTAGATTTTGGATTAATTAAATCTGTGGCATTAAGAGAACTACCACAGTTTTCACATTGATCTCCATAGGCTTCTTCATTACCACATTTTGGACAGGTACCTGTTACAAAACGATCTGCAAGAAATTGGTTTGCTTCGGGATCATAGAGTTGTTCTGAAGTTTCTTCTATAAACTTATCATCTTCATATAGTTTTTTGAAAAATTCTGAAGCAGTTTCATGATGAATAGGAGCAGAGGTTCTCGAGTAATTATCGAATGAAATACCGAAGTCCTCAAAGGATTTTTTTATAATAGCATGATACTTATCAATAATCACTTGGGGAGAAACACCTTCTTTTTTAGCTCGCATTGGGATTGCAGCACCATGCTCATCACTACCACAGATAAAAATAACATCTTTGCCCGTAATTCTTAAGTAGCGTGAGTAAATATCTGCAGGAACATAGACACCTGCAAGATGTCCTATGTGAATCGGACCATTGGTGTATGGTAAAGCTGCTGTAATCGTGTATCTTCCTTTTGTGCTCATAATGCTAAAAAATAAGGCACAAAGGTAATAAAAACACTTGCAAAATATGACCACAGTAACGTCCAATTATTTTGGATACTTACTGTGGTCGTTTAAGTTAATTTATGAGATTACAATCGATCTGCTAAAATTACCGATATTGGTCTGAATTTGATATACATATGGCCCTGTACTTAATCTAGTTTTTGCGGCATCTTTTACATCAATTTGGAGATCCCTTCCTTCCATGAGCATATCATTACTTAATATGGCAACTCGCTGACCAATTACATTGTATAATGAAACTTCAATATGTGTAGTCATCGGACTTACTATGTTGATATACGTTTGATTATCACTGTAAGTGACAATATGGGTAAGATTTTCTCCATCATTTGGAACATTTGAAGTTGTACCAGAACAGTTAAATCCTAAATCTAAAGATTCAAACGGTCCCCCATCGGTATCCAATAGTGCTCTGCCGACCATACCTTCATCGATACATAACCAATCTTTCATGACCGAGGCATAAACTTGTCTAAAGTCCATCGTGTTAGTGACATTTCCACCACGAGTTAAGCTGTTTAGATCTGGGTGTTCGCCTACAAAACCATTTCCGTTTAGAGCAGTTCCAAAGAACATTGTTGGTGCAGCAGTACCGTGATCTGTTCCCAGAGAACCATTTTCTCTAAATCGTCTACCAAATTCTGACATGGTCATAGTAAGTACTTTATCATCCCAACCAGCAGCGGTTAGGTCTGCATAAAAATTGTTTACTGATTCAGAGAACGAATTCAATAACTCCTGGTGTCTTAGCGGTTGATTATTATGAGTGTCAAATCCACCTAAAGTAATCAAGAATACTTTGGTACCTAGGTTTCCTTTAATTAATCTAGAGATGATACTGAATTGTCGTCCTAAACTATCATCCAGGTATCCACCAAAATCGGTAGACCTATTATAAGCAGCACTAATAACTTCAGCATAATTGAAGGTCGTATTCGTTGCTTCTCTTAAGAATCTTAATCTATCACCATAAGTACACTGATCGAGTCCTTCTAAGTCATAAAAAGTTTCATTTTCTATAATTTGGAGTAATCTATCTGGATTAGAAATAGCAAAAGAATAATCACTTTCGGGACCTTTAAAAATTAAATTTCCAATGCTTCCTATCTGAATAGAAGGAGGACTTGGCGGTGGATCAAAAAAGTAATCAGGATAAATTTCGCCAAAATATCTACCCATAAATCCAGTACGATCATCTTCTTGTAGATTGGTATTTGCATAAATATCGGATCCTTTAAAATGTGATAAAGAAGAATCTTCATATCCAACACCGTGAACTACTTTCATTTTTCCATCGCCCCATACGCTTTCAAGCTTATTCATGGGTTTAGGCATTGCAAAATCATCATCAAGTGTAATAAATTCACTGGGTGGGATTCGTATTAAAGGTCTTGCATTGGCATATACATCATAATCATAAACCGGGATTATGGTATTAAACCCATCATTACCTCCACTTAGACGTACAAAAACACAAATATTTTCATTTGTGGATTGACTTAGTGCTATAGATAATGGAGAAGGTCTAGAAACAGAAAGCGGTGTATTAGCTAACATCATCGATCCTCCACCTGCTAGCCCTAAGGCTTGTAGAAATGATCGTCGGTTCCATTTTTTATGATCGTCGGTATTACAGTTACCGTCTTTATCTAATTTTATATTTTGATTGTGATTTGTTTCACACATGGTAATTTTATTTAAGTTGAAATTCAGGGATGTCTACAATGTAGTCTAAGAATGCAAAAAATTGTTCTGATACCTCTGGTCGGTCTAGTCTCCATATCGCAGGGTCAGTAGCTCCTACGTCATAGTAACTTGGAGGAAAGGCTGGAACATCTCTAAAAACTCCAGAAATTTCATTAAAAATAACTGGATCCGCTATGCCTCGAGGAAAAAAGTAATTTACTAATGCTAGAACTACAATATCCACTTGTGAACCACTTAATGTAGTTTGAAGATTCCCTTCGGATAATTCTCCAATAGGTAACCCTACCACAAAATCTCTAAATTGTTGCTGATTTTGGGCCCATGCTCTATTAATAATAAATCTTGCACTTTCCCAACGGCCTATTAAAAGGTCGGGGCTAATCCAGTCTTCATCACCTTGCCAGCCTTCTACATCAACGGGATTTAATACATCCTGTCCCAAAAGTCTAACAGTACCTCGTATATAATCATTAACATCTGTATCAGATAAAGTAAAGCCTAACTCATTGAAAAAACAAATCATCAAATCACAAGGACTTTTTATGATTGATCCTATAGCATTTTGATCAAAAAAATGCTGACTTTTAAATAGTTGACTAAGCACTGGTGCAATTTGGAAACCATTAGTAATAAAAGTCTGAGCCATTTGATCAACTATAGCTTCATTACAAGTAGGACTCACAAAATATGCATATAGTTTAGCACAAATAAAGGTAGCTACCTGAGTTTCTCTCTGCGTAAATAAAATATTGATAACATCATCATAGGTCCAGTTTCCCGTTTGTCCGAAAATGGTTTTAGAATCGTTACTAAATTGTGCAGGGTTAAATAAAATGTCACCCCATGGTATATCATTGGTTTCAACATACCCAGTAAGTGCTTTTGCAGTTTCCTGGATATCATCTTCGGTATATGCATTATCTACACCAAGAGTAAAGAGCTCATATAATTCTCGGGCATAATTCTCATTAGGCCGATCTCGTATATTTTCATCTCCATTGAGATATGCCAACATTGCATTAGATATCCCTATATCATATACGAAGTCTCTGAAATTACCCAATGAGTGTATTTGAAGGAGATTGTAATATTGAGATTGATAAGCGGGACTTCTATAGGTATCATCCTCGGTAACAAAATGATTACTCCAAAATAGAGTCAATCGATCTCTAACTTTGTTTTGGATCAAATCACCGACCATTTGATTTTTTCCTTCGCGGCGGTAGAATCCAACAGTATTATCTTCATTAGCCGCTTCTGCTGCTTCAAATTGATCTCTATTCCAATTCCACCACAAAGGTTGTATTGTAGGAACTAAAGCAACTGCATCAGCAATTAATTGATCTACCAAGGCAGAAGGAGTCATTGCTAAACCAGCAATAACTTCAGCTTTTGACGCTCCAAAAGCGATCCTACGATACAAATGATGAATTTTGTTTACGTTCCAAGGATTCGTTGGAGTAGGGACATATTCTGCTAAGGAAGCTAGATTACATGTAGTATCTGACATCATAGACAACAAGTTTATTTAATAGAATTTAGGGACAAAATTATGCACAATATAATAGTTTATAACGAAAGTCTTTGTTAATTAGTATCGTAAAATTGAAAAAAAAAGAAATGTTTACCCCTGATTTTGTTAAAGTTGGAGATAAAATAGCAGTTATTTCTACGGCTAGAAAAATTAATATGAGAGAAGTTCATGAAGCATTAGTGCTATTAAAAAAATGGGGGTTAACCCCTGTTTTGGGCACTACAATAGGGATAGAAAATAATCAGTTTGCAGGAACAGATCAAGATAGAATAGATGATTTTCAAAAAATGCTTGATGATGAAGAAATCAAGGCTATTTGGTGTGCCAGGGGCGGTTATGGTACAGTTAGAATTATTGATCAGATAGATTTTTCTAATTTTCGCAAATCGCCAAAATGGGTTATAGGGTATTCTGATATTACGGTGTTGCATTCGCAGATTCATACTTTGGGAATACGCTCATTGCACGCTCCAATGCCGATTGACATCTATAAAAATACCAGAATGTCACAAATTTCTTTAAAGGATACCATTTTTGGAAAAAAAATAAAATATACTATTCCTACATCAAAAAAGAATATTAAGGGAAATTGTACAGGCCAATTAATAGGAGGAAATTTGTCAATTTTATATTCTCTTTGTGGTTCTCCATCTTCTCTGGATACTTCAGGTAAAATTTTATGTATCGAGGACCTGGATGAATATCTATATCATATTGATCGAATGTTGTATAACCTTAAACGAAATGGTTATTTTGATAATTTATCGGGTTTGATTGTTGGTGGAATGACCAAAATGCATGATAATAATATTCCTTTTGGGAAAAAAGCAAAAAGAATTATCCTTGATATTGTATCAGAATATGATTTTCCGGTCGCATTTAAATTTCCATTTGGACATATAGAAGATAATAGAGCTCTGGTTTTTGGAGCAGAAGCCTCTCTTACAGTAAAACATGATGAAGTAGTATTAGAATATATATAATTATGGCAAAACATAATACTCTGGGTAATAAAGGTGAAGAATTATCAACTGACTTTCTTATTAAGAAAGGCTACCGTATTTTGGAGAGAAATTATAGGTATTTAAAATATGAAGTAGATATCATTGCCAGAATTGAAGACATAGTAGTCGCTGTAGAGGTAAAAACACGAAGTACATCAGAGTTTGGAAACCCACAAGACTTTGTAAAACCTAAACAAATAGAATCATTGGTTAAGGTTATGAATCATTACATTACAGAACATGACTTGGATGTAGAAGTTCGTTTTGATATCATAGCGATTGTAAAAAATAAACAAAGAACTGCTATTGAGCATCTAGAGAGTGCATTTTATCATTTTTAAAAACCATATAATAAAAACAACACCCATCGGTTTAGAGTGAAATATAGCTGTTAAAAATTTGAAATGATTGTACTTAATTTGTGTTTTTGAAAGTGTGATTTGATCCATTCGGTCGAAAAACATAGGATAATATGATAGTTTTGTAATAAACCATAACTATTTTTTGATGCCAACTTTCGAATTCATTGATCTTGTACTTTTTTTGGGAATAAGCCAAGGTGTTTTTTTAGCAGCTACTATTCAGATTATAAAGAATAAGAACAAGGCTGCAAATAGAATATTATCGATAATGCTCGTTCTTGCTGTTTTTATGCTACTGGGAAGAATGATTTTTTTTAAATTTTTGACCATAAGACTATTTCAGTGGTCTATTCTTATTGATGCAGTAATTTTTATTTTCGGGCCGTTATGTTATATGTATTTTAGGCGATTGATATTTTCTAAAAACGATATATTTAAACTGCCATTGGGTCATTACGTACCCATTATTTTTCATCTTTCGTTTTCATTTTACATTTTCTCTTTTCAGGTAGATGATTTTTCAGATAAGTTGTCATCAGGTTACTTTGGATTACCTTTTTTAATTATTGAAGGAGCAGGAATTGTTTCTAATATATATTATTGGCTTCTTAATGCGAAAATTTTAAAATCATATATTTATAAAGAGAAGAACCATATTTCTTATACTCAAAGTTTGGTGTCATTTTTGAAATTTTTTCAAATCACAATCTTAATTATTATAATGGTATGGATGATTAGCTTTACTTCGAAGCAGTTTTTCGATTATTCTATAAAATTTATTAATTATAATTCGGTTTGGGGTACTATTTCTATATTTATATTTGTAATTGGGTATTATAGTCTTAAGGAACCAGAATTGTTTAGAATCCCTTTTCAAAAAGAAAAATCAAAGTCACCGCAACGTCTACCACAAGATCAGATTATTTTGATAGAAAAAGAACTTAATTACCTCATAGAAAAAGAAAAGATATTTTTAAAATCAAATTTAACACTTCGTGATCTTTCTTTACAATTAAATACTTCTACACATAATATTTCATGGTATCTTAATCATGTATCAAAAAATAACTTTTATGATTATATCAATTATTATAGAATACAAGAGTTTTTGTTAAGGGTTGAAAATAATGAACATCATCATCATACCATACTTGCTATTGCTATGGATGTAGGTTTTAACTCAAAGTCAACTTTTAATAAGGCCTTTAAATTGGAAATGAAGGATACCCCAAGAAATTATATTAAGGGATTAAAAGTTGCTTAAAATAGGTATGAATACATCCAAACTGTCGATTTTTAGTAGATGTCTAGATACATTAGACAAAACTTAAAAATCATTCAAAATGAAAGCATGTATCAAGATTACTAGAGTAAAAGCATTGATGCTTTTTATGGTATTTACAATATCAATAACCTTATTTTCCTGTAATGGAGATGGATTCGATCCTGATCTCAAAGTAGAAACTGTAGTTTCTCCTTTTTCTGGTAATGACGCCGTTAGTGTCGATAAATATGGCAATATTTATGTCTCTGAATTTGGTCGATTTGTTGGAGCAAATGGTAATGGAACCAGAGTTTTTAAAATATCCCAAAAAGGTGACGTTACAGAACTTGCTTCAAACTTAACGGGTCCATTAGGAAATGCAATTGATCTGCAAGGTAATCTATATGTAGTTAATGGTAGTGGAGGTGGATCAGGAGATGTTCTAAAAATTACTCCAGATGGTACACAAACAACAGTGACTACTATTGATGGTTTTCCATCTGGACTCACTTTGGATCACAATAATAATCTGTATGTGTCAAATTTTGGAACCCCAACAGTTCATAAAATTAACACAAAAGGAGAAGTAACCATATTTGCATCTGATCCAAAATTAGCAGGTGGAGTTGGTATCGATTTTGATCGTAAAGGAAATCTGATTGTCGGAAATTTTGCTACAGCCGACATTTTATCCATAGATCAAAAAGGAAATGTTTCTCTTATCACTACTATCCCTAATGCTGTAGTTAATGGTTTTGGAATTGGGTATATCACTGTTGTTGGAAATTCTGTTTTTGCCACAGGGATCGGAGTAAATAAAATATTCAGAGTTTCTATGGATGGTACAACAGAAGAATTTGCAGGTACAGGAGATCCTGCTCAAACAGATGGGGTGCTTGAAGAAGCTTCATTTAATGGACCTAACGGAATTTCTTCTGATCCTTATGATAAAGCAATTTATATTTCAGAATTTGGAGGAACTGGTGGAGTGAGAAAAATTAAACTCTATTAAATTTGATATCAGGAGATTTATTTGTATGCATTTGGTCGAATTAATCAATGACACTACTTAGATTAGAGATCAACTTAAAAATTGTAATAGGTAAATAAATCTGTTATAACATTAGCTATTTATCTTAAAATCAAAATATTATATTGTGATTAATTTTGAGTTATAAAGTTTAGATCACTTCTAATAGTTAATATTCTAAAAAAACAGAGGAAATTATGCCTCTGTTTTTTGTTTGTGATTTGATTCTTAATAGTATAATTTTTAGAAGCTTCATAATTAGAAGAGTTAATAATAAGAGTATACTTTTCATAATATCAAGATTTAGGGATAAAAAGTTTTACAATATCATATGCATATTTAAACAGATCTGATGAAGAACCACTTCTGTTCATAAGTAAAGAAATACTAATGTTATATTCAGGGAATAAAATTAATACCGATGTAGATCCTAATGCAGTTCCTCCATGATGAATAATTTGCGTTCCTGATAATCCTTCTGTTTTATTTTCTATAGTATCATTACGCCATCCAATAGCATAATTTTGTTTATTGATTTGTCCATTTTTTAATGCGGTAGGTTGTATAAGATCATGCATGGTCTCTTTTTTCAATAGTTTGTAATTTAGAAAAGCGTTTCCAAGAATAACCAAATCGGTTGGAGAAGCTAAGAATCCACCACCAGCCCACTTGTTACTGTTGTTAACTTTAAAAACTTCTTTGTATTTGTCATTTTCAATATCATAGAATTTGGACAAATTCTTTGGATCATTAAATTCCTTTTCAGTTTCGATTGCTATTCCTAAAGGATCAAATACTGATGTTTTCATAAAATCAGGGAAACTCTTTTTTGTTGCCCCTTCGATCATAGCACTTAATAAAGTGTAGTTATATGTGCTATAGCTGAAATCTGTCCCCGACAGGAATAGTAGCTCATCATGATTAAAAACACTCACACTTTTTTCTACAGTAGCATATTCTTCAGTACTATAATATTCCCATATGGGAAAACAAAAACAGGTTCCGTAATTGCGTATTCCAGAAGTATGAGATGCAAGTTGTTTCATTGTTATCTCAGAAAGATTGGAACTAACATACGGTACAAATTCTTTGACTTTTGAATCAAAATCTAATGTTCCATTTTGAATGAGTAGACCCAATCCGATAGAAGTAACTGCTTTTGAAGTGCTTCCGATTCTAAATTTTGTGTCCAAGTTTGCTTTTATTTTACTTTCTATATTCTGGTATCCAATAGCATTGAACCAAATGAGTTTATCGTTTTTGCCAATCGCTATCGAAAAAGCTGGTGTTTTAAGAGTGTGGAATATGCTTTTCAAAAGGCTATCTGCTTTTTTTGAAATTGAATCCTGATGTATCTTTACGGGTTCTAGACTATTCGTATTAGGAAGATGAGACCACCCCGAACTATATACTACTATTGGTTGAAATAGGTAAAAACTTAGAGAGAGCAGTATAACCAAGACTGAAATTACAAGTATCTTCTTCATTTTATTTTGTTTAAAATTCGATATAAGATGTACTGTCACTGAAAAAGTATTCAATGATTCTAATAAGTATTAAGAAAAGATTACATATTTATTCTAAATCAGCTTCTCTTTGTTTTGCTTTAAGCATTTGAGAAATTTTGTAGAGTAAGATGATTTCTAAAATGATAGTAGGCGTCAACATAAAATATCCTAAAAAGCCTAGTACAATAGTAGTCATACATCCGTATGTGATAATCTCAAAAATCCCAGTAACTTTGGCCAATATTCCTAAGGCATTTTGAAGGCGAATTACCGATATTCCTAATAAGACTCCAATAATGCCAAAGGTAACTCCTTGTGCTGCTAATAGCATTGTAAAATCAAATTCACCAAAATGTAAGGATAGAATATCATAGGTGTAAAAAACAATTCCCATGAGGATAAATATGAAAGAAGTAATTTTTAATAAATAGTTCTTAAAAATTTTACCAGAAAGTACAAAACCTCTCATGAAAAGAATGATTGAAGTTAGGACTACAAGTTTTAAAACGCTATAAGCGGTAGTGTTGAGAATCATATTGTTTTGAAAATATCTGAGGTAATCAACTACAAATTCTCCAAAACCCAGGATAAAATAAACAATACCGCTTATCCAGGATATTGATAATTGTCGGTTTAAAAAACTAGCTTCTTTACTATCATCAACTTCAAGTAAAAATAATTTTTTAAATTCTTTGGTAACAGTAGAATCTACGGTCTGGATTTTCTCTAAGTCATAATCCAAAGCAGATAATATAGTTTTTATGGTATAGCTCCTTGGTGTTACTTCCCCAGCTTCAATACGTTGTATAGTACTAACACTAATATTACATTGTTCTACGAGTTCTTCTTGTGTGAGTCCTTTTGATTTTCTTAGTTCAGATATTTTTATTCCTAATGCTGGTTGATCCATGATTTTTAAGTTTTTAGTTACATTCTTGTAATCACTAGAACTTGATTTCATTTTCTTCAGCAATATTAAATTATAACATTAGGTTCTCAAATATTTTAGCTTGTCTTTGACCCGTCATTTACCCGACAATACTGGTATAATAATGTTTTTCAAGGGGTTTAAAAGAATCTATAGAATTCGAAATATAGGAATTATTCTATTGAATATGTTATGGTTCTTTTTTAGAAATTACTTTTTAAGGATAACATACTGTTGTTTTTCAATACTTTTAAGGATAAATTTGGTGGTAGTTACGATAATAGTAACTTTTTATATTTAAGGAAAAGTATTGATTATTTATGATGATAAGGGGTGATATTTATGCAAATAATTGATTTAGAATACAGATAAAAAAGTTGAAAACAATTAAGCGGTTCTCATTTTTAATGTCCTTAGATAACTTTTAACCTCAATGTACATTGCTTCTTTACTGTATACATCATCAATGTTATTGTAGGAATGATACCCAAAAGAATAGTTCATAGAAAACTCTTCTATATCGATCAATTCGGGATTGTTTTTGTAGTTTTCTATTTCTTCGGTAAACCTTCTTTTTAGATTTGAATAATTTATTGCATACAATTTGGTATTATTAAGGTTGTCAACCAATTGATTAACTTTTTCATTTATCTTTTGTAATTGTTTCCATGACCCTATTAAAAAACTAAACTCTTCTTTTGTGTTCATAATCAATGTTGGTTTATAATTATGATGAAATTAAAAATATATCTCTTGTTAAAAGATATTTGTCGGTATAATATACCAAAAATATCGTTAAAATGACGTTTTTTATCGACGAAAGGTTTTTTCTTACATAATTAGGGTAGAATCTATGTGTATAATTCTTACTCCTATCTAAGCAGTGCTTACATCACTAGTTACAGGTTGAATTGGTCGTAATACTTTTAACGCTTTGTCAATAGAATTAGTATTTTCAAACGTTAATAATAAGCGTAATCCATTTCTGGTATTCTTTTCTTTCATTTTACAAACTTCAGGATTCTGTTGTACATATCGCAATACATATGTAAATACAGGGCTTTGATAAAATTTTGATTGCTGATCGCTTATAAAATACCCGATTAGTTTATCCTGTTTCATGATAATTTTTTCAATTCCGATGGCTGTAGCAATCCACTTAATTCTAACAGAATTTAATAAATCAACAGCTTGATCTGGTAGTTCTCCAAAGCGGTCTATTAATCGTTTTTCATATAACTGTAATTCTTCTTCGGTTTTAATCGAATTGAGTTCTGTATATAGATTTAATCGTTCTGTAATATTATTGATATAATCATCAGGAAATAATAATTCAAAATCAGTATCGATTTGAGTATCTTTTAGAAATACTTTTTCTTTGGTTTGATCTTGATACAACTCTTTAAATTCATTTCCTTTTAACTCTTCAATGGCTTCATTCAATATTTTTTGATAGGTTTCAAAACCAATTTCATTAATAAAGCCACTTTGTTCTCCACCTAATAAATCTCCTGCACCTCTGATTTCGAGATCTTTCATCGCGATATTAAAACCACTACCTAACTCAGAGAATTGCTCTAGTGCAGTTATTCGTTTACGTGCATCTTCTGTCATTGCAGAATATGGTGGAGTAATAAAATAACAAAATGCCTTTTTATTACTTCGGCCTACACGTCCTCGCATCTGGTGTAAATCAGAGAGCCCAAAATTATTGGCATTATTGATAAAAATAGTATTTGCATTAGGAACGTCCAGTCCACTTTCTATGATCGTTGTAGAGACTAGTACATCAAATTCTCCATTCATAAAAGAAAGCATAAGATTTTCCAATTTTTTGCCCTCCATTTGCCCATGTCCGATAGCTACTTTGGCATCGGGGATTAATCGTTGCACCATTCCTGCTACCTCTTTGATGTTTTCGATTCTATTATGAATAAAGAATACTTGACCACCACGTTGTATTTCATAGCTTATCGCATCACGTATAGTTTCTTCGGTAAATCTTATGACATTAGTTTCAATAGGGTATCGGTTTGGTGGGGGAGTAGTGATGGTGGATAAATCTCTTGCAGCCATCAAACTAAACTGCAATGTTCTGGGGATTGGTGTGGCTGTTAATGTTAACGTATCTACATTTTCTTTGATGGTTTTGAGTTTGTCTTTTACAGATACTCCAAATTTTTGTTCCTCATCGATGACCAGTAATCCCAGATCTTTAAACTGTACCGCTTTATTAACCAATTGGTGTGTCCCAATGATAATATCTACTTTTCCGGCAGCGAGATCTTCCAGAGTTTCTCTTTTTTGTTTTGCAGTACGGAAACGATTTATATATTCTACTGTTACCGGAAAATCCTTTAATCGCTCACGAAATGTTTTGGCATGTTGAAAAGCGAGAATGGTTGTGGGTACTAAAACAGCTACTTGTTTTCCATTATCAACGGCTTTGAATGCTGCACGTATAGCAACTTCAGTTTTGCCAAAACCAACATCACCACAGATTAAGCGATCCATTGGACGTTCACTTTCCATGTCCTCTTTTACTGCTGCTGTAGCTGTACTTTGATCAGGAGTGTCTTCATAGATAAACGAAGCCTCTAACTCATGTTGTAAGTAGCTATCTGGATTGTATTGAAATCCTTTTTGAAGCTTTCGTTTGGCATATAACTTAATTAGATTAAAAGCTATGTGTTTTACACGGGCTTTAGTTTTTTGTTTTAGTGTTTTCCAAGCCTTAGAACCAAGCTTGTAGATTTGTGGAGGTTTACTATCTTTACCATTATATTTTGAAATTTTATGAAGCGAATGAATACTTAAATATAATACATCTCTTTCTCCATAAATCAATTTGATGGCTTCCTGTTTTTTACCTTCTACTTCTATTTTTTGTAATCCACCAAATTTACCAATCCCATGATCGATATGAGTAACATAATCACCCACTTCAAGATTAGTAAGCTCTTTTAGAGTAATCGCTTGCTTTTTTGCATACCCATTTTTAAGATTAAATTTATGGTATCGTTCAAAGATTTGATGATCTGTATAACATGCGATATTGTTGTTGTGATCTACAAACCCTTGAAAAGCCGAAAAAACAATCGTTTCATATTGCTTTACATTAAGATCAGCATCATCAAAAATATCATGAAAACGTTTGGCCTGTTGCTCACTTACACAAAAAATATAATTCTTAAACCCCGCTTCATGATTCTCATTTAAATTCTGGATAAGAAGATCAAACTGTTTATTGAATGAAGGCTGAGGTTTTGTGTCAAATTTAATCGAATAATCGGCTTTGGTTAATGGTCGATTTCCAATCTCAACCAAAGTAAAACCAAGCAGCTGTTTTTTTAATGCTTCAGAATTGGTAAAAAGCTCCTCTGGAGTAGCATGTTTAATGTCTTTAGAAAGCGTTTTGAAAGCTTCTTCTGCTTTTTCAAAATTCTTATCAATTCTGGCAGAAAATAGATCAATATCTTTTGTGAAAATTACAGTATCAGAAGCAATATATTTTAAAAAACTCTCTCGGGTTTCCTGAAGTGTTTTGTTCTCTACATTAGGAATAATAGTTATTTTATTGATCTGACTTTTAGATAATTGTGTTTCTACGTCAAACGTTCTGATACTATCAACTTCATCCCCAAAAAATTCAATTCGGTAAGGTTCATCATTACTAAATGAAAAGACATCTACAATCCCACCACGAACAGAAAACTCACCAGGTTCGGTTACAAAATCTACTCTCTTAAATTGGTATTCGAACAGTACTTCATTTACAAAATCCAAAGATAATGTGTCATTAATACTAATCTTTAAGGTGTTCTTCTCGAGTTCTTTTCGGGTTACTACTTTTTCGAATAGTGCATCGGGATATGTAATGATTAATGCTGGTTTTTTACGAGAATTGATACGGTTAAGCACTTCGGCTCTTAATAGTACATTTGCATTATCAGTTTCTTCTATTTGATAAGGTCGACGATAACTACCAGGGTAGAAAAGCACATTTTTATCTCCCAGTAATTGCTCTAGATCATTTAGATAATAAGCAGCTTCTTCCTTATCATTAAAAATACAGAGAAAAGGCTTTTCGGCTTGTTTAAAACTATGTTCAATGATAAAAGATAATGATGATCCAATACTTCCTTGCAGATGTACTTTTGTTTCAGACTGGGCAATAGCTTTTCTCAGTTTCTGTAATTGCAGAGACTGTGAAAAAGTTTGCGAGATTAAGGTTGCACTCACGTAGCAGATTTTGAAACAAATATAAGTGCAATATCAATGTCTAACAAAGAGATCATAAATTTCTTAATTGAATTGACGGATTAACCGATCAAAATCTGCTGTATCATTATAAACATTAGGAGAAACACGCATGGCATTACCTCTAAAAGAGATCATAATATTTTCTTGCTTTAATTTTGCTTTCAGTTTTTCAACATCTATATGTTCAGGGAAATAAATTCCAAAAAGATGATGAGCCCTGTAGGAATCATCTTCAATAAAACACCCTAGATCTCTAAGCTTTTGTATTGCAGATGCTGATATTGTTTTGCAATATTCTTGAATAGCTGCTGGTGACCATTCTATTAATTGTTCGATAGCTCGAATCAACATTGGGGTCAATACAAAGTTACTGGATTCGCCTACCGAATATCGAGCGGCTTTTTCTTGATAGCGATCTTCATATTGAGTCAATTTTGAAAAATCTTCGCTGTTATAGCGACTCATATAATTATGTTCGATAGGGATTCCGTCATTAAAAGCATCGCTGTAGTAGGCCATTCCGATAGAGTAAGGTCCCAACATCCATTTATAACCTCCACATATTAATGCATCTGGTTGGATTTCTGCAACAGAAAAAGGTAAAGCCCCGATACTTTGTGTGCCATCAATGATTAAAGAAGCACCAACGGTTTTGGTTTTTGCTCTTATGGTTTTTAGATCAAATAAAGTCCCATCTGCCCAATGCACATTACACATAGCAACAACGGCAGTTTTTTCTGTGATCGCATCTAATATATTTTGATTCCATATCGCACCACGATCTTTAAAAGCCTTTGGAGGTTTAACAATCTTGATAAACGCCTCATGTTTTTGAGCAATCTCTTGCCAGATATAAACATTACTGGGAAATTGTTCATCTACAAGTATAATTTCACTTCCTTTTTGAATAGTAACATTGTTGGCTGCATTTGCAATACCATAAGATACAGAAGGGATTATGGCCATGTTTTTATAATCTGGTGCATCGATTAAAGTAGCAAAACGTTGTTTTAGAATTTCTCTTTGGACAAAAAAATCTTTAGGTAAAATTTCATTAGGTCTTGCCTTTCTAACAACAGAAGCAAGCCCAACTTCTGTTACTGATTTTAATTGAGGAGCCATGTACGCCCCATTAAGATAAGTGACGTCTTCAGAAAGATCAAACTGATGTTTTTGATGTTGCATTCTTGTAGTTTAAGTTGAAAATGAAATAATACCAGTTGTACTTTGAATTCACTGTAATAAAATACTCTTTTCCATTTTCACTTCTTTGTATAAACATAAAATACTTGATTTTCTTTTACTGTAAATTCAAAGTACAACTAGTATAAATCAAAGATGAAGTTATTAATACTCATTGATCTCTGTAAAGGTATACATATTCGGGATATTAAAAGAAGAGGGAAAAGGTTAAAACTATGCTAATTAAGTAAGATTCTATTTTGAAATTTTCAAAAGAAAGGAACATTTAAAATCGTAAGTTATGTTTTAACGATATATGAGAAAGGACATTGAGTTTTATAATGTTGTAACTGTTAATTGATAGAATTAAGATAATTGTACTTATAACCAATAAATAGGTGAGGAGAAAGTAGCAAAGTCAATAAAAAAATATTGATAGGTTGGTAACATTTTACTTTTCTATAACATATACTTCTAAAGATAAATAAAAAAAATCACCAGTTTCAAAAAATGAAACAAACATGTTTTAATATTGCCTTATTAACGAGTAATTATAATAAAATATCCAATGACTCATTCCTAATCAGGGTAGGACTATAGACAAGGATGAACATTGGATAACAATAGGAATACCCTATCTCCTATATTACTTCAGTGATTGACTGATTTTACTATTCTTAAATCCTCCCTAATTAGGGTTTGGGGGGATTTTAAAAGTTTTTTACAAAGATAATCAAACTCCTATAAGAGGACAGATATTAGAAAAAATTATGAAACATTAAGATTTTAATAACAATTTAAAAGATGCACTATAGTTTTATCACAAGATGTATATATTTGCGACTTCTTTTTACGACCCCAGAATAGAAGTAGTACTAAACAAGGGTTATTAAAAGAATGACAGGAAAATCTACTTTTTTGACTGGTATCACTATGATACTGTCTGTATCTTCTTTTGAATCCACTGTTTTTTAAAAATTACAATATTATTCTAAATAACATAAAAAATGAGAAATTTTCTACTATGCCTATTTACACTTATATTATCGACACTAAGCATTGCTCAAACCAATATATTTCCTGATAGTGGTAATGTTGGTGTTGGTACCATAAATCCAAATACAACTTTTCATATAGAAAAAGACAATTCAGGTTGGTTACAAGAAATTGCAGGAACTGCAGCAAACAAAGATGAGTTTGTGGGTGTTAAAGTTCTTTCTGGATATGCAGGCGAAACTAGCAAATGGGTTGGTATTTCTGCAATTGCAGAAAGCTTATATTCTAATGAAACAGGATTGGGGCTTTATACAGGAACGAATGAAAGAGTAAGAGTAGCACATAATGGAAATGTAGGTATTGGTCTTACTGTTCCCAATGCGCCATTACATATAAGAAAAAATCAATCTGGTTGGTTACAAGAAATTGCAGGAACTGCAGCAAACAAAGATGAGTTTGTGGGTATTAAAGTTCTTTCTGGATATGCAGGCGAAACTAGCAAATGGGTTGGTATTTCTGCAGTTGCAGAAAGCTTATATTCTAATGAAACAGGATTGGGGCTTTATACAGGAACGAATGAAAGAGTAAGAATAGCACATAATGGAAATGTGGGTATTGGTACTATAACTCCAGATTCCAAGCTCACCGTAAAAGGAAAAATCCATGCAGAAGAAGTAAAAGTCGATTTGAGTGTTCCAGCTCCTGATTATGTATTCAAGAAGGATTATGACCTGTTAACAATAGAAGAAGTGCAACAGCATATTAAAGAACATGGACACCTACCTAATGTACCATCTGCTACAGAAATGGAAACCAATGGAGTTGAATTGGGAGTAATGAATATGAAGTTACTCGAAAAGATAGAGGAGCTTACACTGTATACGATTACCCAAGAGACAAAATTACAAGAACAGCGAAAAATCAATAAAACTTTAGAAGCACGATTGACAAAAATAGAAACCTTATTAATAAATAAAAAATGAATAAAATAGCATTACCTATTGCCCTTATTGCTCTTATAGCATCCGTTGCATCTTTTTTTTACCAACAATCTTCTCCAGAATTGGTATATGTAGATGTAAATAAATTATTAGATGGATATAAAAGAACAGCAATTGTAAAATCAGAATTTGATGAAAAAGCAAAAACTATGAAAGCCAATGTTGATAGCTTGATTGGGAATTGGCAAACAGAACTCAAAACCTATGAAAAAGAGCGCAGTGATATGAGTAAGAAAGAGTTAGAGTTGAAACAAGAATTGCTTGCAAATAAACAGCAACAGATCAATAACTATCAGCAAGCTGTACAAAAACAATTGGTAGAAGAAGACAAAAAAGTAACACAGACTGTAATTAATGATATCAATGATTTTGTGAAAGAATATGGCAAAAAAAATGGATACAAGGTAATCTTTGGAGCAACGGGAAACGGAACCATAATGTATGGAGAAGAATCTGCTGATTTAACCGAGGTGGTTTTAAAGGAACTTAATACTGAATTTGAAGGGAAATAATTTGGAGTCGGATGTCTGATGCCAGAAGTCAGAAGACCAATGTCAGATACCCGATACTCGTCACCTGACTTCGTTCACCTAACAAAGAAATAAGCCATGAAATTCAAATTCGAAAAGTTGATCATTTGGCAAAAAGCAATGGATTTTGGAGAAGAATTATATCAGATAACAAAAAAGTTCTCAAAAAGAGAAATGTATAATTTGACTTCTCAAACTTCAAGAGCAGTTGATTCTATTGCTTTGAATATATCAGAAGGGTCAATCGGACAAACAAATCCTGAATTTAAAAGATTTATGGGATATGCAATCCGTTCTTTAGCAGAAGCAGTAACATGTTTACACAAAGCCAAAAGACGAAAATATATTTCTAATGAAGAATTTGAAAAGTATTATGACGATAGTTATGAACTCATGAATATGATGATAGTATTTAGGAACAAAATTAAGTAAAAAGTCGCGAGACTTAAATCAGATGACCGATGCTTGAGGATACAAAACACCAGTCACCCGTCATCAAACATCAGACTTCGAACCTCTACAAAAGAGAAAAATAAATGTTTAAGAATAAACTAAAAATACTAATCATTAGCATACTACTTACCTTATTCTCCTGCTCCACTAAAACCTTTGATTCATCAGAGGCATTATTAGCATATCTCAAGGAACCAGGTAATGAATACATCTATGCAAAAACGGTAAATGGAGTTGATTTTTCATTGCTATATAGGCCAACAGATATACTGGTAAATCAGGAAATCACAGGAAATCCTACCAGAGAGTTGATCGATAGTTTACGAAATAAATACAAAGAGTATTTGTATTTCACTTTATCAATGTCCAAAAATAATCGGGAATTATTAAGTAACGTAGCAAGCGATAAGCAACAATTTGGAGCTATGGTTAATGAGTTGGCTTTTGGAATGGAGGAAAAGGTACATCTGTATACTCCAAAGAAAGATACGATTGTGATGGCTGATTATATATATCCAAGAATGTATGGAATGAGTAAAGTAACCACGATGTTGTTTGTATACCCCAGAGAAAAAAAGGTAACAAATACAAAGTTCATGACATTTACTATAGAAGATCTTGGATTGTACACGGGAGAGGTAAAGTTTAAGATTCCAACAAAAATTATAAATAATGAACCAAAGCTTAAGTTTTGAACCTGATGCTGGAAGATCAAAGACAGGAAACTGAGATATCAAACTTCGGTCATTTGACCTCGGACTTCTGACAAAAAACAATAATAATCACACTGAGATTGTCGAAGTGTTTCGATGCATATATATAAATAAAATATTGGTTATCAGATATCGATCACTCGACATAAAAACAAACTAGAAATATCAAAATCAATCACCTAATGAAAAAAAGCACAATACTCCTTCAAAAGAAACTTAGGGCTTTGATTGCCCAATTTCGGGTATCTGATTTCGGTCATCGGTCATCCGACCATGGACATTTAACTTCAGACTCCCAACCTCGGGCTTCGATGTCTCACCGGGCAATTGCACTATTCTTTACATTAACGTTTCTACAAACGTTAATCCCGTATAACCAGCTATGGGCAAACAATAATGGCCCTAATGCTCCCGAAGCTGCAGCTTTCGAACCTGTAGATGCAACCGATATGGTGAATTTATTAACAGGAGACTTCTCATATGTATTACCATTATTAAATGTTCCTTCTCCAGAGGGAGGATATCCAATTGCATTATCCTATCATGCTGGTATTGCAATGGATCAAGAAGCATCATGGGTTGGATTAGGATGGAATTTAAATCCAGGAGCTATTAACCGTAGTGTAAATGGTTTTGCTGATGATTATTATCAAGAAGAGTTTAACGAATTTTTTTATGATAGAGGAGGATCTGCTTCATACTATAATCTTTCTGTAGGATATGGTCCGGTTGAAAAAGGATTATCAGTTGGTCTAGGTTTTTCATGGGGAACAAATAAAGCGTTAGGAGGAAGTGTAAGTCTTGGATATGGAGTGGAAGGCTCTCCTCTTTCAGGAAACGTTTCTTTTGGCACCAATGGAGCATCAGTAGGAATTGGATATAAATTTGAAGGAGGGCTATCTTTTGGTATTTCGGCCAGTACATCTGGTAACCTAGGAGTGAATGCGGGATATAGTAGTAACGAAGCAGGGATGTCGGTAAGTGCAAATACTAATGGATCATATGGAGTAGGAATCTCAGGACCTGCTGGAAAAAACAGTAGTCTTGGTCTTAATTTTAATATCAGTAAAAATGGGGTGGGTATTACTGCAGCAGTAATAACAAAACGTGGTGGTAAGGTTGTCGGTGGAGGTGGAACTGGGTTTCAGCTTAATTTTGACAATGCTATAGATCAGGGAGACTATACGGTAAAACAATCAGGATATAATATACCTGTAATTGTTCCAACTCCTGTGGGTGTGTTTTCAGGATCATTTGGGAAACAAAAAATTACCTGGTTTTTGAATAAATCCGAGCGAAATATTATATCTGGACCATTAAATTTTAATAAGGGTATATCTTCAGTTTTTAGAGTTGAGTGTAAAAACACCATTTTTGAAGGCGAACTTGGTTCGATATTATTAGCTTCTGAAACTGTAGAAACACACGAACTAGCAATGCAACTAAAGCAGCGCTTCGAAGCAGAAAACCCATGCTGTCCTTGTGATATCATAGAAACTGTAGAAGCTATGATGGATGTAAATGAGTTTCCATTAGATAATGAAAACTATACTTCTTTAGATGAAAATAATATCATATTCCCTAATATAGATAATTATAATGTACAGGCACAGGGGATTTCTGGTAACCTTGCTTTACGATATTATGAAAATGCCAGTTTATTCGGCTTGTCCAAAAACCATTCTTTATTTAGTACAGCTTATAGTGTTGATGGAAAAACACAACCTACGGCATCAACTACGTTTACATTTGAGAACAAGCCAGAATTTTATTTTGAAAATGAATTTGCAACCTATCTTGCAACTCAAAAAGCTAGTTTTAACGCTAATCTTACAAATGTAAAAATATTAGATTATCATAGTACTTCTAATCCTGTAGGTCTTGCAAGGAGGAAAACAGGAAATTATATCGAGTATTTTACATATAAGGATCTTAGAAAGCTTAGTAGTTCTATGTTGCATAGCATGGGATATATGCCTCCCAAGCAGGTAAATAATATTGTCAATCCACCTGATGATGCTATTGCTGCTTTTACCGTAATTGGTATTGATGGTAAACGATACCATTATTCTATTCCTGTATATAATCATGCTTCGATTACAAGAACTATTGGTACGGTAAGTGGTAAAGAAGAAAAAGATGCATATTTTGATAAAATACAGGACACTCCTTATGCGACACATTGGTTGTTAACAGCTGTAACAGGACCGGATTATGTTGATACTAACGGTGATAAAAGAATAGACGATAATGATTATGGATATTGGGTAGAGTTTGATTATGGTAAATGGTCTGAAGCCTATGCCTGGAAAATACCTTATGGTAAGGGTTATATCCATTCTATGGATGAAGACGATGTTAAAACACGAATAGAGGGATACAAAGACATATATTATTTGGATCAGATAAAAACGAGAACTCATACTGCGGTTTTTAGTAAATCATTGCGATACGATGCAGTAGGACACGAGTTTAAATACAGTTCTGTAGATTGGAATAACGCTAGAAGTGCATTTACTGAACGATTTAAAATACCATCTCAACAATTATTAAAACTGGACCGTATTTTAGTACTCAAAAATGAAGATGCAGCAACATTGAGTAAAGGTAATACTAGCAGATCAACAACATCAGTAACATTTCCATACCCTAATAATATTCAAAAAAACTATCAATATAATTTGTGGGGTAATATTTATGATACAAATGATATTCCTGATCAAATATTAAATAAAGCTATAAAAGTAGTTGATCTTAACTATTTGGATTCTCATGAATCGTTAACTCAAGAAACTCCAAATTCTTTATTAGGAGGGAGGCTAAGCTTAAGATCAGTAATTTTTAAGGGGAAAAAGAATATACAACTTATTCCGCCATATAGGTTTCACTATTATAATGAAACCAAATTTGACTTAGAAAATAAAAATGACTGGGGATATGTAGATACGGTTCCTTGGGATTGGTCATTGAGAAGAATTTCTACACCAGAGGGGGGGAGTATTAATGTAACTTATGAATCAGATGATTTTCATAAACCAGCATTTCAGGTAGGAAGATTATTTGCAAGTCAATTACAATTTACATTTCTAGACGCGCCGCCGCCAGGCGGTAACCCCCTAGGTGCTCCTGAAAGTAAGGTACGAATTAAAATAGAACCAGACCCGCAGGATACAATGGCAAATGGGCTTCGATTATCAGATCATTTTGATTCGGGTAAAACGTTTTTTATGGATTTATGGCATTCTGCAGTAAAAAATGATAGTAGTAGTGGGTATGATCGATCGACAGCCGATATTCGTCAAAAACAAGCTACTATTATTGAGTTTAATGATGCGCAAAACTATATGATTGTAGAAGTTATGGCATCTAGTCCTTATTTTAGAGACGCTTTTTTATTTTATAATAGGCCTTTTTCTGCAATAAAGGATAACACATTATTTCAATTTGACTATTACGGAAAAAATGAAAAACGACAACGATATGATATAACCTGGAGACCTAATGGAGGCGGGAAAGCATATTCTTTGGTTTTTAAAATTATAGGAAATAAAAAAGTATTTGATCAAAAAGGAGGAGATATTCGAGTAAAAGAATTAACTATTCAGAGTCATGGTGTCAATATTTATAAAACAAAATATCAATATAATCAAGATGGTTTTAATGAGAACTCTAACAATACTCAATATAGATCTTCAGGGGCATTATCTTATATTCCTAATGATAAGAACTTACCAATACCGTATGCAGCAGAACTTCCTGCTCCAAAGGTAATGTATGAAAAAGTGACTGTAATTAGCACAGATACAAAAGGTGTAGACCAAGGTAAGACCCAATATACTTTTAATGTACTAAAAGAAAAAGATGAGAATTCAATAAAATTTGGAGATTTCTTTGAAATTCAGACACATGAAGATCAGTATTATAGTAATGTTTCAAAAAAGAATATAGGGATAAGACAAACCACAGTACACGATAATCTTAGTGCTATTGGTCAGTTATTAAAATTAAAAAAATTCAATAAAAAAGGACAGCTTATCTCGATGACAAGCAATGAATATTATGAACGAAATAATAGACCTAACAATCAAGGGATTGATCAAGAATCTTTTCAAAGTTATAAAGAAATAGATTACATATCTGATTTATTTACTGATAAGTGGTTAGTAGGATCTTCTACTAGGATTAACTATGCTCAAGCATTGAGAAGTACAGAAACTACAGTTAATAATGTAATGACGACGACTACTTTTGATCGGTATGATGAAGTTTCTGGGTCAACTCTAGAAACATCCGTAACTCTAAGCGATCAGACACAAGTGAAGTCAATAGTAACTCCAGCATATACTAAGTATAGTGAAATGGGGAGCAAAGTAGGTAACCCAGCCAATAAAAATATGTTGACACAAACTGCGGCCAACTTAACCAAGGTTAAAATCAATGATGATTGGAAAACCATAGGAGCAGGAATTACTACATGGAATAACGATTGGAAATATTATAAATTCGATGGATCTCTAGAGGCATCCCCTCCAAATAATCAAAAAATCTGGCGTAAACATAAAACTTATACCTGGAAAGGGGATATAGATACCGATGGGGCGTATATTGGATATATTGGTGATTTTGACGGATTTCAGTGGAATAGTAGTACACAAACGAATCCAAAATGGATAAAGACATCAACTGTAAATTTATATGACCATTATTCGATGCCAATAGAACGGTTAGATATTAATGAAGATAGTTTTACTACCAAAATGGGGGATAATAATACCAAAGTATATGCAGTATGTAATACCGGGTATAATAAAATGTTTTATTGTGGAGCTGAAGATCAAATAAAAGGCACAAATTATTTTAGTGGAGGAGTATATATGGGTGACAATGCAAATGCTGTTCAGACGGCTCATACCGGAGGATATAGCATAAGCGCAGGAGTAAATAAAAAGGCCTTTGCGGTAAAACCATTACCAGATAAATACAAAATCTCGGTATGGGGCTTGAAAATACCAATGATTATGGATCCAGAATCCACTAGATTAAAGGTAGGAGATCGAGTCGTTACCTATCATCCAGAAGAAGTGGTTTCTGCAGGAAATTGGGTTCAATACAATTTTTATACAGAAGTTTTATCTGGAGAAGAAGTATATCTGTATAGCAATTCTGGAGCGGGTATTTATGATGATTTTAGAATGCATCCGGTAGGAGCATCTATGACAAGTTATGTATACAATAAATGGGATGAGCTTAGCACTATTATTGATCCAAATAATCTGGCTGTTAAATATACTTATGATAGTGCAGGAAGGTTGATCCGTACATCGGCTGAAACTGTAGGACTAGAGGCAAATCAAGGATCATTCAAAAAAACACAAGAATTTATATATCATTATCAAAATTAAATCGAGTATGTATACAAAAAAGATAAATATATGGCTGTGTAGTTTGCTTTTACTTACTACTCATTATGTAATAGGAGCAACAGAAACCAATAAAAATGAAGGATATACTAAAGTTTTAGAAAAAGATGTGCAGTCAGTTTGTACAAATTTAAAATTTAACTTTGTAGATTATGATGCATATAATATTTCAGTGAATCTGGGGAATGATTCAGGAGAAAATACATTTAAATACCTCAAAAGTGGAAGTGATTCTGTTGCTTGTGCTGGGACACAAATTGAAGTATCAAGTTCTAACTCTCACTGGCTAACTTTTGTTCATCAGGAAGAAGGAGGGGGAAAAGGTAATATTGTAGTAAGGTGGGATGATAATAGAACAGGTTCTCGTACGGGGATGATTATCATTAAAAATAAACTAGATGGTACCCTAATAGGCTCAATCTACTTAAGTCAAAAAGAACCAGTGGCATTATTTCCAGATACAGATAGGGATACACATGGTGATTCAAATGCCAGTCCAGTTCTTTTTTTGGATAGTGAATTAGTTAACGGATTTCCAGCAGGATATGTAGATAATAATAGGGACCTATGTCCTAATCAACCTGAACGAGATAGTCCATCAGGTTGTCCTCTGGGGATACCTTTGGCTAATAAGAACTGGATCAATACACGTTTTTTTGATATCAATAATAAGATCATTGGACAGACACATGCTTATTTTGACCTTCTTGGTAAATCCACGCAGACATTATCCTGGGATATGAAAGAAAAAAAAATATGGACTGCCGAAACTCGATATGATAGTCAGGGCAGGGCAGCCTTACAAACTATGAGTGCTCCTATTGCAGATTCCCCGTGGCTGACAGGCGATCGAACAATAGACGAACCTGGATATAAAGAAGATTTTATACAAAATAGTAGAGGAGATAGGTTTTTATCTCGGGATTATGAAGGAAGTAATCTGGATAACCCAGCTTTGGTAGGTAATACAGAACATTCTTTAGGATGGTATTACAGTACCAAGAATACCAGTGAACCCTATCAGGATGTAACAGCACGGCCATATTCTCGTACAATTTATAGTGAACTAAATCCTGGTACTGTTTTAAAAACAATTGGAGGGAATAAAATTAATAATGGATGGAAGAATGGGTATGCTTTTTCTATGCTTGCAGGACAAGAATTGTCAAAAGCTGTAGCCTTTAATGACCCTAAATATGATACGTATAAAGTAATTAAGACAGTCACTCGTGATGTACATGGTATAGAGAATGTAGTATTTACAGATACCGATGGCAGGACTTTGGCTGCTGCGCGTAGCGGTAATGAAAACGGAAATACTACAATGAGATCTTCTACTATAAAAATCAATGCACAAGGATTTGTAGATGTGCATATTCCAAAAGGAAGTACTGGAGTACGAATTAGGAATACTGCTGGAGTCGCCTTAGATATATATAGTTTGCTTACAGAACAAAAAGTAAATACTTCGACAAGAATCTTATCCAATGGTTTTTATCGTATTGCTGTTCGTGATGTAGATAGGTATACTCCAAATACAATTTCGGTTGAGTATGAAGAAAATTATTATGACTATAGCCTTAATGAGTATGACAAAGCAGGACGATTATTAAGTACTAAGCAGCCTCTTAATAAGTTAGAAAGTACATTTACATATAACTCTTTAGGACAATTAGAAACCACGACCAGTCCAGATGAAGGGGATGCTAACTTTAAGTATCGAAAAGATGGACAAATACGATTTTCACAAAATAGTAAACAGAAAGATCCTGATGAAGATGGAAATTTTAGTGATGCCGAATTCTCATACACCAATTATGATCAACAAAGGCGTCCTATAGAAAGTGGAGTGATTATAAATAGTAATTTTGCAACTAGCGATCCAGATAAAGATTTGCCTTTGGGCACTATTAAAGAACAACATATCACCCAATATGATAGTAATGATAATACTGGACTGGCTGCAGCTTTTGGTAGCGATACCAGAAAAAGTAATTATGCATATCAATCCTATGTCGCAGGTAATGTTGCTAAAACCTATACATTGTATCCAGAAACGACCACTACGTGGTATAGTTATGATATTTATGGCAGAGTACAATGGATAGTGCAAAAAATCAATGGATTGCCTGGAGTAAAAACAATCGATTATGTATATGACCTGGTGACGAGTCAGGTAAACAAAGTGTATTATCAAAAAGGAATAACGACAGAGCAGTTTATCCATAAATATACTTATGATGCAGACGACTATAGCTTAACCAAAGTAGAGACGTCTATAAATGATATCGATTTTACAGAAAACGCATCTTATGAGTATTATGAAACAGGAGGATTAAAACGAACGAATATCGCTCAGGGATTACAAGGAATAGATTATGTGTATAATTTACAGGGAGCTCTCAAAAGTATTAATCATCCTAGTTTAGCAAGAGGTAATGATCCTGGAGGTGATTCTAATGACCTTTTTGGGATGATGATTGATTATCACGATTATGACTATAATCGACCCAAACGAAATATAAAAAGTGCCGATTATGGTACAAATCAATACAATGGTAATATCAAAGGGATTCGTTGGAACTCTGATTATAATCCAATTATAAGCAAAGAACATACTTATAGTTATCGATATGATCGTAACAATTGGTTGAAAAGTGCTGATTATGGACATTTTATAGGAGATTATTATAGTTTGCCTACGATTACCGAACAAGGAGAAGGTACTGCTGTTCAAGACAATATAACTACTACAGATATTATTAATTCTGGAAGTAGTAGAAATTATTTGACAAATATATCAATTACCATGAAGCCAGGATTTCATGCAAAATCAGGAAGTAACGTATCTGCAAAGATATCGGGATCTAGCCCTGTGCATGATGTAAATGCAGGGGTTTTGGTTATAAATAGCAACGGGGATTATAAAGTAGATAATATTACCTATGATGCCAACGGTAATATCCAATCTCTTAACCGTAATAAACAAATGGAGAGTGGTACTAATGTGATGGATCAATTGTCCTATACCTATAAAACCGATAAGCCTAACCAATTATTACGAGTGGATGATGCGGTAACGACTCCTACCAATGCAGATGATATCAAAGACCAGAACGGGGACAACTATGTATACAATAGTATTGGACAATTAGTACAGAATACTTCAGAAAATATTAACTATCTTTACAATGCGAGTGGCTTGGTAACCGAAGTACAAAAAGATAACCAACCACTGGTCAAGTTCTTTTACAATGACAAGGGACATAGAGTACGTAAAGAATCCTATAACCCAAGCACCGGAAACCTAAGTTATACCGAGCATTATGTGAGAGACGCAGCAGGTACAGCAATGGCAATTTATCGCAATGGACAAGTGATAGAAAATACTATTTATGGAGCAAGTCGACTAGGCGTTAGAAAACCAGACGGCACACATCTGTATCAATTAACCGATCATTTGGGTAATGTAAGAGCGGTAGTAGGTAGAGATAATGCTGGTACAGACTTTGAAATCAAAAGCGCAACCGATTACTATCCTGGCGGGATGGCGATGCCTAACAGGAATTTGCAAGGAGATTATAGGTACGGATATCAAGGTCAAGAGGTTGACCCAGA
>CANMLS010000042.1 GCA_947498785.1 uncultured Aquimarina sp. | reverse complement strand
CCTTGTCTTTTTTTAAACTCTTTTTGTAACCAATATCAGTAAAATAAAGCTGTTGCCTATTTTTAAGGATCGACTAAATAGCTTCTATCTTCAAAGATTTAAAGAACGATTCTGCTACTGCATTATCCCAGCAATTCCCTTTTCTACTCATACTTTGTTTTACTAGCTTATATGCTTTAAGCTTTTTTCTAAACTTATCAGAAGCATATTGAATACTTCTATCTGAATGAAAAATAAATGGCAATTCAATCTTTCTATTGTAACAAGCCATATTCCAAGCGGATATGATAGTATGACTAGTAGTCATTCGCTCACTAATAGACCAACCTATGATTTTACGGTCAAACAAGTCTAAAATAATAGTTAGATAACCCATCCTTGATCAGTTTTGATATAAGTAATATCACTTACCCATACTTGAGCTTTTCTAGCTACTAGAAATCGTTGTTTTAATGAATTAGTGTTGTACTTATTAGATATAGTAACACCTCACTGGTTTTTAAAAACCTGTGAGGTGTTATTGATAGATGTAGATACTACAGAAGGAAGTCTCTTTTATGTCAAAGATTCCTAGTTTCTATTAACTAACTACTTTTTCTTTATAATAACGATATAAATCTTCAGAAGAAGCGCCCATCCATCGTCTCATATGAATATTTAGGAAGTGATATTGTAATCGCCAAACTCCAACTTCACGATAGCGTCTGGCGGATGTAATTACATATTTGGGAATAATCACAAATTGATCGATATCAAAAAGCCGATCTACAAGATCGTTGTCTTCATATACGATGAATGATTCATCATAGCCTTTTATTTGTTGAAAAAGTAATGCTGTAATGAATTGACTTTGATCACCTCCTCGACAACGTTTACTCTCGAATTGGGTTAGCCAACCTAAAAAACGTAACCACCAGTGGTTAGAATCGAATTTCATACGAAAACACCCAGCCTGATTCCCTTTTTTGACTTCTTCTATAATGTTATGGTCATAATGTTTGGGAGGGAAAGAATCTGCATGAAGGAAATATAAGATTTCACCTTTGGCATTTGCAGCACCAGTATTTAATTGTTTAGCCCTGCCTTTTTTTGAGGAGATAAGTTTAACTATAACTTTTTCATTCTTTGAAATTGTATCTACAATTTCCTGAGACCCATCTATACTTCCTCCATCAACAATAATGATCTCTTTGATGTTTTCTTTATTTTTAGAGGATGTAATGAGATGAGAAACTAACAAACCAATAGTTTTTGCTTCATTAAGAATGGGAATAATAATAGATACTTTCAATTTTTATGTTTGTTTTAATGCTTATAAATATTAGACAGTTTAAAATTAATAAACTTCTACTACGTGTATGACAAAAAAATATTTATTCTCGATTCAAACTTTATCATTCTTTTCATTGAGTACCAAACTATTCGTTTAAGCTCCAATCATAATTCTTATATCCTTTTTTAGGCTGTTTTCCGATTTTTACAGAAGCGTATCTATTAATAAAGTCTTTTACATCTCCTCCGTTAACTTTAAAATCCTTTTTGTACCAAGTAAATATTTTTGACACATTTACCTCTTCATTGGTGATCGTATTTCGGGTAGGATCATTTATGAATTTCTTGGTCTGTTGATCCAAAGCTTCATTAACATTTTCTGCTGTATATGCTCTATTCCAAACAATTGGACAAGAAAAAGAAGCACAGTTAATTGCAAAATGGATTCTAGGATCTCCAAATTTTCTTAAGATTTTATGTTCTAATTCTCCTAAGCTATACCATTTGCTATTAATTTTAAAGAATTTTTTACCCCACGGATCGTCTAAATCTTTAATGCTTTTAAGGGGGTAACTATCAATAATAAGTTTTATGGTATAAGCGTTGTAGGCATTAATCCAGTAGGCTAATTTTTCTTCTCTGGTCCAATCTTCTTTTGGTGGATTTGCTGATAGCTGCGAAAAATATTGATAAAGTTGAGAGCTATCTCGCATAAAACCATTATAATTTACTTTCCCTTCTTCGGTTACATTTAATAATAATGCTTGATCCCAAATACTATGATCAAAGGTATTCTGAGCTTGTATTTGATTCATAAATACTATAGCGAACAGAGCTAATATAAATTTTGGAGCTTTCATTTTTTTACTTTTTTTGAAGGATTATTCGATATTCATATAGATTGTTTGTTTACATTCGTTGCGACATTTTTAATCCATTGTCTAAAATATTAGTAGAAAATAGAAGAACGAACTTACAAGAAGAATTTTGCTTTTGGTGATTTTGAAATTAGTGGAGCAATATAAATAGTGAAAAACCATGAAGTACTTTTCAATTCTAAAAGAAGGATTAGAAATCTGTTTTTCTGTATTTTAAGTTGTTTTGATTTGATCAAAATTAATACGCATTTTCTTGTATTATTGCTTAGAAAGAAGAGAAATATTGCTTTTAAATAGTATGAAAAAGTGTGTCGTTATTTTTAATATTCGTTCAAACTCCAGTTATAAACCCTATAACTTTTTTTAGCCTTTTCATTAATTTTAGTTTTAGAATAGGTATTTAGAAATTGAATCAACGAACCTTTTGTTTTAAAGTCTTTACCAAACCAAAGAAATATTTTTGAAAGCTTAATAGTATTGGCACTTATAGTGTTATGCTTGGGATCATTAATAAAAGAAATAGTAAGTTTTTCTAATTCTTGATCAACATTTTGTGCGGTAAATGATTTATTTAACAAAGAAGGACAAGAAAATGATGCACAATTGATACCAAAATGGATTCTTGGATCTTTCATTTTTCTTAGTATCCTATGTTCTATATCATTAAGAGTATACCATTTGGCTCCTAGTTTAATGAATCGAAATTCCCAGGGTTTTTCGATATTTTTAATACTTTTTACTGGATAATTATCGATGACTAGTTTTACAGTAAAGGCATTATATGCATTCATCCAATATGCTAATTTATCAGACTTGCTCCAGTTTTCATTAGGCATATTTTTACTTAACGCATTGAGGTATGTTTTTAGTAATGATCTTTCTTTTTTGAATCCTTTATAATTAGCTTGTCCGTTTGCAGAAACATATTTTTTTAACAAATCATCCCATATTTGATGATCAAAAGCTTCCCTACTTTTTTTGGCTTCGGTATTGTTTGTAAGTGTCTTTTGTTGAGGTTTTTTAGTTCCTGACACTTTCTCTTCTTTTGGGGCAGTAATTTTTGGAAGAATTATTTTTTCCTGCTCTTCTAAAGTGTCGTGCTCTGGGATTTTTACTTTTTCTTCTGAGTCCTGTACTTTGACTAAGGTTGTATTTTGCGCTACAGTTTTACTAACACTGAGGAAAAAGAATAGGCATATCGATAAGGTAAAATATATATATTTCATTCTAAGTATAACTTTTTGTTTAATAGAATCTCTACGTTATATCAGATAAAATTTCTAATAAAAATAGATGATCTAAGATGTTTAATGTAAAAACAAAATTCGCGCCATACTTTTATTCGCATATAAAACCCCTTGGTTTATGGCTGTTGGAGCTATTATTGTTCGTTTAACGCCCAATCATATTCTTTATATCCGTTTTTAGGTATCTTTTTGATTTTTATATTAGAATAAAGATTAATAAATTCAATAACATCACCATTATTAAAATCATCTTTATACCACTCAAATATTTGAGATAGGCTAACTTGATCCTGTGTGATTATGTTTTTTGTTGGATCATTGATAAAATCCCTAGTACACTTCTCTAAAGCTTCATTGATATTTTTGGCTGTATATGCCATGTTCATTAGTTTTGGAGAAGAACTAGAAGCACAATTGATTATAAAATGAATTCTAGGTTCATTAAATTTTCTTAGGATTTTATGTTCTATATCATCTAGGCTATAACGCTTATCTTTTATTCTAAAAAATTTTTGATTCCATGGATCATGAAGCTCATTAATATTTTTTACGGGATAGTTATCTATAATCATTTTTACAACAATAGAATTATAGGCATTAACCCAGTAGGCTAGTTTTTCTTCTCTGGTCCACTCTTCTGTTGGAGGGTTATTTGATAGTGATCTAAAATATTGATAAAATAGAGGGCTATCCTTCATAACTCCTTCATAGTTTACTTTTCCATCTTCAGAGACATTAAGGATAAGAATTTGATCCCAAACCGAATGATCCGCCTTGTCTTGAGCTAGAGCTTTAAAACAAAATAGAACAACGACAAGAAGCTGTAGTGTTATACTATGTTTTTTATTTGTTTTCATTTGATGTTCAAAATTAAAGTTCTAACAATTTATTTAACATTGTCATCTGCAAAAGTATTAAAATAATCGACAAAATACAATTTCAAAAATCATAAGATGCTTTTATGGTTAAATTTATCTTAAGGCTTGTGTTTGTTTAGTTTTTGATTCCTTATTTAAGTAACATCAAATCATAATTTTGATAAAAAATAATGTATTTATGATATTAATTTTTTATTAGTGTGAAGTAGATTCTAGGTTCTACTTTCTGAATAAAGTGCTAAACACAATAATGATTGGGAACTTCTCAAAGGGTATTTGTTAATATTATATAGAAAATATTGTCTCAAACTATATTTTATTTCAAATTCGAGATATTTGATTTTAAATATTAATAACAGCTTAGTTGTTATTAGTACTTGTTATAGGAGTAACCTCATCTTTTTTGTTTAGACTCCAGTCATATGTAATATAACTATCGTTTGATATTTTATTTATTTTTACGGTTGCGTATTGATTAATAAAATCAATTACATCAATATTATTATTATCAAAATCATCTTTATACCATTCAAATACTTGTGAAATTTTAACAATGCTCGAAGTAATTTGATTTCTCTGTGGATCATTAATAAATTCTTTTGTTCTATCGTTGAGAGCTTCATTAATATTTGAACTTGTATAAGCCCTGTTCCATAATCTAGGTGATGACATTGATCCACAATTAAGCAAAAAATGAATTCTAGGATCTCCAAATTTTCTTAAAATATCATGTTCTATATCATCTAAACTATATCGTATGCCTTCCGATTTGAAAGCTTTTCGTTTCCATGGGTTTTCGAGATCATTTATTGATGCTACCGGATAATCATCGATTATCATTTTCATCGCAGTAGCGTTATAAACATTGAGCCAATAGGCTAATTTCTCTTCTTTGCTCCAATTTTCCTTTGGAGATATCTTACAGAGGTATCTAAAATAGTCATAAAATACAGCAACATCTTTGGTGACTCCATTATAATCGACCATTCCGTTAGCTTCTACATTGAGAATTAAAATTTGATCCCAAGCAGAATGATCAACTTTTTCTTGAGCATAAATGTTACTAAATAGTAAGAATGCTAAAATAAAGTGGGCTATTTTAAGAGGCTTCATTTCGTTATTTTTTTGTTAAAGTTCATTTCGTTTCTGGGGTATACAATCCGTAATATACAAAAAAAATAGTTATAATACACATTTTCATTCATTTAGGTAGGAAAATACATATTAAATAAAAGCCAAATTTATTGTTCTTGATATAAATTTTATTCATAAAAATCACTACCCTCTGCATGTTTTTAAAACCTGTTGATTCCAAAATGTAATGTAATCTCGTTTTAAACACTATTTAATTGATTCAGTCTTCTATCATTTTAGTTCACAAGACCTTTATTGGATATCTCAAATTAACAGGATTTATCAAAATGAACAGTAAGTTGGAATTCATGTTCTATTAATATATTGCACTATATGATTTCATAATGATTATTGTTAAGAAACTTTATTGATATATGCTAGACAGGGCTTTTGTAAACAAAGTTACCTCCTCTATGGTGCCTGTACTAATTCTACACCAATTGAAAAAAGGAGGAAAAGGTCGGCCAATTAATACTCCCTTATCCATCATCTCTCTGTGTAAGGTTCGTATATCCTTACCTGATTTAAAGAAAATGAAGTTTGTGTTTGATTTTACATATGGTAACTCAAAAATATCTAGTGTTTTATAAATCATTTCTTTTGCTTCACGAGTTTTTTGTAAACTAAATTCATAAAACTCCTTATCGTCTAAAGCCGTTTTAGCAGCTGCAATAGCTGGAATATTACTATAGGCAACCATATTTCTTCTAAGTTTTTCAGCTAAAGCAGGTTTGGTAATAAGATAACCAATGCGCAAACCTGCCATTCCATATACTTTTGAGAATGTTCTGGATACGATCACATTCTTATCTTTTTTTACTAGCTCAACCATCGATGGGTAATTAGCTTCGTTTATATAATCGTAGTAGGCTTCATCGCTGAAAAGAATAGTTTTATTACTTATTGTATCGCAAAAATCTATCAGTTTTTGAGATGGAAGAATTGTAGAAGTAGGATTGTTGGGGTTACATAGAAAGACTAGTTTTGTTTTTGAAGAAACCCTCTTTTCGATTTCGTTCATATCATAACCTTTGTTTTCTCCAACAGGAACCCAATTTATAGTTGCACCCCATTGTTTGGCATAGGTCATCATTGCCGAAAATGTAGGTTTCCCAGCAATAATTTCGCCTCCGTTAGAAGCAAAAGTAAGCCCAGTAATTTTTAATCCTTCTGTTGAACCTCCACATATAATAATATGATCTTTGGTTACCCCTTCTTTTTTGGCTAGGATTTCTGTCAATTCATTAGCATAAGTGTATGGGTATCGACAGCTATGATCAAAAGCTGATACAATAGCTTCTCTTACTTTTTTTGATGGGCCATATGGATTTTCATTAGAATTTAATCGAATTAACTTTGAAAATGGTCTTGGGTTGAATTTTGTTGTTTTTTCTATTGTTAATGCATTAGAAAAATGCATTCCACCAAATAGTGCTAAACTGCCTCCTAAGGAAGTAGATTTCAGCCATTGTCTTCTGTCCATGATGTTCTATCTTTAAGATAATTAGACTTATAAAGGTAGTAATTTATTGATTTTGAACCTATAAGATTCTCTCTTTTTTTATAACAGACAATTAGAGAACATAAAAAAGTCAGAAATAAATCAATTATTTCCGACTTTTACATCATAGTTAGTTAGCCATCGCTTTTAACAGCATCCACCACCATCATAGTGATAGGTTGATTCGCTAATGAATATATCATCTCTGCCTAAACTAGTTAAAGCTCCTGCAGTTTTGTCACATATGGCGATAGGTTGATTTTTTAGAAGTACGTGACCTTTCTTATCATCAAAATAGTCTTTGTTTCCATAATAGATTGCAGCTTTTCCAGTAAAAATACAAGGTCCGTCTTTTGGCATTGGATCTTTGATGGCTGCTACCTCAATCGATTCTATATAAATTAACTCATCGGTATCATAGTTTTTTGGATCAAGAATTCTATATGGTTTACGAGCTCTAATTTCGATAGTTCCAAAGCCAACATCTGTTAATGCTTTTACATATTCTGTAATAGGTAAACTTCCACTTAAACATAAAGCTCTTAATCGTTCATCATTACGAAGATTGTCGTTCATAGGCTGTTCACAAGTTGGATCGCTCATTACTAATCTTCCATGAGGTTTTAAAACGCGGTACATCTCCTCAATTGCTTTTCTTAAATCATCTGCTTTAAAAATGTTAAACAGGCAATTTTGTGCTGCTACATCTATACTATTGTCTTCAACAGGTAAATTTAGCGCATCACCATGTCTAAGATCTACAAATTCGCTTTTAAACCAATCGTTTTGAGCTTCGGCTTCCTTAAAATTCTTACGAGAAGCCTCTAGCATTTCGTTAACAACATCAACACCAACAACACCGCTTTTTTGTCGAGAAAAATAAGAGAATTGTAATAATTCCATTCCGCCACCAACACCTACGTATAAAACTTTAGGGTTATTTGTTAAATCACGAGCATTTACGGTACTACCACATCCATAATTCATCTCTTGCATGATTTTTGGAATTTTAAGACCTGGCAGTTCCCAAATTGGATTTGTAGTACAACATAAGCCTACATCTGGTGTTAGTGCTGCTTCTTTATATACATCATGTGTAGTTTCTAAATAGCTCATAAACTAGTTTTGTTTTCCTTTGAGGTTATCCCTGATTATAGATGATTTTGTCGAAAAGTATTCATCAACCTAACAAGAAGTATAGGTTTATTAATTTATAGAGATTTGATTAACTCTTTGAATAGCAGTATCATTGATGGTTCTGCTTTTCCTGCCATTGCAATAATTTCATCAATATTAATTGGTTTAAGATCGTTTGGATCACATTCATCTGTTAATACCGATACTGCCGCAACAGGAAGATCGAGATGATTAGCGACAATGACTTCTGGAACAGTACTCATTCCTACAGCATCTGCTCCGATAATTTTCAGGTAACGATATTCTGCTCTGGTTTCTAATTGAGGTCCTATAACAGATGCATATACTCCTTTTTGGAGATTGATATTATTGTCTTTGGCAATGGACTCTAATTTTGCATTTATTTTAAGGTCATACGGGGCACTCATATCTGTAAAACGACTTCCTAATTGCTCGACTCCTTTAAATGCTAAGGGGGAACCTCCCTGCAAATTAATATGATCGTCAATAAGCATTAATTCACCCTTTTTAAAGTCTAAATTAATTGCTCCAGAAGCGTTGGATACTAATAATGTTTTTATCCCTAATTTATGCATTACTCTAACAGGGTATGTGACATCCTGAAGAGAATAACCTTCGTACAGATGAAAACGACCTTGCATAACCACAACAGTCTTATTTTCAATTTTTCCATAAATTAGTTTTCCTTTATGAAATTCTACAGTAGCTGTAGGAAAATTAGGAATATGATTATAACTTATTTCCTTAATGATTTCTATTTCATTAATAAGTTGGCCTAATCCAGTGCCTAGTATAATACCAATTTCTGGACTTTCAAAACCTCTTCCTTGAAGGAATTCTGTTGTCTCTTCGATGTATTTTATCATTTGTCTATAAATTTTTGAAAAGCCGAAATGTCTTTGATATCATCATAATAATCAATGTCATTGCGAACCTCTAATAGTTTTATATTTTTTTCTTTTATATCTTCAAGTGTATCCTTGAAAACTGTTTCTGTTCCCCAATTTTTATTTTTAAAAACCTGTGAATTTAAGGATTTCATCCCAAATAAATAATATCCACCATCTTCTGCCGGCCCCAGAACATAATCATGTGTTTCTAGTTCTAAAAAAGCAAGTTCAAGGTCTTTTTGAGTTAAATCATACATATCACTTCCTATTACAATAATACGTTCAAAACCATCTCTAAAGCCTTCTGCAAAAGCATGTTCCATACGAATGCCTAAATCGAACCCTATTTGTTGTTTTTTGTTGTAAACCGAATCATCCCAGAGATCATTTTTTCTAACTTTTACCGAATAATGAACCTCTTTTGTAGCATTAAGATTTTGTGTGATATTAACTGTATGCTGTAATAAAAAAGTATAAATATCTAGTGCGGCTTGATCGCCAATAGTTGCTGCAAGTCGTGTTTTGCATTTACCCAATTCTGGATTACGGGTAAAAATCAGTAATGCGTTTTTTTCTTTCAATTTGAATATATTTTTTCCCCTTTAGTTAACCATTTTCCCCATTCTTCAGAAAAAGCATGCACTTCTTCAGTAGTTTCTTCTTCAGAGTTCATAACGGGAAAGTCTTTGTTTTTCCATTCAAAAATTCCTCCATAAAGATTGTAAACGTTAATGTAGCCTGCTTTTTTCAACTTTTCTGAAATATCTTCAGAGCGTATGCCCAAACTACAATACACTACAATTTTTGTGTCTTTAGGGGTATTTTGTGCTGTGACTGTATCCATTTTAAAATCTGTATAGCCAACAAATTTTGCATGTTTGATGTGACTTATGTCATATTCTTTTTTCTCACGGGCATCTAATAATAGTACTTGATTCTGAATGCTTTTTAATGTTTCAACAGAGATATAAGGGATGCTCTCGTTATTGTATTGATCCAACAATTCTTCGAGTGAATTTTGAGCACTCATTTTAGGTAAGAATAAGATCATTAATACTATTGTGATATAAACAACTTTATGTGCTAGGATAGTTTTTTTATTCATTTTTTGTTAAAATGGGTTTTTAAGATGTTTAAAAAATGATTGCAATTTTCAGTAATAGACATCGAATGCTTTCTGTTTTTAATAAGGAAACAGAAAAAACAAAGATCAAATAAATTTAAGAAAGTGAAGTAAGAGGAGATCCTTTGTTAAAAAAACTATAGGTATATGTAGCAGTGGTATCAGATGCTACAAAATCTATGATATCTATTTTATATAGAAGTAGACTTTGTATAATTTTGCTAAGTTTTTCGGAAAGTTTTTTGAAAAAGCGAGATATTGATTTAATATCATTAATATCATCGATATCTATCAAAACTTCTAGAGTTACCATTTTGATTTTGGCAGTTTTTATTAATCTAGAAATGCATGTAGATAGTTTTCTGGATTGCCAGGGTAGTTTTAAAAATAAATCAACATTAAATTGAGATTTGTGTAACCCCATAAGATAAAACCCTCCATCCAATGATGGTCCTAAAACAAATGTGTTATTTTCAAGTTGTTTGGCACTTTCATTTAAATGATATTTACTAAGATGTGGGGTGTCATTACCAATAGTAATAACATTGTCGTAGCCCTTGTTATAAACATCTTGTATGGCATTGACAAAACGCTCTCCAAAAGTAGCGCCATGTTGTTCTTTTTCTGTGTAGATAAAAAATGGAAGCCTGGTGTGTTTTACAGTAGAGATTGTTTTTCTGGTAAGTTCAGAAAACAGAATTTTACCGCCAGTGATATATTTATTTCGCAATTCTTCATGAATCGAATTTGCAAAAATTAATATGGCGGTTTTTTGATTCATTTTGATTTTAGAGTTATGCTACAGTTCCTTGACAACTACTTCCTGCTCCAGCAGTACATCCATAACAATGTTGTGAGATAATAATATTTCTATTCTGAAGTAATTCCTCATTATACTCACTAATATGCTTTACTTTACTTGCGACTTTAAGATCGAGCATCTGATTAAAATCACAATCATACAACCAACCATCCCAACTGATAGAAATGGTATTAGTACACATTACATTGGCTACAGCTGATGGATTATAGGCTTCTACTAATGCATACATATAATCTTCATAGTTTTCTGAAGCAATCAGATAATCCAAGAATCTACTAATTGGTAAATTAGTAATAGCGAATAAATTATGAAAATGAATGCCAAAATCTTCTAATAATGCCTTTTTAAAATCCTTTTCCATGGCTTCTTGATCACCTGGTAAAAATGCTCCAGAAGGATTATACACCAAATCCAATCTTAAACTACTATCAGGCATACCATATCCTCTTTCATTGAGCTCTTGTAGCGCTTTTATAGATTTATCAAAAACACCATCTCCACGTTGCTTATCAGTTTTTCCTCTTGTCCAATGTGGCATAGAAGAAACTACATGCACATTATGTTTTTTGAAAAAATCAGGAAGATCATAATACTTTTTGTTAGCTCTAATTATAGTGAGATTACTTCTAACAATAAAATCTTTAATTCCAGCTTTACTTGCTTCCTCTACAAACCACCTAAAATTTGGATTCATTTCAGGAGCTCCCCCTGTTAGATCCAAAGTGTGGGCTCCTGTCTTTTTAATGACTTCGAGGCATTGCTGCATCGTTTCTTTGGTCATGATCTCTTTGCGATCAGGTCCAGCATCTACATGGCAATGTTCACAAACCTGATTACACATATACCCTACATTGATCTGGAGAATCTCCAATTTATTAGGTCGTAAAGGGAAACGATTAATTTCTGCAATTTTATCTGCAAATTTTGGTAATTCACCATTAGCAAAAATACCGTTATTCAAAATTTCCAATTGTCTATTAGAATTGGCTAACTGATCATTACGTTTATGTAGAGATTGTTTTTTTTTGATTTCAGACATCTTCTATTCTTAAATTATATTTTTAATCGACGAAACCTTTGCCAATAATTAGTATAAATAATTTATATGAAATTAGTAAGATAAAACAAAAGCTTATCTTACATAGATAACTTTTCATATTTATTCATCATTTGTACTCCATGCACCAAGGTTGCGCCACTTTCTATGGCTGCTCCTGCATGCACTGCTTCCATCATTTCTTCTTTTGTAATTCCTTTCTGCAAGCCATCTTTTGTATAAGCATCAATACAATAAGGGCATTTTACTACATGAGAAACCGCAAGTGCGATAAGAGATTTTTCTCGTGCACTCAAAGCTCCTTCTTCAAAAACTTTGCTGTAGTAATCAAAAAATTTAGTACCTAATTCTTCACTCCATTCTGTGATTTTTCCAAATTTTCTTAAGTCAGAAGGATCATAATATGTTTTAGACATGCTGTATTATTTTTTTAGTTACAGACATAATTTGTATATGTCGAGGATATAATATCATTACTTACAATAAAATTTAATAAAAAATTAAAAAGTAGGTAAGTATTTAAAAGTTTAGTAAGATAAAAAACACAAATTAATAAACTGACAATTTTTTTAGCTAAAAAATATAAATAACAATACAAAGTCTGTGTCTTATTAATCCTACATTAAGAAAAAAGCTTAATTTAGGCTCGAAATCCTTGTTGTAAGGACAAAAATATTCAAAATCGGAGGTCATGAGGAAAAAGGTTACGCTCAAACAACTTGCTAAAGAATTAAATCTGTCTATTTCTACGGTTTCCAAGTCATTGAAGAATGATCCAGAGATTAGTGAAAAGACAATTAATAGAGTGCATGAATTGGCTAGCTTTTATAATTATAAACCGAATGCTCTAGCGGTTAGTTTAAAAAGTAATAAAACCAAAACTATAGGAGTAATATTGCCAGAAATTCTAAATCATTTTTATGCTAAAGCATTGTTTGGGATAGAACAAGCTGCCTCAAAAAACGGTTACAAAATAGTGACTTGTATAACTAATGAATCCCATAAAAAAGAGATAGAATATGTAGAAATGCTAAACTACAGTAGTGTAGATGGATTTATTGTAGCTTTGAGTCAGGAAACACAGATGGTTAATGATCTTAATCATTTTATAGCTTTAAAGAGAGATAATGTTCCGATCGTAATGTTTGATAGAGTAAGTGACGAGATAGATTGTGATAAAGTTATTGTAGATGATAAAATTGCTTCTAAAAATGCGATTCAATATTTAATTAATACTGGTTGTACAAAAATAGCTGTAATTACTACAATTAGTAGTGACTTAAGTGTTGCAAAATTGAGGCTAGAAGGAGCTAGAGAAATAACAGATAAAAATGATAATGTGTCATTAATAGAGTTACCCGTAAAGGATAGTAATAATGTTGAAGATGAAATAGAGAAATTTCTTGAAGATAATGATATTGATGCGGTTCTAGGTTTAGATGAAACCGCAGCAGCAGTAACCATAAATATGTCATTGAAATTAGGATATAAAATTCCTGAGGATATTTCGGTTATAGGATTTACTGATGGGTTATTATCCAGACATTCATATCCAAAACTTACTACAGTTTCTCAACATGCAGAGGATTTAGGTGCAAAAGCAGCACAGATATTAGTCAATCAATTAGATAATTTTTCTGAAAATTATAAAGCAAAAACAGAAGTTGTAAAAACATCTTTAATACTTAGAAACTCTACAAACTAAAATTATTAGATATCATCTGTTTGTTGTCAGGATCAATTTATGTTACGGTAAGTTTTTTCTATGATGTTAGGCAGAATGTTATTTTTAAAACAATACTTTGATCAGTTAGGTTAGGTATCCAAATGTTAATCCAACTCAGATTATAAGCTATTGAGAAGAAAAGTATAGAAGTAATTTGATACGTTAAAGCTTTAGTAAATCAGTATATTGATGAGCGTTGAGAACCAGTTTTACAAATACCGCCGTTTTCAGAATATACCAGAGGACATTCTGTTGTTTCTAGAGCTGCATCGATAGTGTTAACCAAAACTTTTGGAGATAATTTTGTTTTTGATGATGATATCGAAGTAGAGTATGGACTCCCAATCTGCTCTATTAACTTAGCCGCAGATGAAGCTGTAATTAGTAGACTGTATAGAGTATTCATTTATCGTGTAGCTATAGATTTTGTTTTGAAACAAGGGCGGAAATTAGGAGTTTCGTGGTCAAAAACCTTCAGATAATAGATAAAAATATCAAAAACGGATAGTAATAATGGTATATAATTGATGAAGTGCCAGTTTGTATTGAATGGATTTTTAAAATATTGGTGCTACGATTACCAAAATAGATTTAGATATTACCTCTCAGAATCATTCAATTAAAAAACGTCTAAATGTATACTTATTGAATCTTCAATGATAAAGTTTCTGTAAAATTAATTCACATAATAGCATAGAGTAGCATAGAAAATCATTATTTTTATCAATAGAATAATTTTCTTTTGAAGAAATATTGTTAAAATATATGAGTAATCACTCTTTTTTATGACCTTAGAATAAGGTTTTACTAGTGAAATAGGTTTTAAATATTTAGGATATGACCAAAGAATACATCATCGCATTTGATCAAGGAACCACGAGTACCAGAGCTATTATTTTCAACAATCTGGGAGAAATATGTGGTATTGCCCAAAAAGAATTAACACAATATTATCCTAAATCAGGATGGGTTGAGCATAATCCACTTGAAATTTTTATGCATCAACAAGAAGTTTTTGAAGAAGTACTGAAGACTTCTGGTGTATCTGTTGATGAAGTTTCAGCAGTTGGAATCACAAATCAACGAGAGACAACGGTTGTTTGGGATAAGACTACAGGAAAGCCTATATACAATGCGATAGTTTGGTTGGATAAAAGAACAACCAAAATATGTGAACATCTTAAATCACAAGGATTTGATGAATATGTATCTAAGCATACAGGATTGGTTATTGATTCTTATTTTTCTGGGACAAAATTAAAATGGATATTGGATCATGTCGAAGGTGCCAGAGAAAAAGCAATGAATGGAGATCTTTTATTCGGAACAATAGATACTTGGTTAATCTGGAAATTTACTAACGGAGCGAAGCATGTTACAGATCATTCTAATGCATCGAGAACTATGCTGTATAATATTATTGATTTATGTTGGGATGAAACATTGTTAAAGGCAATGGATATTCCTAAAACCGTACTGCCCAAGGTGCAATATTCTTCTTCAGATTTTGGAAATATTAATTACAAAGGGCACGATATCCCTATTTATGGAGTAGCAGGAGATCAACAAGCCTCATTATTTGGACAAGGAGGATATACCTCTGGTATTGCTAAGAATACATACGGGACAGGGTGTTTTATGCTACTTAATACAGGTAAAAAACCATATAAATCCAAAAACGGTTTACTAACTACATTATGTTGTAGCTTACCAGAAGATAATATTAAATATGCATTAGAAGGGAGTATTTTTGTGGGAGGAGCATCTGTACAATGGTTACGAGATAAACTTCAAATTATCAATAACGCATCAGAAACAGAAGCTATTTGTAAATCCACTCCTACTTCTGATGACTTATATGTTGTACCAGCATTTGCAGGATTAGGAGCTCCATACTGGGATATGGAAGCCAAAGGAGCGATCTATGGACTTACATTGGATTCTGGTAAAAATGAAATTATTAAAGCCACTATAGAAGCATTGGCTTACCAAACGCGAGATGTATTGGAAGCGATGGTAGAAGATAGCGGCAAACAGATGAAAGAACTCAAAGTAGATGGTGGTGCATCAGCAAATAATTATCTAATGCAGTTTCAGTCAGATATTCTTAATGTAGAGGTTGATCGCCCAAAAATGTTAGAAGTTACTGCTATGGGTGCAGCGTTTTTAGCAGGAATTAAAGCAGGGATATGGACAAAGAAAGATATTTCAAAAATTAGAACCATAGACACAATATTTGCTCCAGAAATTACGGCACATGAACGCAGTCGTAAGTATGCTGGGTGGCAACAAGCAGTTGCACGTACCAAAACAGTGAATAAAAATATGTTGGCTGTCAAAGAAGATGGGCCTATTCGTTTTTCTGTCTTAGATAGAGAGATGCAATTGCAGAGTGCAAAAAACGAAAAATATGACCTTGTTGTCATAGGTGGTGGAGTAACTGGAGCAGGAATAGCACTGGATGCAGCATCTAGAGGATTAAAAGTATGTTTGGTAGAAAAAAATGATTTTGCTTCTGGAACCAGTAATAAATCAACAAAACTTATTCATGGTGGTCTGAGATATCTAAAGCAGATGGAAATAGGCTTGGTAAAAGAATCAGGTAGCGAACGAGCAACAGTGCATAAACTTGCTCCTCACTTAGTGGTTCCTGAAAAAATGTTATTACCTCTTATCGAAGGAGGTACATATGGAAAATTTATGGCGTCTGTAGGATTAAAAGTCTATGATTTTCTTGCCAATGTCGAAGGAGATGATAAAAGAAAAATGTTAAGTACACAGGAAACAATAGAAAAGGAACCATTACTTAGTAAAGAAGGGCTTACAGGGGGAGGGTACTATGCAGAATATAGAACAGATGATGCAAGACTTACTGTAGAATTGCTTAAAAAAGCCGCTTCTTTTGGAGCAAATAGTATAAACTATTGCGAGATGACTTCCTTTAATTATAGTGAAGAAGGTAAGATTAAAAGTCTAAAATGTATTGATCACAATACGAAGAAAAGTTTCACTATTCGTTCCAGAAATTTTGTTTCTGCCGCAGGACCTTGGGTAGATTTGTTAAGAGAGAAAGATCATTCGATGAATAATAAGCACCTGCATCTTACAAAAGGAGTTCATCTTGTTTTCTCGAGAGTGCGTTTCCCTCTTACACAATCTATTTATTTTGATGTTCCTGATGGAAGAATGATTTTTGCAATACCAAGAGGAAGAGCTACCTATGTAGGGACTACAGATACAAACTATAGTGCAAACCTTAATCGTGTTGTAGCAACGGCCATGGATGCCCAATACCTATTAGATGCGATTAATAATATGTTTCCCAGTGTAGAATTAGATCTGGAGGATATAGAATCAAATTGGGCTGGGCTTAGGCCATTGATTCATGAAGATGGAAAGGATCCCTCAGAACTATCCAGAAAAGATGAGATTTTTGTTTCAAAAACAGGATTGATCTCTATTGCAGGAGGAAAACTTACTGGATATAGAAAGATGGCACAACGAGTAATTGATACGGTACTTAAGACCATGAGTGCCAAAAGAAGAGATAAATTTTTGAAGTCTCATACTCAACAAATCCCTTTGACGAGTACACCACTTGAAGATACAGCAGCTGTAAATGTATATCAGAATCAGATTACACTACGTCTTAAAGAATTAAAAAATGAGGATCCTTATTATGGTTGGTACTTGGCTTCTACCTATGGTAAACAAGCTGATATTATTATAGATAAGGTAAATTATTTTTTAAACGATTCTGTTGCAGAAAAATTAATCAGAGCAGAGTTGTGGTATAGTGTACATCATGAAATGACTAATAGTCTGGCAGATTTTTTTGTAAGAAGAACAGGGAGACTATATTTTGATATTCAAAGTGTACATCGGTACAGATCCTTAGTACAGGAAGATTTAATAAAATATTTAAAATGGGATGAAATTCGGCTTAAAGCCGAAAATAAATATTTGGATATTTTACTACAAGATGCTGCTACCTATTATGAAAAAGAATTTGAATAGAAACGAAAACCATTTTAGTGTCGATTTAGAATTGTCCGACGATTCCTATTTGACCTGCTCCTAGTTTAAGATTCCATCGTATCTTATTCTTTTTATTATTATGGGCGTATCGTTCCGTTCTGTTTAAATAATTATCAATGCCATCAACAACAATAACACTAATAGCTAGTCCTAAGACTACATCAGTAAGCCAATGTGCTCCTGACCATAACCGAGATACAGGAGAAAGTAATCCAATAGCATAAATTCCTCCTTTGAGGTAAGGGTTTTTAAACTGTTTCCCTATGGCATAAGCAGTAGTAAATGATAGAATAGTATGTCCAGAAGGAAAAGAATGATATCCAGCTTCACTAGACCAGAATCGAAAACTTAAATTTCCTTCATCTGTTAATGGTCTTGCTCGACCTACTAATGTTTTGCTCATGGTTTGGAGTAGTCCTCCTGCAGTTGCAGAAGCGATTAGTAAAACTCCGGTCTTTCTAATTTTTTCATTTTTGGTAATTAATCCTAGTGCATATACGCTGGTTGTTAAACCATAATTTAGTAGAGGTTTTCCAAAACGAAAACTTACTTCTCGTATTCCGCTGGGAATATCTTCTCCTTGTTTTACAAAATATTCATTAGCTGGCTCATCAAGGGCTAGTAAAGTAGCTGTTCCTGCTACTATTCCGCCAAAGGTAGCCCAATCTTTTTCTTTCCATCTAAAAGGTTGAGTATACGTATGTTTTACTCCTTTGTAAATTGAGGCTCCATCATATTTGATCATCTGCCAGGTCGTCATTTCCTTTTGAGTATCTTGAGAATGAATAGAGGTTGTAATGAAAACTAATAGAGTATAAGCAAGTAAGGTCTTGAAATAATTCATAGTAAAAATTTACGGAACAAAAATAGTAACTTCTCAATGATAACGAATATATCTCGTCATATAAAAAAACAAAAATCCAACTATACATTTGGGTTTTTAGAACAAGCTCATATTTTTTGCTTAAATAATTTTGAGAAATGATAGCAATTCATACATACCCTTAACAGATCTTTTGGTCTATGGGTTTACTTTTTGATAAACATTTGATTTATGTTGTAAGGAAATACAATATTGCCTCGTCTTATTAGAGATATGCAATAAAATTAAAAGGGTTTTTCTTATTTAAAATTAAATATATTTGAACAAAAAAGAAGACTATTTATAATGGATATATTTGAATACTTAACAGGAAGAGGAGGATTATTAATATTAGGCTTAGTTGTAGTTGTAGTTTTGTTATATAATAAAATAAAAGCTAGGATGTATTTTAAAAGACCTACCAAAAGGAAAAATAAATATTTAAGATAATGTTGATTTTATAAACAGAAAATCAACAATAAAAAAACAGATTAATATATAAAAAGGCTGTCTAAAAATCGCTATTCCATAATTTTTCTCAGAATGACAATTTTTAGACAGCTTTTTTAATTTGGGTATTTCAATCGATAATATCTGATGAGTATAAGTCTGATAAATCTGTTTTGTGTTTTCAGATTATCGTTAAAATATTTGAAAAACACAAAACAAAGTTTCTGGTGTTTATAAATTTAAATCACAAATTCATAAATACTTAGAAGGCTTGACTTTATTGCCTGAAGGTAGGTTGTGTTTGGATAACATTAACTTTTCTGATCAAATTAATTATCTTGGCTCTCATAAAATCAATAGATTAGAGTTTAACACAGTGAATTTATATGGGTAATATGTTAATTATTTTTAAATATTTGATATTGAGTTGTTTGTGTAAAAGGTACGATTTTTGGTTTTTATGAAGTTGATAAATGAATTTTTGTGAAAAATTATGCTTATGATTAAGAAGTATACATTTTTAGGTTACCTATTGATATTGCTTGTTTATGCAAACCAGGGATATGGGCAGAATAAAAAAGAAGATAAAAATCAAAATGGTTCAAGTTATAGTGCAATCAAAACCTTAGTTGTAAATCAAAAAACAGATAGTCTTAAAATCAAAACCTTAGAATCATGCCTTTTCCAATCCAAGTATCGTTCTGATACTCTAGGTATGGCTAATGCATATTTCTTTTTAGCAGAATTAATTCCGTCTACCAGATTACAATATGTTGACAGTTTGATCCAGATTACCAAAGATAAAAAATATATAAACTTCCCAGCAAAGGCATATCTGTTACAAGGTAATACGCAGTATGAATTGGGGAATTATAAAGAGGCTTTAGAGTTGTATTTATTGGCTTCAGAAGCTGCAAAAAAAAATGGAAACGAATATTTATATCGATCTATAAAATTCAATATAGGGTTATTAAAAAATAATGCAGGAGAAAGAGAAGAAGCTCGGGCTATATTTTTGGGACACTTAAACTTTCTGGATCAGAATCCTAAATTTAAAACCCCATCTGATTATAATAGAGTGCTTTTTGCTTTAACCGATTCATACATCTATAGCGATCAATTTAGTTTGGCTAAAAGTTATATTGACAAAGGAATTCACCAAACTTTAAAAACAAATGACATATCCATATACTCCCATTTTGTGATGTACTCTGGGATGTATGAGTATTTTTCTAAAAACTATAAAACAGCAATTGATAGCCTGCAAAGAGGGAAGGATATCATTAAAAATTTTGACGAGGTAAAAACAAGAATGGCTATTTGTGATTACTATATAGCCAGATCATATAGAGCACTGGGGAACGATGAGAATAGTATATCATATTTTAAAAATGTAGATCATATTCTTAAAGAAACTGAAGATGTTATTCCAGAATTAATAGATACCTATGATTATCTGATTGCAGATTCCAAATCAAAAAATGATCTCGAGAAACAGATAGAATATATCAATACGCTGCTAAGATTGGATAGTATACGACATACTAATCAAATCTATCTGACCAAAAATATTAATGAACGATACGATACAGCAGAATTAATTGCCGAAAAAGAAAAATTGATTAATGGATTACAGGAAGAAACATATTTAAAGGGAGAAACAATTGCAGTACTCATTCTATTCTTAATTATGTTAGTTGTCCTTGTAGTGTACTTTTTTTATAGAAATTATGCTAATAAAAAACGTTTTTTGAATTTGCTCGAAGAACAAAAAAATAAAGATCAAGGTCAGCCAGAATTCACTGCTATTAGCAATACTATTTCAAAAAAAGAAGAAATTGATATTCCAGAAGAAGTTATAGAAATGGTATTAAAGAAACTTCATGGTTTTGAAGAATCGGTTAAATTTTCAAAAAAACATTATACGCTTAATTCATTGGCCAAAGAATTACAAACCAATAGTGCATATTTATCCAAAATTATCAATGTACATAAGAATATGAATTTTGCAAATTATCTTAATACATTACGAGTTGATTTTGCCGTAGGGGAGCTTACTACAGATAAAGCATTACGCTCTTACACTATCAAAGCTATTGCAGAAGAAGTAGGGTTTAAAAATGCACAGTCATTTTCTTCTGCTTTTCATAAGAGAACGGGGATTTATCCATCCTATTTTATTAAACAATTAAATAACGGATAATGAGTTATATATGAATTATGGAATACTATTTGAATAATTTTCAAATAAATAATAAAATTTAATTTATAAATCGACTATTATGAAAACAAACAAAAAGAAAAGGGGGCTCAGTTTAGATAAAATCCAAATTAGTAAATTAGAAAATATTCAGGTAATTAATGGTAAAGGATGTGGTAACCCTATACCTATTACCAGAGATGCCCGAGGATGTGTTGATACTACAAAAACAAGTCCGATTAAGGGGACAGGAAATGGGGGTTAATTCAGTATTTTAAATATGTACGTATTTTAAAAAGCTAAATTTTTAATAAAATCAAAATCATATGAAAACAAACAAAAAGAAAAGACTACTGGGATTAGAGAAAATTAAAATCACGAAGTTAGAAAACCCTCAACATGTTAGAGGGGGATCTATTCCGCCAATTAAACGCACTGATATTTGCAATGACACTAAAACGGTTCCCATAACTAGTGATCCATATATTTAGTATAAGGAGTAGGTCTTGATTAAGACAATTAGCTATTAATATTCAAGACAAACCCGAACTTCTGTTTGGGTTTTTTGTTTTTAAAATATGTCAGTCCTAAAATAAGTTGAGATAAAATCGATTTACTAATGAAATACAACTGCTCTACGAAGTTTATAACTTCGTAGCATCAACAGTACGCAATAAAGAGTAAGAAAAATCTTCAACAGAACTCACCTAGTTTCAAAAAATGAAACAAGCATACTTTATTATTGCAAAGAATATCAACTCTTTTAGAACCTAAACAAATGAAAATCAACACACCACTCAGCTTGCTTATATTGGTTAATTGTTCTATTCAGCCCGAAATACCCTTAATCCCACAAGAAGGAAGCATATCCTTTAAAAGAGATATTAAAATTATTGACCAAAAATTAGTAGATTCTACCTATAGCAGAAGTCTAAATAAAGTTCTAGAACATTCGAGAAACTCTTCGGTTGGTATAATTAAAGAAATAGCAGTAAGTAGGACGTCTAAAAAACCTAGGTATGCAAAAGATCACAGGCATGCAAAATATGAGTAAAGATGCTTTTAAAAAAACGTGTTATCCTAATTTTATGGATAAAAATCTTGTAAATACCTTTTCTTTTGAATTAGGTTTAATCCTTTATGCTCGCAAGATAAAAGGGAGTAAATCTGAAAGTTGTGTTATAGATCCAGTAAACCGAACTATAACTCCGTTAATACGAGACAAAAAGAATAAAGTTATAAAGTGTATGCCGACAAATGATACCACTACGGTGCCTCTAGTGACTTCAAAGATTGGTTGGCAAGTATTAGTGTACAGCAAGAAACAATCTTAAAAAGTCATTATTTACAGCATAACGAAGGAATTAGTCAACTTGAGTACTTAAATCATAAATTCACGATTGAGTTTTTTTCTTAAGATTTTATCTCTTGTTGAATATGTGAATTTGTAATACACTATTAGATATATTAATTTTAAGAATAAATTTCGACTAAGATAAAGTCAACTCCTTTGTAATGGTAAAGAAAATCAATGCCGAAATCAATAAAGTGTATTTTATTACTAAATATACACTAGTTCATATTCTTAAAGGAACTGGTAATATTCAGGTTGATTTTAAGAGTTATAACGATTGGAAGGATAAAGCCATTTATCTGGAAAAAGGGCAATATATCAAATTCATGTCAGATGATTTTGTGGTTCGATTTATTGATTTTCCTGATGAAATACTATTTAAGTCCAAAGATGTACGAATTTTATTTAAACATCTTATTTCATTAGGGTACATCAATTTTAAAGAATGCGAAGATTGCCAATCTTTTTTAAATACTACTGTCTTTAATGATAAGATGAGTAGTCTTATTGATATCTCTACAGAACAGTGGTATTGGCAAAACCCTTTTCAGGCCAATAAAGAAGAATACCAGGTTATATTTGATGTAAAGGATATAATAGATGCAGAATTTGCAAATCAGATCAATACAAAATCTTTGATAGATTTTATGGTAAATACCCAATACGATATCCAGCATTTGATTAAAGATAAAATTGGGATTTCTATCCATAAACTAATCCATAAAAAACAACTTACAGAAAGTAAAAGGGATATAGCATTTACCGATAAAACCATACAGGAGATTGCCTATGATCAGGGATTTAAGGATGCCGCATATTTTAATCGTTTTTTTAAGAACAAAGTAGGGCAAACTCCTAGACAGTTTAGAGACAATTTTGATTACCAAAATAGAGATACCTTCTCACAGGATGTTATGGCACTTATTCAAGAATTTCATAAAGAAGAACACACTCTTGGGTTCTATGCCGAAGAGATGAATATTAGTGTAAAAACATTATCAAAAAAGGTAAAACAAAAAATGAATACTTCTCTGGGGCAATTAATTCGTTTACACATCATTTCATCTGCAAAGGTGATGTTAGAAGAAAATGAAAATATCAAAGATGTGGCCTATGCTTTAGGTTTTGAAGAGGCTAATCATTTTTCTTCATTCTTCACTAACTATGTAGGTACTTCGCCTACGAAGTATAGAAAATAAAAAGTACAATTTATAGTGTGTTTTTTGTAGCCTCTCCGTGGCTAATCATTTTCATATTTGCAATGTAATTACAACACATAATTTTTTAACCCGCTTTGTACATTATAACTTCGTTATGAAGATTGAAAATGTGATAAAAGCTGATGTTTTCTGAGTTTTAGCATAGCATCGTTCTGGTGAAATTCAAAAATATCGCAAAGCGAAAGGTTTTGAAGCAGTTTCAGGCTGTAATAGATTTTCTAATGTAGAAAGCGGGTTTAACTACATAAAATATAAAAAATGGATATTAAAGAACAAGCAACCCAAATGGACAGCATAGTAACTCAAGGAGCTATCGTAGATGCTGTAAAGCAATTTTTTGCAGAAGATGCAACAACTTCGGATCATAATGGATTGGCAACTACCAATAAGCAACAGATGGTTGAAAAAATGGAAGGTTTTGCCGGAGCAATTGCAGAAGTTAATGGTATCACACATCATCATACTATTGTAGATGGTAATGTATCTGCTTCAGAATTTACCTTTGATTTTAACATGAAAGACGAAAGTAAGATTTATTGGCATGAGATTATTCGCAGAGTTTGGAATACCGAAGGAAAGGTAATACAAGAAGAATATTTTAACGCACAATAAAGTCATATTTCGACGTATTTGACCAATACAGAAACTTAAAAAGAATTATAAAAAATATAAAGAATAGTAGTAATGAAAAATGTAACAAAAACAATAGTTGTTCTGTTTGCTTTAGTAATAAGTACAACACTATCTGCTCAAGATAACAAGGCAAATAATATCGATAATAGTAATATTGCTTTAGAAGGATATAGTCCAGTGTCTTATTTGGATTTAAAGATTGCTCAAAAAGGGGTAAAACAACATAAATCTGAATATAAAAAGGTGGTTTATTATTTTACATCAGCAAAACAAAAAGCAACGTTTGATAAAAATCCTGACAAATATATTCCTCAATATGGCGGTTTTTGCGCTTTTGGAGTATATGCTGGCGCAAAATTTAGACCAGATCCAAATAAATTTATCACAAAAGATGGAAAATACTTCTTGTACCTGTACAATTTAGAATTAGATGCCCAGCAATTATGGTTAGCAGAAAAAGACCATAACAAACTTGTTTCAACAGCAAGTAGAAATTGGGAGAAGCTTAGTAAAACACATAACTAAAAAAGACTAGTTTTAAGATTGATTTTTATGATGGCTAAAGCATGTCGATTGATAATGGTATTGATTGGTGTGCTTTAGTTTTTTATTTTAGAAGAATGAAAGAATTATTGCAAGAGATATCAAAATGCACTGTGTGTTCTGAGTATTTAACACTAGGGCCAAGACCCATAGTATCAGGTACAATAAAGAGTAAGGTGATAATCATTGGTCAAGCACCAGGGACGGTCGTGCATAGAACAGGTATTCCTTGGGATGATAAAAGTGGTGATAATTTAAGGAGTTGGATGGGAATTGATAATGATGTATTTTATGATGCTACAAAAGTTGGATTAGTACCTATGGGATTTTGCTATCCCGGAAAGGGAAAGTCAGGAGATTTACCTCCAAGAAAAGAATGTGCACCATTATGGCATAATCAGTTACTAGAGCAAATGAAAGATGTAGAACTCACGGTATTAGTAGGAAAGTATGCCCAGGATTACTATCTAAAAGATAAATCAAAGCGAACACTAACAGAAACGGTTCGTGCTTTTGAGGACTACCTCCCTAGGTACTTTGTTTTACCACACCCTTCTCCAAGAAATAATATCTGGCAGGCAAAGAATGAATGGTTTGGAAAAGAAGTGTTGCCTAGATTAAAAGAAGAAATTAATCGTTTGATGTAGACTTTATAAAACAAAGAATAAACTCAATGTCATTTGTTTTGAGCTAGAATCGATTATTTAGAAATTCTTAAGAATAAAAACAAAAACCCGAACAATTTGTTCGGGTTTTTAAGGTGGTCTTGGATATGTAAAATAAACCCTACAGACAGGGTTTATTTTACATATCCAAGAAAAAAGATAGTAATAATATGATGTTGACATATAACAACTCTAGTATGATTGATAAAGTTGTTACTTTCTTAAATGCTATCAATAAAATTAAATCAGACGTTTATTGTGTGTAACTTTTATTTTATCTCTTACTTTTCGTTTTAAAAGATTAAATGTGTTTTGACTATTGGGGTGAATATGTGTGGGGTAACTATTTCTAGCTAGATGGTCTAACTTGTGTTGCATTCTATTTACACTAGAATAATCAGAAGTTAAAATATTCTAGAGTTCTCGTATGTAATTCATATATAAGTTTGGTTATCTTTAAATATATATAACCTCGATAAATAATAATATAATTTTACTAAAAACTGTTTTATATTAAAACCAATATGTGTTTACTTTCTAAGTAAATTACTTTTATCTATTTTTAACGTCTCAATTTGAGAATACATGTATGTTCAGCATTTCCTTTTCTTTTTAAATGTTTACGTTGGTCAGCACCTAATTCAAGTAAATCACTAAAAATATTCTTTGTTTTGAAAATATCATTACGAATATATACATCCTCATATTCTAATTCTAATAAGTCAAAACATCCAATGATATAAGTTTTGCAAATTTCATGGTCATTTGTCCAAGTATTAAAGAAATAATAATCTTTTAGTTTATCATCATATGGGATACTCAGAAGCTATTGGAATCGAGAAGTTATGCATATCGTTATAATGATGGGGTACTTACTTTTATAGATGAAAAAATAGAAGAACATTCTAAAAGTTCGATTGTTTCAAATCGTGAATCGATTAGAAATACCTGTAATATTTGCGGTAGAAGGTTCGAGGTAGAGAATATGAAGAGGCTTCGACTGGATTATGGGTATTAGTGAAAGCCCTGTATCAATCATTTATATGTAGCAAAGGTTGTGGAGCAATTCATACCGAGAAACAAGTTAAAAGACATGGTTTTTAAATTCTAATTGATAAACGGACTTGACTATTCAAATCATTTTGTTTATTCTTTGTAAGGGTATTCTTAGAAAATGTGATTTTAGGTTCGATTGGGTCATATTTATTATTGAGAACACCTCGTTTGAATAAACAATCGTCATCAAAGTCCTAGATAAAAGTGAGTGATGAGATAAGATAATGAGTCCAAAAGAATTAATGAAGTTTTTAAATATAAAATCACCGACTACATTAATAAAGTATGAAAGAGACGGTTTAATAGAACCCTATCGACCCTGTGGGAAGAAAAAGTACTATTTAAAGAGTGAAATAATGGAGTTGTTTAAATGAGAAAAAAGGTTTTAAAAAGCTTCTTTTTTATGCTAAAAGTCTGATTTTCCGATGCATTTTCCAACGTTCAAAAAATAACCCTTGACAATCATTTGACTATCAAGGGTCTGCTTTTCAAGATGTGGTGCCTCCAGGAATCGAACCAGGGACACAAGGATTTTCAGTCCTTTGCTCTACCAACTGAGCTAAGGCACCTTGTTGTAAGCGGATGCAAATATAGAACGCTTTTTTTAATCATCAAAAGAAAAAATTAAAAAAATCGTTTTGTACTTTTACAACTAAGAAATAATGATATGAATCTTGTAGTTGATGTAGGGAATACGTATACTAAAATTGGAGTTTTTGATACATCTGAAATTGTTTACAAAAATATTTTTAAACAAAATTCTTTTAAAAAAGAAATAGAGGATGTCAAAAAAGAATATCCTCTGATTACCCAAGCAATAGTTTCTTCGGTTGGAAATATGAAGGAAGATCAAATAATGTGTATAGAGAATTCTTTTAAGACTCTAATGTTGGATCATAAGGTTAACATGCCATTTAAAAACCAGTACAAAACACCAAATACCCTAGGTATTGATCGTATGGTTCTTGTTGCGGCTGCAGTAGATCAGTTTCCAAAGAAAAACGCCCTGATTATTGATGCCGGAACCTGTATTACCTACGATTTTAAAAATAAAAAAGAAGAATATATAGGTGGAGCTATTGCGCCAGGAATACGATTACGATATAGTAGCCTAAATAACTTTACGGCAAAATTACCACTGTTAGAGTTAACATCTCCAAAAAATCACATAGGAAAAAGCACAGAAGAAGCTATACATTCAGGAGTAGTTTTCGGAGTTTTATATGAAATTAAAGGAGTAATTGAAGAATATTGCAACATTTATCCTGATTTAACAGTTATTTTAACCGGAGGAGATGCACATTTTTTGTCTAAAAGATTAAAAAATGGCATATTTGCCACTTCCAATTTTTTATTGGAAGGATTAAACTGCATTTTAGCTTTTAATAATAGTAGATGATAAAGAAGATTTTAGTAGTTGTATTAGTGCATGTTGCGGTAATATCTTATGGTCAAGAAGGGACCTCTTCGCCATATTCTTTTTATGGGATTGGAATACCAAAATTTAAAGGAACGGTAGAAAATAGATCTATGGGGGGATTAAGTGTGTTTGCAGATAGTATCCATTTAAATCTTCAAAATCCAGCATCATTTAGCGAACTTGGATTAACCTCATATACAGTAGGAACATCTTATCGTAATTTTAAATTGAGTAATACAAATGAATCATCCTCAGGAGAGAATGCTTCATTAGACTATCTTGCGATAGGAATTCCAGCAGGTAAATTTGGATTTGGATTTGGAGTTGTGCCAATTACTTCTGTTGGGTATCGTATTGATAATGTGTCAGATAATGGTTCAGAATTCAAATTTGAAGGGAAAGGTGGCTTAAATAAGGTTTTTTTGACAACGGGAGTTAAAGTCAACAAGAATCTAAGTGTAGGTGTAGATTTAAATTATAACTTTGGAAATATTGAAAATAAAACAATACTAAAAAGACCCGATGTACAATTTGATACCAGAGAAATAAATAGTACTGATTTATCAGCTTTTAGTTTGTCTTTTGGAGTAAGATACAAAACCATGATTTCTGAAAAATTAGAATTGGTTACTTCGATTGTTTCAACCCCGTCTTTTGAATTACAAACAGATGGAACGAGAGAGTTAGCTACTGTGGTTATTGCTAATAATGGTAGAGAGACTGTTGCAGAAAGACAGGATGTAAACGTTGGTGATCAGAAAATTGATCTTCCTGCAGAGTTTAAGTTTGCTAGTGGTGTTGGGCAGGCTAGAAAATGGTTTGTTGGAGCAGAATACACATATCTTGATTCGGGAGAATTTACTAATATTGTATTTGGTCAGGATAATGTCAAGTATGAAAATGCTTCAAGGTTCAGAGCAGGAGGATACTATATTCCTAAGTATAACTCATTAACCAGTTATTTTAGCCGTCTAGTATATCGCGCTGGATTTCGTTATGAAGAAACAGGATTAAATATAAATGGAAATTCGATTGATGAGTTTGGCATATCTTTTGGAGTAGGATTGCCAGTGGGGAGATTGTTTTCTAATGCTAATATAGGTTTTGAATATGTTCAGCGTGGAAAAACAGATTTCGGATTAGTTAAAGAAGAGTTTTTTAGTGTCTCCCTAAGTTTATCATTAAATGATAAATGGTTTAGAAAAATAAAATTTAATTAAATACAATAATTAATACAGCTATGAATACTAAATTTTTATTTGTTATAGCAACAGGGTTAGTTTTGAACACAGTAGGGGCTAATGCTCAGGCTACAGACTGTGCGACAACAGCTTCTATTGCTTATGAACATGCTAAGGTGAAGAATTATGACGCAGCAGAAGAGCCTTTATGGAAAGTACGAAAAGAATGCCCTACATATAGCGTTGCGACTTATCAATTTGGAAAAAAATTATTAGAAGCTAAGTATAAAAAAGCTTCTGGTACAGAAAAATCTACATTGGCAAATGAGAAAATTGCATTGTGGAAAGAGCGTTTTCAGTATTTTCCAGGAAAAACCAAAATTGGAGATATGCACTCTAATATTGGTCAGTTAATGTACGATAATAAAATAGGTACAAAAGAAAGCCAATTTGCTGAATTTGAAAAAGCATGGACAGAAGATAAAGAAAATGTTGATAATCCTAAAAATGTTTATACATATTTCTCATTGCTTGTAGATCTTCACGGAGAAAGTAAAAAAGAATTACAAGATGTTTTTGACTTGTATGATGAGGTGATTGAAAAAATAGAAAATGAAGAAAGTAAAAAAGCAGAAAAAATATCAACACTTACTGAAAAAGAAGAAGCAGGAACAGTTTTAACAAGCAAAGAAAAGAAATCTCTTAAAAGATCTACGATCATACTGTCTAACTACAGTAAGGTGAAAGCTGGAGTAAATCAAAAATTAGGAGAATTAGCAGATTGTAAAAACCTTATTCCTTTATATAATGGACAATTTGAAGCGAAGAAAACCGATGTGAATTGGTTAAAAGGTGCTGCTGGAAGAATGTCTTCAAAAGAATGTACAGAGGATCCATTATTCTTTAAGTTGGTAGAAGCATTGCATAAATCAGATCCTTCTGCAAAAACAGCATATTATTTAGGGCTTTTGGCTTTGAAGGATAAAAAGACAACTACAGCATTGAAATATTTTAATCAATCAGCAGAATTAGAAACCAAGTCAAGTGATAAAGCAAAGGTATACTTTAAGATTGGTGAGGTAATGAAAAAGCAAGGTAGTAAAGGAAAAGCAAGAAGTTACTATAGAAAAGCACTGAAACAAAAGCCTTCTATGGGTATATGTTATTTGAGAATAGCTGGTATGGTTGCTAGTAGTGCAAATGGATGTGGGGCAGATGTGTTTAGTAAAAGAGCTGTGTATTGGTTGGCAGAAAATTATGCGCGAAGAGCAGCAAAAGTAGATCCAAGTTTAAAATCTACAGCAAATAAATATGCGGCTAATTACCGTGCAAAGGCTCCGACTAAAACAGATATTTTTAACAACCCAGGAATAACATCTGTTAGTGTTGGATGTTGGATTGGAGAAACTGTTAAGGTGCCTAAGCTGTAATGCAGGATAAAAAAAAATATATAATGATAAACATTGTCACAGTACTTGCTGTGACAATGTTTTTTTCATGCCAATCTAAAAAAATAACTTCTCCAGACTATTTAGAACCCGAAGATGCTCCCATTGCAGAAGCCTTTGAGGTAAATCTTAAATATACTGATTCGGGTAGACTTACCGCAGTATTAAAGACATCAAGAATATTAGATTATTCTAATCGATCTTTTGCATATCACGAGTTTCCAGAAGGGATCATATTGGATATTATAGATGAGGAAGGAAAAGTAAGTGTAGTTACTTCTGATTATGCAATTTCTTATCAGGAAACAGGAATAATTGATATGAGAGGTAACGTAGATATACTAACCGCAGATAGTACACATCTACAAGCAAAACAATTGTATTGGAACCAAAACCTTAGTTGGGTATTTACAGATCAACAATATAAAAGTTACTTGCCAGACGGTACTATTAATGAAGCAGATGGTTTTGATGCTAATCAGGATTTCACTATCTTGAATTCAAGAATTAATGATGGTGTAATGTTTATAGAGGAGTAATCCACTACTATGAAAAAAGTGTTTAAATTTTTTGAATATGCCTATTTAGTAATTATGTGCTTTTTTTTATATCAAGCATATGCAGAATGGGGGCTAGAAGGAGGAAGAAGCATGTTGTATCTTTTTTTTGCAATAGCAGCAATCTTTATGTTTTTCTTTAAAAGAAAATTTCGGAAACGATTTGAAGCAAATAACAAGAACTAATTCATGGAATTACATTTTGTTGTTATTATACTTTGTCTAATTCTTTCAGCTTTTTTTTCAGGGATGGAAATCGCTTATGTTTCCTCAAATAAAATTCATATTGAAATTGAAAAAAAACAAGGAGGATTTATATCAAACATTCTTGCTCGTTTAACCAAAAAGCCTTCCAAGTTTATCGCTACGATGCTTGTTGGAAATAATATAGCATTGGTGATTTATGGATTTTATATGGGCGAAGTGTTAATTAGTGCATTTGGTTCGTTATTGCCATCACAATATTGGATGCTTGATTATTTTATCACAGAATTAAATCTTTTGACACAAACTATTATTTCTACAGGAATTATTTTAATTACAGCAGAGTTTTTGCCAAAAGTATTTTTTCAGATTTATTCTAATACTTTGCTTAAAGTGTTTTCTTTTCCTGCATATGTGTTTTATATTGTTTTTTCACCAATTTCATCATTTGTAATCTGGGTTTCAGATTTTGTACTTAAAAAATTTCTAAAAACAGATGGAGATCAGGTTCAACTTGCATTTAGTAAAACAGAATTGGGAGATTATATTAGTGAGCAGATGGAAACCGTTGAAAAAGATGATGAAATAGATAGTGAAATTCAAATTTTTCAAAATGCATTAGATTTTTCAGATGTGAAATCAAGAGAAGTAATGATACCTAGAACAGAGGTAGTTGCTGTAGAGAAATCTCAATCTATAGAAGAGGTTAGTAAATTGTTTATAGATACAGGATTATCAAAAATAATTGTATATAATGGTAATGTAGACGATATTATTGGGTATGTACACTCTTTTGAGTTGTTTAAAAAACCAAAATCTCTTAGAGCAATTTTGCTTCCTGTAGTTTTTGTGCCAGAAACGATGTTTGTAAAAGATGTGCTTAATCTTTTGACAAAAAAACACAAAAGTGTAGCTATTGTGATAGATGAATATGGAGGAACTAGCGGTATTATTACGGTGGAAGATATAGTAGAAGAGCTATTTGGAGAGATCGAAGATGAGCATGATTCTGTTGAGCTTATTGATGAACAACTTAATGAGAATCAATATAGATTTTCTGCAAGGATAGAAGTGGATCATATTAATGAATCTTATAAATTAGATCTTCCAGAAGATGAGAATTATGAAACTTTGGGAGGAATGATTGTAGATCATACAGAAGAAATACCTCAACAAGGAGATGAGGTAAAAATAGATAGATTTAAAATTAAAATTATCGAAACTTCTAATACCAAAATTGAAATTGTAGAATTACAGGTAATTGCTGAGGATTGATGTTATCCATATTTTTAAAATTTTATAAGTATAGTGTTCATTAAATTGATGACGTTTTTTGCCTTTACGTATTGAAAATCTATGATTTTTGATCAGACGTTTAACGATACAATTTTTTATTGTTTACAGAGTTATAAAACAATAAAAAGATCATTTGATAAGGTGAAATTATACTATGAAAACGTTACGATCCTTGTATAAATAAAAAAAGGCAAAAAACTTGATAATACTTTCAGAATTTTAATTGGTATTATTACAATAAAATGGTACTTTCGCCCACTATATTTTGAATAAATAATTACACATCATGGCAGTTTTAAATAAAATCAGACAACGTTCGGTTTTTCTTATTGTAATCATTGCATTAGCACTTTTCTCTTTTGTTTTGGCAGATTTAATCCGTAACGGAGGGGCAATCTCACAAAAAGCTGAAAATGTAATAGCAACGATAAATGGAAAAGATATTGATAGAACTGATTTTGCTAGAGAAATAGAAAAAGCTTCTAGAAGTTTTGGAGGTGGATCTAATATTCAGACAGTAAATTATGTATGGAACCAAGAATTAAGAAAAGTTGTGTTTGAAGAACAATTTGAAGAACTTGGTATTATTACGGGAGCTGATCAAGTTAATGAATTGATAAAGGAAACTTTATCTAATGATCAAAGGTTTCAGAACGAAGCAGGTGTTTTTGATAAAGGTAAATTACAGGAATTTGTAGCGAATTTAAAAGCTACAGCTCCCCAGTCGTATCGAGATGATTGGTTGCCTTTTGAAATTTCAATTGAAAGACAAGCAAAAGAGAAAGCTTATTTGAATATGATCAAAGCAGGTGTGGGATCTACATTGAAAGAAGGTGAATTGGTTTATAAAATGGAAAATGATAATGTGGATATCAAGTATGTACAATTACCATTTTCAAGTATTGAAGATGCAGAAGTTAATATAACAGATGCAGAAATTAAAGCATACGTTGATGCCCATGCGGATCAATATAAAGCAGAAGCATCAAGAAGTGTGCGTTATGTGCTTTTTAATGAAGAAGCAAGTCAGGAAGATATAGATGAAATCAAAGGGAGAGTTGCTAATTTATTAGATGATAAAGCAGAATTTGAAAATGGGAAAACTGATACCGTTAAAGGATTTAGAAATGTTGAGAATATAAAGGATTATGTGAATCAAAACTCTGCAATAAAGTTTGACGATCGATTTAAGTTTAAAAAAGATTTACCAGCTACAGTTGCAGATACGATCTATAATCTTGAGGTAGGTGATGTATATGGACCATATAAGGACGGAGATTTTGTTAAAATTTCTAGGGTAGTTGCTCAAAAACAAATACCAGATTCTGTAAAAGCAAGTCATATTTTGATTTCTTGGGTAGGATTGGGCACTGCTGGTGATACAAAACGTACCAAAGAAGAAGCAAAAGCTCTAGCAGATAGTATTGTTGGTGTTACCAATGCAGATAAAACTAAATTTTCAGCTTTGGCTTCAGAATTTTCAGCAGATAGTTCTAATAAAGATAAAGGAGGAGATTTAGGGTACTTTACACCTGGAGCAATGGTTCCTGCTTTTAATGATTATTGTTTTGATAATAAAACAGGAGATCAAGGGATTGTAGAAACTCAATTTGGTTATCATATCATTAGCATAGAAGATCAGACAGATGAAGAGAGAGCGATAAAAATAGCTACTGTAGCGCAAAAGATAGAGCCAAGTGAAAAGACAATAAATACAATTTTTACAAAGACTACTAAATTTCAGATCTCGGCAAAAGATAAAGATTTTGAAGAAGTTTCTAAAGAAAATGAATTAACGGTTCGACCAGTAAATAATATTAAAGAGTTAGATGAGAATATTCCTGGATTAGGTGCTAGAAGAGCTGTAGTACAGTGGGCTTTTAATGAAGAATCTAAAATTGGTGAAATAAAAAGATTTGATATCCCTGAAGGATATGCAGTGGTTCAGTTGACAGCAAAATCAGATAAAGGAACTATGACAGTAAAAGATGCTAGCTTAACAGTAAAGCCTATTTTAATTAAAGAAAAGAAAGCAGAAACCTTAAAAAGTAAAATTTCGGGAACTACACTTGATGCAATTGCGCAAGGTCAAAGTCAGACAGTAAAAGTTGCTTCGGCATTAAGCATGAAAACTCCTACTATTAGCGGAGCAGGTACAGAACCAAAAGTAGTTGGAACCGCTTTTGCTCTAGAGATAGGGAGTGTTTCTAAGCCTATTGTAGGTAGTAATGGAGTGTATGTAGTAGAAGTTACGAAGAAGACACCTGCTAGTGGTTTGGATACTTATATGAGTTATGCTTCACAAGCTTCAAAGACACAGGCTGGATTAGTTAACTCTAAAGTGTTCGATGCGCTTAAAGAAGCAGCAGAGATTGAAGATAAAAGAGCTAAATTTTATTAGGATTTAGATCGATTCAAAAACAAAAAAGCCTGAAATTTAAATTTCAGGCTTTTTTGTTTTTAAAGTGAATTTAGATTTTTTCTAACTTCTAACTTTTTGTTCCCACTTCCATGCAGAGCTGAGTGATTCATCCAAACTGTTTTTTGCTTTCCACCCTAATTCATTGTTCGCTTTAGTAGTATCAGCATATGCGGCAGTAATATCACCTTCTCTTCTTTCTACAATTTTATAGTTTAGCTTTTTCTGAGATGCTTTTTCAAAAGAATGTATAACTTCCAGAACAGAGCTTCCTTTACCAGTACCTACATTGAATACTTCATAGTTAGACTTGTTTTTGCCTTCTAATAATCGTTGTAAGGCTACTACATGAGCTTTTGCCAGATCGACTACGTGTATATAGTCTCTTATGCAAGTGCCGTCTATAGTAGGGTAATCATCTCCAAAAACAGATAATTGTTCTCTAATACCGATAGCGGTTTGTGTAATAAAAGGAACCAGATTTTGAGGTACACCAATTGGTAGTTCGCCGATCTCAGCTGTAGGATGTGCTCCGATTGGATTAAAATAACGAAGAGATATAGCTTTTAATGTGAGATGTACTTTACAAGTATCCCTCATGATTTCTTCACCTATCTGTTTTGTGTTTCCATAAGGAGATTCAGCAACTTTAACTGGTGCGTCTTCAGTAATTGGGAGCTCATCTGCTTGACCATATACTGTACAAGAAGAACTGAAAATAAAGTTAGCAGCAGCTTTTTCTGTTAGTTGTTGCAGTAAGTATACTAAGGTTGATAAGTTATTTTCATAATATAGTAAAGGTTTTTCTACGCTTTCTCCAACGGCTTTTGAGGCTGCGAAATGAATCACACCTTCAATATCTTGATGACGTTTAAAAAAATCCTGAACTTTCTCCTTTTCTCTAAGATCAAATTGTTCAAAAATTACATTTTTACCTGTGATGGCATGTATTCCTTTAATGACATCAGGAGAAGAATTCGAGCAGTTGTCAATAATAACAACTTCATATCCTTTGTTTTGTAACTCTACTACAGTGTGAGAACCTATAAATCCCAATCCTCCTGTGACTAAGATTTTCATATGTGAAATGATTTAATGTTTAAGTCAACTAAGGAACGATAATTAAAGGATTTTAGCAACTTCTCGATTTACAAATTCTAAAAATCTTTCATCTTTTTCAGTGAAAGGGTTAGGGGTTTCAGAATCTATATCAATTTGTCCGATATTTTCTCCATCTTTGAATAATGGAATTACAATTTCTGATTTAACAGTAAAACTACAAGCGATGTAATTGTCTTGTGCTTGTACATCAGGAACCACAAAGTTCTCGTTGGATAATGCTACTTGACCACAAATACCCTTGCCAAAGGGGATAATAATATGATCCGTTTCAGCACCAACATATGTGCTAAGTTTTAGTTCTTTTTTGTCTTCGTTTTTAAAATAAAATCCAACCCAGTCATAATAATCAATCTTATCTTTAAGTAATTGACAAATCATATGCAATCTATCCGTTACTGATTGGTTTTCATTTTTTAATATGTGTGTTATTTGGGGTTTTATTTTTTCAAATGGCATTCTAACAATTTTACGGGCAAAAATATCCAAAATATTTAGAAATGTCCTGAATTCTTAATCGTATAGTTTTGTTAAAAAAATTGCGCAAAGAGAAATACTTTTGATAATTGTTTTAAATATTAAATTAACTTTGTTGTTTTAAAACAGTTAACAGTTGAATAAATTTTATAGTCTTATGCAAGGGAATTTAATTATACCAGATACTACTTATAAGGTGTTTCTGATGATATTGGCATTGATTTCAATTTCATGTAATCAACATAAAAAGTCTGAATCTGACATACAGAATAAACTAATGGATAATGTTGATCTTAATAAGACAGATGAAACGTCAAAGGTTAAGTTTTCTGATGAAAAAAATCTTGAGCTATATGGCTTATACCTTAATATTAAAGCGGCATTGGTGAATTCAAACAGTAAGACTGTTCAGGCAGAGGCTAAAAAATTAGAACAAGCTATTAGTAAGTTAGAAAAATATAAATCTCTTAAAGCAACTTCAAAACTAATTTCGTTAACCAAAGATATTAAGGAACAACGTAGTTTTTTTGTTTCGTTATCTAACGAAATTGAGAAATTAGTACGTAGCTCAAAAATTACTTCAGGAGCTGTATATAAACAATTTTGCCCAATGGCTTTTGATGGAGAAGGAGGGTATTGGTTATCTGATTCTAAAGAAATTAGAAACCCTTTTTTTGGAGATAAAATGCTTGTTTGTGGAAGTGTGAATGAAATACTTAAGTGAAAAATGACTAATATTATGTCATAAATATAAAAGAAGAGTTATTTAAAACTTAGTAGCGTTCGGAAAACTCTGAAAATAAAAAAAATGACTATATTTAAAGATATCATACATGTAATGATGTGGTTTTTTGGGGAAATCTATATTAGGTGGAAATGTGTAGGATATTTATTGTAATTGGGATAAAAACAAAAATGGATATGATAGAGAGAGAATTAATGCTGTTGATTTTTTCTGTACTGCTTTTTTCTTGTAATAATGCAAAGCCACCTCCAGAGCCTTCTGCTCGGACTGTTGCGCTTATAGAGAGATCTAAAGCATTAAAAATACGAGGGAAAAAAGTAGAGCAGAGTATGCTTAGAAAAAAAGATTCAATAGTTTTGCTCATTGGAGGATCTGGATCTAGTTCAGAAAGCACTGTGGATGTAGAAAATACTATTGAAAAAGAAATAGCTGTTAATACAATTGATGAGGGTTTTGTGAATATAGAGGAGATATCTGGAGAATTTGTCTTAGATATGAAATATGCTACTTCTGATAATTTTTTAAAAGAAAAAGTGTACTCTTGTGCCAAGTGTTATATTAGAAAAGAAGTTGCAACAGCACTTGTAAAAGCAAATAATGACCTCCTTGCACAAGGTTATAGGATAAAACTTTTTGATTGCTATCGTCCACACAGTGTTCAGAAAAAAATGTGGAAGATTTTTCCTAATCCAGGGTATGTGGCAGACCCTAAAGGAGGATCTATTCATAACAAGGGTGCAGCAGTAGATATCACTTTAGTACGATCAGCAGGTGGAGGTGTAGATATGGGGACAGATTTTGATCATTTTGGGAAAGAGGCACATCATTCATATAATGGACATTCAAAAACTATACGTAGTCATCGTAAATTGTTAAGAGGAACGATGGAAAAGCATGGGTTTAAAACAATAAGAACAGAATGGTGGCATTATAATTTTAAAGGTAATAGAGGTTATAGAATTTCAGATTTTAAATGGAATTGTGATTAAGATTATCGATTAAATGGGTATTCATTTATCCAATGAAATCCTCTGTAGGCTAATAATACTTCCTAATATAGTATAGAGGAAATGGAAATATATTCAGGAAAAGAAAAATGAAAAAACTGAATACAATTTAGAGTAGGTCTGTTCTAAGAAATGTGATCTTTACCCTACTATCGTACAGGTCAGCTGGAATTGGAGTCACTACTCATTCACTGGTACGAATCTCTTTTGTATTTTCTAGAAACGAGGAGACGTTCGGAGGTTAAACAATGGTTACTGATATTAGCGATTTTTAAAAGAGATAATTGTCTTTCATTAAAACGATCTTGAAAAATTTCTTAAAATATCAGGATGATAATTTTTAACTTCTTTAGAAGAACAAATTTCCTGTTTACGGTTTGACTGTGTTTTCGTAACTATTATTGTTTTGAGTGGATAATATTAAAAAAGTTCTTTGATAGCAGAGCGAATATTCGCTATATGTGAATTTTTTCTTTTTTTAAGAATTACGCAAAATATTATTATTTTTGATATTATGGCGATAGCAGAAGAATATATTCGGTTGATTTTTGGTCTTAAAATCAAGCAGTTAAGAGTGGGTAAGGACTTGTCGCTTTTTGGATTATCCAAGTTATGTGGACTTTCTAAGTCGTATTTGAATGAAATAGAAAAGGGAAAAAAATATCCTAAAACAGATAAAATTATCAAACTTGCAGAGGCACTAGACGTTTCTTATGATAGTTTGGTTTCTTTGAAACTAGATAAAAATCTGGCTCCAATTGGTGAAATTTTACAGTCTAGAATTTTAGATGAGATTCCTTTAGAACTATTTGGAATACAGCAAAGTGACTTGATTGATATCATTGCAAATGCACCTTCTAAGGTGAATGCATTTATAAGTACAATTATAGAAATTGCTCAGCATTACAATATGAGTCGTGAGGGGTTTTATCTGGCTTCGCTCAGATCATATCAGGAGGCGCATAATAATTTTTTTAAAGATCTCGAAGATAAAGCTATACGGTGCGCTAATTCTTATCAGTTAGATTTAACAGGAAAAATATCATCGGTAGAATTAGAAGAGATTCTTAAGGAAGAATATGGGTATTCGGTTAATGCTAAAGGTATTCTAAAAGAAGAAGGATTGGATAACCTAAGATCGGTATTTGTACCATCAACAAAAACACTTTTATTGTCTGATAGAGTAGATGAGGCTCAAAAAACATTTATATATGCTAAAGAATTAGGATATCAATACCTCGAAATTAAAGAAAGGCCATATACTTTTTCGTGGATAGGGTATGATAATTTTGAAGAAGTATTGCATAATTTTTATGCATCTTATTTTGCAGGGGTATTGATTATCCCAAGAACTCATCTTAAAACTCATCTCAAAGATCTTTTTACAATGAAGCGATTTTCTGAAAAGTTTTTTCATAAAATCATGAATTTATATAATGCTTCTGCAGAGTCTTTTTATCAACGCCTGACTAATATTTTGCCAAAAGATTTTGGGATGGAAAACGTGTTTTTTCTTCGATTTACCCATAAACCTGGTATAGAAAAATTTAATCTGGTTAAAGAGTTGCATATTACTCATCAGCAACAACCACATGCGAATGAAGTTAATGAGCATTATTGTAGACGATGGGTGACTATAAAAACATTACAGCGTACTGCAAATGAGGGCGTCGATTATGCTTTCAATATCCAGATTTCGGATTATGCAGATACAGATCAGCAATATTTGGTATTTACTTCTGCTACAAAAGACCCATTTAAAAAAGATTATTATCGTAGCATAGGAATAGGTTTTTTGATTTCTTCTGCATTAGAAAAAAAGATTGGTTTTGTTAATGATAATAAAATCCCTAGAGTTAAAGTTGGAGTTACTTGTGAATCATGTTCACTTACGGATTGTGAAGTGAGAATGACATCTCCAAAACGATTAATAATCAAAGAAAAACATAAGAAAACAGCAATGTTGGTTGCTGATATTATGAAACAATATTCATAATATCCTTTTGTAAAGTAATAATTGTACCCATTAAACTTTATAAGAAAAGATGAAAATGGGTACAGTTTTTAGTTCCTTTTTAGTCATCTGCTTGACAATGACAGTGTAATGGAATTGTATTTCCAGCTCCACCACAGTGGCATCCATGACCACCGTTTACTTGTCTTTGCGCTTTTTTCTCAATTATTTTCACGCCTTCTAAATTTAAAATGTTTTTGTTCATTTTTTTTGAAATTTTGATTGTTAAAACTTTAAAAATTTAGTTAAATATTCATGAATTTAAAACAAAAGCTTCTTTAGATTTATAAATTTCAACCGTAAAGAGATTCAATCTAATACTATTTAATATTTTATTTTACTCAATTAATGGTTTTGTATAGATGTCATATGCTGTAATGGAGATAATCAA
>CANMLS010000041.1 GCA_947498785.1 uncultured Aquimarina sp. | reverse complement strand
TTAAAGGCACTCCAAACCTGCTCTTTTAATATCGGTTGTGACTTTTGTTTCTCCTTGAAAATCATCCTAAAAAAAAAATCTAGTTGTAATACCAGTTAAAACTGTTAAGTCAGTCCCTTTGCTCCTACTTCATTACAAAGTAATCATCGCTACTACGGACTAATCCGCCACTAATCAATAGTATCGCTACTTTCTTCCTTATCCTTCAGACTTATGGAATTTTTGCACTTTTGATTAGCTTCTCCTGTTCCATAATTGAGCCGTCTGGTAATGCTCCTGCCCTCTTTATGCCGATTGCCACTTGACCAGTAAATAGGTTACCCCCGTCAAGTTCTGTCTCGCTAGGCCGCCAACCCTTCGATTTTGACAATACTAAAGTTGTTTACGACACTTCTACAAGGGTTCACTCGCTTCTCGTTCAGCTTCATTACGCCCACCATAGCTTAACTAAACTGCTCATCATACAACAATGGCAGCGCCTTTGACCTTATCGCTCAAGACCAACCCCGAAAAGGTAAGCCCCATAAGGCGGTTTGACTGATATGCCTAACATCCCAGCCGAGAGACCAATCCTCACTTTTTTTTTTTTTCCCGTACTTCCACTTGAAACCAATGCCAAGGTTGTTTCTAAAAAAAATGAGTCTCTCATCTCAATTATAGTTATGTTGCTCCTTATTTATTATTAAATTGTATCCCGAAGCAACGCAGGACACACAGCCAACGCACAACAAAGTGTCCTAAAAATAATTACTTGGTTCTGCCTACTCGGAAAACCCTGTGGGTTTTCCTCTGGTTCGTTCCACTTTTGCTAAGTTAGTTGCTTAATCACACAACTATCTTTACACAAACCGTTGTAGCCATTAATGGTAGTATCCTTTGTTTTCATAATAAATTACTTTTGAATTCTTTATTAGATAACTTAGAATACTGCTTTTACATTGTTGCTATAAATAATGCGGGCTGATGTGTTAAATCGAAGTTTTATTTTTTTTTCTGCCCGCAGTTTGTATATTGGTTGAGAAAATAAATCAAATATAAAACGGTTCGCTAAGTTTTGTGCCAAATTGAAAACTTTCGATTTTTCAATCCCACACTACTCATAGCCGAATCGTGGGGTGTCATTAATATAAAATTATGAAAAGAAGAAAATTTTTCAAAAATACAATTAAAGGTGCATTAGGCGCAAGTATAATTCCGCTAACTAGCTTTTCGGATATATCTGCTCAATCATCAAACAATATAAATAATACAGAAGCAGAAAAACCTTATAGAAATACCGACCCTAAACAATGGCATCAAATGGGTACTGGCAAAAAACCTAGACCCGATAGACGTAAAACGATGACTTATGATGTTGCCGTTATTGGTGGAGGAGCTGCAGGTATGTGTGCAGCTATTTCGGCTGCAAGAAATGGTGCTAAAGTTGTATTAGTACAAGATCGCCCAGTTTTAGGAGGTAATTCTTCAAGTGAAATTCGCGTACATTTAAACGGCGTTAATCATTTAAAAAATGGTCTACCTGAACGAGAAACAGGCATTATTGAAGAAATTTTATTGCATAATCGTTTTCATAACCCACAAGATGCGTATCCCGTTTGGGATCATATTTTGTATGATTTCATTACTCGAGAAAAAAATCTGGATGTAAAACTCAATACCTCTGCAATAAGAGCTATTATGTCAGATGATGGTAAAATAAAAGCTGCCTATTGTTGGCAATCGACAACAGAAACAGAATTTACTATTGAAGCTGATTTATTTATTGACTGTTCTGGTGATGGTTTATTAGGAGCTACTGCAGGAGCCTTGTATCGAACTGGTAGAGAAGCATCTTCAGAATTTAATGAAAAATATGCTCCTGAAAAAGAAGATGGTTGGCAGATGGGTTCTACTGTTCTTCTTGGGTCAAAAGATATGGGACGTCCAATGCCTTTTGAAGCGCCACATTTTACAATAAAATATGATGCTGAAAAATCTCATAAAGGAAGACAATTAAAACCATTCGAATTAGGTTTTTGGTGGGTCGAATTAGGGAGCGATAATGATATTATCGGTGAATTTGAGGATAATAAACATAAACTCTTAGGTTATGCTTATGGAGTTTGGGATTACATGAAGAATTCAGGTGATTTTCCAGAAACCGAAAATTACGCTTTAGATTGGGTTTCTTCTTTACCAGGTAAACGTGAGAGTCGCCGATTTATTGGTGATTATATTCTTTGTGAACCTGATATGTTAGGTAATAAACAATTTTCAGATGCAGTAGCATTTGGAGGATGGTCATTAGATGAACACAACCCAGGTGGTATTGAAAATTTAAGTGAACCACCAAGTTATTTTCATCAATATTTTGAAGAACCGTATCAAATTCCTTTTCGTTCATTATATTCTAAAAATGTACCTAACCTCTTATTTGCAGGTCGAAATATTAGCCAAACACATATTGCCCTGTCTTCTTCTCGTATTATGGCAACATGTGCCTTAGAAGGGCAAGCAGTTGGAACAGCTGCTGCTTTATGTGCGAAAAAAAATGTGTTACCTCGTGAGTTAGGTCAAAAAAATATTACAGAATTACAAGAACAATTACTAAGAGATGATGCCTTTATTCCTTATAGGCCTGCAAACGATAAAAACAATCTGGTTAAAAAAGCAAAATTAATATTTGCGTCAAGCACATCTTCGGGTGATCCTAAATTATTAAATGATGGATGGTCACGAGATTATAATGGAAAGGATCATCATTGGCAATCTGAAGGCTTACCAGCACAAGTACAAATCGAATGGGATGAACGCCAGAGTATTTCTAAAATTGAAATCAAATGTGACACCAATGTTAAACGCAATATAATGCTACGTAGAGATAGTTTGGAAAATGATGTTTACACCACCCAAATTCCCAAAGAATTACTAAAATCATTAGATGTTGAAGCACGTGTAAATGGAAAGTGGGTAAAAGTTGGAACAATCGAAAAAAACAGAACCCGATTAATTAAATTCCATTTTGAAAAAATTGAAACAACAGCTATTCGTATTAATTTAAAAGAAACCTATGGAAATAAAAATTGTAAATTATTTGAGGCTAGATGTTACAGCTAAAAAGTCTTAAAAAATGATAAAGTTTTTTAACATAATAGCTCTAATCAACCTGTGCTTTGTTTTGAGTGTATCTTCTACTAATGAAATAAAACACCAAATTAAAGTCTTACATAAAGGTATTAGTTTAACAGAACCTACAGAATGTACATTACTAGAAATACAAGATGAAGAAGGTAAACCACAAGAATTTTATATGGATGTTGAATCGGTGGTTTGTGGAGATCAGCAATGTCGAATAGATGTAGTGCGAATTTATTGGGACAAATTAGGGCGATATAATAGGCTTGAATTACCTGACAATGTAGAACTGGAAAAAGCAGAAGGAGAATATTTTTCAAGTTTTGATTACAACAAATTAAATATCATTTTAAAAGACGAGGATTCTCCCTTAAAAGATGTTTATAAAAGTGAAATTGTAGGTACAGTTGGTGGTGAAGGTGTAGATGCAATGAGCGGTGCAACAATCTTGATAGAAAAATCAGCTTATGTTCAAGGGGCAGTTTGGACATGTTACTCACTTTGGCATTGGACACATGGTGAAACCAAACAAATCATACGAGATATTACGGGTAAATCATATTCTAAATCAGAATTACAAAGTTTACTACAAAAAAATGATTATCAACACCTTGCAATTGATCAGTTAATAAAAAGAAAAGATTTTTCAGAAAAAACAGTTGATGCAATTCTAAAAGCCATTGAAGTAAGTCCAATGCTATTGAAATCAAGTTTACCCTATTGGGAGATCGCTCCAAATCAGATTTATCTTGATATCATGCAGCGATTAATTTTTTCGGTTAATACAAGCAATCGCCTATTATGCTTTAATGCCATTTTACAAACAGAACAAAATCTACATCCTCAATTTTTCAATAAATTAAACGTAATAATACCAAAATTGACTTATCAAGAAATTGATTTATTACTAAAAATTTTAATAACAGAAAAAGGAGTAACAACAGAAATAATTCCCCAGTTACTGCCTCTGCTGAATAGCAAGGATTTTTTGATTGCTCGTCGAGTATATTGGTTTTTAAATGAACAAAAGTTATCTAAACCGCAGGAACATCAAGTAAATGAATTCTACCAAAAGTGGAAAAACAAACTTTGAAAAGTTTTAGTAATTCTAAATAAAATTTCAAGAAAAAACGCCATACAACAATGACTCCTATATAAAGTCCTTTCCCAGGTCTTATTATTGGACATATCTGTCGGCGGTGGTTTTAAGAGAAAAACACATCGCTATTGAAGATATTGGCAAGGGCATTTGGAAAGCCTTTTATAGAAATGTACTTTTAGGTTTCTTTGATGAAAAGCATCTTAGAAATAAATAACCATCAACAAGGTTATAAATTAATTTGGTCTAAACCTTAATCTTTAATTAGTATAAACAATCTCTATTTATTAGCAAAAATGAAAGAAGAAATATTAAACAGGATTGAATATCTTAAAGACTGCAAAGGCACAAAAGAAACTAAATTAGAAAATTTAGGGATTAGCACTTACGATAAAATTAAGAATATAATTTCTAATCCTAATAAAATCCTAACTCATCTATACATCCCTCAAGGATCTGAAGAAAAAGCTAAAGCATTGGAGACTCGTTTTAAAGAGGTTTTTAATGTGGATATCGATCCAGAATTCTTGTCTTTTTATCGATGTTTTGATGGATTTGAACTTCGCTATGTAAATCCGAAGGAAGCCTGGTCTGAAATTGATGTTGAAGACATCAATATTGATTGGAGTGAATTCAATATTAGCCCAGAAAAAATTTCTTATAATGATATTTATAAACAAGAATATGAAGAAATCAAACTCGCTTTTTTTGCGCTTATAGGATTGGATGAAGATCAAACCAGCTATCATCGTTTAACAGATGGTAATAAAGCTAATGATTTTCTATTTTATGATGAAAACATAGAAGTTGAAGAATACGGTGTAAAAACCCTAATACCTCCAGCAGATTTTTTCCTTTCTAAGGAAAATAAAATTGACGTTTATGGTACTGATAGTGTACTTTTCTACTTTAATTTCTATTCTAGTTTTGCTCAAAGAGTATATGGCATTCATGATAACAAATTAGGGGTTTATATTGCTGGAGATGCAGCAGCAGAAATTATTAAAGACCCGATAGGTAATGAGATGAGACTTTATTTTAAAAAATTTCTAATTCGACCTGAATAGATAATTTGCAATACAAGTAACCGTTGCACAACTACTATTTTTGATAGACTCAAACTGTTTTAATATATTCAAAATAAAATCAGCACTAAAAGTCAATTGCTTAAAAAAATAACTCAACGTGTAAAATACTTGATATTATAGAAATTAATTTAGTGTAAACCGTAATCTTTAACTTGTGTAAACCCTCTCTCTCTCTATGAATATTTGATACTATGAGTTCCAATACAAATGCTAAAGTTAAAGTCATTAATAGGTTGGATAATCTTGAATTATCTTATGTAAATTCAAAAAGCCTACATAACCCCTCCAATAAACACTACCACAACGGTGTTTCTTTTGCTGTGGTAACAAATGGTGCTGGAGAGTTTAAATTTAGGAATGAATCTATTAAAGCTAAAAAGGGAGCAATCATAAAAATAGCTCCAGGTGAAATTCACACTTCTGGCAAGTCACTTGCTAATGAATTATTAGAATATAGAGTTTTTTATGTGTCCCTTAGCTTAATAAAAACTATCCTAAATAGAGAAGATCAGAAAATGATGAATGATGTTTTTTTTACTAAAAAAGTATCTTATGATCAGAGTTTTTATAAGAACTGCCTTTTGTCACATTTTAATCTTTTTAGTTCACAAGATATTCTAACCCAAGAGTCTCTTATAAGTATGTTAGTAATTGACTTATTTAAAAAAGAATTGCTAGATCATAGTTTTAGATTATTTGAAGAAAAGTCAAGTCCTAAGTATTTAAAGGTTCTATTGGATTATTTAACTGTAAATTTCAAACGGCAAATATCCTTAAGTGAGTTGAGTATAGTTGCCAAAAAAAGCCCAAGTCAAATACTAAGAACTTTTAAAAAGTATGTTGGTATTTCTCCACATTTGTACTTGATAAACCTAAAAATTGTAGAGGCAAAAAAACTACTGTCAGAGAAAAATTCTGTTGCACAAGTTGCATATGAACTTGGTTTTACAGATCAAAGTCATTTTCATCGATTCTTTAAAAAGTTTAATCATACTACACCTGCAGCTTTTAAGAAAGCTGTTTAATATTAATGCTCATTTTATACAAGAATTAAGGTATTCAAGTTTATACATTTGGATCATATTAATTAAAATTAATCAAAATGATCATAAAATCTAATGACGCCAAGACTAGAAAGTTTTTAGGCGTAACATTTGAATTATTAGCTGTAGGCGAAAAATCGATGGTTTCAAAAATGTTATATAAAACAGAAAACAATGTCCCTTATCACCAGCATCCTCACGAACAAAGTGGGTATGTTATATCAGGGAAATATAGGCTTAAATTTGGGGACTACGATGAAATTTTGCAAGAAGGCGATTCATATTCGATTCCTGGTAATACCATGCATACTCTGGAAATTATTGAAGGTGGTGAAGTAATTGATTTTTTCACCCCTCCAAGGGAGGATTATTTATAAGTTTAATACGACACTTCTAATTAAATAATAAACAGCATACAACAATGTATTCTATGTAAAGCTCTTTCTCAAGTCTTAGGTTATAAAAAATACAATATTTTAATTATCTCATATTAATAATTTCATAGTGCTGGATTGTTGGCAACGCCATTAAAGCGTTGTCAATATTCCAACAATAGATCATTATAATTTTGCATCTTATATGTGGCATGATATCTAATCATCCACCAGCATATGTTAAGACATAGTTTTGCTACTCATTTATTAGGAGAAGAAATAGATTAACGATACATTAAACCCTCATCATGCATTAAAAAATCTATTACATCTTTGAACTACTGCAAATACTGGCGCTTCACTATATTTTTTAATTTCACCATAACGGTGCTATACAGAAGTTAAGAAAACATCGGTATTTATGGCATTTCAAAGCTTCATCACGAAGTTCTAATACATAAAACGGGTTAAAGTTTTATTAGGATACAACCCCAGCAAACCAACTGAAGACTTATACTCACCTCGCTATAAAAAAACTTAAAAGATTTACTACATTAGTTCCTTACATGAGATATATATAGTTACCATGGTAACTATGTATTGGTGTTAGGCACAAGATGAAATCTATGTTTCGGATAAAACAACAATAGATTAGGATAAACATACCATTGATTGACCACGGATATTTGTATTGTTCATTATTTATAAACTTAAAAACAATAAAAATGTCAAACAAAATCGCATTAGTAACAGGTGGTAGCAGAGGACTTGGTAGAGATATGGTTATCAGCCTTGCAAAAAAAGGACTGGATGTAGTGATTACATATCACTCCAATCAAGAAGCTACCATCGAAGTAATCAAGAAAATTGAAACTATTGGACAAAAGGCTATTGCTCTGCAATTGGATGTAACTCTTATTTCAACTCTTGACGACTTCGTTTCTACGTTAACAAACTCGCTAAATTCAAACTTTGGAACTGACAAACTCGACTATGTTGTCAATAATGGTGGTTTCATTTATTACATCTCCTATGCAGATACAAGTTTAGAACAATTCGATGATTTAATAAATGTTCATTTCAAAGGGCCATTTTTCCTTACGCAAAAATTGCTTAAAAACATTAATGACAATGGTAGTATCATCAATGTTTCTTCTGGGTTGACTCGTTTCTCAACATCAGGGTTTTCAACCTATGCAGCTATGAAGGGAGCTATGGAAACTTTAACCAGATACCAAGCTCAAGAATTAGGTAGCAGAGGCATTCGTTCAAACATTATTGCACCAGGTGCTATAGAAACTGATATTATGGGTGGAGCAGTCAGAGATAACAAAAAAAAGAATACACAACTTGCTTCACATACTGCTCTTGGACGTGTTGGTCTTCCTCATGATATTGGTAGTGTGGTAGCCTTCTTATGTACAGATGATGCAAAGTGGATAAACGGACAACGCATCGAAATTTCTGGAGGTTATAACCTTTAAAATATAAAACTATGCCTTCTGTAAAAATCACGACCGCTTCATTAAATGAAGAAGTAAAAGATGAATTAATTAAAGCCGTAACAACAAGCGTTCAATTAGCTACACAAATTCCGAAAGAGTTTATACACGTTATTATTAATATTATTGGAGACGATAACTATGCCGTTGGTGGGCAAACAGTAACGGAAATCAAAAACACACTTATGTAAATAACCTAAAAATCAATTTCATAAATTTGTTTTAGTAGAAAGAGCAATGGCAAATCAAATCAAAAAAATAGATACTATTTCAGAATATCATAAGTTAAGGTGCTTGGAGAAACCCAAGCACCCACTTATAAGCTTATTAGATTATTCTCAAATAACAGATTCACCCGAAGACAATAACATCAATTGGCTACATAATTTCTATTCCATAGCAATGAAAAAAGACTTGGATGTTAAATTAATATATGGACAGCAAGAATACGATTTTGACGAAGGCTTAATGTCTTTTCTTGCACCAAATCAAATTTTGAATATTGTTGTTGAAAACGAAACGACCAACAGCAACCGTAGTGGCTGGCTCTTGTTTATACACAAAAATTTTATTTGGAACACCTCTTTGACAAAAACAATCAAAGACTATGAATTTTTCAATTATGCGATTAGTGAAGCCTTGTTCTTATCGGAAAAAGAAGAACAAATCATTGATTCAATTTTTCAAAATATCAATAATGAAATAGATGCCAATATTGACGGATATAGCCAAAAGATAATTATATCTCACATAGAAACATTACTAAACTATGCCGAACGATTTTATAATAGGCAGTTTATTACTCGAAAGAAAAGTAATCATCAAATCTTGGGTCAATTAGAAGAATTGCTTAACGAGTATTTCAGTAATAATGATTCAATGAACAAAGGATTACCTACTGTCAAATATTTAGCTGGAGCTTTGAATGTTTCACCTAATTATTTGAGTGGATTATTAAAATCATTGACTGGCTTAAACACTCGCCAACACATTCAACAAAAGTTAATTGAAAAAGCCAAAGAAAAACTTTCAACTACAAAATTAACAGTGAGTGAAATTGCTTACGAATTGGGTTTTGAACACGTTCAGTCATTCAACAAGTTATTCAAGAGCAAAACTAACCAAACGCCTTTAGATTTTAGAGCTAGCTTTAATTAGAGCTTAATCGAACAAAAATAAATGACGGAATGAAAAATCCTGTAACCGTTGCACAAGCCTTTAATTTCAAAAAATAAGCTTTAAAATAAGCGATTCTAACACCGTATCCTATGTAAAGCTCTTTCTCAAGTCTTAGGTTATAAATACAATATTTTAATATTTTAATTATCTCATATTAATGATTTTATAGTGCTGGATTGTTGGCAACGCCATTAAAGCGTTGCCAATATTCCAACAATAGCTCATTATAATTCTGCATACTATATGTGGTATGATATCTAATCATCCACCAGCATATGTTAAGACATAGTTTTACTACTCATTTATTAGAAGAAATAGATTTATGATACATTAAAGTTTTATAGGTCACAACCCCAGCAAAACAACCGAAAACTTATACTCACGTCCCTATAAAAAAACTTAAAAGATTTACTACATTAGCTCCTCACATAAGATATATATAGTTACTATGATAACTATGTATTGGTGTTGGCAGTAACTAAAAATAATGAAGTTAACAACAGAAATTAAAGAATATATAGACAAAAGTGTTCTATGTTGGCTTGCAACTGTTTCGACAGACAGTGTTCCGAATGTTTCTCCAAAAGAAATTTTTAATTATTACGGAACTGACAAAATAATTATTGCAAATATTGCTTCGCCCAAAAGTGTTCGGAACATTAAGCAGAACCCAAATGTTTGCATTAGTTTTATTGATATTCTTATACAGAAAGGGTTTCAAATAAAAGGGAAAGGAGAAATTATTGAAAAAAATGACTCTGAATTCTCTGAAATGGAAAAAATATTGATAAAAATGACTGGAGGGAAATTTCCATTTGTAACTATAACAAAAATTAATATTGGAGAAGTTAAAACAATAATTGCTCCTAAATATGTTCTATATCCTGAAACAACAGAAAAACAACAAATTGAAAGTGCGAAAAAAGCATACGGAATTTAAAAGGGAGCGAAAAAGCATACACATAACAATGCATCTTATGTAAAGACCTTTCAGAAGTCTTAGGTTATAAAAATACAATATCCAATAATACCCCATTATACTTTACATTCTATATGTGATATGGGTATAGACATAACCACTTTTGCAAGTTTCAGTATTAAATGTAAACCCGAAACCATAGATGAATTTCGCACTTTGTTTTCCGCTCTTCAAGAGCTATCGTATTTTAGCAAAAAACATTGGTGCAGAGTTGAAATGAATGGAACAATTTCAGACAAGGAACTTTATGAATGGTTGGACATTTCTTATAATTTAGTGGTTGCAAAACTTCCAAAAAAGATAAGAAACGAAATGAACGCAGAATAAAAACGCACTTCAACAACATATCCAATTATATATAACCGTAATAATCTCAAAGTATTTACAAAAAACTTAATACGGCATTTCGCCTTTGTCTAAGATACATATCATTAGCTATATGCAATCGATAGCTATTTTTTTGTTCTCAATAAATAAAAATCAAAACAAAATAAAAAGTTCTGACTAAGTACTTAATTGGAAATTAATTACTTTTAATACCCATACTAATCATAACCGAGACATTGTAACCAATTACCACTCAAAACGAAAATCTGAATTGAAAAATAAACTGAATTTCCTTTTGCTCTTAAGTTTCCTTTTAGCTATAACCCTTGCTATTTGGGTTTATTACCAAATAACTTATAACATTGGAGATATTGCCTTTGATAAAAATATTGACAATTCTGAATTTATAGTTTGTAATGAAGATAGAATTACACAATACTACTCGGTTGGCGCTAATTATCAAGGTGGAGAAAAAACTATAAAAAAAGAACTAAATGAACTTATAAATAGTCTGAATTTTAATGAATCAGGTTTGATAACTTATCGATTTATAGTTAATTGTAAAAGTAACGCAGGTAGATTTCGAGTAAAAATGGTTAATTCTGATTTAAAAGAAAACAGTTTTAAATCTAATAACATCAAACAAATTCAAGAATCAATTAAAAATTTGAATGGTTGGAAAGCGGGCGAATGGAAAAATGAATCTCTTGATAGTTATTATGTATTGAATTTTAAAATTCAAAATGGTAAAATCAAAGATATTTTCTAAAGACTATGAAAATTTTTATCAAAATAGTTAAAGTGGTTTTTACAATTTTGCTTTTCGCATTTTCAATAGTCATCATCTATTTTATTGCTTTAGCACCTAAAGAAAAAAGATTCAAAATAGCTGAACATTCTCAGGGGGCTTATCTTTCACAAACTATGTTTGACATTTTAAAATTCCAATATCCGAATTATTCTGATGCATATTTTGAACAATCTGTAGCATTTAACAAAAGAGGTGAATATGCAAAAGGTTTTGAACTTTTAGACAAAGCTGTTCAACTTGATCCAAAACTACATTTAGGATATCGAGGTTGGATGAAATTAAGAAAATTAAGAGACTTTGAAAACTCATTAAGTGATTTTAATAGATTAGATAGTTTAACACCAAATTTTGTGGATACTCCTTGGGGAGAGGACATTGACTTTTTGAGAGGAGAATGTTATTTTGGTAAAAAGGATTACCAAAAAGCTATTGAATTATTTAATCGCAACATCAAGAACCAAAAAGAAGATTGGACTGACATTCATAGTTTTGTATATCTCGGACTTTGCGAATACGAACTTGGGTATTACAAAAAAGCGATTTCCGAATTTCAACGAGCTTTAAATCAAACTAAAAATGTTCCTGAATCCTATTTTGGAATGGCAAAAGCTTACCTAAAACTTGGTCAAATCGAAAAAGCAAAAGAGAATATTTTGAAAGCTGAAAATAGTATCTATTATAAAAGAAATGATGTTTACAACGAATTTCTTAACGAAATATATCTATCTGAAATATTGGAATTTAAACAAATTTTAAACTAAAAATAATTGGTTACAACATCGTGTCCTATGTAAAGCCCTTTTCCAAGTGTTATTACTTGGACATATGTGTCGGCGGCTTTAAGAGGAAAACACATCGCTATTGAAGATATTGGTATTGGCATTTGGAAAGTCTTTTATAGAAATGTATTTTTAAGTTTCTTTGATGAAAAGCATCTTAAAAATAAATAACCATCAACACGGTTAGAAATTAATTTAGTGTAAACCTTAATCTTTAACTAGTGTAAACCATCCCCTTTACGAACAGATGAAAAACCGCAAGATTGGAACATTAATTGAAAATATCCATATATAGTTTTGTTACAAAATCAAAATTATGATATTCAAAAAAAACAATGAATCAATTTCAGCAGACTTTCCTTTCCAATCGAAGTACATAGATATATTAGACTCAAATCTTCATTATGTTGATGAAGGAAAAGGAACAACATTTCTATTTCTACACGGAAATCCTACTTCTTCTTATTTATGGCGAAATATTATACCGTTTGTTTCTAAAGACAATCGTGCAATTGCTGTTGACTTAATTGGTATGGGGAAATCAGGAAAACTTGATATTGCATACAAAATGACTGACCATTGCGAATATATTGAAGCATTTATTAAAGAATTAGAGCTGAAAAACATTGTGTTGGTATTGCACGATTGGGGAAGTTTTATTGGATTGAAATATGCAATGGAAAATGAAAAAAACATAACGGGTGTAGTATTAATGGAAGGAATCTTAAGACCGTGGGAAAGTTGGGAAACCATACCAGTTGTTACAAGACGTATGTTCAAAAAGTTCTTTGACGAAACCGAAGGTCCAAAAGTTATTTATGACGACAATTTCTTCATTGAAAAAGCAATGCCATATTTGACAAAAAGGAAATTATCAAAAATTGAAATGGGTAATTATAGAAAGCCATTTTTAGAAAAACCATCGAGAAAGCCTATGCTCATGTTCCCAAGAGAGTTACCAATTGCTGGGGAAAATCCAGAAAATGCAAAAGTCATAAAGAATTATAATAATTGGTTGTCAGTTACTGACGTGCCTGTTCACATATTATGGGCAAAACCTGGTTCATTGTTCAGAAAAAAATTTATACCATTAATGCGTAAAGATTTCCCCAAAATGACAGATCGTTGTGTAGGTAAAAGTAAGCATTATTTGCAAGAAGATGTGCCAAATGAAATAGGGAACGCAATTGTAGAATGGTTTGCAAAAATAAAAGAATGAACAACTACCAACAAAGTATTGATAAGGTCATTACCTATATTGATGCCCACCTAGATGAAACGCCAGAATTAGATAAGTTGGCCAAAATAGCCAACTTATCCAAATTTCATTTTCATAGAATTATGAAAGGTTTTTTAAATGAAACATTAGGGAGCTATATCAATCGCATTAGATTTGAAACAGCAGTAAAGTTATTACGCTATTCTTCTCAACCAATTAATGAAATAGCTTATCGAGTTGGTTATAATACACCTTCTTCTTTTACCAAAGGGTTTAAAAAAATGTTTGGAGTAAGTCCAAGCTATGTTAGAAAACATAAAAACCTGATAATAGAACGAACAAACAAAAATGTTGAGAACGATTTTCAATTGGTTGAAACTGTCAAAAGTATGTATGATATTCAAGTGATATTTCAACAATCAAAAGGCAAGATCGGAGACAGTTCAACTAAAGCAAATTGGGAGAGCTTGTTTACTGCTGCTCAAAAACATAAAATTATAAATTGGGAATCAAAATTTTATGGTATTAATTGGGATGATCCTGAAATTACACCAAACGAGAAAGTGAGATATGATGCATGTATCTCCATTCCTTATAATACAAAAGTAAAAACCGAATTTTCTAGCAAAACTATTTTTGGTGGAAAGTATTTATGCTTTTTATATAAAGGAGATTATCAAAATTTAGGACTTGTGTACAATCACATTTTTAGAGATTGGATTTTAAAGATGGATTATAATTTAAGAGAAGAACCTATTTTTGAACAATACATCAATAATAAAGAAATAACGCCAAAAGAAGATTTACTAACAGAAATATTCATCCCAATAAAGTAACATTATGCAATACGACAAAGATTTGGAATCTGAACATAAAGAACTATTTTTAAGCGCAAGGGAATTTTTACTGTCTTTTGACGGAATAGTTGAAACAAAGAAAGAACGAATTACGACCTATTCAAACGAAAAAGGAGGAATTTGTCATATGCGAACAATGCCTTATGGAATAGATTTCGGTTTTTTGAAAGGTGCTAAAATGGAAGACAATTTAGGACTTTTAACAGGTAATGGAAAAGCGATAAGAGTTCTACAACAAAAAGAATTAAACAAAAAAGTAGTTGAATATTACATAAAACAAGCAATAGAAATAAACTCAAGAAAGTAAGTGAACTATAAAGAAATCATAGAATGTCTTTATGACTTGAAAGATGCCGAAAAGGTCATTTTCAAAGAAAAGAAATTTGGAATAATATCAAATAATTCTTTGGGTATTTATCACAAGGAACTTAAAATGATTGCCAAAGAAATTGGACACGATAACGAACTTGCCTTACAACTTTTTGACAGCGGAATTTATGAAGGAAGACTTTTGTGTAGCAAAATATTTAAACCAAAAGATGTTACTGAAACATTAATGGAAAAATGGGTTAAGACATTTGAAAATTGGGAAATCTGCGACAGTTTCAGCATGGGGCTTTTTTCTAAAAACAAATTTGCACTCGCCAAAATATTGGAATGGACTGAAAGAGAACCTGAATTTGAAAAAAGGGCAGGTTTTGCAACTATGGCTTCGTATTGTATGGCAAATAAAATTTCAGAAAACGAGCTATTTGAACAATTTTTTCCAATAATCAAGCGAGAAGCGAAAGACGAAAGATTGTACGTGAAAAAAGCAGTAAATTGGGCTTTGAGAAATATTGGAAAACGAAACATTGATCTTAATGGAAAAGCAATAGAAATTGCCACAGAAATATTGGAATTTGAAAATAAATCTGCACAATGGATTGCAAAAGATGCACTTAAAGAATTACAAAAAGATGGTGTGCGAATGTCGAATTATCCAAGAGCAGAATACAGAAACCCTGTGGCTAACACTATACCCTATGTAAAGCCCTTTCCCAAGTCTTAGGTTGTAAAAATACAATATTTCAACCATAGCCCATTATAACTCTGCATCCTATATGAGGTATGATATCTGGTCATCTATTGGCATTGCTATGATTTTGATTGGCAAACAAGACACAACTTGCTATGAAGTGTTATAATCCTTAAAATGTTATCAATATATTTCTGCAAGGTAAAGGCATTTGGAGGAACAGTCAAGATAGAACTATCAAACAGATCCGTAGCCGTATGAATTTTTCAATTTCGCTTGTGTATGTCAATACCAATAAATACCTTTGATTTGGTATCCTTTATTTTCATAATAAATTACTTTTGGATTCTTTATTATATAACTTAGGTGCTGTTTTTATATTGTTACTATATTGCATATGCTGCCTACAGCAAGCAAACGCAACATACAAATGACGTTGCACTTAATTAGAAAAAATGAATTTTCAGAATTTATATTTAATTGTCTTTCTATTTATTATCTCATGTAATAATTCAGAAAAAAAACAGACCTCTTTAATAAATTTAAAGTCCAACGACACACTAACATATAAGCCTTCTGAAATTAAAACTCAAATGCTACGCTCTTGGAATGCATATAAAGATTATGCATGGGGTAAGGATGTATTATTACCATTATCAAAATCTGGTTTTAATTGGTACGACCAATCTTTAGGGATTTCACCAATTGATGCATATAGTACTTTGTCGGTAATGGGACTCGATCAAGAGGCTAAAGAAATTGAAAACTATGCTCTCTTGATGGATTGGGACAAAGATGTCTTTGTTCAAGTATTCGAAGTAAATATCAGAATTTTAGGTGGGTTATTGGCTATCTATGATATTACAAAAAATCCTGAGATTCTCGATAGAGCAATAGATTTTGGAGACCGGTTATTACCTGCATTTGATTCGCCTACTGGCATACCTTATCATTCTGTTAATCTTAAAACTGGTGCAACCAGTGGAAACAATGGCGAAGGGAGTGGGAATATTGTAAATACTGCACAAGCGGCTACCTATTTATTTGAATTTGGAATCTTAAGCTATTATTCTCGGAATCCTAAATATTATCAAGTAGCAAAAAAAGCTACTTTGGCCATATTTGAAAGAAAATCAAAAATTGGATTACCTGGTGATTTCATTAATGTTGAATCGGGTGAATGGACCAATGACTGGTCATATCTTCAGGCTGGAATGGATTCCTATTATGAATATTTATTCAAAAGTAATCTGCTCTTTCCTGATCCAGAAATAGAAGATATTTGGAATTATAGTTTAGAAAAAATTAATCAGTATTATTCTGATGAATATAATGGAAGACAATTTTATGCCTGTGTTAATATGAATAATGGTGAAATTGTAAAAAGATCAATGTCTCTTTATGATGCTTTTTTCCCTGCTATTCAAGCACTCCATGGAGATTTAAGTAATGCAGAAAAAAATATGGCAACTTGGGATTGGCTTTGGAATAAATATGGATTGCTTCCAACAAGGTATCTCTATGAAGAAGACAAAATTGAATACGCAAACTCAGAATTAAATCCAGAAATAATTGAATCAGCATACTATTTGCATCAAATCACTGGCAACATTAAATATTTAAAAATGATTCAAAAATACTGGGCGGACATTAAAGATTGCTGTATGAATGAAACAGCTTTTCATGCTATTTCTGATGTACGCACCATGAAAGAAAAAGATTACCTAGCTACTTATTTTTATGCTGAAACATTAAAATATTTTTATTTAGCAGCAGTAGATAAAAACACATTTAATTTTAATAATTATATTTTCAACACCGAAGCTCACCCATTTAAAAAAAGTAATTTCAATAGTGAAAAAGCAAAAACATATCTAGGAATTAACTAAGCGCAGCAACAGTAACCGTCGCATAAACCTATAGTTTTTCAACTGGCGAACTCAAGAGTGCCTTTTTAAGAGGGGTTCTATTTTTAGACGAATCAATGTACGCTAAAATTTGAGCAGCTTAAATCAATCTTAATAAAGTTTTGAAATATCCTTTGTGACCAACAGTTAAATAAAGTAGAACAAATACTTGATGGAAAATCGATTAAAGAAGTTTATTTTATAATCAATTGATTTCTAATGAAAGTATATTTTTTTCTGAAAACCTTGATGATAATGAAATCACAGATGACTTTCGGTGTAGAACACATGTTGCTATAATTCTTGAAAAAACTTTAGACTATGTTCCTTAAAATTTGTTTCTAATTAAAAAACATACAACTCAGAAATATGCAAAATTTATCCATAAAAGAACTAACGAGCAATTAATTGACGCGTATAATTATATTCATAGTTCTTGGATGATAAATATACATTTAGAATTTGACGATAAATCTATTGATAGGTTTTCTTACCTTCCATAAATAAAAGATAACTTAACAAAACTATATGTATCAAAACTTGTGCAACAGCTACACCATATATATGATCATAGCAGCTAGGAGATCAATCAAATGGTTGTTGTTTGTTTGGTTTGTTGTCAAAGTATTAAATTTAGCATATGTATCGACGGCTTTAAAAGGGAAAACACATCACTATTGAAGATATTGGTAATGATATTTGGAAAGCCTTTTATAGAAATGTATTTTTAGGTTTCTTTGATGAAAAGCATCGTATAAATAAACAACAATCAACAAGATTAGAAATTAATTTGGTGTAAACCTTAATTTTTAAATTGTGTAAACCATCTTCATTTACGAACATAAAACCCGATTTAAATAGAATGAAAGTTTCTGAACTAATCAAACGTTTAAAATCAGAAAATCCAAATGCCGAAGTGGTTTTATCAGATACTGGATTTTCTGTAATAAAAGATTTTTATCCGGATAGAATTAAAAAATTATACGAAATACCAAAATACGATCCTGTTAAAGGCAAATTGGCAGAAATCCCTCTACTTGAAGCCTATGACTATGGTCAGCTTGCTTACGCAGGACGAAATGAAATAAACAAAATATATGATGAAATGGGATGGGACTGGGAACGTAGGTTTATGTATATTCTTTCCTTTTGCTTTGCAAAAAATTGGTGTCATTTGTTCATTGACTTTAGGTGTGGAGTTGAAAGAGGTGATAAATACTTCGGAGTTGAAAGGAGTATGGGGGATGATATTGTTAAGGTACCAGCTACTGAGGGCTGGGTTCCCGAAGATGGGCGGCAATCAATTCATAGGTATGAAAAAAACAATGATGAAAATCAATTCATTATCCCTGAACGTTTCAAAAAGGTACATTATAAAGGCTCTAGAATACCAGGAGTGAAAGAACAGGAGAATCTAGCTTTAGGTGCGAATTGTCAGGTATATGTTTATGAATTATTAAAAGAATTCAACAAAGAGGTGCCAAACTTTAGATCTAGTGATCTTTGGGAAGATACAGTTTATACTAAAAAAGTAGAGACTGATTTTTTACCATTAGATATAATGCTATACAATAATAAACGAGGAGCATTTGGAGCTCATCTAGCATTGTATATAGGCTACGATAAAGTGTTGCACCTTTCTAAAGATAATGAAACGCCAATGGTGGAAACACACGAAGCGATGCGTACACAAAGAAAATACCGTTATTTTATTGGAACAAAGAGAATAATAAAGAAAAGCATAACAAAGCTAAACAGCATTAAAATGCAGTTTAGCCAAAACGTTACTCACAATATAAAACAGTAATACATAGAATACTTAGAGATTAAATCATTATAATATTAATTTAAAATTTTTATCCGTCATAAGTGTAATTATGCAAGCAATACAACAATACAAAGCTGTAAAGAAATATTTATAATCATTATGTGCAAAATGTACCATTAAAGCACCAATCGCAAAAGGTAATAACCATATAATTGAAAGATTTTTAACTTGATGTATCCAAAGCCCAACAATTAAACCAATAACACCAATCAATTCACCATAACCAATAAATAAAGTCCATAACTTTCCAAAACCAAAATTGCTCATATTTTCCATCATGCTTTGCTTATGAAAAACTTTAAAAAGACTTGCATAACCAAATGCGTAAATTAAATATACATATGCAATCCAATGCGTAACTTGTAATAATATTTTCATTTCTATTATATTTTTATTCAAAATTAGGAGTTACATTTATACGATGAAAGTACTTACTAAATTGTATGATACTAACAAAAAAGTAAGAAATGAGAAAAACAAGTTCTACCAATACAATAAATAAAAAACAATTAGAAGCGAATTGTGGAATAGCATATACAAATTCAGTATTAAGTGGCCGATGGAAGCTTAGTATACTTGCTTTTTTATTAGATGAAAAAAAGTTAAGATATAGTGAATTAAGAAACAGATTAATTGGAATTTCTGAAAGAATGCTCATAGCAAAGCTTAAAGAATTGCAAGCGGATGATTTGATAAACCGTATTTCTTATCCCGAAGTTCCTCCAAGAGTTGAGTATGAACTTTCTGAAAAGGGTTTGTCGCTAAAAAATATTTTAAGACAAATGGCGGATTGGGGAACAAAAAATGCAACAAACATCAGAACTTTTTAAAAAACGAATCGCCAACAACGTGTCCTATAATTAATGGCTAGTTTTCACCTTTAACCATATTTCAGAACAAGACAGCTCAGTTTGATAGGATGTTAGGGCACAATTTGAAAAAATGAATTTAACAATAAAATATTTTATTCTTCTAATAGTAGCTTCTGAATGCTCATTTTCACAGAACAAAAAAGAGTTGAAAATTGATCTTGGGGATTCTAAAAACATTATTGAAGATACCGTTGTTAGCCTAACAAAAAAAGAAAGAGTTAAGAAATTATTTATTAAAAATGAGAAATACAAAGCTTTAGAATTTGATTTTCCTGTTGGAAAACCTAACGCCAAAGGTTATTATAATGCTCAATCATTTGGCAAAAACAATCATTTGGGTGATGACTGGAATGCTGTTACTGGAGGTAATTCTGATTTAGGAGATCCAATATATGCTGTAGCAAATGGATACATTAATTTTGCAGAAGATATCAAAGGAGGATGGGGTAAAGTAATAAGGGTTTGGCACTTGACAATAAATGGAAAAATTGTTGAATCATTATATGCTCATTGTGATCAAATCCTTATTAGTAAAGGAGAGTTCATAAAAAAAGGTCAAAAAATAGGAACAATCGGAAATGCCGATGGACAATATTTGGCACACTTACATTTTGAGATGAGAGATGATATTGATCTACCTATTGGTCAAGGATATTCTTTTGATACCACTGGTTATATTGATCCAACAAAATTTATAAAAGAAAATCGAAAATAACTGTGCAAATAACTAAGCATTCGTGTAGTCAGTGACCGAGCATAAATGCTTAGTTATTGTGTGTAATTTTAATTAACACCCTGCTAACTTTAGTATTTGGTGAGGTGATTTTTTTATTCAAAAACTTTTTTATGATATACAACGGTTTTGTACAACCGTTTTTTAGAAAAAAGTTAGCTATTATTTTAGGGGTAAACACTAGTATTAGCAATTACGAATGGATTAGAAGGTAGTCGAATCCACCGTAATTGCGAATACATTGTTATGCGTTCACTTTTTTTATTCAAGTTTTTTATGTTTTTTTCCCCACTTTTCAAGTTCTTGAATTATTGGTTTAAGGCTGTATCCAATTGCGGTTAATTCGTATTCGACTCGGGGTGGCACTTCTGCATGAACTGTTCTTTTAATAATTTTATTCTGTTCTAATTTTCTAAGTTATAATGTAAGCATTCGCTCAGTTATGCTTGGTAAGCACTTTTTTAATTCTCCGAACCTATGTTTTCCTGTTATCAAATAACAACATATTGATAAAGTCCATTGCCCTCCTATGAGATTAGAGGCATAAACCTCAAAACACTCTTGTTCTAATTTTTTTTTGTTTTCAAAATGTACTGATGTTTCTTTTGTTTTTGTCATTACTTACATTTATTATAGTACCTTACAATTGGTAGTAAACATAAAAAATCAATGTTTTATAAACTATTTTTGTCCTTAAAATTTAGTCTGACAAAACATGAAAACATTAGTCATTGTTATACACCCTGATATTCAAAACTCGATGATTAACAAGAGATGGATTGAAGAGTTACATAAATATCCCGAAAATTTTTGTGTTCATCAATTGCACGAAGTCTATCCCGACGAAGAAATTGATGTTTTGGCAGAGCAGAAACTTATAGAAAATCATGATAAAATAGTATTTCAGTTTCCTTTTTACTGGTTTAATTGCCCTCCGTTTTTTAAAAAATGGCTAGATGAGGTTTTGACGTATGGTTGGGCCTATGGAAGTAAGAGTGGATACAAAGTTTTGAATAAGAAAATTGCTTTAGCGATGTCAGTCGGAATTGATGAAGCTGAATATAACGAGCAAGGAAAATATAAATATACTTTAACACATTTGACAGCCCCGTTTGAGTTAACTTTTGAATATGTAAAAGCTGATTATCGTCCATTTTTTGCTTATTATGGACTAGAATTGAATGCTACAAATGAATGGATTGAAAAAAGTGTTTCTAACTATCTTGATTTTCTCGATTCTTTGTAATATTAATTGTTGGTATGTATTCTGATTAACGTTAAATATCGATCATAAAAGGTGAGTTCATCCTGAGTCTCTCACAGAAACGTACGTAATAGTAGTTTGACGTTCTCTCCTGCTAGACAACATTGGTAAGTCGGTTCCACCATCTTATAAACAGTTCGCAATGAAATTTATCAGCCATTTATTGTATTCTCGACACACCTTGTTAGCAATAGTTCTACTTACTACCTACAATATAAACCCAATGAATCATCTTTTATAATTAACAACAAATCAGCTATTTGCTGTTTCATTTTTATAAAAATTGCTACACATATCCTATTTAAATCAAAATAACACCATTTCCTTCCTATATTAAATCTATCTTAATATTTCCAATCAGTATTTTCAATTAAATTGCAATAACAAAATAAAGATGCACAAACTATAAATAGGAATAACATTTTGCTAATCATAATATTCATATGCGTGTTTAATTCCAGTGTCGCTCAACATTACTATTCTTCTTTTGTTATCGAATGTAGATTGAAAATCCGTGCTATTAATTATTTTGTCTAAGCCTAATGAATTAGATGTTAAGTTCATATCGTCATTTGTAAAATACTCATTAATGATTTTACCATTTTCATCGAGTTTATATCCTTTGATAAAGAAATATGTGTGAACCTGAGATTTCATTAATCTTATAGTTGAATCATTTTCAATAAGACTGTAATATTCAATGTAGTTTTTCTCCAAAGGTTTGCCATAATTAGTTTTAATAATTTCTCCTTTGTTATTGTAAGTGAATTTGTTTTCAAATTCACTTACAGGGAGTTCAATATCTGTGTTTTTTGTTTCATATTTTATAATGGTATTCTTTTCATCAAAAAAATAGACTATATAATACTCTTTTGTAGAATAGTTAGATTTTTTACTATTCTTAATATAATCAATCCATCCATTTTTACTATAATAAACTTTGAGTTAGGTGCAAAATCCGTATTAATTATTGGGACCATTGTTATGAAACGTTTAAAACATTATAAATCATGATTATCTTTTAGAAGGTGAAGATGTATATCTTCTCCAGATTGAAATTAAAAAGATACTACAAAATACTATTAATATGATATAAAAAATCTAGAACAATTATTAATCCATAAAAACCTCGAGCAACTAAAGACAGTGCCTATAGTATTGATTTCTTTTTGAGAAAACTACAAGAAAAATATAGAGATATAACTACTATCAAGATCATAGAATTTATACCGAGTGATAAAACCCAGACATTCGAAGTCCAAAACAATAAATCTATAAACATAAAATTTGATTCCTTACTTTATCAAAAAATGCACAACTAGTTAATTAATAATCAAGTCATTGTAAATAATTTTAAATCAATCAAAAATCGCTTAGATTTGTATATAAGCAATATGTAAAGGACATATATCCTTTATTACATTATAAGTGGCAAACTGATAAACTGTAACAATAATTCAATAAGTGAATATTTAGACTTCAACACTAATCATCTAAAAATGAGAATAAAAACTTTATTGACACTTATACTTTTTCAAATAGGACTACTACATGGACAAACTTCATTAAAAGAAATAGATTTAAGAAACGGACAGCATACTGTAGGCTTTAGTCATTATACAAAAATTGATAGTACGAGAACCTATCAAATTAAAAATGAGTTCAATAATCAATTCATACATAGACCCATCTCTATTAGTATTTGGTATCCTGCTGATATTAAAAATGATGGCTCTAAACCATTAACAATTCTAGATTATCTGGAGATTTTGAAAGAAGAGGAAGAATGGAAAAATCTACCAAATGAATTTTTGCTGGATTGGTTTCCTTACTTATGGAATACTCCACAAAATAGAGCTCATCTAATTGAAAAGACCAATGCTTATTTAGATATAACTGCAATTAATAAAAAATTTCCAGTAATTGTTTATGCCCCAAGTTATCAAGCATCCTCAATTGAAAACTTTGCTCTATTCGAATATTTAGCGAGCAATGGTTTTATAATTATGTCAAGTCCATCAAAAGGCACAGACACAAGATGGCTAGAAGGTGGTACAACAAAAGATATGGAAACACAATCTCGTGATATTGAATTCCTTTTAAAAGAAATTCATAAATACAAGAATATAGATTCTGATAAGATTGCACTAATGGGATATAGCTTCGGTGGACTATCTAATGCTATTACTGTAATGAAAAATCAAAATATTAAAGCATTAGTAAGTCTTGATGGAACCGAAAGATATAGTTATGATATATTAGAAAAATCTGCTTATTTTAATCTAAGTAGATTGAATATTCCGTACGTTTATTTTGCTCAAAAAGAAATCCCTGAAAAAGTTTTAAAAGAAGATAAAATTCCAGCAGAATTAAATTACAAGTTTCAACTTTATGATTCTTTAAAACATAGCAATGTTTACAGTTATAGATTTCATAATCTAACCCACTCTTATTTTAGTTCATACGGTGTCTTATTTGGTAATAGAGATAAAAGACAAGATATGAGTGATGACAAAATAATGGCTGCTTACAATCAACTTTCAGAATATACCTTACAGTTTCTTAATGCAACTTTAAAAAATGAAGAGAGTGCTAAGGAATTCATCGAAGAAAGCCCGAATACATATAATTCTACAGAAAGTAAGCTTTCAAAAAAAATGAAAAAACTAATTGTTCCAGAATTCAACTATAAAAATTTCAATGATTTAGCATTAGATCAAGATTATCAAAACTTAATACCATTATACAAACAAACATTGGCAAAACATCCAAATCTTGAACTAAAAGAAGGGATGTTAAATACTCTGGGGTTAAGATTATCATTTGACCCGAAAAGAATAGAACAAGGAATACATGTATTCTTATTAGCTCTGTATATTTATCCAAAATCAGCAAATTTATATGACAGTTTAGCTGAAGCCTATGTACTCAAAAAGGATTTGAAAAATGCTATTTCTAATTTCAAGAAATCATTAGAATTAAATCCTAAAAATCAGAATGCAATTAATAAGCTTAAAAAATTAAAGAAATAAAATCATTCGCAATCAATATCTTGCATATGCCGCCTTCGGGATGCAAATACAACATATAAGAAACGTTGACATTCATTAGACAAAATGAAAACTAAGAAAATAATGAAAAGAACAATACTAATAATTTTGACTCTAATAGTCAATCTTTCATTCGGACAAACGGAAAAAGAAAATAATAAAATTGTAATCGAAAAATTTATAGAAAATTATAATAATGATAATTACAATGAAATATTTTCAATGTTTGCTGATGCAATGAAAGAAGCATTACCAATAGATAAAACTACAGAGTTTTTGACAGGTTTACAATCTCAAGCTGGAAACATATCTAATCGCGAATTTATAAAATATGAAAACAGAACTTATGCTTCTTATAAAACAACATTTGAGCGAGCTGTTTTCATTCTTAATATTTCGATAGATGATAATTCTAAAATAAATGGGTTATTGGTCAAACCCTTTGTAGAAGAAGTTAATACCGAAAATGTAATCAATCATTTGACTCTAAAAAATGGTTTAATTAGTAAAAAACAATCTAAAATTATATTTGAAAGCACAAAAAAGTTTCCAAATAACACACAAGTTTCGATTGCAATAATTAATAATGGAGAAATTTATTATTATGGAATAAATAAGAATAATGACACTATTTCGGTAATTGAGAATCAAAAAAGCGTTTTTGAGATAGGTTCAATATCTAAGGTTTTTACATCAACCTTACTTGCAAATTTTGTAATAGATGGTAAAGTTAAGCTAAATGAAAATATTAATGAATATTTAAAAACGCCTTTAAATAACAGAACAAAAATATCATTTGCAGATCTGGCTAATCATACATCTGGACTTCCTAGGTTACCTACAAATCTTGATTTGACAAAAGTCAATCCTGAAAATCCTTATAAAGAATACAAGGAAAAAGAATTAAAAGAATATTTGACAAAGTATCTTGAATTATCAAATAAAGGAGAAAATCAATATTCTAATTTAGGAGCAGGATTAATTGGTTATACATTAAGTAAAATTGAGAATGTCACTTATGAGAACCTACTACAGAGTAAAATATTTTCAAAATATGATATGCAAAATTCAACAGCTGATATAAATAAAATAAAAGGGAATTTGGTAAAAGGATTGAATAACGAAGGGAAAGAAGTTCCAAATTGGGAGTTTTCAGTTTTGGCTGGTGCAGGTGCAATATTTTCAACAGTAGAAGACCTATCAAAATTTGCTATTTCTCAATTTGATTACTCAAATAAGGAACTTAAACTTACTAGAGCGAAAACTTTTGAACTAAATGAAAATATGGATATTGGCTTAGGTTGGTACATATTAAAATCACAATCTGAAAATCTTTGGTATTGGCATAATGGCGGGACTGGAGGATATTCGTCATCAATGGTAATTGACGAAAAGTTAAAAAATGGAATAATTATTTTATCAAATGTATCTACATTCAATCCAAATATGAGGAATATTGAGAAACTATGTTTTGAATTAATGAAAACATTAGAAAAAGAATAAGCGAAATAGTAGTAAAATAAAGGTTTCTGGATCGTATCGAACTTTGTGTCTTACTACATGTTTTCTCTTTCGAAATCACCTAAATTTCATATACAAACGTCCGACTGTCTAAAACCTATATAAATAACAGAAATGAAAAAAACATCTTATATATTCCTATTCTTTCTTATCTTATTTTCTTGCTCAAAAGAAGACGATAAAAATGATGAACCTCAACCACAAATTGATTACACATACGAATTCGCCAAGTACCAATACACCCATACTTATAATGCTAATAATACCGTAATTCCTTATAGTTTTTTTGAACCAGTACAAGCTACTACTTCTAATGAAAACTTTCCTCTGATTGTTTCGTTACATGGTACAGAGTATCATCTAACTTCTGAAGATAACTTTCTTACTCGTTTTCCTACAAATTATATGGCAACCGCATGGATAGAAGAAGTAAAACAACAACAATACCCTGCATATGTAGTAGCCCCTAACATTCATATTGGTCTCTGGAATATAGATGGTTACAGGAGTTGGCCAGATGAAGCTACTCAAGATTTTTTGTATCAATTAATAACATATTTGACTTCTTCTTATCAAATTGATGAGGATAGGATTTATTTTGTAGGACATTCTATAGGTGGCGGTTCTATGTGGTTATTAGATGAAAACTTAAAAAACAGAGCAGCAGCTATTGTTCCATTAAGTCATGCCCTTAATTTTGAGGAAGCGGACTCAATAATTGAAGATATTTCAATTGGAGTTTATGATGATATTTCAATTTGGAACATAGTACACACTTCTGATAATGAAGGCTCTGTAGTAACGGGCAGACCTATTTTTAGGCACTTCCAAGATGATAATTATAATCCAGTAATTACAAATACTTTAGGTACTCAAATTTTTGAACTAACACCAATACAAATAGAATCTGAAATTGATGCGGGTAAAAGCTATTTTTATACAGAAAATAGTGAAACACCATGTGAGTACGGAGGTGGATGCCATTATTCTTGGGTTAGTCAATTAGAGGGCGATTTAATATTCAAATGGTTATTTAAGCAACGAAAAAATGATTAATATCACTAATACCGTGTCCTATATAATAGCGATTTAAATGAAAAAATAATATCAATACCCCGTGTACATGTAAGAAGAATACTAGAAAAAAGCGTCAATTCGAAATCCCTAATCATCAGCAAACATTCCTCTAATCAAAATTCGATTAATTCCTCGAGCATACGAAATGCAAAAATCAATCTTAGTGTTGGTAGAAATTGATAAATTTGACGTTAATCGAGATATGAGCCAAACTATATGAAAATAGGAAAGAAAATAATTAAGTGGATTTTTTATTTTTTGCTAATTCCAATAACATATATAATTGTTTCTTTGATTCTATCTTCAATAACAGTTGACAGAAAAATAAATAATGAAAAATCTGAAAAACTGATATATTTAAATACGAATGGAGTTCATCTAGATATCATCATACCAATAAAAAATATTGACAGTTTAGTATTATCTGGAATAAAGTATAATAAAAACGAAAAATATTTATCATTTGGTTGGGGAGAGGAAAATTTTTATATCAATACACCAACATGGGGAGATTTGACTTTCAATAATGCATTTAGAGCTATTTTTTTAAAAAGTTCTACATTAATTCACGTAACTCGTTATAATCAAAAACGTTCAGATTGGGTTGAAATAAAAGTAAATGAATCTGAATTACAAAAATTGAATAGTTATTTACTCAATACATTTGAGGTTAACGAAAATGGAATAAAAATTATGCTTGAAAACAAAGGTTATTCCACAATAGATGATTTTTATAAATCAAAAGGAAGTTATTCCTGTTTCAAAACCTGTAATACTTGGGTAAATAATGGATTTAAAAAAAGTGGATTAAAATCTTGTTTGTGGACACCTTTCGACTTTGGATTAATGAATAAATATAAATAAGACGTTTACCAATAATGCAAGAAAGCATAGGCCTTTACTGCTCAATAACAATCTGAAACATAACGCTTATCTCCTACCCTACGTTTTTTCATGAAAAACATTTTAGAAATAAACAACAATCAACAAGATTAAAATTAATTTGTGGAAACCTTAATCTTTAACTTATCTAGACTATCTGCCTTTATTGACATTCCCCTTCATCAGAACCTAATTAATTCCCCGAAATAACGAAGAGAAAAAATTTAATCTTAATATTGGTAGAAATTGATAAATTTGAAAAAATGTAATTAACTGAATATCAATAACAAATTTTGATATTAGTCGAGATAAAACACAAATAGTAAAATATTATTGGAATCAGAGAAACAAGAACAAGCATTAACACTATGAAAATCACATTGCTTCTTTGCTTTTTATTAGTTACAATTGAGACTTTTGCTCAATTACCAACGGAAAAGCTATTATACCCAGATGGGATTACAGACAATCCTATAACTCACCCATATAAAGAATCATATACAAACTCTTTTGTTCATACAAAATCTTTGACAGGATTAAATAGGGTATATAGTTATGTGTCAGAACCGACCTATATGGTTTTTCCTGCAAATGAGAAAAAAAATAAAAATATTGGATTAGTTATATTTCCAGGTGGCGGATTAAGAAATATTTGGCTTGATAATGAAGGAACTGATATTGCAATATGGTTGAGTCAGCAAGGAATAACGTGTCTAGTTCTAAAGTATCGTACTAATCGCGAACAAGATGATGGCGAGTTTGAAATTGATATAGGTACTTATAATGATGCAATTGTTCAAGATGCACGAAAAAGCATACATACATTAAAGAGTATGGCTGATAGTTTAAATTTTAACAGAGAAAAAGTTGGAGTTATGGGATTTTCTGCTGGTGGTTATGTTGCCCAATTGCTAACATATCGTGATTCTAACGAGGGTTCAAAATCAATTCCAGATTTCGCTGCGTTGGTTTATACAGATGATTATATAGAGAAATATGAAAAAGTAAAAGAACAGGAAAATCTTCCTCCGCTCTTTTTAGCTATAGCAAGCAACGATTCTTTATTAAATATTAAAGAAACTATAAAATACCTTGCAAAATTTTCTGTTACCGTGCCAAAATCTGAACTTCATATTTATCGAGATGGTGGTCACGGATTTGGATTAGGTTATAATGATAATAGTTCTGTTAAGAATTGGAAAAATGCGTTTATTAACTGGGTTGAAAGTTTATATTAAATTTGTACTTGTCCGATATTTTGTATAAATAATGGTTGAGAAAGTGTCAAATTAAAAAACTTATAACACACTCAAAATCAAATCACTACAAACTATTTCAAATCAATCAGAAACCCACTATATTTCTAAATAAAAATGCATGAATACAAAGAACATATATAACTCTTGGGAAAATCAAGAGTTTAAAAAAACTTTCAGAAAATCTTAAAGCTGATATTATCGTATTTATTAATGGTTCATCTAGTTCTCAAATTCAAAACCTTGAGGAATTGATTGAACTAAAAATTGAATTATTAAACAAAAAATAAAAACAACGAAGTGGTTACAATGCATAAAAACATAGAGCGACCGTAGTTTAACCATTTGCAAAGTCTACTAAATATAAGATATGGTGTTATAGAATACGCCTGTTTCATATAAAAGACTGTTGTGTGTAAATATATAAAACCGTAAAATAAATGAAGAACATTAAAATTTCGGAAACTAAAAATATTGACAAAGAACAAATAATCGAATTGTATAAAGCAAACAAATGGAGTTCTGCCAATAAACCTGTTGAATTATATAATGCTTTAATAAATTCTCATTCGCTTGTTTCTGCCTGGAGTGGTGACGAATTGGTTGGAATTGGTAACGCAATTTCTGATGGACATTTAGTCGTTTACTATCCTCATTTATTAGTTCACCCAAATCATCAAGGAAAAGGAATCGGGCAAATGATTATTACTAAAATGCAGGAAAAATATAAAGAATTTCATATGCAGATGTTAACCGCTGACGGAAAAGCTATTGACTTTTACCGAAAAGTTGGTTTTGAAAGAGCTGGTGAAACAGAACCAATGTGGATTTATAAAGGAAATGAACATTAAATTAAGTATATGATAGCAAGAATATAGTACAAAAAAACCAAAGTCTAACATTTTTAAGAGTATATAAACTATATGAAATTTGGTACTATTTCTGATTCCAAAAAGACCAAAGGTTTCATAAAATTGATATTTCCATGACGAATTGAAGAGAATATTTCTTATTTCAATTTAATAACTTTGGAAAAATCTAGATGTGATACAAAATTTTACATGCGATGATTATTAAATAGCTAAATACTGTCCTCTAGGGTATAGGTTTAAAAAAAAGCCGTCAAATTGAGTGGTTTTTCGAAGTGATCTTTCGACTCTGCTCAAGGCGACAGAAGAAAAATTACATCGATTCTTAATCCATACTCAAAATGACAAGGCTTTTTGATTGAAAATTTACTCATCTTCAATACAATTTTCTATACAAATCACTCTGACCTGCATAAATTTTTCTTATACTCATTCAGGTGATTTAAATAATTAGCACCACTATTAGTTCTAAGCAATAGAAATCATATCAAATAGATAAAATCAATATGTATTATATGTTAACCTTCCCAAGAAGAAAGACCTATAATTTCACCATTTGGCCCCACAAAAAACGTGTATTTATCTTGCACGTAGTTTTCATTTTCTAACTTATATCCTTCTGCTTTTAACTTATCCCCTATTGGACCGATATCATTAACTTTTAGCATGAAGTGGTTGTGATTGGTGTTTCCAACTGGCCCTATCGTATTAATAAATTCTGGTGCGGTAAGAGACAACGTCATTTCAAAATCATTTGCTCTTATTTTCATCGCCAACATTCCTTCAATTCCAGGTCCATGAAACACTTCTGCATCATGTAATTTAAAACCAAGAATCTCACGATATAATTTTAATGTTTTTTCTAAGTCAAGTACATGCACGCAAATATATCTTAATCCGGTAACTTTTGCTTGTTCCTTAGTTTCTTTAGTCTTCGAATTTGATTTTTGTGCAGAAATACTGCTTGTACCAATTATAATGAACATAGCGACAAGAAAGCTTTTCATAATAAAGCTTAATACATTGTTGTTTTCTGTTCTGTTTTTTCCAATTTCTGTTTTCATAATAAATGCTATAATAATTTATGGTATGGGTAAAACTACGATAATTCATGATAAACGCACAAAAAACCATAAAAAAACCACTTTGGATTAGAAATATAGATTCTACATCAGGTACAAAATGATAAATCTGATCGAAAAAAGTGTATATAAATCATAGTAACTATGAGTAAAACGCTGGTTTTTAATCTTTAGCTTAATAATAAAATCTGAACTTCTCTCTACTTTTTATATATTTGGATTTTAAGATATAAAACTACTTTTTTATTTATTGCAACTAATCGAAAAATAGAATTTTTGGAATTACTGCTCAAGTAAAAGTATTACTTATCAAAAATCAATATTTAATTCTAATAATAAATAATATATGAGCTTTTATAAAATTCTTTTTTCTGTACTTCTTCTTGCAATATCCTGTTCTCCTGTAAAAAATGAACAAAAACCATTAGAGCCGGAATATGAGTGGGATGAATTAATTGATACGGACTTAACAAAGTGGGACAATTATTTGAGTTTTCAACACCAGCCCGGTTATGATGGTACTCCTCCAAAAGATGAAAACGGAGAGTTAATAGCTCCTATAGGTTTAAATAATCCAGATTACAATGTATTTTCTACTTTTCAAGAAGGAGATGACATCATCATAAAAAATACAGGTGAGTATTATGGGTGTTTGATTACTAAAGAAGAATTTAAAAATTATCATTTTCAATTGAAATATAAATGGGGGGATAAAAAATGGGCTTATAGAAAAAATCTTCTTAAGGATTCGGGAATTCTTTATCATTCGGTAGGGCCAATGGCTGCCGAATATTGGAGATCATGGATGCTTTCTCAAGAATTTCAAATTATGGAAGGTCACACTGGTGACTTTTGGAGTCAAGCAAACTCTGCCATTGACATAAAAGCTTACAAGCCAGAGTCTAACTTAGACCCATTAGCTCATGAAGCTCAAGAATATTTACCTATAAGTATGAATAGCCCTTATAGAAACTATTGCTTGCGTAGTGGTAATTATGAAAAACCTCATGATGAATGGAATACATTAGATTTGTTTTGTTTTGAAGGTAAAAGTTTACATGTTGTAAATGGTGAAGTTGTAATGATTTTAAAGAATTCAAGATATATTGAAGAAGATGGTAAGGAGATTCCTCTTATAAAAGGAAAGATTCAATTACAAAGCGAAGCGGCAGAAGTTTTCTTTAAGGATATTCGAATCAGAAAAATCGATTCACTTACTCAAAAACAACAAGCTCTTTTTTAAGATTTAAAAAACTATTCTCAATTCATGATTTTTATTCGTTCCACGATGAAAAATCATGAATTGAGGTTTTTTTTAATTTTAGATCTGCCAAAATGCACAACGGGTTTTTATAGATTCTTTTAATTAGCAATATTATTATCCTGGGCAACTAACTTTATCCTATGTTGATTAGGAAAATTATCTGGTATTTTATAAGTCGTTTTGCCAGTAGCTAGCCACTCTGTAGCTCTGATTAAGACTGTTTGAAATCCAACACATCTATAACTTACTGGATATGAGTCACCTTTCCAAAGGTGTCCCATAGAAGAATTATACACTCTTCCTTTCCCATAAGATATGACCCATTCCACAGGCCAGTTAATACCAGTATTACTGTCGTTAGCATATGATAAAATAGTAAGGTTTTTGGCTGGACCTCGTGCAAACTTATATAGTTCCATATCAGGTGTTTTCCATACCTTAGGAAAATCTTTATTAATAGGATGATCATTAAGAGTATGGATAAGTTCGTCATTTCTAGGTCCATGAAATGTTGATTTTCCTTCACCACTCGGAATTTTGACTATCTCCTTATGATCATTTATCTGTAAAGCAACCCCTTCATCTTGAGACCTCCAACCTAATCCAATCATTAAATTATATTCTTTCCAGTTAGCAAAAGCATTGTTAGCAGAGTGAAGAACATACAAACCACCACCTGACTGTATATATTCTTCTAAGTCTTTTTCTACTTCTCTGGGCCATCGTATCTTTTTATTATGAATATTATTGGTGTTTTGAATGACAACATCATAATCTTTAAATTTTGGTCGCCATTTTTTCCATTTTTTATCCTCAGACTTAGAAGGGGTAGTTGAAATGACAACATTAAATAAATCGCTTTCTTTTAAAATCTTTTTTACTAGTAAAGAAGTTTGTTTCCAATCATGATTACTAAAACCGTCTACTATCAATACATTTAATTTGTCTGAATTCGTTTGGGCACATACCAAGTGTCCAAAAAAAAGAATGATTATTGATTTAATAAATAATTTTACCATATAGTATTAATTAATCTTTGCATTTTATTTCATTTTAAATCACTTACGTATTAAGTGTTTGTTTTTTTTCATAATCGTTTGCGTAGTTATAGAGAAGATCAACTATTTACTAAACGAAACATCGTGTTGTGTATTTTATCTTGAAGTAGTTTACTCCGTTTATCCTTTATAAAATCTATTACGGTTTAACTACTATTGCAAAACCTTTTGCTAATCTATGCTTTCTAAGTTTAACTATAACGGTGCTATACTATAATACAGAAAATATCAAGTTGTATTGTATTTTTATCCTTATAGTGGAATCTAATGTATAAACCAAGTTAAATTTAAATTCTACAAAATTAAACCATAAAAAGAGGTTTATTTTTCGGGTCAATTTACACACATGTGTGTAAATTTTACACACCTAAAACATAAGAAATCCTCTTAAACACCTATTAATCAAAACTATTAATTATGGTATCAATATTGACTTAGTTGTATTAATCATTTTAAGAAAACATTTTAATGAAACAAACAACTTTTGATCCACCCAAAATATCAACTACACCAAACAAAAATAGTAACCTCTTAGAAAAACTTATTTCAAATCCTAAACCATCATTAATTTTGATAGGAACATTTTTATTAATGTTTGGAGCAGGATCTCTCTTCTATTTTCTACAACCTCATTTTGAAGAAATTTATTTAGAGAGAATGAATAGTAGTTGGGGGCTTCCTCTAATGATAGTAGGATTCTCATTACTTACAATTAAAATTAGTTTTTTAGTTTACGTACTGTTTTTATACCTACGTTACAAAGTTATTGATTCTGTATCTGATAAAGAATTACCATTGTGTACGGTTATTGTTCCTGCATACAATGAAGGGGAGTTAGTCTATAAAACCTTGGTTAGTCTAGCAAAAAGTGATTATCCTCATGAAAAGGTTCAGATCATTTCTATTGATGACGGAAGTCAGGATGACACATGGTCTTGGATGAAAAAAGCTAAACAAGAATTAGGGAATCGTATTTCTATTTATCAACAACCAAAAAACAAAGGCAAAAGACATGCTTTATACCGTGGATTTAATCTAGGAATGGGAGATGTTTTTATTACTGTTGATAGTGATTCTATAGTTAAAAAAGACACACTACGTAACATGGTTAGCCCATTTGTTATCAATGAAGAATGTGGAGCTGTAGCAGGAAATGTTCTTGTATTAAACAAAGAAAAAGCTATAATTCCGCGTATGTTAAATGTGAGTTTTGCTTTTAGTTTTGAATTTATACGCTCTGCACAAAGTAGGTTAGGTTCTGTTTTATGTACACCTGGGGCCTTGTCTGCATATCGTAGAGAAGCTGTTTTTAATTGTCGTGAAGCATGGATCAATCAAACTTTTATGGGAGAAGTTTCAAAAATTGGTGAAGATCGTGCTATGACCAATATGATTTTAAAACAAGGGTATAAAGTATTTTTTCAACGTAATGCATACGTTTATACCAACATTCCTGAACGTTATAAAAACTTATCCAAAATGTTTATCCGATGGGAAAGAAGTAATGTTAGGGAAAACATTGCTATGAGTAAATTTGCTTTTAAAAACTTTAGAGAAGGATCCAAAACAGGTACAAGAATATTATTGCTAAATCAATGGTTAAAAATTGTAATGGCATACCCTACTCTATTATTAATGCTGTTTTTTATATGTACATACCCGCTACTATTTCTAAGTTCCTCATTAATAAGTATATTGATTTTTTCTAGTATGCAAGCTATATTTTATGCTAAAAAACATAAAACATCAGAATCTTTTTGGGCATATTCTTATAGTATCTTTTATCTCTTTACTCTATTTTGGATTACACCTTATGCAATAGCAACTGCAAAAAGAAGTGGTTGGTTAACGCGTGATCTTGTTATCAAAAATGAAACTGAAACAAAAAAGCAACCTGTTGTTGCTGTATCGTCCTAATTATACAATTAGACTATTCCAATTATTAAAAATTAATGTGTTTTAAAAAAGGAAGCTTTAATGGCTTCCTTTTTTGTTAAAACCATATAAATCAGAAATTCAAGGTTTTAAATATAATAATACATCAATCATCATTTTTTGTTCTTCTCTTCACTTTTTTAAGCAATTAAAAAATATACAAGACATTTATTTCTGTTATTAACCAAAAAAAACTATTGAAGCTATATAATATAGTGCTTCTATAAATGTTATAAAAACCCAGTCACCAATTACAATACCATTTAATACAGAAATTATTATAGAAAATGCACCCACGACTAATGAATATGTAACATTTAGCTTTCATATATGGAGTTTTTTAATGAAGTTTCAATCAGATATTATTTTTATTAATTCTAAATAAAAATAATAAATCATATTTACTTAATAATGAACTCTTTTTATTAGGTTTTAAATCAGTGATCAGCGTATGTACCTATCACTTAAAAATCGCGAGAAATCATATAAACAATATTATCCCAAACAATAACTATATAAATAATAAACAATGAATAAAGTAGAATTAGATCAGTTAGCACAACAGCTAATGTGTCCTAATGGAGAAGTTGGAGTTAATTTAGGTAAGCAAATGAGTGATAGCAATAAAGGAATGATCATGAACTCTATTATAGCATTACACCTACAAAATAATAATAAAGTTTTAGAAATTGGTCACGGAAATTGCGAACACCTTAATGACATTATGCAAACCGCAAAAGGTATAAAATATTTTGGTTTTGAATTATCAAAAACAATGGTTAATGAAGCTATACGTATTAATCATGAATATGTAAAAAATAATAAAGCTTTATTTCAAAGTTATGATGGAAACAAAATTTCATATGTAGTCAATTTTTTTGATCGTATATTGACAGTAAATACTATTTATTTTTGGAAAAAACCAAGTATTTTTCTAGAAGAAATGTATAGAGTCTTAAAACCCGAAGGAATTTTCACCCTTACCTTTGTAGATAAAGAATTCATGAAAAATTTACCTTTTACAAATTCAGTTTTTTCACTTTTTGACAAAGACGTAGTAAAACATTTAGTGATATCTGCAGGTTTCAAAGTAGTTAACATTGAAAATAAATCTGAGTATGTAGAAAGTAAAACTGGAGAGATGGTACATCGAAAATATAGTATTTTCATATTCAAAAAGAAATGAACAACTCTGCCCGTTACAGTATCAAAATAATTTAAGCTAATTTTGGTCCTACTTGGTATATTTTGAATTTCCTTGATTCTGAAGGTACTTCTTTATTTGTATTTTATCTTACCATATTTACATAATAACCACTCCTTTAAAAATATCCCAATCCCAAAGCATCAGCTTATCCTTTAAAGTGAAATCGAAAAAATTCTTTTGCCCTAATTCTTTTGACTGTTCTGATTATTTTTTTGGAGCAGTCATCTGAATGTTTTGAATCAGAAATGAGCATGATCCCCTTCTTATCCTATTTCAACAAAACGAATCTCATATTGTTCATCAATCTACAAATAAACATCTTTAAAAATCTTTGAAACTGTATTACTCTACATTTTTGTCCTATATATCTAGAGCAAACAAAATGCTATAAAATCAATATTTTGTTGTAGCTTTTGTGAATATGATCACTCATTAACACAAATATATGAATATCTTTATGCGACACCCGAGACAGAGTTTCTGGAAGTTCTATTAATTAAAAAAACTACAATAACACTAAAACTCTCTGTATCAAAAGACACAAAGAGCTTTTTTAAGGCAATCCTACTTATAAAACAAAACACACATTTTATTACTTAAGTAAAGCATATTCAAATTTAGGATTCCCTCGTATACCTCTGTCATCGGTAAGCGCATTGAATCGTATCTTGTAAAAATTCCCATCAGCATCTTTTAAAACAAAGAATTTATCATCCTTAAGAATTGCACCAGGTAAAGTTCTCCAATTACTTCCAATTCCTCTTTGATCTGCTACAAATTGATCATTTGCAACATTGGCTAATGCAAAATCATCATATTTAAAATCATCTGTGGACACCATATAAGAATTTGCCCCTCCTTTTAGGTTTGTTACTACAAAATCAGAAAATCCATATGCTCCTGGTAGAGTTCCTGGTCCAAAATTAAGTACATTGGTAAAGACTGTAAAGTTTAAATCCCATTTATCTTTTTTAGGTTCTATATCCACAAGAGAATTTGTATTGAAGCTGAAAAATTTGAAGTTGTAATCACTATCTTTTGTTATAGTAATTTCCTCAAAAGTTGTTGCATCAATATCTGCATGTTGTAATACATAATTATTACCATCTCGTAGTATTCGAATTTTTTTCCAACCTCTTAAATCTCCTTCTATTTCTACATCTCCAACCTTTTCTGGGATTTTAGTACTTATTTCAAACCCTAATTTCAAAAGATATACTTTGTTTTCAGCTTCATTTGCAGATACTTCTGCTATTACAGTTTTTGTAATATCTCCTGTAGGATCATCAACATATTGTGCTGTATTTGGGGCACCTGTTACTATGAGGTCTTTTAAAGCAGTTACATCTGCTTCTTGTATTGTATTAATATCAGTAGCATCTAACTGGGCAGCTCCCATGTATATCGCTCCATTTATTCTAACTCTAAATTCATCTCCTCCATAAAAGCCAAGATCCCAACTATCTCTTTTTACATCAACTTGAGATTGAGAACTCAAATCTATATATACTTGGTTTGGCTCATTATGTCCCCCAATTTTAGGCGAAATTGTTCCTCCTAATGCTGCTGATTCTGTAAAGCTTACTGCTAAATTAGTATTTCCGCTTACTGTACCGTTAGGAACACTTACTGCGGCAATAGAAAAACTAACCTCTTTTGCCACTCCCTCAATTGGGTTTTTTAATTTATTAAAGGTAAAACCAACACCACTATCTCCTTGGTTAAATGCAATGGTTATCGTCCCTGTTTCTCCAGAAGGTACAGTGGTAAAGTCTGCATCATCCCCGTAAACAGCATTATTCAAAGTGTAATTTACAGTAACTGTTCCTGCTTCAGAAGCTGTTCGTGAAAAAACAATCTTTACTTCTTTGTTTTCATCTGTTGTTGAAAAACTTAAAGAGGGATTTTCAAATGCTACAGCAAACTCTTGTATTGTTGTATCATCATCACTACTGCATCCACTTACTATAAATAGCAGTAGTAATGTTTTAATAAAAAATAAATTCGTTTTCATTTTGACTTGTCAATTAAAAATTAAGATTATACACTAGTTTTAAAAAATATGACCTCCCATAACCTAACAAAATTGTAGATGGTGGTCCTGAATGTGCACCACCTTCAACAGCAGTGGTATTTATCTGGGTTACGTCAAAAAGATTACGAGACCCAAATGTCAATTGTATTTTTTTATTCCAAAAATCTTTACGGATAGAAGCGTCTAACCAACTATAACCATCTTGCTCTCCTCTTACTAATAGAGTTTCATTATTTTCGTTTTGTTTTTGCACAAATTGTTGAGATGGACCGTTATATTTAAAATATGTTGAAAACACCATACCAAGAGGTTTAACATGATACGCTGCATTTGCATTTACTTGTACTCTGTATAAATAATCATCATCATGTAAAACTCTACTATCTAATACTTTTGATTCTCCTGCAAAACCTATCCCAAAACTGGCATTTAAATTCTTATACTGCACAGTGTTATTAAAAAATGCACCAATGGTTCGGTAAGAATCAATATTTATATATTCGAATTGTAGGGGTGCCTGATTTACTACACTTAATTCTATCCTATCAGATACATTGAGGTAGTTTAGAGAAAGTTTATTTAGCATTTTAAAACTATCATCACTTCCAAGATCAAAATTCTTTTTTAGATGTAAGAAAATAGAATAACCTTGTTCTGGCTTTAAGTTTTCATTACCCCTTACGTCATGATTTGCATCTACAAAATAGGTATATAGCTCTGCATAATTTGGTAATCTGGGTGAAGACCCTACTACTCCTCTTAATTCTAAACCATTTGCAAAATTATACTTAGTACTTAGTGATATGGCCGCTTGAGCTTTAAATACAGAAGATGTAAGCAACCTTGCTCCGGGTCGAATAGAAAATTTATCATTAAAATAAACCTCTGCAGAACTAAATACATCATAAGACCCTAGTTCTCTTTTTATATTTTCCCCATCAAAGCTTCCTGAGACACTAGATGCATACCCATTAATCTGGTTTACTTCATAACCCAGTTGAAAATCAAAAGACTTATTCTGTAAAAAATTACTAAAATTCCCTTTAGAATAGAGCACTTTTCGAGATTCAAATTCAAATTTTTCTATATCAAATTTTTCTCTTGACCTAATTCTATACCTAAAAGTTTCAACATTCCTTTTCTGTTGTTGATATGATAAAGAAATATCATAATTAAAACTTGTTTTCCATTTTCCTAAAAAGTTAAGATGGTGATAAAAACGTTCTGATTTAAAAATATCATCATCCCCAATTGGGTCATTGGTTTGTGTAGATGGATTAAAATTAAGGTTTACTTGTTCTGAAAACCGGTCAATACGCTCATTAAAATATTCAAATTTATAAAAGGATCTAAAATTGTTATTCCCTTTAAAACTTAATAAAGCCTTGGCTGTATTCTGTAGTTTAGGCAACCATAAATACCCTCTTCTACCATCATCTAATTCATGGTTTTTTCCTTTTTTATCACTCCAATAGCCAGCAAAATCATTTCTGGTATAAATTGCATTTGTGTACCATTTGTTTGAAATTTTATGACCGATTCTTAGTGACTGTATATGCCTTCCCTCGTCAAAAAGGGCATATTCATCTCCAACTGTCTCTTCTTGTATATAAGGAGTAATCTCCCATTTATACTTTGCATTCTTTTTTGTGATGATATTAATAACACCAGAAACTGCATTCGCTCCATATTGTACTCCCATAGAACCTTCTACAATTTCTATTTGTTGTATATCATCTAAGTTTATCTGAGTTAAATCTGTATTATTTCCTAAACCTTCATCATTAATTACAGGAATGTTATCGATCAATATTTTAAAATACTGACCATCTAAACCAAATAGCTGCACAGAAGATTTTCCTGAAGACGCATTTGGAATAATATTTATATTTAATGTTTGATTTAATACATCCGCAAGATTATTACCCGCTTGTTGTTCTATTTGTGCTCGACTAATGACTTTTACTTCAAAAACCGATTTTTTAATCGATTGAGGTGAGTATTGACCAGTTACAATTACTTCCTCTAATTTCTCTGTCTTTACTGAGTCCTTTTCTACTTCTTTTTTCTGTGCTATTATGAAATTGAAGTAAAAAATTAAAAAGTAAAACAAAAACTTCCCCCTATTTAGATTCATTCTTAATAATTTTCAGCAAATATATATCTTATTTTAATTCAATCTAAATAAAATTAATTAATTTTGTAAAAATTATTCACATCAAATTATTAAATAATGAAATCAATACCTTCTATAGTATTTGGAATTTTTAGTATTCTTATCCTAAATGCTCAGAATAAAAAGACAAAAGACATTGATGCTATTAAAAGCATGTGCGGCTGTTTTGAAGTAACATTTAATTTTGCCGAAACTTTTCAGTATAGTAAAGATTCTTTATATAAACCATCAAAAACAAAGACAGATAAGGGCTTAGAGTGGGCTCAACTGATTGTTGATGAAAAAGACAAGGTTTCCATTCAGCATTTACTTCAGGTTGGAAATCCATCAGAGCCCTACATAGTTAAGCATTGGAGACAAGATTGGATTTATGAAAACACCGATTTTTATATGTTTAATACTAATAACACCTGGAAATATGAAAACAAACCCAAATCTGTTGTAAAAGGACAATGGACTCAAAAAGTATATCAAGTTGATGATAGCCCAAGATATGAAGGTTCTGCAACATGGGTACATGTAGACGGTAAAAGTTTTTGGGAGAACACAACTAATGCTCCTTTGCCTAGACGAGAATATACCAAAAGAAGTGATTATAATTTGACGGTTAGAGGAAATAGACATGAAATCACCAGTAAAGGCTGGGTGCATGATCAAGATAATGACAAAGTGATTTATGAAGAAGGAAAAGAACCTATTGTACTAGCCAAAGAAAAAGGATATAATACCTATATTAAAGTAGATGATAGTAAATGTAAAGCTGCTGCTGATTGGTGGAAAAAGCATCAGGAAAAATGGGCATTAGTACGAAACAAATGGGATGAAGTCTATGGCAGAAATACGAATTTATCTTTAGAAGCCAAAGTTGATAATAAAGCACTATACAAACACTTATTCTCAGAAGATTATACTCAAAAAAATGATATCGCAAAGGTGATAGAATCTTTTATAAAAAAATAATAAAATGATGTATTCAAAAAAAATAATAAACATCAGCATGTTATTATGTATAGGTTTTGTATCCGCACAAAATAATAACGCCTTTTTAGATCGAGAGTATTGGAAAACAAATCCCAGCATTACTGATGTAGAACAAAAAATTAAAGAAGGCAACAACCCTTCTGAATTGAATCAGCATCTATTTGACGCTGTCTCTTGGGCATTAATAGAAAAGGTTGACAATGCAACCATAAAACATTTACTTACTAAAAAAGGAAATGATGTTAATAAATTGACTCATGATGGAAGAACTTATATTTTTTGGGCCGCTTATCGTAACAACTTGGAAATGATGCAGTTTTTGATAGACAAAGGCGCCAAAACAGATATTATAGATAGCCATGGATATTCTTTGTTAAATTTTGCAGCCGTAACCGGCCAAGCTAATACCATACTTTATGATTTCTGTATTAAACATGAAGCTAATGTGATTACAGAAAAAAATCACGATGGAGCCAATGCTTTACTTTTAGTTGCTCCTTTTATTACAAAGTATACTCTTGTTAACTATTTTGTTTCTAAAGGAATTGACCTAAATAGTACAGATGATAACGGTAATGGTATTTTTAGTTATGCAGCCAAAAAAGGAAACATCGACTTCATGAATATGTTGATCAAAAACGGAGTTTCTATGAAAGGGTTAAATAGAGAAAATGGTAATGCTATGATCTTTGCCAGTCAAGGAACTCGAGGAAGCTCTAACTCCTTAGCAACATTTAAATACTTAGAGAAACTAGGAATTACTCCTAATATTACTACAAAAAACGGAGTAACTCCACTGCATGCTTTGGCTTCTAAAAGTAAAGATAGTACAGTTTTAGAATACTTTATAACCAAAGGAGTTGATATCAATCAACAAGATAAAGATGGAAAATCTGCATTGACTAATGCCATTTCGAGAAATTCTATAGAAATTGTAATTTTTTTACTCGATAAAGGAGCCGATATTTCTGTAAAAGACAAAAAAGGAAATAACCTTGGTTACTACCTAATTCAAGGATTTAATACTAACAAATCAGAAGAATTTGATAAAAAGCTAGCTACACTTACTCAGAAAGGGTTTGATATTAAGAAAATACAGGAGAATGGGAATACTTTATTTCATCTAGCACTATCTAAGAATGAAATAGAATTATTAAAAAAAATTAAAGCCCTGGGGATTGATGTGAATGCAAAAAACAAAGAAGGTATCACTCCCCTGCATAAAGCAGCTATGCAAGCAAAAGATGATACTATTCTTAAGTATTTATTGTCAATTGGTGCAGACAAAACAATAAAAACAGATTTTGAAGAATCAGTACTTGATCTTGCCAATGAAAATGAACTATTAAAACAAAATAATATTGTATTAAATTTTTTGAAATAAAATGAAAAACAAACTTCTTTTTAGAGTATTTCCTTTACTTCTATTTACACTTTTTGTAATCTTTGGATTTAACACTGGTTCAGAAAGTACAAAGTACAAATGTATGATCCAAATGATTAATTATACTGGAGAAGGTGCATATATTGCTATTTCATTATTAGATGCTCAAGGTAATTATCAAAAGACATTATATGTGCAGGGGGATGATGAAGAATGGTATCATGATATCCCAGAATGGTGGAGTTTTTATGGTAAAAGACGACCCGATATTGATGCCATTACAGGAGCAACTATACCTGGTGGTGGTCGTGCAATTAGTATTATCGAAATAGAAAATGACAAGATTAATACCGGATATAAAATTCGTTTTGAAACTGCTGTAGAAGACCAGAAATATTATAAAGATGATATAGAATTTGAATTAACTACTGAAACTATTAAAGGTAAAGTAGAAGGCAAAGGATTTATACGATATGTACGTATGCTTCCTCAATAACAATCATAGTAACTAAATGACCATTTCAATATGGAGATATATATGATACTCCCAATGCTTAGGACAGTTTAAAGATATTTTTAATTATTAAGAAGCGATTGATTTTTCGTAAAATATT
>CANMLS010000040.1 GCA_947498785.1 uncultured Aquimarina sp. | reverse complement strand
AGTGTTAGCTCTGTTGTCAAGACACCCAGCTCTACCGTCAAGAGTGTTAGCTCTGTTGTCAAGACACCCAGCTCTGCTGTCAAGAGTATTGGTTAGGTTTGTTATAGTCATCAGGAAAGTTAGTCTGGTGTAAAATGCCAAATCGATTTTATAGCATTGAACAATCTAGAAAATAGTAGAAACTATTAAGTGTATTGGCTAAAGAAGATATCCTAAGAATGATTGATCTCACCAAAAAAACTAAAATATAAATACGTTACCTACTATGTTCTTCTGGGTTGCGAAGAAATGAGTTATTGGATTTCCAACTTATAGATATTGATAGCAAACATATGTATAAAAATCAAGCAAGCAAAGGGAGGTAGAGATTGATATGCTGTTATAAATCAATCAGTTATTGGTGATATTAAAAAGATAAAATATATAAACTAAAGTTATATTTATACTGCTATAAAAAAAGCTTAAAAACTTAAAAGATTTACTACATTAGTTCCTCATATATAAATATATAGTTACCATGGTAACTATATATTGGTGTTGGCCACAAGACAAAAAATAATCTGTAACGAATAAAAAATGGAAAAAGACTATTTCCTTTTAGAGGATAAAAAAAAGGAAATTGAATCCAAATTCTTAATCAAAAACGGTTGGTTAAAAATATACGAAGACGACTCTAAAGATTTAGACGATTCTGCTGGAATATATTGCTGTCTAATAGCAAACGACAAGGTAGAAAAATACAGTAAAGACTACAATTGGCCATTTCAAATGGGGAGTGAAGGGAAACCATCGGTTTATGGAGATAACACATATAAATCTAATGATGAAGAAGGCTTAGAACCTTTTTTACTTTACAAGAGTTTTTCATTACCAGAGACATCAATAAAATATATAGATGTTGCAGAAGAATTTGTTCTCTACTTTCGACTTTATGAAAAAGGAAATGACAAACAAAATCGTACATTTTATTATGTCAGCGATTATGGAGAATTGGACGAAGTACTAACTATAGAACCAAAATTGATTAAAGTCAAAATTAAGTATTTGAGAGAATACATCACAATGAGAGATATGAATTTCGTTGTTTCCTATGATTTTATGAGATTGCTCAAAAAAATCCCAACAGATTGGAATATCAAACACAAAGACGAACTAAAAAAGGAAAGTGATTTTATTTATAGTCATTTAATTAGAAATGTATCCGACAAAACTCAAAGTTGGATAATGGGAAAAGTATTTATTAAGCCAAATGAAATAAAAAAATCGCATTTTGACTTTGGAGAATCAAAAAACGAAAGCTTCATAATTGGAATTGATGATGAAGGGGAATTAATTTACGAAGATTGTGGAGAAACAGACGGAAATCATTTTAAAGTAACATATTTCAAAAAAGAGGTTTTAAACAGATATTACAATGAACCAAACAAGTATCAAGTTGATGGGTTTAGCGTTGGCTCAAAGTTTTTTAGATTGAAAATAGATAATAATGTAGATGAGTATATTCCAGTATTCCTTACTAATTTAAGAATGCTTCCAGAATTGGAACAACTTCACTGGAAACAATACAATATTCCACCAAAAGAAGGAATGAATATAAGCCGAACTTATTATACAACAATGATAGAAGGTAATTGGGCTAAACAACCAGAAACAGCTGATTTATTTTTCAAATCAAAATATAAGAGTTTTAATAAAAAGTGGGAAGATAAGTTTGGTTGGAAATTATATAAACCTTTGTCAAAAACAGATGAATATCTATTTACGGCATTACATAAAATAACATCTAACAATGTTAAAGCATTTTGTGAACAAACATTGACTATTGTTAAACTTACCATTGATAGATTAAACGAAAAAGAATTAGCAAAAGGGTTAAAGTTAGATTCAAAAATCAGGGGAATTGGAAAGTTTGAGAAATTTTTGGAATCGAACGGAATGAATATACCTGATATGTTTGAATTTTTAAGAAATCTACAAAATCTGAGGTCTGGATTAATTGCTCATACATTTAGTGAATCGAATAAGGAATGTAAAAGAGCTATCAAATATTTCGGAATTGAAGGTGATAATTATGTTCAAGTTATGGAAGAAATATTTGTCAAATCTGTATTTACTTTCAATACTTTAGATAAATATTTTGAATTGAGCGAAGAAAAGCCCAGTGGCTAACAATGGTAACCGTTGCACAACTACTATTTTTAATAAACTCAGACTGTTTTAATATATTCAAAATAAAATTAGCACTGAAAGTCAATTGTTTAAAAAATAACTCAACGTGTAAAATACTTGATGTTTTAGAAATTGAGGTTGTGCAACAGCCACAATGTATAAGAAAACATAGGGCTTTAAGACTTCATCGTAAGGTCTGTGCTTATTTACTAAGTACAAAGTCCTAAAAGTAACTAAGAGTGGAGCGGTTAGGTGGAAGTTCTATTATTGGGTATATGTCTCTGCAACTTTAAAAGGAAAATACATCGCTATTGAAGATATTGGTAATGGCATTTGGAAAGTCTTTTTTAGAAATGTATTTTTAGGTTTCTTTGATGAAAAACATCTTAGAAATAAACAACAATCGACAAGATTAGAAATTAATTTAGTGTAAACCTTAATCTTTAACTTGTGTAAACTATGTCCCTTTACGAACATTATGAAAAAAGCGGAACTCAAGAATAAAATTTCTGAGGCTACATCAAATTTGATTGATATAGCCACTGATATTTGTTGGAATAAAATATCGAGGAATTGTGAATATATAATGTCGGAAATTGACGAAAATATTGGAAAGAACTATTTTGAACGTGCTAAAATTCGAAAAAAAATCAATGATAAAAAATCACCTAAATCTTTGAACAAAATTGTTACTGAATTGACTATGATTTATGAAAATCTTTATGATATAAACCTTTACATATATAAATCGTTGTCAAATAAAACCATAATCGAAATTAGATACTTTTTAAAAACATCTCATACGGCAGAATTTTATCCAACAATAATAAATAACGAGCCAATGTTACATTGTAAAGTTGCTCGACCTTCTTATGCAACTAAACCTCCAAACTCAAATAAACCAGAGAAAAAATTTGACGTAAATTGGGAACTTGGTCGAATCAGACACGAATTAGATAAGTTCTTAGGTAAATTAAGATATCGAATGTGGAAGTTTAAACAAGTTCGTAAACAGAAATTATATAGAGAAACTAGATGAAAAGTAGACCTGTTTTAATTTCAGCCATAATTTTAACAATCATAGTTGAAATTATTTTGATAATTTTAGTGAACAATAAAATAGGAGGAGAAAGACTTCCAACTCAAATTGGTAGATTAATAGTCCAGATAATATTAATATTATGGGTTTTGAATAGTAAATCTAATATTGGACTTTTCTTATTAACAGCTTATCATATCGTTACAGGATTATTTGGAATGTATTCTAGAGGTTCAGAAGAATTACTAGGACAAATATTAATTGGTTTCCATCTAATTATTGGATTAGTAATATATTTCCACGATTGGATTGAAGACAAAATTGGAATAAAAAACGTTGGGTAACAACAGTAACCGTTGCACAACTACTATTTTTGATAAACTTAGACAGTTTTAATATATTCAAAATAAAATTAGCACAGGAAGTCAATTGCTTAAAAAATAACTTTGAGTCGGTAGTAGCTTGCAAAATGTTAAAAATAGCAACCAATGCGCAGAAAAACTGAAAAACAAGGTAACATTTTGCCTCGTTACAGCACATATATTAAACATTGTGTGTTATTCAAAAATCTTTTTTACTCAATCAAAATCACCATTCATTCAATTAGATTATTATGATTAACAAAATCAAATTAGTTTTGAGCAACTAAAATTTACAAAATGAAGAGATTAAACATAGTCTTAAAAGAAGATAATCACGGATCCAGTATCTTATTTCCTGTTCATGAAGAATTCAATGATGATTATCTATTTCCAATTCTTAATCTGGATTGTGGTAGTTTAGAAACTCCTGTTAATGAAATTACACCTCTTTTAGTCTGGGGTGACCCAAGTATTTATTATATTGAATATACGCTTACAAAAGAAGGAAAAACTGTTATAGCAAAAATTAATGATGAGCTTGTTAGCGACAATAAATCAGCATTTAAAATATTATTAAACAATTATGAACCATTCGAGGATCCTGATATTAACACAGAATATAAAAATAAATATTCAGGTATACGTGTAAAGGCTGAATTTGGATCTGAATATGAAGACGATATATTTCATGCAGAATCAGAATTACAAAAAGACATGGATTTTCCAGTAGGAGGAGGCTACCCATTTTGGGTTCAGAGCTCACCAGTGAGTGATAAGGACAATACAGAAGAAGCTGTTGTAAATGGGGATTATTTTATTGCTGAAATTGAGGAAGGTTTATTTTTTGGTTATTTCTTCTACTATTACAATCCAGATACTCGAACAGTTAAAGCGTATTTTCAATGCACGTAATGTTGCATAAAAATTATATTTTTTGGTATATTACTTTTATAGCAAAGTTATTTAGTTAGTAGATGTTTGCAGCCAAAAACTACTGGTTATGTGTATAGTTATGACAGTAAAAAGCCGCTTGTAAACTGCAATATTGGTAGGTTATTAACTGACTCAACACTATGTTCATCTTTATCAACTAAAAACCTAGATAAGAATTCCTCTTTGAGATAAATACAGAGGAATAATAAAAATCGTGAAGATTTGGGAAATCTATCTTGGATAGGGTTAGATCAAACTAATTGCAATACTAGATTTGAAAAAATTGCTATGATTTTTAGTTATCGATTTCTAAAGTTGTCAAAACGAGAAAAGAAAAATTTTCAAAAAAATAAAAAACAGCCGATTAAATATCTCGCTAAAATTTATTGACTAAAAAAACGTATGATAACAGCGTGTATAGTTCATAGCTGCGGATTTTCCTGTCGGAAAATCTGCCGTGACTGAACAATGGGACTTGCTTTTTTGCTATCCTAGTATTCGCGCCAACGAAACTATAGACTAACCTTTCTAAGCCATTGAGCTAAAATAGTGACTAACTTTTAAAACCTACCAATTTAACCAATGATCAAAGCCAAATTATTCGTTTTGGGAACAGAACGAGAATTATTATGGACAGATTTAGAATACTCTAAAACATTGAATCATAAAACAGGTCGCTGTGGTGAAATCCCGATGGGAGGACTTGTTACCCTAGCCTTTGCTTCTAGTTATGATAATGAAAGATTACTTCGTTGGATGACTTACAGCCCAGAAGATAAATTCTGTACATTAACAGAATGTAAAATCATTTTTTTACGAAGGTGATTTTGATGATGTCATACTTTTTGAATACAAGTATAATGACACAGCTCTTATCTATTGGAAAGAGGAATTTAATGCAGTAGGTGAAGAACCTATGACTATTACAATGACTATTTCAGCAGCTATACAAGAGGTTAAATGGCAAACTTTGGTAAAACCTTGGCAAGAGAGCTGGATTCCTCCAAGTGAACAAATGCCTTATCAATCTGAGGAAACAATAGATAATGAGCCTAAAGTAATTGATTATTACATTACAGATTCAGAAGGTAATAAAAATCCTCAATATAAAGTCGGCGATCAAATTTATCTTGTTGCAAAAACTAAAAATATGATAGGTAAAGAATTAACTATAAATTTAGCTAATAAAACAAAGGATTTTAAATACAAAGATAAATTATTGCCAAATGATAAACTTGAGAATTATCATATCCGAAGCGATACTGAAAAGATAAAATTAGAGGTCGTTAAACAACAAAAATCATCAAACTAAATGGGAAAGAATACGTTTGAACTAATTATTGACGGGGAAGTAAAGGCAACTACTACATCTATAGAGATTGTTGATTGTGCTAGAATGTATTTTGTTGCTGGTGCAGGAAATGACACAATTGGCTGGAATTATTCTCAGAGATTTGATAAAATATGGACTAAATTGGGAATATCTGGCTTCGAAAAACTTAATGTTCCTTCAAGTACAAATTATGGACCTTCTGTGCCGGCTGCTAATGATATGATTTATGCTCTCCAATATCGAAATGAACCAGTAGAGGATAAGAGTCCAAACGAAGGATCATTCGCTATTCCAGAAAAAATGAAGTCCGCTCATAGAAGAGCTAGAGAAAAAATTGTAAAAGACATTAAAGAATATGGTAATTTTCAAATCAATCTGGTAGGATACAGCTATGGTTCTGTAGTTGTTAGTCAAACTGCTATACAATTAGTAGGAGAAGGTATTGTTGTGGACAATTTAATTCTTATAGGTTCGCCAGTAAATACAGAATCAAATTTGTATAAGAAACTTTTAGAATACCAAAGTATTGGCAAAATATGTCACATAATTAGACAGGATATACCAGGGGACTTCTTCAGTAATACAGATGGAATAGGAGATATTTGGAAAGGTGCAAAACAAAATTCCGTAGAATCGGGTGAGCATTTTGATTTAGCTAGACCTGACGACCCAGAAACACCAATCGATGAAACAATTGCTGTTGAACAAGAAATAACTAAATTAGGTAAATTATTAATCTCAAAGGGTATTAAATAATGAAATCTATATTTATAAAATCATCAATTTTCTTTGTTTTTTTCCTAATATTCAATGTTGCCTTTGTTCTATTATTCGGTGGTTGGACAAAACCATCTTTATTCTCTAGGATAACCCATAAGATATTGGCTTTTCCTTATGAAATTTTAAATATTAATTATATGAACAGTGAATGGTATATTGATTTGGTTATAAGTCCATTATTTTATTCTATTTTGTTTTTTATGGCACTAATCTTAGTTTCTAAATTTTTAAAAAAAGATAAAATTGTTTAATTATTTCATCAATATCCAATTGAGAATTCTTGTGAAATAACGTTTTGTTACAATGTATAAGAAAACATAGGGCTTTAGGCTTAACTGAAAGGTCTGTGTTACTTGCAAAGTCGCCAACTATAAAATTTGGCATTTACGAGAATAAAGATAAAAGCAAAATATTTATATTTGGCTTAGTACCAATCCGAAACGTATCGCTTATCAGCTGCCCTACGTTTCTTATACTCACCGTTGCCAGTAATGTAAATAAACTAAAATGAGTATAATTCAAGAATTTAAAAATAACATAAATTCAGCTTTATTTTTTGGTTCGTCTGTAAATTTAGGGAATCAGCTACAAGTACTTCAAAATAGGTTAGATAACTATGAAAGTGGCCATGTTATTGATAAAATAAATCCAAAAAGCAAAGCTAAATTAGAAGAAATTAAAGTTATAGAAAGCTCTAAAACAAAATATGAATTTAAGATTAATAATAAACCTAAATTTACTTACGAAGATATAGCTGATAAAGGCATTGTTTTTTATGATGGTACTTTAAGTAATCTATTGAACGAACTAAAACATGCATTTCAGTTTGAAACTGGTAAAATAGATTTTATCAAAGTAAATGGAGAGCCTGAAAATATACCTGGTGTGTTATATGATTTAGGAGATGAGGTAGAGACCTATAAGCGTCAATATGCTTATGATGGAATTTTAAAGCTACGAGTAGTAATGACGGAAGAAGAAATGTTAAATCAGTTTAAAAAGGGTAAAATTAAAAATGGTTTAGGGTTAGGAACATTAGAGATTAAAAAAATGAAAAAAATTACTGCTGACATTATAGTAAAAGTAGAAGATTCTTTGGGTAGTGGTTCTTTATATAATTCAATATCAAAAAGGAGTTTAGACATTCATTCTTCTCTTGGAGATATTAGAAAAGGAAATAGATATAGAGGTAACTTTATTACAGGTTTAGGAATTGATAAACAAGATAAAAAGAAGCCATATATTGATTTTGTAAAAATATTTATTGAAACCAATCCGTTTATTTATGTCAAGTATTAGTATTATAAAGTGGGTAAATATCTTTTTGTTACTATCTCCTTTTTTGTCTTTTTCGCAAGATTTTTTTAGTAATAGTACATATGTTACATATTCTAGTGAGTCTGTACCTAAACACTGTTTCTTTATTGAGCAGGAAAAAGTAATATTAAAAATATTCTCAAAAAGTTGGTTGTCTCCGGAAAAGACGATTAAGTTTTCTAGCAAAATAAAAAAAGATACAATATATATTATTGAAAAAGATAAAAGTATTAAACAAAGAGAGGGAATTAATCTTAATAATGATAATGAGTTTGTATCTAAATTCAATAACACTCATTTTTATAGAAAATCAAAAGATGTCATACTCCATTTGGAAAGTAATAGACCCTATTATAAGAAAACTTTTGTAGATAGTATTTTAGGAGATCAAGTTGTGTATTCAGTAAATCAAAAAATTTTAATGTCAAAAAAAGATTCCATAGCCTTAAAAGATATCTTAAATAAGCAAAAGTTTAAAGCCAAAAAACTTAAACTTGTAAAAGGAGAAAAAGCTATCAAATTATATGGAATATTGGGATTAAATGGTGTTATAGAGATAAATGGGAAATTTAAAAAATGTATACGAAAATGATCACTACTGGCAACAATGTATAAGAAAACATAGGGCTTTAAGACTTCATCGTAAGGTCTGTGCTTATTTACTAAGTACAAAGTCCTAAAAGTAACTAAGAGTGGAGCGGTTAGGTGGAAGTTCTATTATTGGGTATATGTCTCTGCAACTTTAAAAGGAAAATACATCGCTATTGAAGATATTGGTAATGGCATTTGGAAAGTCTTTTTTAGAAATGTATTTTTAGGTTTCTTTGATGAAAAACATCTTAGAAATAAACAACAATCGACAAGATTAGAAATTAATTTAGTGTAAACTATCTCCCTTTACGAACATGCCCCACAATGAATGCCTGCAAAACTAGAAATTGACTTAAGCTATGATGTTTAGATAAAAAATCATAAGCCTTCTCTCGAAATATGACTTTTACAACACCTCTTAATGATGAGAATATCATATGACCGAAGGGAATAAACTTTGATACGGCTAGCTATAAATGAAGCTCTCACTAAACAATTATAGGTTTTTTATTTACATTTATCTCCCGAAATACTTATAACCTTATTAAATACTAATGCTTAAAACTCTAAAAATTATTGCTTTACTGTTAGTAACATCAGCTAGTTATGCTCAAAAATTGAACTTCAATTTAGATTGGAAATTCATTCAAGAAAATCCATCAAATGCTCAAAAAGCAAACTTCAATGATAGTGAATGGAAATTGGTTTCCACACCACATACGTATAATGATATCGATACTTACGATGATTTCTCCCCTTTAGGTATAGTAGGAGAAATAGATCAATGGGGCGGAAAAACGTGGTATAGAAAAACATTTACCGTTCCGAACTCATGGAAAGATAAAAATGTAATTATTGAGTTTGAATCAGTTAGACAAGTAGCTAAAGTGTTTTGTAATGGAATTTTGGTAGGAGAGTGTGAAAATGGTTTTATACCTTTTGGAGCAGATATTACACAACATTTAAAATATGGAGAAAAAAATGTAATAGCTGTTTCTTGTGATAATACTTTTGTAAAAGATACAGAAGCAGAGCCTGGAATAAATTTATGGCACCACTATTTAGGAGGAGCAAAGTTACCTTGGAATAATCCTCATTGGCATCCTGCCCATGGTGGTATATATAGAAACGTGTTCTTACATGTAAGTGATAGGCTACATTTTACTCAACCCTTGTACAATAATATGGGAACAGTAGGTACTTATGTTTATACGTCTAACGAGTCAAGAAAAGAAGCTACGGTAGGTATTGAAACAGAAATAAAAAATACACAAAAAAACAAGCAAGATTTTCATGTGATGACTTCTATTCTAAACAAAGAAGGCATTACGGTTTTAGAGGTGAAAAGTGAAGAACAAACTTTAGCAAGTGGCGAAAGTAGTATTGTAAAAAACACAGCTATACTTGAAAATCCCAAACTATGGGAACCGAACCACCCTTATTTGTATACAGTTATTAATAAAATAGTACAGGGAGACAAAGTAGTAGATACCAATCAGGAAACTTTGGGAGTAAGATGGTTCTCACTAACTCAAGATATTGGGTTTAGCATCAATGATCGTTATACGAAACTAGAGGGCTGGGGCTTTAAATCGGTAGACGGATGGCCCGGTTTAGGATCAGCAAACCCAGATTGGATGCATTATTACACCTTAGATATGATAAAAAAAGCGAATGGAAATTTTGTTCGTTGGGGACATACTGCTGGAGGAGTTGCAGACATAAAATCTTCGGATGAATTAGGGCTAATTACTCTACAGCCAGGAGTAGATGGTGAAGGAGATGTTACAGGGCATGCATGGGATGTCCGTATCAAAGCTTGGAGAGATATGGTTATCTATTTTAGAAACCACCCAACGATACTTTTTTGGGAAGGTGGAAACCAAAGTACCAGCGTAGAACATGTAACTGAATTAAAGAACGTAGTAACAACTTATGATCCTCATGGAAAAAGAATGTACGGACATCGAAGAGCGAATTATCAAGTAAAGAAGTTTAGTGAATTTACGGTGAGTACCGAAGGAAAAGGTTATCTAAGAGGTTTACCTACTATAGAAGGAGAATATAACAGAGAAGAATCTCCAAGAAGGGTTTGGGATAGACTTACTCCTCCTTACGAGAACTGGCATGCAAGTGGGCAATACGACCTTACTGCAGAAGAGTTTGCCATCAATCAGGTTTTTCAATACGAAAAAATTGCCCCGCTTTTTCACGGTGGAGGTGCTAATTGGATTTTTGTAGATTCACCTAGTGGAGGAAGGGTAAATAGTGAAGTAACCAGAGCGAGTGGAGAAATCGATGCCATGCGATTACCTAAAGAAGCTTACCATGTTTCTAGGGTGATTTTTTCTGAAGATGATGATATGCATATCATTGGACATTGGAACTACAAAAAGGGAATTCAGAAGAACATAAATGTAGTATCCAATGTAGATGAAGTGATATTATTCCTAAATGGAAAAGAAATTGCTACGAAAAAGAAGAGTAAACTCAACTTAATAGTCAACAAAGAAAACAAAGAGAAAACTCATCCCTTATTGTTTACGTTTAAAAATGTTTCTTGGCAGCCTGGCATAATAAAAGCAGTTGGTTTTAAAAGCGGTAAAAAAGTAATAGAAGAAGAGCTAATAACAACAGGTAAGGCTGTTGCACTTAAACTATCACCTATTGTCAATCCTAAAGGATTATTAGCTACAGGAAGTGATGTGGTTTTATTCGATGTAGAAGCGGTAGATAAAGATGGAAATAGGTGTCCTACTTTTATAGGAAGATGTGATTTTGTTGTAAAAGGAGAAGGAATTTGGAGAGGAGGCTACAATAGTGGAAAGGAAAACTCTACAAATCATACGCATTTGGAGCTAGAATGTGGAATTAATCGAGTAGCAGTAAAAACCACCCGTAATGAAGGGAAAATAGTTCTAAAAGCAACTTCTAACGATTTAAAACCAGCAAAAGCCAAAGTCTTTTCACAAAAAACAGATAATACCAATGGGGTTACAACAGTGCTATCTCAATTACCTAAACAAGAACCCTTTGAAGCTTTACCTTTGCCTAGACCATTATCGGAGATAAAAGCATTGGTCAAAGAAGCACCTAAGCAGAAGTATAATTCAAAATATATAAGTGATGTAGGATATAGTGGGCCTGCTATAGAAGCCTCTGTTCTAAGAGTACAGTGGTTTGAATATCTGTACAATGATTTAGACCTACCATTAAAAAATTATCCGCAATTTTTAGGTAAAGGAGAATTTATCCAATTACCTCAGAAAGACTGGAACTACGCTGCAGTTGACTTGCTCCAGTTTAATGTGAACCAAAATTCTGATGTATATATAGCTTATGACACAAGAATAAAAGACGAAATGGAATGGCTTACCTCTGAATATACCTATACCGGAGAAGACCTAGAAATAGGAGAGGATAAATGGAAACTTTATAAAAAAGAAGTCGCTAAAAACGCATCGGTTCTTATCGGAAGTAATACCGAAACCTATTATAAAGACTGTAAAATGTTGGTGATTTTTGTGGTACCAAAATAAAAGTAGGTAGTATAAGTTTACCTGAATTCTACAAGCGATTAAAGAGATTAATAATTACTGCACACAACAACGGTTCCTATGAAAAGCACTAGCCTAGTTCCATAAAGTTAATATTTATTTTTTAATTTATCTCATATTGATGATGTTGTAGTGTTGAAATATTGATAATTTCGATAGGATTATTAACATTTCAATGCCTTTATATAACTTGCTCCGCATCCTATCTGTGATCGGCTTCTAGAGTCGTCACCAGCATAGGTTAAGACATGGTTTTGCTACTCATGTATTAGGAGAAGAAATAGATTAACGATACACTCAAGTTTTATAGGACACAATCCCAGCAAACCAACCGAAAACTTATACTCATATCACTATAAAAAAGCTTAAAAGATTTACTAAATTAGTTCCTCATATAGAAATATATAGTTACCATGGTAATTATATATTGGTGTTGGCAACAAGCTGAAAATAAACTGAATGGATATAGAAAAATATTTGGATAGAATTAAATATTCGGAAGAACTTGAACCCAATTTGTCTTTATTAAAGAAGTTGCAAAAAAAACATCTTTTAAATATTCCTTTCGAAAATTTAGACATTCACTATCAAACTCCAATAAAACTGAACCTTAAACAAATTTATGAAAAGATAATTTATCAAAATCGTGGCGGATTTTGTTATGAATTAAACGGACTCTATTGCGAGTTACTGCAATCATTGGGCTTCGATGCGAAACGAATTTCTGCAAGGGTTTATAATAAAGACAAAGAATATAGTTCCGAATTTGATCACCTTGCAATTATTGTGAAAATTGTAAACACCGAATATTTGACAGATGTCGGATTTGGAGAGTTCGTTTTTGAACCATTAGAACTAAAATTAGGGAAAATCCAAAATGATGAAAGAGGGAATTATTCAATCAACAAGTTTGAAAACGGATATTTAGGTGTAAATAAAATTGAAAACGGGAAATCAACACCAGAATTCATTTTCAAAAATGTAGGAAGGGAATTCGAAGAGTATGAAAAAATGTGCGAATATCATCAAACTAATCCCGACTCGCATTTTATGAAAAAAAGATTGATTTCCTTACCAACAGAAATGGTCGGATTACAATTTCTGGCAATACATTAAAAATCAAGAGAAACAAGGTGATAACAGAAAGGGAACTGAAAAACGAAACTGAATTTAAAAAAGAGTTATGGAACAAATTTAAAATCTCGTTAGAAAAGCAAGTTGCTAACAAGATGTATAACTAATGTCTTTAAATACACAAACAACTTCTTTATCTTTAATTTAAATAAATTTCGTGTAACTCACTCTATCGAAAAACGGCACGAGCCGTGTTTAAATACGTTGTCAACAAGCAAAATGTTTTTTATACAATTACGGAATGATTGTTCCGTAATTGTATTATGTTTGCATTATTAATTTCAAAAAAAACTTATGAATAACAAACAAGTAACAATCGCTATTATCTATCACAGTGGATATGGGCACACAAAAAAATTAGCTGAGGCAGTTTTAAAGGGAGTAAATCAAAATAAATATTCAAATTATTTATTTTATGACGTAAAAGAAGCACAAACAAAATGGAATGAGTTAGCATTAGCAGATGCTATTATTTTTGGTTCACCAACATATATGGGTTCTGCTTCTGCACAATTTAAAGAATTTATGGATGCAACTTCTAAAAATGTTTTTTATAAAGGTTTTGATTGGAAAGATAAACTTGCTGCAGGATTTACAAATTCAGCATCAAGAGCAGGAGATAAATTGAATGTACTATTACAATTTACTGTATTTGCTGCACAGCACGGTATGCATTGGATAAATTTAGGACTACCTCCAGCAAATAATTCAACAACAGGTTCTGAAGATGATTTAAATAGAAATGGCTATTGGCTTGGGGCTGCAGCTCAATCGAATGCTGATGAAGGACCAGAACTTGCTCCTTCAAGTTCTGACCTTAAAACTGGTGAACATTTGGGTTCTCGTGTTACTAATGCTGCTTTACAATTTAAATACGGAAAGGCGTAAAAAAAAATCTAAGTGCGGAACGATTTTTCCGCACTTAGATTAACTTTATAAAAGTTAATTATTTTATTTTTACAGAACATTTCTGGATATGGCTCGATTAAGAAAATTTGATAAAACATACATATTAGATAAAGCGATGAATCTTTTTTGGGAGAAAGGGTATATAGCAACTTCTGCTCAAGATTTAGTTAGTGAACTAGGAATTAGTCGATCTAGTTTATATGACACTTATGACGACAAAAAAACGCTCTACATTAAATCGCTTAGACGATATACAGAAACACAAAGTATTGATTTAATCAATTTATTAAATGATGGAACTGATTTTAAAAAAGTTATAACTTTAGTATTCAATAATATCCTGAAACAAAGTTTAGAAGACTCAAAAAAAAAAGGTTGCTTTATTGTAAATTCTTCTATTGAGTTTTCTTGTAATAACCCAGAAATTTCAAATATTATTAATGAAACTAATAACAAAATTAAACTTGCAATTACTAAGCTAATTAAAAAGTCCCAAGAAAATGGATGTTTATCCTTAGAAATAGCAGCTCCAGAAATGTCCAACTTTATTTATAACAATATTTTAGGGCTTAGAGTAATGGCGAAATCTGGTGCAAACAAAGATGAATTGCAAGATGTTGTTTCATTTATTTTAAAATCAATGAAATTAAATTGAAAATTAAATAAAGCCAATTGCCAACAACGTGCCCTATATTCAATTGCTAACTTTTAGCCTACTTAGGAAAATCCGTGAGGATTTTCCATTCAGTAATTATTTACTAAATTTAATGCTTAAACCACGCAACTGAAACATACACACAAACGTTATCAATGATAAACAAAAATGAGTGATATTATCTCTTATTTAGAAAAACAGCTTCAACTATCCTCACGAGAAAAACAAGCAATAATTGATTCCATAAAGGAAAAAACACTATTAAAAAATGATGTTTTTATTCATCAAGGAAATATTTCCAACAAACTAGCTTATTTAGAATATGGAGCTTTTCGTATGTTTTATACTACAGAAAATGGAGACGAAGTAAATACTGAATTTATTCTTTCAAATGGCTTTGTTACTGATTACGTTAATTTTCTTAAAAAAGAACCAAGTTCAGTAACCATTTCAGCAATGGAAAATTCAAAAATTTGTATACTAGATTTAAAGAATTTAAATCAGTCTTTAATTGATAAACTAGATTTTTTTGGAAAAAATTATGTTCAAAAAAAATGTTTACCTCTATTGTTGGATTATCAAATTATTGTAGCTGAAAAACCTTTTTTACGATATAAAATACTTGAACAAAAATACCCAGAGTATATTCGCAGAATTCCACAAAAACATATTGCAAGCTATTTGAAAATCAGACCAGAAACACTGAGTAGAATAAAACGGAGACTTCTTGATTTGAATCAACTTAATTCTTAATTATCAATTTTAATTTTGCTGTATTAATAATACTAAAAATTAAAATTATGCCATTCGTTAATGTAAGAACATTTAAAGGAGCACTATCTAACCAAGAAAAAAAAGAACTTCAAAACAAGATTACAGACTTATTAATAGAATATGAAGGAAAAGGAAATCCTGAATTTAAAAAATTTGTTTGGGTAATGTTAGAAGAAGAGGAACCTAAAAACTGGATGATTGGAGGAACAACAATCTCTGATATATTGGATAACACTCCTCTATATAAAAAAAATTATCTTGATAACCTCTCTGAAAAATAGAAATAACTATTGCTAACCATGGTAACCGTTGCACAACTACTATTTTTGATAAACTCAGACTATTTTAATATATTCAAAATAGAATTAGCACTGAAAATCAATTGTTTTAAAAAAATAACTTAACGTGTAAAATACTTGATATTATAGAAATTGAGGTTGTGCAACAGCCACAATGTATAAAAAAGCATAGGGCTTTTGTGTTAACTCCAAAGTTCTGTGTTTATTTGCAAAGTCCGCTAAATATAAAATTTGACATTATCCCAAAATAAAAGCAAAATATTTATATCTAGCTAAGTAATAAACCCAAAATAATCGCTTGTTTTCTGCCCTACGTTTCTTATACTAACCGTTAGGCAAAGCGCGGTACGTTAAAGGGACATAGTTTACACTTTTTCAAGTTATAATTTGAGACAAAAATCAAATTATCATGCCTTGGAAAAACACAACAACTATGGAACAAAAAACAGATTTTAATTTTAATAGTTATTGGAATTTTATTCTCTTGTACTGATGATGACAATGAATCAGAAATCATTAACTTGAGAGTTAACCATTTTCGAAGTACAGGGTTTACTATGGTTCCTACTTTAAAATTATTAGTGCAAGAAGAAAATAATATTGGAACGGATATTTGGACTAATTTTTCAACAAATATTGAAGGATTCATTTATGAGCCTGGTAATATATATAATCTCTTGGTAAAAGTGAGAACTATAGACAATCCTCCTGCTGATGCTAGCTCATTAAAATACACCCTAATTAGAAATTAAATCAACTGAAAAGGTAAGCCCTAAAACTCTATTTAAAATAGGCTTAAAAATAAATGGGCAAAGTTTTATAACTACAAATTCTGGATATGAACTTTTAGATCAAATTGAAATTGATTGTAATAATTTATGTAATGAACTTGACTTGATACTTCAGAATCAAGATTTAGTAGTTGGTACTTTTAACAGAATTTCAAGTGATGAAATTCAATTAGTGGAACTAGAATAAAAACGTATTACAACAATTTGTCCTATGTAAAGCCCTTTCCCAAATCTTAGGTTATAAAAATACAATATTGCCCCTTATAACTCTGCATTCAATAAGCGGTATGATATCTGATCATCCACCAGCATATGCTAAAACATGGTTTTGCTACTCATGTATTAGGGGAAGAAATAGATAGTATGATACATTCAAGTTGTATTAGAACACAACCCCATCAAATCAACCGAAAACTTATACTCACGTCACTATAAAAAAACTTAAAAGATTTACTAAATTAGTTCCCTATATATTTGTGTTAGCCTTAATTAATAAAAACATGACTAAAAAGAAAAGAAAAATAGATATCAGCCTAATAGTCGCTATAGGTGTTTTACTTGCGAGTATTGGTGCATTAATTGTATCTACGAGACAGGCAAACATTATGAACGAACAGACCAAAATACTTCTTGAACAGACTAAATCAAATTTGTGGCCCAGTCTAAGTATAGGAATGGAAAGGAATGTTCAAAATGATGGGCTTAAAGGATATGCTTATTATATACACAATAGAGGTACAGGCCCAGCAATTATTGAACAAACCTTTATTTCTGTAGATGATAAGTTTATTTCTAAATGGTCAGAATTATATGAAATCATTAACGTTCCTGATACGATTAATCGAGGCCACGGAAACAATTTGTTATTGAATAGAGTTATAAAACCAAACGAAGATTTCAAATTAATAGATTGGACCTATAATCCAAATTTAATGAATTTTGTCTATAATGAATCACATAGAATTCATATCATAATATGTTATAAATCTGTGTATGATGATTATTGGAAAATAAATCGAAATGGATTTAAAAATAATTTCGAACCGAACATCTCTATAAAATTAGAAGAATGTAACAACTTTGATAAACCAATATTTATCGAATAAAACTAAGGCCGCCAACACTGTATCCTATGTAAAGCCTTTCCCAAGTCTTAGGTTATAAATACAATATCCCATTATAACTCTGCACTCTATATATGGTATGATATCTGTTCATCCACCAGCATAGGTTAAGACATAGTTTTGCTACTCATGTATTAGAAGAAGAAATAGATTTATAATACATTCAAGTTGTATTAGAACACAACTCCAGCAAACCAACCGAAAACTTATACTCATATCACTATAAAAAAACTAAAAAGATTTACTACATTAGTTCCTCATATAAAAATACATAGTTACCATGGTAACTATGTATTGGTGTTGTGCTTAATACAAATAAACTTTACGATTTCGGAAATAAAGCTGTGTCAAAATAGAAATATTGATGAGTAATCTTATTATCAGAAACAACAAATACTTCACAACAAGGAATAGTTGCCTGTATAGGTGAAATAACCTTTAGCAAAGACCTATGAGTAACACCTGTTTTTGCAACTAGCATATCTTCCGTCTCAACTTCAAATTCCATTTCAAAAGCTCTTAATTTTTCAAAATAATCTTCTGGGTTTTCGGTTGAGAACATTGGACCAGAATAATAATGATTATTGGACATAAAGGTTTTTGCTTCTTCGAAATCACCTTTATTTATTGCTTTAAAAAATTTTTCTACTACCTCTTTTGAATTGTTTACCTTTTCCATTTTTAATTAAACTTTAATTAGTAAGTTTGTTACTTGCAAAAAGCAAGTGATGCAAATATATAAATTAACTTGCAAAAAACAAGTGAATGATGAAAATAAAAGAAAAACGTTCTGAATGTCCTATTAGTTTATCATTAGAGTTATTTGGGGATAAATGGTCTCTACTTATTATAAGAGATATTGTTTTTAAAGGATATCATTTTTACAATGAATTTTTAGAATCTGGAGAAGGAATTGCAACAAATGTGTTATCTGATCGATTAAAAAAATTGGAATTAAACCAATTTATAAAAAGTGAAAAATACCAACATCTAAAGACTAAGAAACTATATAAATTAACCGAAAAAGGTATTGGACTAATTCCTATTATGTTAGAAATGATGGCTTGGGGGTTTAGTTATGACGAAACTTTACTCATTCCAGGTGACAGAATAAGTATTGTAGACAGAATATGGAATGACAAAGAAACTCTTTTGGACGAAATAATCGTTTCCGTTAGAAGCTTTGAAAGTCAAAATTTCTGTTAAAAAGTACTAAGCACAACAAGGGTGGCTGTTGCACAACTACTATTTTTGATAAACTCAGACAGTTTTAATATATTCAAAATAAAATTAGCACAGGAAGTCAATTGCTTAAAAAATAACTCAACGTGTAAAATACTTGATACTATAGAAATTGAGGTTGTGCAACAGCCACAATATGTAAAAAGCATTAAAACGATTTTTTACATTAACCGTTATGCTATATTTCAGAAAACAGCATGAATATAATTTAACATACTTAGAAGCAACCTTTTTAAAATTTTAAAGACTATTAAGAATAGTATATTAGTTTAAAAAGAAATATTATGAAAAACCTAACAATCTATTTACTATTACTTCTGTTTGTTACATTTACAATATCTTGTTCAAGTGATAATGACATTGAGCCTACAATTGAAAACTTAAAAAATGTGACTGATTGTGAATTACCAATTAAACCAAGTACAGCAATAGCAATATGTGTAGATGGAACTGATTTTGCTCTACCTGATGAGACCATAAAATTTGTAACAACTTTTTATTCAAGAAATGACAATCCTACTAACACTAAATTTTTATGGACAATAGAATCTGGTAATATGGAAGTTTTGAATCTTGAAAATTCGATCGATGGTCTAATCGCTAAATCGATTGCTACAATTAAATTTAATTCTGACTATTCGGGAAATGGTGTAATAAAAGGAGAAGCTCAAAATAATACCGGAAGTGGATCTGCTACACATAGTATTGAATTGGAATCCAATTAAAAACGCAATATAATAATGGTAATCGTTGTACAAGCCTTTAATTTCAAAAAATAAGCGATTCTAACAGGTACTATTTTATACTTTAAAGATTAAAATTTAGCTCGCTTAAAAAAGAGGATAAAAACTATCTCTAACACAGTATCCTATGTAAATCCCTTTCCCAAGTCTTAGGTTATAAAAATACAATATTGCCAATTATAAATCTGCATCCTATAAGTGGTACGATATCTGATCATTCACCATCATAGGTTAAAACATAGTTTTGCTACTCATGTATTAGGGGAAGAAATAGAGTTATGATACCTTCAAGTTGTATAGAACACAACACCAGCAAACCAACTTTATTAAGTATAAAATTCATATGCTATGGGGAAGCTTAGAAAAAAATGGCTGAATATAGTTCCGGATTTGGAACCGTTCCTTTGTTTTTTATTATTAATTTTAAAAAAAGATAAAAATTAAAATAAAACAGCAGATAACACCATGTAAGATTGCATTGATCAAATAGTTTGCCTTCGCTATCGCTGCGCAAAACGATTTAATCAACGTCGCTAATGCTCATCTTACACTTATCATTACCACAGCTGAAAAAACCGATGAACAAAGAAAAACCCAGACTTGCAAGATTGACAGCAATCCTAACCCAATTACAATCGAAACGAATTGTAACAGCAAAAGATATTGCCGAAAAACATAATGTAAGTATCAGAACGGTTTATAGGGACATCCGAACTCTTGAGAAATCCGGAATTCCAATTGTGACAGAAGAAGGAAAAGGCTATTCCATTATGGAAGGTTACAAACTTCCGCCCGTAATGTTTACCCAAGAAGAGGCGAACGCCTTAATAACAGCAGAACAACTAATCATAAAAAATAAAGACCAATCTTTAACTGAACAATACGAAAGTGCAATAACAAAAATCAAATCGGTCTTAAAGCACAACCAAAAAGAAAAAATGGAATTGCTAACAAACAGAATACAGGTACGCAATAACCGTGAGAACGAAAAAACAAGCAATTTTCTGATACAACTTCAATCTACTATATCAAATTATCAAACGATAAAAATTGACTATGTGTCATTGGAAAACAAACAAAGTCAAAGAGAAATCGAACCATTTGCACTTTACACTACACAGGACAATTGGGTACTTATCGCCTTTTGCAAATTAAGAAATGATTTTAGGGCATTCCGTCTTGATTGCATTCAAAAAATGGAAATCTTGAGAAATCATTTTGAACCTCATAAAATTACTCTGCAACAATATCTCGAAAAATGTAGTAAAAAGTATAAAAACACCCCTGACACACCTTTGGCACAAGGTCAATCTACTTTTGCATTAAATCATAAAATTTAAAAAAATGCAAACAGTAAAAATTGAACCATTTAAAATTATTGGAATCTCGATTAGAACGACAAACGAGAATGGACAGGCAAGTAAAGAAATTGCAGAACTTTGGGGTAAGTTTATGTCAGAGAATATTTTGACAAAAATTCCTAATAAAGTTGATAGTGATATTTATTCACTTTACACCGACTATGAAAGCGACCATACAAAACCATATATGGCAATACTTGGTTGCAAAGTTGAAGATTTGGAGAATATCCCAAACGGGATGATTGGTAAATCATTTGATGGAGGAACATACGTGAAAACGACAACAAAGGGAGACTTGATGCAAGGTTTGGTCATAAACCAGTGGGAGGAAATCTTTGAAATGAAATTGGACAGAACCTATGACGCAGACTTTGAGATTTTCTGAGAGAAAGCAGAAAATCCGTCAGATGCTGAAGTAGATTTTTATGTAGGTATAAAATAAGAAACTAATGGGGAAATTAACTTTAAAGACAGACCCAAGAGTAAATGTAGTTTTTGCGAATTATCCCGACTTTGTTCGGGATAAATTGCAACATCTGAGGGAATTGGTAATTGAAACAGCAGAAGAAACCGAAGGTGTAAATGTTTTGGAAGAAACTTTGAAATGGGGAGAACCCAGTTTTGTTACTAAAAAGGGCAGTACCTTACGAATGGATTGGAAAGAGAAAACACCCGACCAATATGCAATGTATTTCCAATGTACCAGTAGATTGGTTGACACTTTTAGGTTAGTTTTTAACCACAAATTTCAATATGAGGGAAAGCGAGCAATCGTTTTTCAAATGAACCAGAAAATTCCCGAAATGGAACTAAAAGAATGTATCAAAGCATCTTTGATTTATCACAATGTAAAGGAACAGATTACGTTGGGAATTTGAAAACTATAAAAAATCCAGTGGCTAACACTATGTCCTATGTAAAGCCCTTTCCCAAGTCTTAGGTTATAAATACAATATTTTAACAATAGCTCATTATAACTTTGCATCCTATATATGGTATAATATCTGATCATCCACTAGCATATGTTAAGACATGATTTTGCTACTCATGTATTAGGAGAAGAAATAGATTAACGATACATTCAAGTTTTATTAGGACACAATCCCAGCAAACCAACTGAAAACTTATACTCATGCTACTATAAAAAAGTTTAAAAACTTAAAAGATTTACTAAATTAGTTCCTCATATAGAAATATATAGTTACCATGGTAACTATATATTAGGGTTAATGGCAATAAAAAAGAGTTTAGTGTCAAAATTTAGATATTGAGTTCTTAATATATAAAAATGAATAATTGTAAAAATGGCAAATATTAGACACAACTTAACAATTGAGGCATCTGCTAAACAAGTATACGACGCTATTACACTTGAAGAAGGATTAAAAGGCTGGTGGACAAATGAGGCTACCGCAAAACCTAAAGAAGGAAATGTAAACCATTTCATATTTGGTGAAGAATATTTTAATAAAATGAAAGTTTTGAAATTGAATTCATCGAAAGAAGTTCAATGGGAATGCGTAGACGGAGACATAGAGTGGATTGGGACCAAATTATCTTTTGAAGTAGAAGAAAAAGACAACACAACTTTCCTGAGATTTTCTCATTTAAATTGGGCTGAAGAAAGTGAATTCTTTGGATTTTGCAATCATCATTGGGGAAGATTTCTTGATAGTCTTAAATCTTTGTGTGAAACTGGAAAAGGACAACCTTTTATAAAAGAAGACAATTAAGAAATACAGCCATTAACAAGGTGTATGGTCAAATTAATAGGAGTACTTTGAATCTGCCTTACTGTCTATACACAGAGCGTTGTAAAACATTTTGATAAAACCCATCTGAAAGATAATTTATTAAGGCATATTCACTTTTGATTTATACAACACTTTTAAATATTGCAGTTTTTCAAGGAATAATTTTAAGTGCAATTATTTTGAAATCACCTTTGTTCAAGAGTATCGCAAATAAATATTTGGCTTATGCAATATTCACACTTTCAATACTCTTGTTAAATCTTGTTTTTGAAATTGCGGATGCATTTAGTGTTAGTCCATTCTTGCGATTTATTGACAATATAGAATGGGCATTTATCCTTCCAGTTTTTATTTTTTTGTTTGTTGTAAATCAAGTAAATCATCCAGTAAAGAATTCAAAAAAACTACTGCTGCTATTCGTTCCTTTTGGGTATTCAGTCATTATTAATATTATAAATGACCTTTCTGCAGTTGCTGGCCTTTATGATATTTCAAATTCAGGTATAAGGTTATTTGATATTCTAAACCAAATAGAACTTTTTTTTGCTATAACATTTATATTAACTATTTTAATTTACACATATAACTTCATCAAGTTTATAAAAGATAAACAGGAAAAACAATGGTTAACTGTCTTATGGGTAATGGTTTTTATATTATTGTTTTCTTGGGTAATTGCCATTCTGGTAGCTTTATTTTTACAATATGATATTTCATATTTTATGAAAATCCTTGCATTACTGGCGACATTCTTAATTCATTGGACTTCATACATTGGAATTTATAAATATAAACTTGCCAGAGACAAAGCTGGTATCAATACATTGTTGAGTAATGGCCTATTAATTTCTTATAACAATTTATCATCTGATATTGGTAATGAAATAGAAGATAAAAAAGAATCCCTTACATCAGATAATCACCATTTTAAAAAACTCGAAATTCTTTGTAAGAACCAACAAATTTATAGGGATAGTACATTGAATAGAGAAAAAATTGCTGAAAAGTTAGGGATTAGTGCGGGCTATGTTTCTCAACTTGTAAATACTATAACAGAGGATAATTTTGCAAATTACATAAATCGATATCGTGTAGAAGCTGTTAAGGAAATGATTTTAGATTCAAAATTTGAAAACTACAGTCTATTAGCCATAGGATTAGAGTCTGGTTTTACTTCAAAAACAACCTTCTATAAAGCATTCAAGAAAGTTACTGGAAAAACCCCAAATGCGTATCGGAAATCTAATAAATAAGTGCGGATTTGTTCAAAGTTAAGATTTTAAAACCTTTTAAATTTCGGTTCATTTAGTTTTGAGAGCTTAAAAATTAAACAAACTTTCTTATGAGAAAACCTTTTTTATTCCTCGTAATGCTATTTACATTTTTTACTGTTAAGAGCCAAAATCAAAATGATACTATTAGATATTCTAATGAGAAAAAAAATGAAGTAAAACTTAATTTATTATTTACATCATTAGGACTTTTCGAAACTACTTACGAAAGAAGCTTAAATAAAAAATCTTCAATTGGAATTACCGGATTGTATGTTTTTAGCAAAAAAAATGATGAGGATACAAATTTTCTTATTTCACCTTTTTATAGGAGATACTTTGGGGAAAGATATGCTTCAGGTTTTTTTATTGAAGGATTTGGAACTTTTGGTTCAACCGATGGAAAACAGTTAACTGATATAAACGGAAATATTACTTTAAATGAAGGTTCTGATGTGCTTGATTTATCACTTGGTTTAAGTATTGGAGGTAAATGGATTACCAAAAGCGGAATTGTTTTTGAAGTTTTAGTTGGTATGGGAGCAAATTTATTTAATTCTGATAAAACAGATCACGATGTTATTAATCGTCGTGCAATAAGTATAGGCTACCGATTTTAGTCTGAATAAAAAAACGTTTTACAACAATGGTAACCGTTGCACAACTACTATTTTTGATAAACTCAGGCAGTTTTAATATATTCAAAATAAAATTAGCACTGAAAGTCAATTACTTAAAAAAATAACTCAACGTGTAAAATACTTAATATTATAGGAATAGAGGTTGTGCAACAGCCACAATGTATAAAAAACATAGGGCTTTAAGATTTTATTGTAAGGTCTGTGCTTATTTGCTAAGTCGCCAACTATAAAATTTGGCGTTTATGAGAAAAAAAGATAAAAGCAAAATGTTTATATTTGGCTTAGTACCATCCAACCCGAAATGTATCGCTCATAACCTGTCCCACGTTTCTTATACTTAACATTAGCAGTTATAACAAACATTGAACTTTAGATGAAAGTAGTCCCACAATTATTATATCAGCACAAGAACGTAAAGAAAATAATGGTAGATGGACTCTCAAGCATTGTTTATAAAAGCATTGATACAATCGATACAGAAACTGACCATTATGTTGCCACTCACGTAATATCGATAGTTTTAAAAGGTAAACTTAAAATTCAAACCTATTACGAAGGAGAACGGTTTTTAGCTTCTCAAAATCAAATAGTATTTATTCCGAAAGGCAGATATATGATTTCTGACATTATTCCAGAAAACGAAGAATTTGAAGCTGTTTTCTTTTTCATTGAAGATGATTTAATAAATAGTTTTTTAGAAAACAAAAAAGATTTAAAAAATGTAAAAAGCTTTAGCTATGTAATGGAATATTCTTATAAACTCAAAGTTTTCACAGAAACCATACTTGTACTTTATCAAAACGACACAAATAAATACAAAGAAATAACCAAACTAAAGTTATTGGAATTGTTACACCTATTTTACAATTCAGAACAAAGAAACAATTTTTTAAAAATACTAGAATCTCTTCAAAAGATAACTAAACGTAACATAAAAGAAATAATGGAACTTAATTTTGATAAACCATTACTAGTTGAAGATTATGCTTTTTTAAGTGGTAGAAGTTTATCATCATTCAGGAGAGATTTTAAAAGAAACTATGGTACATCACCCAAAAAATGGTTGACGAATAAAAAACTCGAAAAAGCAAAAATACTTCTATCGACCACAGATTTTAGTATCAATCAAGTTTCGTTAGAAATAGGCTTTGAAAACGTTTCTCATTTTATCTACCTATTCAGAAAATTCTACAATGAAACGCCTAAACAGTTCTTAATTAGAGAAAGAATGATTAAAGTAGTTTAAACATTTGACCGAAAAATGATACTTCTGTCCTTTTACTAAATCCCATTTTATGATTGAGAAATACATTTGCTTCCTTAAAACAATCATAATAAAATGAAGAAAATAATATTAGTGCTTGCTATAGCAATAATTGCTTCTTGTAAAACAAAGGAAACAAGTATGAAAGAAATTAAAAGAGTAGTAACTACAAAAAGTATGGTAGAAGTTAAGACTGACATAGTATGGAAAAAACTAATTGATTTTGGCGGCACTGAAAAGTTTGTGCCAGAATTAATCGAAAAAGTAAATGTTGAAGGAAAAGGAATAGGAGCTGTTCGGAATATTTATTTAAAAGGTGGTGGAGAGATTATAGAAAAATTAACAAAGATTGATGATGCAAATCTTCTAATGGAATTTGTGATATTATCAACGCCAATGCCAATATCTAAATACACAGGAATATTTGAAGTAAATAAGGTGTCCAGCAACAAATGTGAAGTAACTTTTACATCAAAATACAGTGTTTCTGTTAAAAATGAGAAAGAAATAGAATCGGTTATTAAAGGATTTCAAGAAACTTTTGTTTCAAATTTAGACAAATAAAAACGCACCATAACAACGGCCAAGGTTAGTGTTGACTTGGTTTCTTATTCGATGTTTTGTGTATATTTACAAGGCATTAATCCTTTTTGATTTAGCTTTTTGACACAAAATAAAAAATTAAACAAAAAGGCTTCAGCTTAGTATTAGAGCCCGATAATCCTCGATTATCTACTCCCACATTAACCTTAGCCAAACCATTAGCGAACAGCAAAAAACTCGAACTAAATGGTATTTATTTAAAAAAAATGACACCAATAATTTTAAAAAGTAAAAGGTTTGCTATTCGACCATATCAAAAAAAAGATGAAGAAGAATATCTGGAAATGGTAATGGACAAACAATCCATTAAATTTATGGGTGGAGCAACTGGTGTCATTGAAAGAGAACGAGAAGTGTTTAATAAGGTGTTCCAAGTATATAAACAGAAATTTGGCAAAACATTTTGGATTTGGGGAATCTTTAAAAATAAAATTCTTTATGGACACTTAGAATTGAAAGAAACCCAGTATACAAAAGAAAACGAACTGGAAATTGTATATATGGTTCACCCAGAGTTTAGGCAATTGGGCGTAATGACAGAAATTTTAGATTTAATTAGAGAAAATAAATCAAATTTTTGCGAAAAGATTATTGCAACAGTAGAATTGGAAAATGAGATTTCATTAAATATGTTGAGAAAATATGGAGTGGAAAAGGAGGAAAAAATCATTGATGAATCGGATTCTGAAGAATTCTTAAAACTAACCCTTGTCTAGAAAGAATAATAAAATGCCTGCCGCTAACACACTATAATTGATTGTAGGAAATTCACTTGCTGAATTTCCTACAATCAATTATTTTTAGGGTCAAGTGAACATTTTCAGGTAGAAAAGTCCGCAACAAATCATAAAACCGCTGTAAAACATTTCCACATTGAAGATTACTAGCAATGTTTTTTATGTAATAATCATTCTAATTTTCGGATATTTATGGTCAAAAACGTTTTACAACACGGTAAAAAAATAGCAGTTTAAGTGCTTAATTTAAAGTCTTTTTGTAAGTTTAAAGCCAGTTATAATACTAAATTTCATATGCGAGGACATTAGTGGCAAGCAAAAAAAAGAATTCATGGATTCAAAAATAAAAATCCTCAAACCAAACGAACTATTGGAATCTTTTATGTGCTTTGGTTCAAAACGAAATGATATATTCAAACAAGGTTACGAAGACTTCTATATTGCAAGTTTACAAGATTTAACTGAAATTTCTCAACCTCCCGTTCCACCAGTAAAGGCAAAAACGCATTCACTTATTTTTCTAACAAGTGGTGTATTAGCAATGAAAGCAGGATTTTATCCAATTAAAATTCATAAAAATGAATGTATTGTCATTCCTGCAGGAAAGGTTTTTAGCCATAGTGTAGAAAATTTCAAAGAAGGAGAAGAAGGAGAAGGTTTTATTTGTGGATTTAGTGATAGTTTTTTAATTGGACAAATTGGAAGTCGGGATTTATTGAAATCCTTAGAGTTTTTAACTGTTTGGGGAAATCCCATTATCAAACTTAAAAACCAATCGGCAAAATATTTACTACAATCATTACATAGAATTCTGGATGAATATACCACTAATGGTCTGCAAAATAAGCTGATACTTCAATCTCATCTTATCGCAACACTTTGCGATTTAAATGTTGATTATCAGCCGATTTCAAACCATAAAAATAAAACTGCTGTCAAATTAACCAATAAGTTTATAGAATTACTTCACAAAAATATAAATACTAGACATCAGGTTTCTAGCTATGCTTCTTTGCTTAATATCAGCCCTAATCATTTAAATAAAACAATCAAATTAATTACCCAGAAATCCCCCTCCATCTGGATTAGAGAAACATTAGTTAATGAAGCCAAAGTTTTACTCTTTCAAACAGATCTTTCTATCCAGGAAATCGCCGCAGAATTGGGATTTGATGACCAGTCTTATTTTACCCGTTTATTCAAAAAACAAGAAAGTATAACTCCTGTCGCTTATCGAGAAAAGATTGATTTGTCCTAACATCAAATTGTTTCTTCCTAATTCTTATTCGCTTCCCCTCTCTATCTTTGGTGAAGATTTCTAATGCAGGGTGAACTGTCATTCTGGTTTACATTTGAAAACAACAACAATGATTCATGCTATTCAAAACATCAATCGAGAATGATGAGAATATTAAAAAACTAAAACCTAAGCTTGATAATTTGTCCACAAATATAAAGTGGAATATAGATTTAGAGGACTGCGATAATATATTGAGAATCGTAGATTCTTCTATCTCCTCAATTGTAATAATAGACGTATGGATTGAGTCAAATTTTGAATATCAAGAGTTAGGATAATAAAAGAATCATTATTAATTCAATAAATAAGAATTTAAGTCATGACAAAAATGAAAGCCGTTATTTGCACAAAATATGGAAAGCCTGATGTTTTACAATATGGTAAAGTGGATAAACCCATTCCTAAAAATAACCAAGTTTTAGTAAAAATTCATGTTACAGCGGTAACAGCAAGTGATTGTGTAATTCGTGAATTAAACATACCAGGGGGGCATCAATTTCCAATGAAACAGTTAATGAAATTTGGAATGCGGTTGTTTATGGGGTTTACAAAACCACGAAATCCTATACTTGGTTTGGTGTTTTCTGGTATAGTAGAGGCAACTGGTAAAGATATTAAAGCCTTCAAGAAAGGAGATGACGTATTTGGTTTTACAGGAATAAGTAGAGGAACTTATGCAGAGTATAAATGCGTGTCTATTAAAGAAATTGCATCAGGAGAGGTGTTTTTTAAACCTAAAAATGCCAGCCATCAAGAGGCGGTCGCAATTGTTTATGGAGGAACATTGGCGATACATTTTATGAGAAATGCTAATATAAAAGAGGGGCAAAAAATTCTTATTTATGGTGCTTCAGGCGCAATAGGTACAGCAGCTATTCAAATAGCTAAACATCGTGGAGCAATGGTTACAGCTGTTTGTAGTGAAAAAAATTTTAGCTTAGTTGCTTCACTAGGTTCAGATATAATGATTGATTACACAACTAATGATGCAGTTAATCAATTAGAACAGTACGACTTTATCTTAGATGCAGTTGGGAAAAATAAAACCTCCGATTTAAAAGAAGCGTGTAAAAAATCACTTACACCAAACGGAAATTATGTATCAGTTGATGATGGTTTTTTAAAAATACAACCCGATTATTTGCCAAAGCTAAAAGCATTTTTTGAAACTGGACATTTAAAGGCAATAATAGATAGAACTTATCCTTTACAGGATATTGTAACTGCTCACGAATACGTAGAAAAAGGTCATAAAAAGGGGAATGTATTAATTTCAGTTATAAAGCCTAGATAAATGTTACAAAAGTTGTAGTCATGACCAATTTTATTATTATTTACAACTAACATTGCCCTTTACTCTTTTATCAAAGGTGTCTGACATATTTAGAATGTGAGGCAAAGATGTTTCTGTTTGAGAAATAGGGAAGCTTTTTTGGAATATATGCAATGGATAAATCCTTGGATTTCCTCAAGTTTATTTTCAGCTATCGTATTATAACAACGGCAACTGAAATAATCTTCATAATTTTTTATTAATTGGATTTAAAACAGAACTTTTTTCAAAATTGAATGGGATTTTGCTATTCGTTTTGGACTGTCCATGAGCATATCAACAAGAATAAAAGGAGTGTTTGACTACTCTGTTTTAGTGCTTCTACAGGAACTTTTTCCTTGAGTATAATAATAGAAGTATCTTAGAAGTAAACAATAATCTACAAGGTTAGAAGTTAGTTTAGTGTATACCTAATCTTTAACTTGTGCAAACCATCTCCCTTTACGAACATAAGAAAACAGAAATAATTAATGCAAAATGAAATAGAAGACATTCTTTTTACGCGCTTTGTAAAACAAAACATTCCTTTCGAATTTATTCCAATTCAAGAGTTGTACAAACGAGTCTCTGAAAGTAATTTTGATTTATCTAAACCACACCGGATTGATTTTCATGCACTAATTATTGTTTTTGAAGGAGAAAGTAAACATACTTTAGATTTTAAAGAAGAAATTTTATCACCGGGAACAATCCTACCAGTAACAAAAGGACAAGTTCATTCATTTAATAAAAAACTTACCATAAAAGGTTACGTGATTGGGTTTGAAGAAAGTTTTATTACACAAAATATAAGCGATAAAAACCTATTTCATTTTCTTCAAATTTATCATACTTCAAATATTCAAATCGGTAAAGAGAGTATTAATTCTCTAAAACCTATTTTGTTGTTGATTGAAAACTTACTCAAGGATGTAGATGTTAATTTAAAGTCAGAGATTATTCATTCTACATTTATGACTCTGCTATTTCAAATCAAACGACTTGCTTGTAATCAACATACTTTTTTTGATAGCGAAAGATTTAAAAACTTCTATCTGTTTAAAGAATTAATTATTAAACATTACAGCCAAATACATAATGCAAAAGATTATGCAAAGAAATTAAATGTATCCTACAATTATTTAAATGAAATTTGCAAAGAAATTGTAAACAAAACAGCTAAGGAGTTTATAGATAGTTGGTTATTATTGGAAATCAAACGAAATATTTCAGAAAAAAAATATACATCTCAAGAAATTGCTTTTAAAATGGGGTTCAAAGAACCTTCTAATTTTATTCGCTTTTTTAAAAAATATACTAAAACAACTCCACTTCAATTTCAAGAAAAATTGAAAATAGACTCAATTAGAGATTGACTATTTAAAAAAATAGATTGATAATTCAAGAAAGAATACCTGCTCTGATATTTGTATCAAGTAAAATTTGATATAAATTAAAATATAAAAATGAGTAATTTAAACGGAAAAATAGCTGTAATAACAGGTGGTAATAGCGGCATTGGCTATTCAACAGCTAAAAAATTTAAAGAAGATGGAGCAACTGTAATTATTATAGGTCGTTCAACAGAAAAAATTAATATAGCAGCAACAGAACTTGGTGTTAAAGGGATCACGGCAGATGTTTCAGACTTATCTGCTATTGATATTGCTGTTAATCAAGTAAAAAGTGAATTCGGTAACATTGATATTTTGTTTGTAAATGCGGGTATTTTTATTCCTATGCCTGTGGGACAAAATTCTGAAGGTGGGTTTGATAACTTGATAGCGGTTAATTTTAAAGGAGCAGTTTTTACAATTGAAAAGTTTCTACCTATTATTAATGATGGAAGTAGTATTATTAATCTATCTTCTATTAATGCTTATACAGGAATGCCAAATACGGCTGTTTATGGAGCAACTAAAGCAGCTTTAAATTCATACACTCGTACAGCTGCCACAGAATTGGCTCCACGAAAAATTAGGATAAATGCTCTTAACCCTGGACCAATAGCTACACCTATTTTTAGCAAAACAGGAATGTCAGAAGAACAACTTAATGGATTGAGCGAATTAATGAAAAATCGAATTCCTCTTAAAAGATATGGGAAACCTGAAGAAATTGCCGAAATGGCTGCTTTTCTTGCTTCTGATAAAGCTTCTTTTATTACAGGTTCAGAATATAATGTAGATGGAGGTACTAATGTTAATCCATTATTGTTAGGTTAATCACTTTTTGAATTTATTCATCATACTATGAATTCAATTATTTGATGAAAAGGGAGAATTAAGGAAGACTAACAAATGGGGAGATCGAACTTTCCCAATCAGAGAATAGCTATTAATAAAATATTATACAAGTTATTTAACTATAATATAACAACTGACTACAACGGTTGATATATATAAAAATACCAGTTAAGAGCTTAATCTAAAAGTTAAGCTCTTTTCTATTATCTTTGTTTTTTAACTGAAAATTATCGCATACAAATCTGCTATTTTTCATGTATCAACCGTTGTAAAATTTAGGCAAAAAGTATTAAACTAGATTTGGAATTGAAAAATAAATTTTGAGTAAAACACTTTTAATCTCACTGATAAACTACTAAATGAATTTAAAAAAAGTATTATTTGTATTTACTTCTATTTTCGTATTCACATCGATTAATGCACAAGATTCGAGTTTTAAAGAAAAAAAAGAATCAATATTAAAAGATATCTCTAAAGCTGAAGCAGAAATAAAATCTTTAATAGAACTAGGTTTCTCTAGAAATACACCAGTTAAGTTTTCTTCTGTAACACCATTAGAGCCTCAACCAGTTAAGCTTTCATCTACAAACGTAGAACTTAAAGTTTTAAAAGAAAAAATTGAAAAAGCAAATTGGACTCAAGTAGTAAGAAATAATGAAACGAAAATTACAATAGATGAAGATAATTTTGAGAACTTTTTAGAGACAAATAATATTGAATTCAATAAAGCCATCTTAAGTAATGTTAAATATTATAATAAGAAAAAATCAAACCTAAAAGTAGAAAATAAAATAAAATTTAATGAAATAGAGTTTCTAATAAAAACTAAACAAAAAAGAATTAAAAGTTTTGATATTACATTGTTTTTTAAATCTCAAGAATATACAGATTTTAAAACAAATGGAAAAGAATCATCTTTAGATTCATTGCAAATTGAAGACCTTCAAATAAATAATAAAACGGTTAGTTTTCTAAAAAAAGGAAATGAAGAAAATAAAAGTTTTAAAGTATACGCAATAGGTAAAGACGGGCTTTATTACAAATATACAAGCAGGTCATCAATATCTAAATTTACAGATAATGAAATTACACATTTTAAAGCTTTACTTTTATTTTTTGATGTTTTAAAAATAAAGTTGAAAAATGATAACTTTAAAACAGAAAAAGAATTTAATGACTACATAAATTCTAATAAACCAGAAGAACCTATTCTTTCAGGAAAAGAAGGAAAAGAGAAACAGATAATATCTAATTTTGATTTTGCCATACAACCAGAAAAATTATTATTTCGGATTGTAGAAAAACAAAAAACCTCTGAAATAACCATTTCTTTTTCTGAAAACACAATTGAAAAAGCATTCATTGCAAAATCTTCAAATAACAATTATGGCTTAATTGATAATGATGGAAAATGGGTTCTAAAACCAACTTTTAATTCTCTAAGTAAAAGCAAAAAATTACTAGGCTATTATAGTACGTATAATAAAACAATATGGGTAAGTCCGGATAATACTGAAATTAACAGTTATGATTTCATTTTAAAAGAGAACAGTTTAATTGTAAATAAATGGTATAAAATAGATGAATACCGTTCGGAAAGTGGTCATGGTTTATTTGATGCGGAAAAAAGAAAATTGATTTTACCAGTAAATAGAGATACGGATATAAAAAATTACGGTTCATATTACATCGTAAAAAAACATCAAGAGAATGATAAAAAATTGATTGCTCTATTTGATTTTGAAGGTACTAAAATTTTCGATTTTGAAAATCAAGACATAGAATTAAGTATTAACAATGTATTCAATATTACAAAAGATAACAAAGCCTTTTTATACAAATTAGATACTCTAAGTAAGAAAACACAATTATTAACTACAAGATCATATACTTCTATTGATACGCCTCATTATAGTACCAGTAGAAAAAAACAAGATAAATATTCTCTTTTTAAGGCCTATAAAAGTAATGGTGAAACTGCAGATTACCTTAACATTAAAGGAGAAATTGCTATAGATGGAGAAAAATACAGTGAAATTAGTAGCTCATTTGATAGATTTATTGTGAAAAAAAATAATGGTATTTATTCAATACTAGACAAACATGGTAAATTAATTAAAGAATTAAATGCAACTATAATTCCAAAAACAGAGTACAGTGCCTATTTACTTCAGGTTCAAGATAAAAGAACAAAATTATATGGTTATATAAATAAATCCGGAGATTTGGTAATTCCTTTTATGTATTCAACTGCAACTCGTTTTGTTCGGGAAAAAAAAGAAAGTAAAGCAATAGCATTAGTTTCGATTAAAGATAAAGAGGGAAATAGAACAAATTTTACTATTGATGTAGATAATAATTTAGTAGGAGAAAAAGAGGTTTTAAAAAGAGCAGATTATGAAGAAGAAGAAATTGATGCTGATATTGAAAATTAGTTAAACTGAAGAAAAAAACGAAAGCACAACAAAGTAAAAATAGTGAAGGTCAAGTATCAAACCCTAAGCTGGTACACATTAACAAAGTCAGCCAAATTTACAATTTGACGGTTAAAAGAAAAATTGCGGTAAAATTGTAAACTTTTGTGCTTATTAATAACAATATCGGGTAAATAAAAGAGCTGAAATACATTCCTCTTTTTTGTTTTGTCTTAACTCTTTTGGGCTTAATATTTAGAACATTTAATTCCTTTTGCAGGAGATAATGAAATCCTATTATTAGGAAGGTTAATTATGGCAATATTGATTCTAATTTATGGCATTGTAGCTTTGCTAAAAAAGCAATATCGAGTTGAATCTACAATGATGCTTATTTCTATCCCATCAATTTTCAGAACCCTATTCAGATTAATGAGATGGCCTTTTGGTAACCAAATGATAATTATTGGAAGTCAGGTTTTATGTCTTGTTTCAATTGCTGTTTTAATTTACTCAATTATTAAGAAAACTAAAACACAATAATTTGTATATTGTATATGCGGCCTTCCGCAAGTAAAGGTAACATACAAGAAACGTTGTAGTTCATAGCATGGAATTCTCTATTCAGAACAATATCAAAAATTCAGATTTCGCTCATGATATCTCTCTAAGAATAGATTTCATTAAGGAAATTAATCAACCTCTATTAGAATTAATAATCTCAAAAATAGATGAAAGCTTATTAAAAAATATTGGAGTTTGTTTCGGTGCAAGTTGGGGATCTGATTTTGTTACAGGGTTTTTACCTGATTTTGGGAGTAAATCGTCTTTTTCTGATTTGAAAGACTGTATTCACGAAGTGTTAAATCCATTTGACAAGTATGTGAAAATAGTATTTTTTACTAAGACGGAATATACACAAGCAAATTTCAACTTCATTTCGAAAAAGGAAATTGAACTAGAAACAATATTAAAGCAAAGCAGAACTGTGTTTCCTGAAATATTTTTTAAACCAATTTCTTATTCTAATAATAGCTCCGAATGGCAATACTTTTCTGGTTCTGATGCTGATAAAACTGTCACATTATTTGTTTCAGAAATAAAGTATAATAAAAAAGACTGGTTTAGATTTTCTATAGGTTGTAAAAGGCTAACAAAAAAAGAAATAGAACAGTTACTAGAGAAAATAAACCAAATTCACCTGAACTCCAGAAGAATCAAATGGAACGGTCTAAATTATAATCAAGAAACCGAATCCTGGAGCATACCCAAACACTACCAATTGTTTGAATTTATAACAAACGACGTAAATTAATAAACAGCTTAGGTAATAGAAAAACAGGTCAAAAAAGGTCATGTTTTAAAGGCTTAGTCCTTAGCCAATATTTAGCTTTGCTCATCTAATTTTTTTTAAGAAGAGTAAATATAGAAAATTAACACAGGTGTATTACAAATGCGATTATGACATTGTTTTCACACATAAGTATCGATTTCGAATATTATAGGGTATGGTTAAAACCTTAGTTGAACATGATTAGCAAATGATCAGTTTATGGAGAAACGTTAAAGAGCAAGAATTGAATATCTAATCAGATCATATTCATGTGATTTGTTCGATTCCTCCAAAACTATCAATTTCTGAATTCATGAGTACTTTGAAAAGGAAAATAGCAACTAAGTAAACAATCCAATGGTTCTTGTATTTTTGGTTAGTCGCTATGCTTATAAAAAGGAAAAATAGCAACCAATCCGCAGAAAAATCGAAAAATAAGGTAACATTTTGCTCTGCTAAGACACATGCATTAACCGTTAGTAATAATATTGACTCGTCCTGAATAAAGGCTATCATCTGTTTAATCTTTTGATATTTATATCAATAATAATTTTATGATTAAAAATTTAAGACATTTTTTACTATTATAGAATTAGACAAATAAAATACTATTGCTAACACTGTATCCTATATAAAACCCTTTTCCAAGCCTTAGTTTATAAATACGATATTTTTTATTTTATTATAATGATGATTTTAGAGTGCTGGAATTTTGACAATGCCATTAAAGTGTTGTCAGGTATGAGTAATAGAGATAAATGCAACTGAATCTCTGATAAAGTGTCGAGAACGTGTTACATCCTGTCAAATTGAAGTATGGTAAACATGACAAGTTTAGCGATTACCTGTTTACTGGCTAATCGACAAGTGTCATTTAGGAGGTATCACTTCTATTTGGACTTATTTATAGAACTCGGGAGCCTGTGCAGTAATATCAAGAGAAGTACATAATAAGTACAACTTATAGCTAAAATATCAAAGTACTATAAAGGGACTGACTCATTCGTAGTAGTGATGAAGGTTTTTTAATGAAACTGGAGCGAAGGAATGGGCTAATTTTAATTACTATTTACCAGCTTGTAAAAGGATGAGCTTATATTTGCAAGTAAAATTAGAAGAGCCGTATGATGGGAGACTATCACGAATGGTTCTGGGAGAGGCTCGGGGTGAAATTCCTCCTGTCTACTCAACACGAGATTTTATATGCAATTATGAATAGTATTAGAAGAATAGTTTTTTTGGTACCTCCTAAAGTACAACTTTTAGATTTAAATGGTCCAGTTCATGCTTTTTACGAAGCAATAGAAAGTAATGCCCCTTTTGAATTGCATTTTGCTTCAATCTATCAAAATAAACATGAAATAACGAGCTGTGCTGGGTTGCAGTTTGCCAATTTAATTCCTTATGATGAAATCATACTCTCATCGAGGGATTATATTTTTGTGCCCGGTGTTAATTTTGAGCTACTTTCAGATATTAGTTTTTTATCAGACTGTTCAGGTTTTTTTGAATGGTTAAGAAAACAATATTCTAAAAATGTTCATGTTTGCTCCATCTGCACTGGTATTTTTTTACTCGCAGAAGCAGGTATTCTGAAAGATAAAAATTGTACTACTCATTGGAATAGAATGGAAGATTTTGCTAAACGATTTCCTAACATTAAATTATCAAAAAATAAGCTATTTGTAATTGATGAAAACATATATTCGAGTGCAGGTGTTACTGCCGGAATTGATATGACTTTACATATTATTGAATTAGAATTAGGAATAAAATATGCTATTGATGTGGCTAAGCAAATGGTAGTATATTTTCGCCGTGGTGAGAACGATTCTCAAATTAGCGCTTATTTGAATTATCGCAATCATATGGATAACAGAATACATGAAGCTCAAAATTATATAATGAATAATTTAGAGTATTCAAACTCGAATATAGATGTTGCCGATAACGTTAATATGAGTGTTAGAAACCTTACTCGATTATTTAAAAAGACTACTGGGATTACCTTAGGTATGTATCGTGAAAATCTTAGGATAGAGCGTGCTTCACAACTTTTGGCAGAAAATAACACTTTGGAAACAATAGCAAGAGCCTGCGGTTTTAAAAGCACAAATCATCTTAGAATTTTAATAAAAAAGCATAAGGATAAGTTACCCTCAGAATTGTAGTCATTCATTTTGATTTGTCCTAATACTGTGCTAAGTTGGCTTTTAGGTCAACTCCACTTGAGTTAATTTTACTGAATAATTTTAACAAATTAAATAATGGAATTAACTTTTAAATTCTCCTTTCAATGTACATCAACACTCTTATTATTACTTTCATTAAGTCTAACAAATTATAGTTTAGCACAAGAAAAAGACAAAATATATTATGAATGCCCTCCATGTGCATGTGCTGATGATGGAAAAATAGCCGAGATCGGTGGTGAGTGCCCTAGTTGTGGTATGGCACTAGTTGAGAAAGAAATAACAAATATTTCAAATAAAGAACTGTTTAACCCTTTGAGGGTTCTGAATCCCCCTATGAATGTTGCTATTTATTTATTTCATTATAATCAAGTACTTGATTATGCGGGTCCATATGATGCTTTTGTTTCTGGCGGAAGTAGTTTTAACGTTTATACGGTAGGAGCCACCTCAAATCCTATCATTACTCAACCCAATCTAAGTATAAACCCTCAATACACTATAAAAAATGCACCGAAACCAGATATTATAATCATACCTGCCGGAATGAACGATACCGTTAATCAAAAAGCAAGAGATTGGATTTTGAAAAGTGCAGAAAATGCAGATTATGTACTATCAGTTTGCAATGGAGCCTTTTTAATTGCAGAACTGGGTCTTTTAGATGGTTTAGAAGCCACAGCTAATATTTCAGGGTTGAATGACTTAGAAAATAATTTCCCTAAAATTAAAAAAGTGCATCGTGATAGGCGTTACGTAGATAATGGGAAAGTGATAACCTCAGGAGGTGTTTCGGCGGGGATAGATGCATCCTTTTACTTAATATCAAAAATTCTTGGGGTTCAACGTGCTCAAGCTGCTGCCAATGGTTTGGAGTATATATATTGGAATCCCGAAAAAAACAAATATTGACTATTAAAATTTTTAATATAGATTAAATCGAATACGACTTTCTCTGAGTTTAATTAAACAAAATGCCTTTTGATAAATAGTCTGGATGTAAGCCAAATCAAGATTATGAAAACCACAAGACCTACTCCAAACACCAGTGTCATGTCTTTTCCCATCGTAACATTTTCAATACTTTGAAAAATCCAGTGCGTAGGAAAAACACTAAAAAGATGTTTAATATTTTCAGGAACAAAAAAAGCAGTAATGGGAATTAGCACGAGCATATTGAAAGCTTTAACGTAAACCATACCCTGCATTCTGTTTTGAGCAATTGAGTTTATCGATAATACGTACACGGGGACAACCAAAGCTGCCAAGCAAGAAATTAAAATTCCTGTCCCAAAAGATATCTCAAATAGTGGTTGAACTGTAAACATTATTACATTTAGCAACACGGTAAAAAGGTAGGGGATTAAGAAACGGGAAAAGATGTACTCTGTTTTGGTCAAAGGCACCACCCCATACACTTTTGCTATATCCGTTTCTTTTTCATCAATCAATGCCATAGTGCTGATAAAGCAAAACATTTGCGTGTTTTCGATCACAGCCACCACTAAAAAGAGTGACAAATAAGGAGTCAGTAAATCGTACTTTTCTACCAAGGGAGGTACACCCCATATTATTAAAGCAAAAAGTAAAATAGGTAAGAAAACGAATGATTTCAGTGATGGATCTCGAAAAATAATCTTGATGTCTGCAACGGAAAGTTTTAAAGTTTTATTCATGATGTTATATTTTATTGAACCAGTTTTTTATTGAATCTCCAATAAGCCAAGACATAAAATATCGGTACATAAATCCCTATCGATATATAAGAAAATTTATCATTTATATCTGTTCCGCTTATCGCATAATCTATCAGATCAAGACTTCCTTGTACAGGAAAAATGTACTTGATCATTTTCATTTCTATAACACCAAGATACTGCAAAAGGGGAATGTTTATAAACACTAAAAAGAAAGGAATGGAAAGCATGGTAAACTTTAAAAATTCAGATGCATACGTAAGCACGATCATGCCGAGTAATGCTGATAACATGCAAATACCAAAAGAGCCTACGACAAATGGTAGAATGTTGAAGTCAAAACCCAATACCAAAACAGCTAGAGCCAACGAGCAAATTACACCAATTATGGAGAGTGCCAGCACTTTCGAAATAATAAGATAATTAATGCTAACAGGTGCTACCAGTATTGGCGATAAAATCTGATACTTGATTTCTGTATAAATAGCGAGACCGATAAAAAAGTAACCAATCACGGAAGGGTCATTCATCACCAGTCCAACCAGAAGTTCGTTGAAGCTTCCTACATCTCTCAAAAAAAACAGTATAAGCCCATAGATCATGGTTACCCCAAAACTGATGCTGATTATATTGTTTTTTTTCAACAGGACTAACTGCCACTTTAGTTGTATGAAAAATAACCTCATGCTTTCAAAGATTGACCAGTTACTTTAATAAAAACCTCCTCCAAGGTAGCTTCTAATGTATGAATTCGTTTCACTTCTCCTTGCCCTAAAAAAGAAAGGAAGTCGGGATTTTCTCCTAACTTAGACAAGGGGAATTCCTTTATAAAACCTTTTTCCAATTCTACTTTAACTGCTTCTTTACCATAATCACTTTTCAGGTTTTGAGGTGTATCAGTGGCTTGTATTTTTCCATTTACTATAAAAGCTACGCGGTCGCAAATATTATCAGCAGTTTCCATACTGTGTGTGGTTACAAAAATAGTTTTACCTTGAGATTTTAGGTCTAAAATATGCTGTTTGATTTTGTATGCATTTACCGGGTCAAGTCCTGAAGTTGGTTCGTCAAAAAATAAAATATCAGGATTGTGTTGAATGGCTCGAATAAAATTCAATCGCATCTTCATTCCTTTAGAATATGTTTCGACAGGTTTATTCATTGCATCTGTCAAGTCAACCATTTCAAATAACGAACTAAGATTTTTTCGTTCACCACTTTGATAAAAGGAGGCAAACAAATCCAAGTTTTCTTTTCCAGTAAGTCTCAAATAGTGATTAGGCAATTCAAATCCCACACCTATTTTTTCAAAATATTCTTTCCCCCATTCAGAAAGATTTTTACCTTTAATTTTTACAGAACCTTGGTAGTTTCTTAAAATTTTGTATAGTACTTTTTGTGCTGTGCTTTTTCCTGCTCCCGAAGGCCCCAAAAAGCCAAACACTTCCTCTTTGGCAATTTCAAAGTTCAATCCTTTAAGAGTTGATGTATCATTTTTTGGGTAGGTAAAGTTCAAGTTTTCTACTTGTATCATTTTTTATTATTTATCAAACGCTAATCTTAACAATTGAATGTGTTCTTCAATCAATTGTATCAGCGTTTCTTTTTTATCGTAATAAACTGGTCTTTTCTTTTGAATACTTTCTTTTGGGTTAATGACTCCAGAAAACTCTAACTGTTCCTGTATAGCTATTCCCATTTTGTAAAGGATGAACCCCATTGTTTTATAGGAAATATCGTCTCTAAAATGGCCTGATTTAATTTCATTTTTCGCCATTTCTTCAAAAGCAGAAATTGTCTGCTTCATCATCTCATCGTAAAGATCTTTTACTGATGGAGAGTTTAGATTGTTAACAAGGTTGTGCAGGAAATGACTGTGTAGTGGGTTTTCATTATCAAACTGAAACCCATGTTCATATAAAGCTTTAAAAAACATCCAATAATCTGAATAATTCTGTCGTTTTACCAAACCCACATATTTCATCTTGACAGTTGTGCATTCTTGGATTAAATACATAAATAAATCAAGTTTATTGTCGAAATATTGGTAAATACTTCCTTTGGCAATGCCAAGGCTTTTAACAACATCAGTTAACGAAGCTTCATCAAAAGTTTTGACGGAAAACTCCCGAAGAAAAGCATCTGTAATGAGTTTTTTTTTGTATTCTTTTAAATTTAAAAATGTCTGTTTCGGCATTGTTGTGACTTATCAGTCACAAATATATGACTAATAAGTCACTTTTAAAATTGTTTGATGAAAAAATAACGAATGTAGTGTTGACTAAACAAGGCTGATTTTTATGGACCACAATCAGCAACTGAAGATTATAATGCTTCTATTGATTTTAAATTTAAAGGAGATAGTGGTGTAGTGTATAAATTAATTTATCATTTTGAAGGAATTTCAAAAATGTAGATTTTGGTCTATTAAATGTTGAATTAAAAAAAACATTTTTGCATTTTTATACTTAACTCAAGTTTTCTTTTTTAAATTATATGTTTAACCTGAAAAGCCATGACAAATAAGATAAGCTTCGGTATAGAACCATTAAACTAAGTAAATCAGGAGATTATATAGTTTATATTTCTCATGTTTTTGGACTCTTTATCTTCATTAAAATATTTGTCTAAAAATCGAAAAAAACTAATTAAAAAGTTAGTTTGGAATGATACCATTATTATAAACTTTCTTGAGAAAGAATCAAAAGGAGGAACTTGGACTGAGATAAAAGTACCTGTTAAGTTTTGATATAAAAAAAGGAAATGGATAATAAAATATTTTGTAACAAGCTATAGTTAATTGAATATTAGCATAACAATTTGACCCTAGTCGAGATGAGCTAATCATAATCAGGAATGTGATTTTTTTTTGGGTAGGATATAGTTTCTGTTTAAAATCAGTGATTTTGTCTTTCAATTTCTTATTAGCATTATGAAGTAACTTATTTTGATATTTCATAATGCTTAATGAGTCATACATAACATTAAGGTTTTCTAATTGTATAAAAATAATTTCTTCTAAATTGGGTTTGGTGATGTTTGGGAACTGTTGATGGCTAATAAAAATAATTAGACCAAGGTTTTAATATATGTAATAGTATACATTTTCATGTATCTTTGATAAAAATCAACATTTTATGATATTGTTGACTTCAAAATATATTAATGAGTACTATCAAAAGAAGAAATATATCTGTACTTGGGCCTACCGAGTTCACAGGGATTAAGCTCAAAAAACCTGCAGAGTATGCGGCAGGATTACCAGCAGTCAAAGTAGCATTGCAACATGCATTCAAAGAAATGGGGGTGGTAAAATCACTACATACTCTTGCGCATATGAATCAAAAAGATGGATTTGATTGTCCAGGCTGTGCTTGGCCAGATCCAGATGCTCCTTCAAAACTGGGAGAATATTGTGAGAATGGAGCAAAAGCAATTGCAGAAGAAGCAACAAATAAAAGAGTAGATAAGAATTTCTTCAAAAAATATTCAGTAGAAGAGTTATCACATTGGTCAGACTACCAAATAGGTAAAAGCGGAAGGTTAACAGAACCTATGATTCTAAAACCAGATAGTATATATTATGAGCCTATCTCCTGGGAAGAAGCGTATCGGTTAATAGCAGTAAAATTACACAAACTAGATTCGCCAGACGAAGGCGTATTTTATACTTCGGGGAGATCTAGTAACGAAGCAGCTTTTTTATATGGACTATTTATTAGAGCATTCGGGACGAATAATATGCCGGATTGTTCAAATATGTGTCATGAATCAAGTGGTGTGGGTCTGAGTGAAACGTTAGGCATAGGAAAAGGATCAGTTAAGCTCGAGGATTTTGATGAAGCAGAAATAATTCTAGTTATTGGTCAGAATCCAGGTACAAACCACCCCAGAATGTTATCGGCTTTACAAAAATGTAAAGAAAGCAAAGGAAAAGTCATTAGTATTAACCCATTAGAAGAAGCTGGTCTAATTCGATTTAAAAACCCTCAGGAAGTTAAAGGAGTTTTGTCCTCTGGTACTAGATTGACAGATATTCACCTCCAGGTAAAAATAAATCAGGATGTTTCTCTTTTGAAACTAATCATTAAGAAACTTAAAATGTTAGATGAAGAAAGAGGGGATGTATTTGATCATAAATTTATAGAGGCCTATACTCAGGGATATGAAGATTTGATAAAAGATGTAGAGCTATATTCTCAAGAAGAACTTTTAACATTATGTGGAGTAGAAGAACATAAAATAGATGAAGTAGTAGAGCTACTAGCCAATAATAATAAAATTATTATATGTTGGGCTATGGGACTAACACAACACAAAAATGGTGTTGATAATATAAAAGAATGTGTAAATCTATTACTACTTAAAGGAAGCTTAGGAAAGCCAGGAGCTGGAACATGCCCAGTGAGAGGGCATAGTAATGTGCAGGGAGATAGAACAGTTGGGATTATGCATCATGTTTCACCAGCATTAAATACAGCAATAGAAAACTCCTTTGGTTTTACACCTCCCGATAAAGAGGGATTGGATACTGTACACGCAATAGAAGCGATGTACAAAGGAAAAGCTAAGATATTTATTGCATTAGGGGGTAATTTCTTGTCTGCTGCTGCGGATACAGAATATACTGCAGAAGCGCTTCAGAATTGTGATCTTACGGTATCTGTAAGTACAAAATTAAACAGGACACATTTGGTTACTGGTAAAACAGGATTAATACTACCAACACTTGGACGATCAGAATTAGACAGTAAGGATGGGAAACCAAGATATTTTACTGTAGAAAACAGTATGGGAAAAGTACATCAATCAAAAGGATTGTTGCAACCAGCTTCTGGAAATCTAAAAAGTGAACCCGAAATCATTGGAGGAATTGCAGATGCCTATTTTCATAAAGGACATGTGGTAGATTGGAAAAAATTAAGTGAACATTATGAACTGATCAGAGAAAAAATTGAAGAAGTTCTTAGTGGGTTTGATGATATAAATAACCGATCCAAAGGATCAGGGTTTTACCTGCCTAATAATGTAAGGGATTTAGATTTTAGTAAGTTGCCAAATGGTAAAGCACAATTTAGTGTTTGTAATATGCCCGAGCACAAGGTCGGTGAAAATGAATTTTTATTGATGACTATTCGTTCTCATGATCAGTTTAACACTACGATTTATGGTTTGGATGATCGATATAGAGGGGTGTATAATGAAAGAAGAATTATACTAATGAATGAGAAGGATATGAGAAAGTATGAGTTGAAGAAGCTTGATGTTGTCAATTTGATAAGTAATTATAATAACAAAGAAAGAAAAGCAGTTAATTTTTTGGTATTACCTTATAATATTCCTCAAGGAAACTTAGCTTCATATTTTCCAGAAACCAATGTTTTGGTTCCTTATAATCATTTTGCAGATAAAAGTCATACGCCAATAAGTAAATCTATTATTGTGAGTTTAGAAAAGGAATAAAGGTGATAAACCTATAAATAAAAAAACCAACTAAATAGAATAGTTGGTTTTTTTATTTATAGGTTTATTGAATTTAAGGAGTGGTTACTAATACAGATGCTGATATCTTTATTTTAACAGGATCATATATGTGAAATTCTAATTCTTCTAGAGGTCCAGAATTAATATCCTTTCGAATATCTGGTGTTCCGTATGCATGAAGTATAAGTTCAGAAAAATCTGCTTCAATGCTATATACGTCAAACCCAACGGTGCTTCCTGTAAAACTGAAAGGGAAATTGATCTCAGCTCTTAATTTTCCTTTTTCACCAGTTTGTATGTGATCATCACTGTCAGAAGAATTATCTTCTTTTAAAAGTATCGCAGTGTAATAATTTTTGGCAGTTGCTTCAGGAGTTGCGATGACTTTAATTTCTGAAGCAAAAATATTAGTTGTAATAGGGTAATTTCCATAATTGGTAAAACCAACGACATTGTCAAATTGTTGAGGTCCCCCATTTACAGTGGTATCATCAAGAGGAGGATGATTGTCATCAAAAACAATTGGATTTTTGACATCAACAAATACACGATATTCAAGAAACTTAGATCGATCACTATTATTAACTCTTAGAACAATTATGTTAGGGAATTTAAAATCTAAAGAACCGCCTTCAGTAAATTCTTTAAAATCAGAATCATTTCCATCTACATTTGTGTTGTATGTTATAGAGCTTCCTTCAAAATCTATTGTGGGGACTAAACTAGAAAATTTGGTTTCTTGAGGTACAATCATTACAATAGTACTGTAGTTCCCAACAGAATTACTATGTTTTCGAATTTCGACACTAGTAATATCTTCACTAAAATCAGTGTTATTAGTTTGTAAAAAGCTAAATGAATTGAGAGCTAACTTTTCACGCCCAGGTTCAAGTTTTTTAACAGTAACCAAAACATCATATTGCAAAGAAGTAGAAGAATCTTTAGAAGAAGTTATCGTATAAGTAATGGTTTTTCCTGGAATAATACTTTGTTCGCCAATAGAAGGGGAGATACTGAAATCTGAAGAATTAAAATCAACTTCTTTGAGGCTAAATTTAGAGATTTCTGTATAAGCAAGCTGTATCGTGATCTCTCCTTTGTTTTGAGGAAGCCCGTTAATCATTGTAGGTTGTTTGATAGAAATGTTATCCGCAAGATTAGAATCTATCTCGGATAAAGGAAAAGTTTTTAATAATGCGCTCTCAAAATTGATAGAATCATTAGGTTCTGTAACAGAATCATCACTACTATTGCAGCCTACACTAAATAGGCTTATCGTTGTGATTGTAAAAATAATCAAGATATTGTTTTTCATGATAAATATTAGATTTAAGTTTTTATTTAATGAAATGATCAAAAATGAAAACGTGAATACGAAAGTTTAGTTTTAGGGGATTTAATATGGGGGGCAAATATAATAAGTGATGATCTCTCTATAGGGATGTAATTAGTATTTAGTAAAACAATAACATAAATAACAGATTAACATAAATTTTCTATAATAAAAGACAGTCTCTCTAGAAATATACTCTGATTAGGTTTTTTAGTATTGAAGTGATTTTTGAATTTTATAGTAGGGTATAAAAACATTTTGAAGCTTTTACAATTAGTAAGGAGTGGTTTATCAGGATGTTAAAAAAAAGTTTCAAAATAGTTAATAAAAGTTCTTGTCAGAATTAAAAAGGTTTCTATATTTGCACCCGCAAAACGGCTTATAGTT
>CANMLS010000039.1 GCA_947498785.1 uncultured Aquimarina sp. | reverse complement strand
CCTTGTCTTTTTTTAAACTCTTTTTGTAACCAATATCAGTAAAATAAAGCTGTTGCCTATTTTTAAGGATCGACTAACTAATACTCCCACAAGTAATGCCTCAAAAATATTTCTTTTTTAGAATGGTAGAATACGCTAAGTTATATTTGTAGCGATCGAATTAATATTCGTTTGAAGTTTTATTGACAAATTGATTTTGGGTAAATGTTATTCAAAACTTAATGACAGCCCCCTGTATATTTTTTGCTTTTTTTGTTAAGGTTAGAACTTTTTCTGTTCGTTCTTCCTTTTCTGTTCCGAAATATTTATACGTTTCTATGGATAAACCTACTGGACCGTGGATAGTTTGTTGACGATCTGCAAAAAAATCAATCAGAATTGTATATGCTCCTTTTTCTGCTTCTTTAACTATGATCTCTTCGGGGCCATAGCCATCTGTAATATCTGTATTATATCGTATGTTATCAGACTCGTCATTACCATAATAAAAATCTTTTCCTGACGGAGTTATAAGGTGTAAATCGATATCAGTATCACTTGATGTCCATGTAAGAACAACTCTTAGATCTCCTGATATCATATATTTACTTTTCTTGGTATGCTTTTCTTTCTTTAAAATTGCATGATAATCATTATACAGCGTATTCATTACTTCTGTATAATCATATGGATCCCGATTTCTTTCTATCCAATTACCATCCAATGCCTTTCTTAATATTTCTGTAGCTTTTTCATACTCTTGTAGTAATCCATAGGTTACTGCTAAATCCCTATGTGCTATAGGTTCATCAGGTCTTACTTCTAATATTTTTTGAAACAAAGGTACTGCCTCTTTATATTTTCCTATAGAACGCAATTGATACGCCAAAGTTCTGATGTTTTCATGATTATCTAATTGTATCTCGGCTATATTTGACCAAATCTTAGCTGCCAGATCTGGAGCATCTTCGGCAAAAATACTTCCTGCAGCCATATAAAATCCCGCAGGTTGTTTTTCCTGGGCAGTTAAATTCAGATATTTTATATACCGCTTCTCTGGATCATATTTCTTTATTTTTTGTAGCGATTCTGGTATATCTGTCCATACTTTTTTAGAAAGCTCATGTTTGATATGCTTATTAATATGTATAGGAATTGTAATTACTTCATCTTCTAAAAAATTCTTGGTATACACAAAAATAATTCCATCATTTCCTAATGTATTTGCTAATTGCTTTGATGCTTCTCTTGGTATGATTTCTAGAGAAAAGACTTCATCCCATTCCAAATATTTTAATTCATCTTTTCCTTCCTTCCAATCTATATCAGCAAAATCATCAACTTCATAATCAACAAAAACCAATGGATTACTCCCTAAAACAATATGGTTGTCTTTTTTCTTAATAAACAATTGTTCTTTATATCCAAAAATTTGGTAATCGTCAATATTGGGTGCACTAACCAAAAAATCATTACCATCTTTGTACGTTGCTTTTTTTTCTGAAAACCCAGTAACGACAATTTCTTCTAACATTCCTTCTGATGAAGGCATTATTATACTATGATCACCTATTACAACTTCTTTCTCTACAGTATCAAAACCAATAAAAGAATAATTTAAGACACTTCCAGGAAGTACTTCTAACGAAAAATTTCCATCAAAATCACTCACCGTTCCTATATTCTGACCTTCAACAAATATATTTACTCCTAGTAAAGGCAAACCATCTTCAATTGTTCCTGTTACCAAATAATGATCTCCATGTTGTATCACTTTAATAGAAATAGTTGCATCTTCTATGGTCTGTTCTTGAAAATTTTCATCAATTATAGGATCTTGCTTTGGTAGGTGTAAGGCATTTATTGAATCTAAATACCTTTCTAATTGGTCATGTTCATCATCGATACGATCATATTTCTTCTCTAAATCATTCTCTTTTTTATCAAATTTCTCCTCTAATATATCTTCTTGATCGGGATAGCCCCACACAAGTAATTCTGACAATGCGTCTATTTGATCATCAAAAGCCTCTAACTTCTCTAATTGCTTCTTTAGCTTTGCTAATTTTAGATTATCTGCATATTGTTTTTGCCATTCTTTATTGGGAGGGACTATTTCATTAGTAATATAATCTTCAAAAGTTTCTAATACAATTAATGATGTAAAATCAGTTAACAAATTATGTGCAAGTCCCAAAGACAATAATTGTTCCTTATTTTCTTCTGGATATAGACTCAAATCTTTCATTTTTTCAATAGCAAAAAGACGTTTTAGGTCAATTATTTTATGATCTATCTTTATTGGAGCACTAGAAGCATTATTTTTTTTGTTCTTGTTATATAAAGGAGAAATAGATAAAAGTTTAGTTCCTCTTACCATGGATTTAAAGTATGGCCCAGAAACTCGAGTATTAGATTTTGGATAATATTCTTCTAACTGCTTTTCTTTATACCCAGAAAAAACTATTGAATTATTCATCAGCGTAGATAATGCAGCTGTTATAGGTTGATCTTCTAGATGTATATACACCCCTCCATTATCCCTAGCAATCACTTTAAGTTTTGCTGGATTATTCGATGCCTGTGATGTAACCGTATACAGAGGTGATATTGTAGAGTTAAACATAGTATCACCAAAATTGGTTAGACCGTCACTACACAAAATATACATGTCAGATTTTGTGACCTTGTTTACACAACCGTATTGTGTTGCAGCATCATATACAATATCTTCTAAAAATCGCTCTAGTTTTCTGGTATTTGAATTTCTTACTTTTATTTCTTTTATGGAAGTCACTTCTGTATTAAACAATACTATGCTTATATCAACAGTAGCAATTCGTTTACATAGTTCTTTTAAAAATAGTATTTCTTTATCTACCAATCCTTTTCTTGATCGAGAATGATCCCACAATACAGTAATACTTTTAGGTATTATGTTTTCATTTGTTATACTTGGTATTGGACTACTATTATAATAAAAATAATCATTCTCATGTTTTTGATAAAAAGTAAAGCTCTTTTGTTTTGGAGTCGCGATAATATGAACATCTTTTGTAGTTGTAGATGTTATGGAAACAAACTCTTTATTCTTTTTTGTAGTAAACGATTCTACTCCAGACAACTCTAGACCTTCTGTGAATCCAACAAAATCAATTTGTATATCTTTTTTGGCTATTTTTTCTTTAAAATCTAAAGTTAAATCCACCAATAAATTACCATTATCCCAAATCAAGTTATCTAAAACATCTAATCTGATTGTTCTACTTCCTTTTGCCGGAATTGGATATATCCTTGTTTTAAAATTATTACCTTCAGTTTTTTCCACCAAGCCTGGATCTATATTACGACTTACAATAGCTTCATAAACAGCTCGTCCTTTTGCTTTATCTACAGCAACAGCTTCTCTGAGTTCTCCATTAATATCTAAAGCGTATCCAACCATTTTTTGATGATCTGATAAAGGAAACTGTAACTCCCCTGATAATTGCCTTTGTGAATGATTAAAAACTTCTATTGTGTATTGAGTAACTCCTATATCTCCAACGATACTCGTGAGTATTTTCATTTCCTTAATAGAAAGGCTATCTGCATCCTTAGAATCTATCAATGTGGTTTGACCACAGATATAAAAAGGAGTAATAAAAATCAAAAGTATAAGTATTCTCATCTTTAAAGTATCGTATTAGTTTCAAAATTAACATCATTGGTCCAAAAAATTGCTCTTATATAGTCTTTTAGTTTATTATTCAATTTTAGGAGGAAATACTATAATATGTGAAGCATAATCTTTGTACTCTTTAAACTTTGTTGAAATAAATAGTGGTTTTTCCCATTCTTTTTGATACTCCCAAGAAGGAGCAGCTTCCCAATTACATTCCTTTACTATATCAAATCGAGTAATCCAGGTATGCCAACCTTGCTTACTAAATCCCCAACCAAATTCGTTTTGCAATAATAAACTATCAATTTGCTTCTGATCATTTTCTATAATATACATCTTTTCAATAGGAATATCTGGCTGTTTCCAGACATCATATTTTCGTTTTTTTTTAAAATTATTAATTGCAAAAGAATACTCTTCTGAATCCTTAGAAATTATCAAAAAAGCAGTCCAATTAAAATATGATGTTAGTATGTATGCGATACTCCAGCCAGCATGTTCTCTATTTTTCCATATTTTTTTGTGATATTTTTCTAAATTTTCAAATCTTTCAACTCCCAGTCCAGCCTCCAATCCTTTGATTGCATATATTGTGCAATGCATACTATCTACTTTTATATTGTTCTGTTGAGCTTGTATTTTATATCTTTCAAACTCATTTATAGTATCTCCACTTCTATATCTGTCTTTTGCGTTGGTTTGCCAAACCGTACCATAATATTTGCTAAATGACTCTTTTACATTAGTAAAATACTCATTTTCTATAACAACAATAGCATTAATTGCTTTTGGAGAATTAAACCCGTTGTATGTATTCGATAGTGTACTAGGCTGTGTATGAAATATCGTATCTTTTTTTTGAGCAATCGTTAATAATGTTTTCTTTACCTCATCTTTTATAAGTATTTTATTATGTTCATTTGCTTGATACGCTAAGTATATCAAAAAAACGATTGCATTCATTAATATAACAAGAAGAACAATTAATAGCCTTTGTTTAAGCATATCTTTAGAACGATTTTAATTTAAAAAAGAAAGGTGTATACAGTTTAATATGCATACACCTTCTCAAAAAACATTTCTCCTATTGTTTATATATCAAGTCCCTATTTTGTTATTATCCCCCCAGGACAAAAAATCATATAAGTAATCTATAATTCAGGTAAAATGTTTTAATTCATTTGAGCTAACAACTCATCAATCGTTTTTGCCATAACTACACCTGGTAGTTTTACAGGAGAACCAATTTGTGCTAAGAAAGTACCCTTTACTTCTCCTTTCTTATAGGTTGTAAAACCAATTCTATATAACCCTACAGTCAATGCATTAAGAGGATCACTTACTTTACTTTTATAACGTAAAAGAGAATTATAAGATCTTCCACTAGGCTGTTTTGGCATTTCTCCACTATCATCATTTTTTGCTAATGTATGCCAGTTTGCATTTGCAGCGTTACTAATACCTGCTTTGGAAACAATATCTGATCTTTCCAACGTGATGTATGTATCAAAGTAATCCTCTGATCCAGCATTAGCGTCATAAGTAGCACCTTTAATAGGGTCCTTAACTTTTACTTTTTTTGCTGGAGACATCATACGTAAACCTAATTCTGGTGCCACTGCAGGTATCCAAACATAGATATAGTAAAATTTCTTACCATCTCTTACCTCATCTTCAGTATTTACAGCAGCATGCCCTAAATAAGAAACTACATCGGTATAAGGAACTTTAATTGTTTTTGGACCTATTTTCTTTTCAATAGAACTTCCAAATTTTTTAATTTTTTGAGCTTCTACCGTAAAAGTACTACCAATAGCAAATGCTAATAATAAGATTGAAATTTTGATTTTCATTTTTAGTGTATTTATTATTATTTGAAGCTAAAGTAGTAGTTGTTGGTTGTTATCATGAATAGTAATCCATAAATGGTTTTTATGAATTTATATTCGATATGATTTAACTTTTATTTGCAAAAAAGCATCTTATTTCTAGATCTATTCTCTTTATTACAAGTTATGAATACTCTTAGCCAAGTAATCTTTCCCTGATTTTCATTAGATTATCATCGATAATTAATTTACCATCAACAAAAACTTTTTGTAAAAGTCCTTCATCTTCTTCCTCTCTAGATACCTCATCTTTATATTTGATTTGTCCATTATCACTATACAGTTGAATCAGACCTTTAGCAGATTTCTTAGTGCCATCATCGGTAATCGGATCTTTAAAAATTTCTCTTCCTTCACCATTAACTTCTACATAAGTTGCTTTCATAGCAAATCCAAATGTATCTCTTGTATTATATTGGTAAGTAAAACTTCCAATTCCTAAAACTACATTTGTTGACGCAAATCCTTTCTCCTTCAGTCGTTCACAAATCTGTGTTGCTCTTTCAATAGTAATGCTGTCTCCATAGATAGCTCCTATCTTAGAGTTGAGCACTTTATAACCTTGATCATTTACTGTTCCTCCAAACTCGTTCCAAAGTAATTCTATAACCCCTTTAGACACTACGGGGTTTTCGTGTTCACATCCGCAAATGATATCAACAGGATCTCCAGAATCTGGTCTAATAACTAGTTTTCCTTCTCGTTCTAAAATTTCCTTTTTTAGTTTCGGAAGGTATTCTGTAAGCACTTTCCATAGATCCCAGGTGTCTGATACCACCGATAAAATTCCCGTAGGATAGGTTTCTAATAATCTTCGGAAGGTTCCGATTTCATCATCTTTACTACCAGCACACATTACACTATGTTCTGTTGCATTTACACTACCTATGACCAGTTCTTTGGTTACATCTGTATTATAAAAAGTTTCAAAAGCTTTAGCTACCGGAAGCGTATCGCTACCAGAAAAAGCCAACGCATGCCCCATACCACTTAATATAGAAGATTCTGTCCCAGACATTCCTCTCATAGAAAAATCATGACCCTGCCAAGTAACAAATTCTAAATTATTTTTATCTGTTTCTGAAGCATATTTATTTAATATTTTCCTGTATTGTTTTGCAATGGTTGCAGATGTACAAGGTTGCCAAATAATATTAGATAATAAGGTTTCTAAATAGTTTGTTAACCAAAAAAACTCTGGTTTTGTATTCACTAAAGTAAACATGGGTACTCTAATAGGAACTTCTGTACCTTCTGGTAATGCTTTGATTTCTATAGGTAAGTATCCTAAATCATGTAAATCCTCTATATGAGACGTATTATAATCTACTCCTAAATAATGATCAACATATTTCTTATACTCTGCTACAATATCTTCTTTGGGTTGATCAAAGAAATTCTGATTAAATCGTTTGATCAAATATTCTTTAATAAGATATTGTAGTCCAAAAAACACAACACTATTTACTCCTTCTATCCTACTCTTGCGAGGTGTCCAATTAGAATAAACTAAAGTAGTTCCCGCTGGATATTGTTCTCTATGACCTAATTTATAACCGTCTGTTAATAGCAATGGATTCATTTATAATATTATTTTGCGTTAATTATACACAAATATAAATTATAATTTTAAAACTATCACTATTTTACGCTCTTTATTCTCAAAAAAAAATTGATTTAAATATTATTTTAATTTCTCCCTCGTTCTGATGGATATAATGATGGTAAAGAATCACTCTGCCAAAACTCTTTGGTATCTATATCTAAAATAGTGAGTTTACCAGTAAATGCAGTTCCCGTATCAATATTCCATACGTTGTATGCCTTTATGGGTGTATCTTTATTGTAATTTGTTGTAGGTGTGTGGCCTATATATATTTCTTTATAGTAATTGAATCTTTTTGGCTTAGTAAGAATATCTTCTAAAGTTTTTTCTTCTACTTTATCTGCTAATAATGCTGCCTCCCATAAAGTTCTATCCCAATAATAATTCGATTCATACTCTTCATGGTCTGCTCCATGCATAGAAGTAAACCCTGCATGTAAAAACAACCTTTCTTTATCATCTATATAATAATTGTGTAATGTCTCAAAAAACTTTTTATGTGTATTCTTTGACAAATATCCAGATTGAATATAGCTGTTTAAGGTTTCTTTACCGCCATGTGCCAACCATATTGGATTAGTTACTCCTTTCTCCAACCACAATTGACACCAAAGATCATGATTTCCTCTTATAAAAACACAAGTATTAGATATCGACAATTCTATTAGTTTTTCAATAGTTTCTGCCGACTCACTCCATCCATCTACATAATCTCCCAGAAAGATTAAAGTATCATTTGACGTTACTTTAGCTCTTTCTAACACTTGTAGTAATGCCTTATATCCACCATGTATGTCACCTATAACAAGTGTTCTCATGATAAAAGCATATGTATTATTTTTTTATCTAAATCTATTAAGTAATCTTTACCAAAAGTACCGTTTTCAAAATCATTATATAACCATTTGGGTAGATCCTTAATTGTATCTTGACATAAGCTTAAAATTGCTAATGCTAAAGAAGCTACTGTATCTGTATCCCCTCCAAGATTTACAGCTTCTAATAAACAAGAACTCATACTACGATGATCTAATACTAGTGCTATCACAGTATTTACTGTTGACATTGCTTCCATTTTTATTGTAGACGTTCTCCTAAAATTAAAATGTAAAGAAAGGGTATTTTCCAGATAATCAACAATATATCTTTTTTCTCCTTTTTTGTGAAGAAAATAATGTGAAGCCAAAGCAATAATTTGAGATGAAAGAATTCCATCATTAGTATTATGAGTAATGGTAGCTTGTTGTCCAGATTTTTCTATTACCACATTCTCTTCTGTATAGATTCCAATCGGATAACTACGCATTGCTGCACCGTTTCTATTGCTGTTAGGTCGTAAACTATGAATTAGTTCTTTTCCAGAATTTACTTCATTCAAAATATTATAAAACCTTGAGGAGTACCCTCTTCTAGGATCTCTTTTAAATACTTCTACAAATTTTTCTGCTATACATAGTTTTGACCATTCTTTTTCACTAATAATAAACTCGGTAATAGCTATTGCCATTTGAGTATCATCTGTATAATTACCATGAATACTCGAATATCTTGGATGTTTTCTATATTCTTGTAGTTTATTATACAATATTATATCATTATTAGAAGCAAATTCAAAACCTGCTCCATATGCATCTGCTAGACCTCCTTCAAGTAACATAAATTCTTTTTTTATCGACAATCATAATTTGAAAATTATTTTACTTTAGTTCAACTCCTATTTTAATAAGATGACTGTTGAATTTTTCAGCCAACTCTGTCAAATATGAAAAACCTTCAACAGATTTTATCATAAACTCAGGAAGGCTTTTTAACCCAGTTCTTCCAGACATTATTCCAGTAGTAATCGAAGCTACAGAATCCACATCTCCTCCTAAAAAAATTGACTTTTGTAATGCATCCATAGCGTCTATAGATTCTTTCAATATATATAAAACGCAACCTGTTGTATATTTAGAATCAGAAGGCATTCCATAAATCCCCGATAAGAAGTAAGGTTCCTGGATTGGTTGTGGGCCACACAATCTAATAAAATCTTCATTTGTGAGATCTTGATATTTCCCTAATTGATCAACCTCCTTCAGATAAACTTTGTATTCATCATTTAATGTGACAGTGTTCATACAATATTGTAATATCTCTTTTGAATTTCCTTTATGAATAATCATAAATTCTGTCGCTCTTGAAATGCATTGACTCGAAATAATAGCATTTATATTGGGATGTGTAGCAATGGCATTAATTTCTGCATATGGATTTATCTTATTTTCTGTAATCAATCCCAAAGGAACTGATCGCATCGCAGGTGCATTGCCGGGGTTGCTCCTATTTCTTTGAAAATCCCTTACTTCTTCGATAGTTTTTTCTCCTGAATAATACCAACTCATAGAGCCATGACCATTTCTACCAAACCCCTTTTCCTTTATTCCTTTTTCATATTCCTCTTTCCACTTTTTGATTAGTAATTTTTCAGAAAACAAATCATTTGAGATTAACGCTTTAATTACTCCAATAGTCATTTCTGTATCATCTGTATAATTCCATGAATTATAATTTTCTGTAAATACTTTTATTTTATTCGAATTTACTTTAATTCGATTTCTGGCATTAATAAACATTGTAAAGTCAACATTTTTTCTAATCCAATTTCGATCCTGAAATTCAACACCAGCTCCAAAAGCATCTCCTATTGCTAATCCAATGACTATATCTTTAGTTACCAATCTTAATCAATATTAATTAAACTTTAAAAAACAATATCTAATTACCTCTAATGTTTCTTATACTAATTTATACATTATATCCGTTCTTAATATGTATTTGGTACCTGATATAATGGGTTTTCCTTCATGTCGAAGAGGATGATGAAACAATAAAGCATCACCCTGTTCGGGAATAATTGTCATTCCCTTTTCAAAATACGTTTCACCTCCTTCGAAGTTTTCGTTAAGATATATCAAAAATGAAAAAAAACTACATTCTTTTTCATTTCTAGTATAACTACCATCTCGATGCATTTTGAATCGCTGTCCAATATCATATTTATAGATTCTAAACATCTCATTAAACCCAATTGCCCTATACTCTCCAAAAAATTCTTCTACGAATGGTTGTATTTGCAACCAGATCTTCTGAGCAAGTAGTTCATCCTTAAAAAGAATACGCTTATTGTTACGAATTCCTTTTACCATAACTTGTTTGCCATCAATATTTACTTTTGCTTCTTCGAATGAGGCTTGTTCTCCTTTTTCAATAAAATGAGAGCACATTTCTTTTGAAAGGAAATTTTTGACAAGAAATACTTCAGGGTGTAGTTCAATTTTTTTCATAATCTTTAATTTATTAAGGAATATCATACTTCAGATTTCTCTCATCGTGTGTATAGAAATATGCATAATTCGAACGTAATTCTTCCCAGCCCTTTTTTGTCTTATATTTTTCATTAATAACATCTTCCCAAGCAATTCTCATTTGCCTTGCACAAATGATAGGTGGCACCTGACCGATTCCTGTTCCTAGCCCTGGAATTGCAATACTCTTCACTTTATCTCGGATAAAAGTTCCATTAGTAAATTTCCCATATTTCACTAAAATTAATATTGCTTTCATCGCTAGGTAAATATTTGGAGTTCGCATTATCGTCATTGGAGTTCTCATAGTAGGAGCTGAAATAAGGTATGGGAAATCTACATGATCAGTTTCTACAATTGTCGCTTGCCCTATTAATAATTCTCCATAGAACTTATTTCTTATTTTTAGTTGTAACCTTTTCTCAATATGCCATCCCAGGTTTTTAGAAATCGAAAAATCAAGTCCTCCATTCATATACCCAAAACTATTAGCAGGGCTTACTATAGCACTACACGGATAATTAAATATTGAATCATTTATGATGGTTACATTTTCAACATTCTTAAATACTTTTTTCCATGCTTCAATTAGTTTAGTGTCAATACCTATAAGGTTTATATTCATACATTATCATTTTTTTATTTTTTACGTGAATCATAAAATTATATTTTTTATCCAAAATCTCACAGGTTTTAGAAACCTGTGAGATTTAACTATAAATTATTTTTTAAACTCAATATATTCTGGAGCTATAGTATCTGTTAACCAAACTCCATTATCAGATTGAAAAAACTCAATTCCTTTTGCTTGCATTTCTCCTGATCGAACAGTGAGTATAATGGGCTTTCCTCTCCTTGACCCCACATTTGTTGCTGTTTCTCGTTCTTCACTCAGATGTACATGATGTCTGCTCATCTTAAGCAGCCCTTTTTCTCGAATGGCATCCATAAATTTTGCTACTGTGCCATGATATAGAAACTCTGGAGGTCGAACGGGTTTGTATTCTAAATCTATTTGAATAGAGTGCCCTTGATTAGCTCGTATCCTCGTTTCATCCTTATTAAACGCAAACCGTTTTTTATCATTGGTTTGAACAATGTCTTTTAACAGCTCAAAATCCAATATAGGTTGATGTCTTTTTGCTTTACTCAGCAATTCATTGACATCTGCCCAACCATTTTCATCCAAATGTAGTTTAATCTTACCTGGGTTATGTCTAAGAATAAGACTTAAAAATTTACTTATCTGTTTATAATTTGTTTTCATTTTATTAATTTTTTAAAAAGCTTAGATCCTTAATTCATCTCTCACTTCCATTAAGGCAAAGCCCAATAGATTTTGCCCTCTCCACAGGTTAGGATTTTGTGCTTTTTCATTGCTCTGTCCCATTCCAATACCCCATATTCGATCTCTCGGACTTGCTTCTACAAGTACTCTTTTCTTTGTATTTAAAAGGAACTCTAACTGATCCTTATGTTGTGAAAACTTATGAAGGTTTCCATTCTTTACGATTTCGTATTTATGCTTATTCCAAACTACGGGATCAAAGTTTTTTACTTTTCTTCCTAATTGTTTTGCTTCCATAGGATTTGAAGAGTTAATAATCTCTTCTAGAATTATTGAATCATCAAATAATCTCGCTTTTTCTGCCATCATCCAATGCTCTGCTGTTTTATATAGTATAGTATCGACCGTAAATGCAGAGGACCACCATTGACTAAAACAACTTTTACCAATACTTCCATCTTTATTGGGTGTATGTCCCCAAAAGAATAAGTACTTTATACTTTTCCCTTTATTGAATTGTTCTTGTATATTTTGTAATGTATATCTCATTTTAAACTTTTACTAAACCTTTCTATTAAACTTTCTATATCCTCAAATCTGGCTAATTGCAATTTCCATGTTTCTGGAATTGTATCATACCCATAATATAATCCAGCTAATCCACCTACAATTGCAGCTGTCGTATCAGTATCACCTCCAAGATTTACTGCTCTTAAAACTGTTTCTGAATAAGAATTAGAATTTAAAAAACACCATAACGAAGCTTCTAATGAATGTAAAACATATCCCGAACTCATAATAGAATCTTCACTTTTTTCAACAATATTTCCTTTTAAAATTCTTTTAAACAGATCTATTTCAACTGGGTTAAAATCCATGATAGAAGCAAATTCTAATATTGGTTTTCTTATATTTTCATAGGCCTCTAGCTTGTCTTGTCCTTCTAATAGCAATAAAGCATATTCTACATAAATAAAACAGGCAAATACTGATCTAAAATGGGCATGAGTTATAGATGAAGTTTCTTTTATTTTCTGATATCTTTCTCTTAAGGAAACTTCTTTTTGTAAAAAGAAAACCATAGGTAAAGTTCTCATTAGTGATCCATTACCATTATCTCTTTCGAACATATTTCCTGAGTATTTTGCGGATTCACCTTTTATAATTCTATCAAGAGAATATCTTGTACTTCCTCCAATATCAAATACTTCGTAATGGGCTCCCCAGAGACCTTCTGTATACCATTTTACAAAACATTGTCCAATATCTTCTATATTGTACACTCTTGTTAAACTATCTATAAGACATAATGTAAGTGAAGTATCATCTGACCAAGTGCCTGGTGGCTGATTCCAACACATATACCCCATAAAATCGGTAACTCTTTCTTTTTTAAGAAATTCTCTAGATTTAAACTCTACCGGAACACCTAATGCATCACCAACTGCAACTCCAAAAATCCCTCCTTTTATTTTATCTAACATTTCTTATATTTTTATTTGCACCACTCCTTCTTCCTCAATATCCCTAAAAGAATTAGTAGTGAATATAGTTTCAAAACATTGACTCAATTCTTCTATACCTTTACTAAAAATTCCATGACTAATAATTAGACTTAATGTGCCTGCATTTTTTTCTTGTAAAGCTTTTGCTAACCCCAAGAATGTACCTCCACCATCACAAATATCATCTACAATAACACAATGTTTTCCTTTTAAATCTTCTTCATAGACTCTAAATCCCGATAGTTGACCTGTTTTTACATCTCGTTTCTTAGAACATTCTATCACTTCTACTCCACCTAAAAACTCCGAGACCTTATAAATCTTTTTTAGTGCACCACCATCAGGAGAAATTAATATTACTTCTTCGTCGATTATGTCTAGACATTGCTTTACAAACTCATAATTTTCAATGACTTTCACATTATCCAATAATGCAGGTGTTACTTCAGAATGTGGATCAAAAACTGTTACCTGATCATATTGTTGAGCATTAATGATATCGGCATACACTTTTACACTTAATGATTCACCAGAGACCATCACCCTATCTTGTCGTGCAGCTGGAAAATATGCAATAAAAACATTGATCACTTTTACATCCATTCTGCGCAAAGCATCCGTAGCGATTAGTAATAACCCCAAATCATTAAATGAATTTATACGATGTGTGATTGTAACTGCCCCTTCAATATTCTGTTCTAGAATCTTTATATGTGGTTCACCTCCATTAAAGATAAAAGCTTCAAAGTTTATTGATTTTTTATATGGTGTGAACAATGGATCTAAATGTAAATACCTCATAATTGTGTTATTTTTACGCAAATATAGAATAGAAAAATAACTTTCCCAAGCATTTTGCGTAAAAACAACAATAATAATAAAGTTATGTCCCAATAAGACAGATCACTGAATATTCAAAAACGACATCAAAAAGATCATTTGATATCAAAAAAGAAGCCTTCCTCTTTTAATTTAAAATATCGTTTTTTATTAAATTTAAAAAGGTTGGCTGGTCTACCTCTACCTTCAGAGACTTTTTCTTCCAATTCCGTGAGAATTCCAAACCCAAGTATTTTTTTTCTGAAATTTCTACGATCTATCTGTTTTTCCAGAATAGTCATATACAGTTTTTCTAAATCAGAAAACAAAAACTTATTTTCTAATAAATCAAAACCAATAGGCTCATAAGTTAATTTACTCTGAAGTCTCTCTTTGGCTTTATTAAAGATAATTTGATGATCAAAAGCTAATTCTGGAAGTTCTTGCACATTAAACCATGCTACATCTTTGGCATCCGTGTCTGCTTTTATCTTATGATGTTCTGGTTTTACCAAAGCAAAATAGGCAATACTTACTACTCTATTTCTTGGATCCCGACCCAGATTCCCAAATGAATATAACTGCTCCAAATAGTCTATAGTAACGTTGGTCTCTTCTTTTAACTCTCGTTCTACTGCTTGTTCGAGATTTTCATCTTCTAAAACCAGACCTCCCGGTAACGCCCACGAATTTTTATACGGGTCTATATTTCTCTTTATCAATAGTACATTAATTTTTCTGTCTTTGTATCCAAAGACTACAGCATCAACAGCGACTTTAATATTTTGGCTTATCATAAACGCAAAATTATGAATTTAACTCAAGTTTTAGGTTATTTTAATTTCAATTTCCTTAATAAAAGTCTCAGCAATACAAAATCTTCTGTATCTGGATAATATATAATTAACACAAATCCATTGTACATTTTTGTAGGTCAAGGATTTATTTTTTATAGTGAAATGAAGAATTTGAAACAATAACTTCATCCAATCATTCTGTAGCAATGATCAAAGGTATTTTACCCAGCTTTTCCTTTTAAACTAAAGAGGTTTTTTATTATAGCCCTGCTACTTACCCCATTGTAACAGGGCGCTATTCCAAACCCTCTATTATACCTCATTAAACATGAGAGCTTGTTTTAATTACACAACAAAGATCAAATAATATTGCGCAACGATTTTACATAAGTATGAAAATCACTTATAAAAAATACGATGTCTGTCATTTTTGCTTTTTACTCCCTTGGTCTCAGGAGGATATAAAGCTTTGCTCATCACATTGATGTAATTTGAAGCCCACTTTGATAACACTCTAGTGATCAAAAGCTTCATAGTGTTCATTTTTCTTTTGGTAATAGTAAAGTGAGTTTCCATAATAATTAAATGAATTGGTTATACATTTTTAAAAAAATTAATACAAATAGAAAGACTCGAATACTGAAACAAGTTCGACACAAGCTCTATAATCTCTTACTTTTAAGGAGGATAAACTATTATTGTTATGCCCCAAAGTTTTGCTGTACTGGCAGAGTTCCTTTCTGCTATGCTCAGGATAAACTTCTCACCTCGAGTTCTGCTTTGTAGTACCGGCGGGATTCGAACCCGCAACCTTTCGAGAGACAGTCGGCTGGACTAGCCCATTATGCTACGGTACTAAGTGAATTGAACCATTTTCTTTTTCTGGTTCACTAAAACTAATCTTCAAAAAAAGTTTTATCCAAAAAAAAGACGCCTTGTTCGGGCGTCTTCTTATATATTTTGGTATTTGTATATTCTATATTTTTATACACATCCTTTCTATAAAGCAGACACCTTTTATGTTCACATCAGAACAATATTCTCTTTGTTTGATAAAGAGACGGTTTATAATATGTTTTGAATAATTCGGTGTCATTTTTATATACTTTATAATATTTATAATTGTGCAATCTTGATTATTACTTTTGTTTTGATTGCAATGCAAAGATGAAATCTTTTTTTTAATATTCAAGCTTTTTTTTTGATTTATTTTACTGATTATCAGACTATTATGATGAATTTTAAACATAGAAATTCCTGTCCGTTTTTCAACAGATTTTGGATAGTTGCAGTAATCGTCTGTCTCCCTGATGCTTACTTTCCAAATACTAATTCTTTATGCGCTAATTAACTTTTATCCATTCACTTAAAAAATTACTTTCTTTTTTAAAATTATTTGATTATCCATTAAAATTTCATGTCTCATTACATATTTTCTGTACTTCTTCACGATTATTGTCAAACAGATTGTATGTATTTACCTTATTTCAAAAAAATCAATAAAAAAAGCGTCCAATTTCTTGGACGCTTTTTATTCTATATTGGTTTTCTAATTTTAAATCACTTCAAAAAATAATTAAAATAGTTACATAGCGTCCTTTTTCTCATAGGTATTTCTTTGACCCATCTATAATCACATTGAATAAACAGTGATTTCGGTGCAATATGTTTTCTATTTTGCTTCATTTGATTACAAATATTCATCATTTATAATTTAACTTCCAAATTTATTTTTAAAACCAAACCATTATTTATTTTCACAGTAATATCCAATACTAAGCTAAATAATATTAACCCTTTATATCACATCTGAAATAGTGACGTTGTATAATTAGAAAAATTGATTAGTAGTCAAACATCATTCTTCTTTTTCTGTAATAAATTTATTTTATTTCTGTATTCTTCTGAAGAAAAAAGATGATTACTATTCTATATCTAACTCGCTTATATCATCTAACATTTTAGATTTTATTACAAAAGAAAAATTTAAGAAATGCCTTGCATGGTAAGTAAAGTGGTCCCCCAAACGATTACTGAAGAAAAGAAAATCCCTAAAGTATTTGCCATAAAAGCTTTTCTTTTTTTGATCTTAAATAGGTAAGATGCAATACTTCCTGCATATACTCCTGTTCCTGGTAATGGGATCATAACAAATAAAAGAAGACCCCAAAAACCGTATTTCTGAATTTTATCACCAGATCCTACTTTTGCTTTTCGAGCTACGTAGATCGCAGCTTTCTTATAAAAGTGCCATCGTAGTAAATAACTATTTACCTTTTCTAAAAAAAATATCATTATGGGAAAAACGAGAACATTGGCAAGAAAACATACCACAAAAACAAGGTAAATGTTTACTCCATTAAACATACCGTACGGAATACCAACTTTTGCCTCTCCAAAAGGAGAAATACTCCACAAAATAGCTATAACAATATCTTGAATCACAAACTTACTTTTCTTATAATACGCAAAGTTAATGTTCTAAATGATTTACACTTCATTTTTAATCATAAAAAACGTTTAAATTATTTGTTTTGCATATAATTCAATTATACTATTAGAAATTTAGATAAAGAACTCATCTTGAGTAATGCTTTGATCTGCAAAATTCACATTTTGCCCCCTAATTTTGTAGATTTTTTTAACCATAGCTATGGCTATGCTGAAAAAAGACTACTTCATTATAGCACAAAAGCTAAACTTTTCGGTTGAAAACCACTACTCAAGATGAGTTCAAAATTAAAAACAATCTCCCTTATTTTAAAAAGTAAATCAACAAAGTTTGCGTCAACAAATGATTCAAAATTATTGTATCATAATGTAGTTTTGTTTTCCCTGTGGTACATACGATGATTCCCTAACCTTTTCTTACTTTTAAATGTGCATTTGTTGACTGATTTTTCTCTCCATTTCCCTAGTTTAAAATGGTAACCAACACGATTAGATGTTAAAACCTCCTCAGAACACTTGTCGTATTATTAAATAACAAAATTGGAAGTACTCTATCTATTATCATAACCCCAATCGATAATGATAGAGATTAAAACATTTATGTACACGACTCATATATAATCAGACCTCACTCTTATACAGAATGAGGCCTAGCTGATACAACCCACTAACTAAAATAGTAACTAACTAAACTTACTGCATCAGTTTCTTTGACAGTTCTTGTAACTGTGTCGATTTTTCTTGCATATAACCATTCAACTTTTTAACATCATCTCCAGAAAGGTTTCCCATTACATCCTGAGCTTTCTGTCCTAATTCTTGTCCTTGTTCACCAAGTGCTGCAAAAGCTGTCATATCTTTACTTTCTACTGCTTTCTTATACTCTGCAATGTACGCTTCATAAGCATTCACGTATTCCTGTACTTTTTTGTCACTAAAATTAGGAACACCATTTGCTGATTCTGTAGATGTACTATCTTCTTTTCTGCTCTCCGAAGTTTGAGTAGTTTCTTCAGAAGTTGAAGCATCAGATTTTGCTTCATTCTTACATGATACCGTTGCTAATATTGCTATTATTAATGAAAGGTTTACAATTACTTTTTTCATAATTAATTTTTGATGTTAATGATTAGGATAAATTCTTGTTTCAAATTGATAATACAAAATTGAATAATCTTACCCCATCGCCAAACACCTTTTTCCGTGAAAAAAGAATACCCTGAAAACAGGGTATATAAAATATTGAATTATGTTATATTAGGAATATCATCTACATTTCTTTGATCCTTCCTATATTGACTACAGAAAGTGACAAATAATTTCTGGCATTACTTTTCAAATGATGCTTCATTCACACTCTTAATTATCTATCAAAAAACGTAATTAACCTATTTATCGATTTATAGTCTCCATTTTATACAAAAATGATATTACGTCGTATCGCTACTATGAAATAAGAAGTTATGTTTTATATCGAATCGAAAAAGCTAAAACTTTTTCATGATCAAAATTGCACGAACAAACCACTTGTTCTAAAATCAAAAAACAACAAAATTTTCACAAAACTAACAAATCAACAATTATAATGTTAAAAAAATGATTTTATATATATTTTTTTTTAAATTAAATTAAAACTAATTTTGTTTAACTCTAATCATAATGATTAATCTAATTTAGAAATGTATAAATATACATCATTGTCAATTGCCTTTATCTACAGTCTTTTTTTTCTTTGTTTTATTAGTAGTTGTTCAAAAGAAAAAAAATCAAATAAAGAAACGATCCATATAGGAACCAAAAAAGAAGAAAAGAAAACTGAACCTCAGAACGCATCAACTATCCCTGTTATACTTGATAATAAAGGTATTGGCCCAATATCCTCAATAACTTTCGAAGATCATGTTAATACAGAACTCTCTGATCGAGGTGCTCAACTTTTTAAAGCAAAATGTACAGCCTGCCATAAAGCTCAAAAAAATATGATAGGGCCTCCAATGGTTGGAATATATAAGAAAAGAAGTCCAGAATGGGTTATGAATATGATCATGAACCCAGAGGAGATGGTAAAAAAAGACCCTGTCGCTATGGCATTATTTAAAGCTTATAATAATACCATGATGATCAATCAAAATATAACAGAAGAAGAAGCCAGAGCACTAGCTGAATGGTTTAGGATTTTAAAAGAATAAAAATTACCCTCTATTATATATTATGGAAAAAGAACCTCAATATGATGCAATCGTAGTAGGAACAGGAATTAGTGGCGGCTGGGCCGCCAAAGAGCTCTGTGAGAAAGGACTAAAAACTTTAGTCTTAGAACGTGGGCGTATGGTAAAACATATCGAAGATTATACTACAATGAATGATAACCCATGGGATTTAGAATTTAAAGGTCAACCATCAAGAGAAGAGATAAAACAGCAAGAAAAACAGCATCGAACTGGATATGTAACTGATAAAGAACATAGTCATTTTTTTGTAAATGACCTTAAACATCCATATAATGAAACCAAACGTTTTGACTGGATAAGAGGGTATCATGTTGGTGGTAGGTCTCTTATGTGGGGAAGACAAAGTTACCGATTTAGCGATATAGATTTTGAAGCTAATAAAAAGGAGAATATTGCTGTCGATTGGCCAGTACGATATAAAGACATAGCACCATGGTATGATAAGGTAGAAGAATTTATTGGAGTAAGTGGTGAAAAATTAGGATTAGAGCAGTTACCTGATGGTCAATTTCTACCTCCTATGGAATTAAACTGTGTTGAAGATCATTTAAAATCAAATATCTCTGAAAATTATAAAGACCGATTATTAACTATTGGTAGAACAGCGCACATCACAGGGACAAAGACTTTTGATGGACGTATGAATTGCCAATATAGAAATCGGTGTATGCGAGGTTGTCCTTTTGGTGGTTATTTTAGTAGTAACTCTTCTACTCTTCCAGCAGCAGAACTAACCGGAAATATGACCTTACGCCCTAACTCTATTGTACATCAAGTACTATATGATGATGCAACAGGAAAAGCTACAGGAGTAAAAGTAATTGATGCAGAAACCAAAGAAACTACAGAATTTACAGCAAAAATTATATTTCTATGTGCTTCTGCAATAGCATCTGCAAGTATTCTTATGCAATCAAAATCAGAACGCTTTCCAAACGGAATGGGGAATGATTCAGGAGAACTAGGACATAATATAATGGATCACCATTTTAAAGTAGGTGCTTCTGGAGTCACAAATGATTATCAAGATAAATATTATAAAGGTAGAAGACCAAACGGAATCTATATTCCAAGATTTAGAAATATTGGAGGAGAAACTGATCAAAAAACATTCAAACGAGGTTATGGATATCAAGGTGGTGGTAGTAGAATAGATTGGAGAGAATCGATAGCAGAATTAGGTTACGGAGCAGAACTTAAAGAAAGTATACTAAAACCTGGAAAATGGCAAATAGGGTTACAAGGATTTGGTGAATGTTTACCTTATCATGATAATAAAATGACTTTGGATTATGAAAAACTAGACGAATGGGGATTACCCACAGTTACTTTTGATGCAGAATTCAAAGAAAACGAACTAGAAATGAGAAAAGATATGGCGCAGCAAGCTATGGACATGCTTATAAAAGCTGGATTTGAAAATGTAAAATCCTGGGATAATATAGGAGGAATAGGATTAGGAATACATGAAATGGGAACAGCAAGAATGGGTAAAGACCCAAAAACATCAGTTCTTAATAAATATAATCAAATTCATGCTGTACCCAATGTATATGTCACCGATGGATCTTTTATGACCTCTGCTAGTTGTGTAAATCCATCTCTTACATATATGGCGTTTACAGCAAGGGCCGCAGAGCATGCTGCTAAACAAATTCAGAAAAACGCTTAATTTCTATATATTATGAACAGGAGAGAAGCCTTAAAAAATATTGGGTTATCAGCTGGATATATTGCTGCCACCCCTACATTAATTAGTATATTACAGAGTTGTACCAGTGAAACAAAATTAACATGGGTACCAAAATTGCTTTCTGAAGATCAAGCAAAAGTACTAGATCAAATTGTTGATCTTATCATTCCTGAAACTGATATTCCTGGAGCTAAATCACTAAATGTTCCTATGTTTATTGACAGTTATATGAATGCTGTAGCCAAAGAAAAAGACGCTCAAATGTTTAAGAAAACTGCTGATTATGTAATGAAAGCATTAGATGTAAGCGAAGATAAACTAGTAAAAAATATTAAGATAGAAGAATATGACTCACTTCTAACAAAATACCTTAAATCTTCTAAAGAGCAACAAGAAGCCTATCAAAAAGAAATGGTGCATGTAAAAAATCCTGATGATTTGAGTCGTGTTTCTAAAGAAGCAATAATCTTTAATTATCTATCCACTATTAGAGGATTATCTATTTGGGGGTTTAAAACTACAAAAGAAATCGGAGAAAATGTACTTGCATATGCTCCTGTACCAGGAGAACAAATTGGGTGCGATTCACTAGAAAAATTAACTAAAGGCAAAGCTTGGTCTCTCTAACCTTGAGACTCTAAAACAAAATTCATGAAACAAACTATTTTAAAAGGGCTTATCATATTTATAATTCTAAGCTCATGTAAACAAAATACTTCAGAAAATAAAGAAAAACAAACGGAAGAAGAATCCACTACCGTGGAAGTTTCACCAAAAGAATCTAAACCTTTTTTTAAGTTATCGTTGGCTCAATGGTCTTTAAATAAAGCTATTAGATCAGGAAAAATGGATCCTAAAGATTTTGCCCAAAAAGCAAGTGAATTGGGTTTTGAAGGTATCGAATATGTAAGTCAACTCTATAAGGAAGATCTTAAAAGCGATCCTGATCCAAAAAAGGCCATGCAACAACTTCTGGAAACCCTAAAATCAAAAAGTGAACAATACAACGTTCAAAACCTAATCATTATGGTAGATGGAGAGGGTGATCTTGCTGTAATTGATGAAAAAGAACAAGATAAAACAGTTGAAAATCATAAGAAATGGGTAGATGCTGCTCAATTTTTAGGTTGTCATTCTATTCGTGTAAATTTATTTGGTACAAATGATCCAAAAGAATGGGTAAAAGTATCTGTCCAAGGTCTTGCTAAACTTTCAGAATATGCTGCGTCCAAAAATGTTAATGTTATTGTAGAAAATCATGGATACTTATCCTCAAATGCAGCCATGTTAGCAGAAGTAATACAAAAAGTTAATAAACCCAATTGTGGTACACTCCCAGATTTTGGTAATTTTTGTTTAGAACGTAAAGATGGTGAACGCTGGAGCACAAGTTGCATTAAAGAATATCCTAAATATCAAGGAGTCGAAGAAATGATGCCACATGCAAAAGCTGTAAGTGCAAAATCTTATGATTTTGATAATGATGGTAACGAAACTACAATTGATTATCAAAAAATGTTGGAAATCATCAAAAAAGCTGAATACATTGGTTTTATTGGGGTTGAGTATGAAGGAGAACGTCTTGGTGAAATTGAAGGTATTACTGCTACCCGTGATTTATTAATCAATGCATCCAAAAACCTTAATTAACTAAATATCCTTTTATGAATAAAATCACTCAAGTCCAACTATCCCTAATGATGTTTTTAGAATTTTTCATTTGGGGAGGATGGTTTGTCACCATGGGAATATACCTCCCTAATACGTTAAATACTAGTGGTGGAGAAATTGCAATGGCATATTCAACTCAATCATGGGGAGCTATTATTGCTCCTTTCATTATTGGGTTAATTGCAGATCGGTTTTTTAACGCCGAAAAAATATTAGGTATACTTCACCTTATTGGTGCTCTTTTGATGTATCAAATGGCTAATGCGACAGATTTTAATGTTTTCTATCCATATGTATTAGGCTATATGATAGTTTATATGCCTACATTAGCTTTAGTAAATTCAGTGTCTTTTAATCAAATGACAGATCCCGCAAAAGAATTCTCTTTTGTACGCGTTTTTGGTACTATTGGTTGGATTGTAGCTGGACTAGTGATAAGTTATGCTTTTCAGTGGGATTCTGAAGAAGGTGTAGCAAACGGAATGTTAAAAAATACATTTCTAATGACCGCAATAGCATCTGGTTTTTTGGGCATATTCAGTTTTACATTACCCAAAACTCCTCCCAAAATTAGTAAAGATCAAAAAATTAGTATCTCTGATATTTTAGGTTTAGATGCATTAAAACTATTAAAAGACAGAAACTTTTTATTCTTTTTTCTAGCTTCTATACTTATTTGCATACCTCTAGCTTTTTATTATCAGCATGCTGGTCAATTTCTAGGTGAGGCTGGAGTCACAAATCCTGCTGCAAAAATGACTATTGGTCAAGCCTCAGAAGTTGTTTTTATGTTACTACTCCCCTTTTTCTTCAAAAAGTTTGGGTTTAAAAAAACATTGTTGGTTGGTATGATTGCCTGGACATTACGATATTTACTATTTGCTTATGGAAATTCTGGAGAATTAGCTTTCATGTTAATTATAGGAATTGCATTGCACGGTATATGTTATGATTTCTTTTTTGTTTCAGGACAAATTTATACCGATAGTAAAGCTGGCGAACAATTTAAAAGTGCAGCGCAAGGATTAATTACTTTAGCTACTTATGGATTAGGAATGCTAATTGGCTTTTACATTGCTGGTCAAATTACCGACACATATAAATATTTAGAAGGAGAAGGACATGACTGGAATAGTATTTGGATCTTCCCAGCAATTTTTGCAGCGATAATCATGATACTTTTTGCTGTGTTCTTCAAAAATGAAAAAATAGAATATAAAGAATAAAACATATGACCCAATTAAAAATGGGAATGATCGGAGGAGGAATAGGTTCCTTTATCGGTGATGTCCATAGAAAAGCTGCAAGTATTGATGGAATGATTTCATTAGTTTGCGGAGCTTTTTCTAGTAATGAAGAAAAAAGTATAGCTTCTGCAGAAGCTATTGGAATACCTAAAGACAGAGCCTACGGTAGTTTTGAACAAATGATCAAAGAAGAAGCAAAGCTACCAGAAGAAAAACGTATGGATTTTGTAGCTATCGTTACTCCTAATCATATGCATTATCCACCAGCAAAAATGGCTCTTGAGTATGGTTTTCATGTGATTTGTGATAAACCAATGACATTGACTCTAGAGGAAGCTATTGAACTCGAAAAAATAGTAGCTTCGACTGGAAAAACTTTTGCATTAACACATAACTATACTGGATATCCCATGGTGAAACAAGCGAAAGCTATGATTGGCAAGGGTGATTTGGGAACTATTCGTAAAATCAATGTACAATACTTGCAAGGATGGCTCTCTACTGCTGTAGAAAAAACAGATCATAAACAAGCAGCCTGGCGTGTTGATCCCAAACGATCTGGTATTGGTGGTGCTCTTGGAGATATTGGAACTCATGCAGAAAATCTGGTTGAATATATCACAGGAACACAAATCACAGAACTTGCTGCAGACCTTTCTGCTTTTGGAGAAGGTAGAACTCTTGATGATGATGGAAATGTTCTTTTACGATTTGAAAACGGAGCTAAAGGAATCATGACATTTTCTCAAATTGCTACAGGAGAAGAAAATAATCTCGGAGTAAAAATTTATGGTACCAAAGGTAGTATTGAATGGTATCAAGAAAATCCAAATGAATTAGTAGTACGTTGGTTAAACCAACCAAAACAAGTATATACCCCAGGCGGTAATGGTGCATACCCTGAATCTTCTGATTATGTGCGCATTCCTGCAGGACATCCAGAAGGATATCTCGAAGGTTTTGCTACTATCTATAGAAGTTTTGCTAAAGAACTTTTATCAATCAAAGAAAAACAACAACCTTCTGCACAACCAGATTTTCCTACTGCCAAAGATGGTGTAAGAGGAATGAAGTTTATTTATGCTGCTGTAAAAAGCAGTCAAAATAATGCAAATTGGATAAAAATATAATCAAATGAAAACAATCAAAGGTCCTGCGGTATTTCTAGCGCAATTTATAGATGATAAAGCCCCATTTAATTCTTTAGAAGGATTATGTAAATGGGCATCAGATTTAGGCTATAAAGGCATTCAGATTCCTAGCTGGGAAACCCGACTTATTGACCTAAGTAAAGCTGCTGAAAGTCAAACCTATTGTGATGAATTAAAAGGGAAAATTGCGAATTACGGATTAGAAATAACTGAGCTTTCTACACATTTACAAGGACAATTGGTAGCTGTGCATCCTGCATATGATTTGATGTTTGATAATTTTGCGCCCGACGATTGTAAAAATAACCCAAAGAAAAGAACCGAATGGGCAGTGCAGCAAGTAAAAAACGCTGCTACAGCTAGTCGAAGATTAGGAATAGGTGCTCATGCTACATTTTCGGGAGCATTGCTTTGGCATACTATGCATCCATGGCCGCAAAGACCTCCTGGTTTGGTCAAAATGGGATTTGAAGAATTGGCCAAACGATGGCTACCTATACTAAATCATTTTGATCAAGAAGGCGTTGATGTTTGTTATGAAATTCATCCGGGAGAAGATCTTCATGATGGAATTACTTTTGAACGTTTTCTAGAAGCCACCGGAAATCATAAACGTGTAAATATACTTTATGATCCTAGTCATTTTGTTTTACAACAATTAGACTATATTGAATATATAGATCATTATCATGAATTTATTAAATCATTTCATGTAAAAGATTCTGAGTTCAACCCTACCGGAAAAAAAGGAACTTTTGGTGGATATAGTGATTGGATCGACCGTGCAGGACGATATCGTTCTTTAGGCGATGGACAAATAGATTTTAAAACCATATTCTCCAAACTCACACAATACGGATGTGATGTTTGGGCTGTTATGGAATGGGAATGTTGTATTAAATCCCCTGAGCAAGGAGCTCGAGAGGGAGCTATATTTATTCAAGATCACATTATAGAGGCTACCGAAAAGGCATTTGATGATTTTGCTGGAGCTGAAATCGATAAAGATCAACTAAAAAAAATATTGGGTTTATAACCAATCCAGAAAACTAATATACCATAATGAAAAAATTAATCTACCTCTTTTTGGTATTCATAACACTATTTTCATGTGACAATAAAGCAAATACGATTATCATTGAAGATAAAATAGAAAATGATGACAAAAAAGAGGGAATTGTAGAAACGGTAAAAAAAGAAATTACAGATCCCGAAGCAACCGAAATTTGGGAGCCTCAACCTAAAATCATTTCTTTTGGTGATAACAATATCCCATCTGATGCTACTGTATTGTTTGACGGCTCTAGTCTTGAAGCCTGGATTTCTACAAAAGATTCTACTGTCGCTGCCTGGACAATAAATACAGATAAGACAATGACTGTAAAACCTGAATCTGGTGATATTCAAACTAGGAAAAGTTATGGTAGTATTCAACTACATCTAGAATGGAGTGCCCCAGATATAATTGAAGGAAAAGGTCAGGAACGTGGAAATAGTGGTATATTTTTTCAAAACAAATACGAAGTCCAAATATTAGATAGTTATCAAAATAAAACATATTCTAATGGGCAAGCAACATCTGTTTACAAACAACATATTCCTTTGGTTAATGCAACCAAAGCCCCTGATCAGTGGCAAACTTATGATATTATTTTTCATGCTCCAGAATTTAATACAGAAGGTGAGAAAACAAAATCAGGCACTTTCACTGTCATTCATAATGGTGTACTGGTACAAGATCATGTTGAGATTCTAGGATCCACAGAATATATTGGCTCTCCAAAAAATGAAGCCCATGGTAAAGGTCCTATAAAACTACAGGATCATGGTAATTTGGTACAGTATCGTAATATTTGGGTGAGAGAATTATGATTGTAAAGTAATAGATAAAAAAACAATAAGATTTATCTTTCGTTGATATATTTTTATATTGGTACTTTATATGCATTTATGCTTTTGCTACATTGTAGAAGCTTATAAATTGAAAATTTATGACATTACAAGACATTATTAATTGGTTTGGTAGTAATCCAATGATTATATTAAGTTATTTTGCTGTCATCATCGTTTTATCATTAATAGGCTTACTACTTGTTAGTAGAAGAAATTTTAAGTCACCTGTGAATTATTTTTATGGAGTCTTAGTTTATGCTGTTACTATTCCTGGTTTATTATCCTTGATTCTAATTTTATATAGTTTTTTCTTTTTAAAAACAAATTTGCTTCAATTAGATTTTATAGCCTATTTCGTTCCCCTGATTTCAATGATTATTACTTTGGTAATCATAAATAAAACAGTACCTATGTCTAGAATCCCCGGATTTGAAAAGCTTTCTGGATTATTTGTTATTATAATGATAACATTTTTTGTTACCTACATATTACAGAAAATGTTCTTTGGAGTTTTCTTTATAGGTAAATTTGAATACTTAATAGCTCTTTTTTTAGGAGTTTTATTGATATTAAGAATTGCTTGGAGAAAAATTGTAAAGTGAATCTTTTGTGCTCTGGGATTTAAGAATTAAGCATTGTAGTTTTTATTTGTTTTACAACTTCAATATGATCTAATCCAAAATCTTTCCAGGCGAGATTAAGTTCCTTCATATCAATATGTTTAACAATAGTACCATAGTTAGCTCGTTTACCATCAATTGTTGGATATCCAATTACATAAATACTATCTGCCAATTCTACAGCTAATTCAATATCGTGAGTAGAATATATAATTGTATTAAACTCATGAGTAGTCGTAATTAGGTTAAATGCTTTCTTTACATCTTCTATATTACCAACATCTAGGCCAGAAAATGGTTCATCTAAAACCATATAATGTCCAGAACATAATATTTGTTCGATGATGGCCGTTCGTTGTCTTTGTCCTCCAGACAGTTCATTTGGATACTGATCTTTTGCTTTCTCTAATCCCCAATCAACCAGATAGCTCATTATTAGGCTATGTTTCTCTTCTTTGGGCAAGTCTTTTTTACGTAATGCAAATTGTAATGCTTGATATACTGTTTTATTTCTAAATAAGGTATATTTCTGGTCTACAAAACCAATATCTCCTTCTCGCACTTCTTTTGCATCATTCTCAGAATCTGTATCAGTATTAGCTATTAATATTTTTCCTGTTGTTGGCTTTATTAGCCCTGTCATTGCTCTAAACAATGTTGATTTTCCTCTACCAGAACGCCCTACAAAAGCGATTACCTGACCAGTAACATTGTTTTCACGAACAACATCCTTTTCGACAAAGTTAATGTCTTTGATTACTATCTTATCATCATATGCAACACTTAAATCATTTACATATAATAATGTATTTTCTGTACTGTAAACCATAGGGTTATATTTTAGAATATCTAAAAAATGCTTTTCTAAGATAATCAAGAACAAAATCAATTGATAAACCAACAAGTAATATCACAATCTGAAGTGCTATAATTCTACCGTGATTCATAAATTTATCAGAATTCTTGATTAAGAATCCTAATCCTCCAGCAGCAACGAGAATAGACTCTACGGTTACCAACATCATCCATACAATTGCCAAATTCTGTCTAATCACTTCGATGACATGATCTATTCTTCCTTTTATAACTACTTCCCACAATACTTCCCAGCGACTACATCGTAATGATCTGGCATGATCAAATTCTTCTTGTGATATACTACTTATCATACTTAATAATGATGTAGTTAAATATGTACTCATGAATACCACTAATACCCATACTTGCATTGTTCTAGCATCACTAATAATAATGGCCAAATAAAAAGATATTCCTGTTAATGGTAGATATCGAAGTTTGCTTAAGGTCTTAGCTATAGGAGTCAAGACTGGTATAGTAGACAAATAAGTAATTGTTAATGAAATTACCACTGCAATTATAATGGCTTTCAGGCATAATAATAAAGAACTTCCTATATGCACAACTAAGCCTTCATTATAAAGCTCTATAAATCCAGTTAACACCTGATTTGGAGAGGGAAACAAATGTCTTTCTCCCATACTAGAAATAAACCAAAAAGTCAGCATTATTACTACCCATACAAATACAATTAGTAATCTACTGTTTTTACTGATTTTCTCAAATGGATTGAATAAATGCTTCATAATTGATCGCTAAAAAAGAAAGCCGTCCAATATGTAAATATTGTTTTTACATAATTATGGACGGTTCTTATTACGTTAAAATTAAATTATTTTAAAAGTGTAATCACCACTCTTCTATTTTTGGCTCTACCACTTGCACTTGTATTCGCAGCAATTGGTTCATCTTCACCTTTTCCTATTACAGACTGGAAACGAGATTGAGGGATTCCTTTACTTCTCAAGAAATTTACAACAGATTGAGCTCTTCTTTGTGATAAATCATAATTAGACTCTGAAGCCCCTGTATTATCCGTATGTCCTTCTAATCTTAATTTTGTATCCTCTGCTTGAATAAGAAGATTATATATAGTTTCCAGAGTACTTGCTGATGATTTTGAAATATTTGCACTTCCAGTATCAAAGTTAATATTCCATTCTCCTGATGCCAATACTTCTTCTGCTTCTTTAGTATAATCTGCTTTATATGCAGAACCTGCATCTATATCATTAATATTTTTAACAAAGTATAGGTTTACAGCTTCATCATAAGGAACAATTCTCTTTACAGATTCATTAAAACCAAAAGGGTTTAATTCACTCAAATAAGAAGAAACTTGATTATATACAGCTTTGTATCGGTTAGTCCCATCTGTAATACCATAGTATTGCATCACATCTGCATAATTAAACACTCGTGATCCACCCATATTATATTCAATACCATTTTTATTACCTTTTTGGCCTTTGAACATATCATACCAATATTTTGGTGTCTCCAGATCATACGTTTTTGCTATTGCCTCAGAAGCTCTAACTCTCCAACTATCATACTGTTTCATTTGATTAGAAGCTGTTAAAGCTGATTTTAATATGTTACTCACAATTTCTGGATGTTTTACCGACCATTCCTTGACAGCAATCACTGTAGTAGCCATTTGATTATTAAACTCACGTGTAGATATAATATCTGTGAACCCATTTAATTCATCAAATACCATTTTATCTCCTGGTGTCCAGGTTGCACAACCATCAACTTTTTTATTAATTGTCTTACCAGTTAATTTTCCATTTTTAACTTCTTTCAACGGAACTGTCCAACCTGCTTTTTGTGATTTGATAAGTTCTTCTGCCGATTTTATATAGTCATCATCTTGTGATGGGTAAAAATTCACAGCATCTGGATCATATGTGGTAACATCTGGATTCACCTTCAAGCCATTTGCGAATGCATAATTTAATGCAGTAACCCAGTCACCATCTCCTAACACTGCAGAAATCAGAGAACCTTTCATACTTTTAGGATCTACTTTCCAGCTTGGTGGGCCAATCAATTTATCCTCACCATAACTAAGTCCAACAGCACCTACCACCTGTACGTGATATTTATCTTTTCCAAATTTATCGTCAAGAGCTTGTTGCATTGTACTAATATAGAAAGGAGCTCCATCACCCATCATCATGATCGCAAATGCACTTTTATCTGCATCAGGAAATTCTTCTCCTCTATCGAACTCTTCAATAAACTTCATTTGCATATTTCTAAGTTCAGAGAGCCAGTCTTGCCGAATGATTTCTAAATTCACTCCATTTTTTTCCATTAAAGAACCTTTGGTGGTTTTTGGACCACCATTGGATACAATAATACCTGATTGAGCATTCCAAGCATATGCTGCCATTCGAACAAGAGGTTTATTTTTAACCTCACTTGAAAGACTCGTTGAAGGTAATTCTAATTTTTCTGAAGTTGTTACATTGTCTACTTCGTCTTTGTTTATATTTAATTCATCTAACTGTTTTGCTTCTCCAACTCTAAGACCTGGAGCAAAATAATACACAGCTCCTAAAATACCTCCAAGCAAAATAATTACAATAATTAATTCTGAGAGGGTAGTAAGTTTCTTTGTTCTTAAAATTTTACCCATTTTTCAATTTTTATTTTTATTTTTATTTAGTTAATCAAACATATTACCAAAACCACCACTAGCCTCTTTATCTTCGGCTGTAAGTTTATAGTTTGGATTTTTATATTTTTTAGCATCGGGAATATAATCTTTTCCTGTTTTTATATTGTCTGCTAAAGTATCTAATTGAGCATATAATTCATCACTATCCATATCATATTTAGAAGTTAACATATCTATATCTGATAAGTTCTCCTGAGTCTTTGCTATATCTAATGCAATGGTCTCTGTGATTACATCCAATGCATATTCTAACTCCCAGTCTTTGGTAAACAACATCGCTGATTTAGCTCCATCTGTTGCGGCTTTTGCAGATTTTGCAAACTGATATTCTTTTTCGAGCATCTTAATAGTAACTTCAAAATCAGATATTTTTATATCAATCGCTGTACCTGCAAGTGTTAATTTTCTATCTAATTTTCCCATAACATTAGCCCTACTTCCATATTTTTGAACAAACCCTTTACTTTGTTTTAATTGATGACTAATCTGTTGAGACTGCGATAGTTTTTTTGCTAGTGCACTGTGTAATTCTACATATTCATCGGTATCTTTTCCTGCAGCACCTTTCTCAGACACAATAGCTTCCATCTTACTTCTAAGTTTTTCTGCTTGTTTTTGTAGAGTTACTACATGATCTTGAAATTCTTTAGATTCTCTTTCTGCTTTTGTTGCTTCTAGTTCCATGTTATTCTTTAAAGCCTTAATCTTGGCTTTAGAATCTTTAAATACTTTTCTATTCAAAAGCATTTTTTGTTTTTGTTCTTGTAATTCTCCAAAAGGATCGTGCTTGATCAATGACTTATGGATCCCTCTAGTTACTCTTCTTAGAAATTTAAAAATTACAGGAAGCATCATGATAAAAAATATCACAAATATCGCTACACCAGCTAATGCTATTACTTGTCCTAAAGCAGTAAATAAAGGAGGTAGCACATATATCCAAGCGGCATATCCTAACCCTGCAAACAATGCGATTTTAATAAAAGCATTAAGTCCTTTTTCTCCATTTCTCCAATTATTAGGGTTTAAAGAAATTTCTCCTTTTTCATCATCAAAATGTTTTAGAATTGGCAAATCTAATAAGTGGCTTTTTGATTCTTGATCCATTAATGTATGCTTTATAAATTATTTTTAATGCCGTTTACAACAGCTACTATTGTCTCTAAAATTTTTGCTCTTGCTTTTTCATTAGCAACTATCTTTTGGTCTATCTCAGATATTTTCGACATTTGACTTGCATCTACAGATTGCAGCAAATCTTTCTTAACACTAATTTGATTTTGAATCTCTAACAATTTTTTTTCTAAATCTGAAATTTCTTTGCTTAGTTTATCTTTATTAGATTTCTGATCATTTAAAATTTCAGATTTTTTAGAATTTCCTTGATTTTCATACTGTTTATGTACTTTCCCTATCTCTGAAATATAAAAATCTGCCTGTGAGAGTAATGAACTTTTTGTAACACCTTGTTCTACGCTTTGAGCCATTGTTAATGCCATTTTATATACAGAAGGGTCATTAGAGCCTACTGCTTTTATGGCCTTAAAGAATTCATAAAAATCATATCCAGGTTTATTTAATGATTCAAAACCAGACTCATACATTTCTATAACAGTATTTAGTATACTATCATTTACTATAGTAGATTTAGGCGGATTTTCTGGAAATTTAGAAACTGGTGATGTTGATTTTGGAAATGAATTAGATGAAGATGTAGAAGTTGGTTTTGATTCTTTTTTAATAGGTTTTTCTTCTTCGGAAATATTTTCTTCATTAATAAAAAGACCTTTCCAATTAAATTTTTCTTTAGCCATTTAAAATATATTTGATAAACTAGTTATTTTGAACTTGACATAAGTCCATTGCTAAAATACCGATCAAGTAGGTAAATTTATACAAATTCTAATAATTATTTATTATTTTTTAATGTTACCTTATTAAAAATCAAACCCTTTTTCCAAATAGTAAGATACATAAATAATTATTTACATAAACATTTTGCTTTAATATTATATGTATCCCTCTATTATAATTCGTTACAGCATAAAAACAATGAATCTTTATTTTATTCATTTTCGCCATCATCAAATAAGATAATTTCTTTAACTGTTTTTAGAATTTCGGGAATATCATCTTCTATTAATGTGATTAAAACCTCTTCTGTAATAGGAGTCATTGAAACAATTCTATTTGCTTGCCGCTCAATAATTTTTTCGAACAAGTTTCTTATTGTTCTTGCATTACCAAACCCTCGATGTCTTTTTTCATATATTCTATCTAAAATTTCGAGGAGCTTCTCTTCTGCATCTTCTGTTAGTACAAAATCTGCTTTTTTAGTATACAATTTAAATATTTCCAAAAGAGTATTAACCTCAAAATGGTCAAATTTAAAATATCGGTTGAATCTAGACTGAAGTCCTGGGTTAGTCTGAATAAAACTTTCCATTTCATCTGGATATCCTGCTACTACTACTACCAGATTACCTCGCTGGTCTTCCATGCGTTTGAGTAAAACTTCTATCGCTTCGGTACCAAAATCATTGAGTCCTCCAGAAGTCAATGAATATGCCTCATCAATAAATAACACTCCTCCGATAGCCGATTTGATAATCTCATCAGCTTTGATTGCCGTTTGCCCAACATAACCAGCGACCATACCTGCTCTATCTGTTTCTATGAGATGTCCTTTTTCTAAATAACCAAGATGTTTGTATATGCGCCCTAACATACGAGCAACCGTAGTTTTACCCGTTCCTGGAGGTCCCATAAAAACTGTATGAAGAGAATTATTGGCAGTCTTAAGTCCCTTTTTTTCTCTTATTTTTTGAATTTTCAAGAAATTAGTAAGATCATTTACATTTTTTTTGATGTCTTCAAGACCAATAAGCTCATGAAGCTCCTCGAGTACAATTTCTAAAGAATCATTTTTGGGAACTTCATTATATTTCGCTTCATTCACAATTACCTTAGGAGCATTAATCTTTTCAGATACTTGTTTTAAAAATTCTTTTTCTTCTCCAGAAATTGAATCATCTGATTTAACAATTAATGAAGCTATTCTATTCAGGAAAGAGTTTATACTCAAAAGATGTTCACTTTTAATTTTTGATAAAATCGCAGGGAACATAAACTCCTCTTTCATACTATCGATTGACTGAAAAAAAGAAGTTGCTCTAATAGTAGCTATATTTTCATCAAACTTAGTAGATAATGGAATTTCATTAAGCTTTTTTAAGTTATACACTTTGCTAAGATCTCTACCTTGTAACTTTTCATAAAAGTATACTAAAATGAATTTTGCTTTTGCAGGAGTCTTAAATGAACTAGGATATAGTGTAATATAATCATTAAATATTTTAACAATATCATACAGTACTATATGTTCTGCATTGTAATCTACATGTTGAGAATTATTATTTTGAACAGAAGCAATTGCATTTCTAAATTCATTATTGGCATTTAAATTTTGACAAATTACTAATGCCTTATTCCCTTCTTTTTTAAGAATTTCAAGGTATGCTAAAGAAATTTCCAATAACTTTTTTTTATACGTTTATAGTGTCCCAAATATAATAACTGATCTGCAATATTATACTGTACTTCTTTTTTATTGAATTCATCTTAATTTTCTAGTCTAAAATAAGATAAGTTGATCAAAAATAATCATCCATCACATTATTTCTGGATAAATAATCTTTTGGCTATACTATTTCTGAAATCAAAACTACTTTAAAACGTTTAGAATATACTCAATGTTTTCAGTGATATTCTTGAAAAAAAACATAAAAAAACTGTATTTCAAATAAATACAAAACACCTATACCGGAATTGTAAAATAAAAGGTGCTCCCTTGGTTTTTAAAAGATTCTAACCATATTTTTCCACCGTGAGCTTCTACAATTTTCTTACAATGAGCTAAACCTATGCCAGTTCCTTCATACGCATCTCTGGAGTGTAATCGTTGAAAAATGGCAAATATACGTTCTTGATGTTCTTCGGGAATCCCTATACCGTTGTCTTTTACAGAGAATTCCCAAAAACTCTTAGTATCTTTTTTATCATCTCTTTTTTTGACGCAGTTGATTGTTATTTCTGGTATTGTATCTGAAGTTCTAAATTTGATTCCGTTACTAATCAAATTTTGAAATAATAATCTGAGTTCGATTTCTGACCCATTAACCATTGGTAAATCAGTTATATCCAGTATTGCTCCCGTATTTTCTATTCTACTTTTTAAATCACTTTTCAATTCCTTTAACACTTGATTACAATCAACTTCTGCATATGCTTTACTTCTTCCTAGTCTAGAATATTCTAATAATGCATCTATCAATTTCTTCATTCGATCACTAGCATCTTCAATAAAAGATAAACTTTCTTTCCCCAAATCATCAAAACTTGCTCCATAATCTTCTGCAATAAGTCCAATAAAGCTCGATATAGTATTTAACGGTTCTTGAAGATCATGACTCGCTATATATGCAAACTGTTCTAATTCTTTATTTTTTACTTCTAACTCCAGCGATTGTTGGGAGATAGCTTCATTTTTAAGTCCCAATTCTTTGTTTAATTTTTTCTTCTGAAGAAAACCTTTATAAATGAGTAAGCTTCCTACCAAGGCCAAAAAAATGATACCCACTAATAGTATATTGATCTTTTTTTGAGCATTAATCTCTGATGTTTGTCTTTTTAAAATAGTACTTTGTTTTTCAATTTTTGAATTTTGTTGTTCCAAAAATTCATTTTGTTTTTCTATTTCAAGAGTGCTGGCTTTTATTTTCTCTTCTTGGTTTTTTATAAAAAGTATTTGCTCTTGAATATTTTTTTCAAGCTCTCTCTCGATAGAAATTTTTTCTTTATACCTTATTTTCTGTATCTCGCTTTCTGTATAAAGATTTTCTATTTTTTCGTTTCGACGAATAATTTCTCCTTCTTTTGTTTCAATTTCTTTTTCCTTATCTGCTATTCTATCTTTAAAAACAACCTCTTGTTTGTCCTTATCTTCTTGTACTTTTGTTAACGTTTTTTCTGTTTTTCGATATAACCTTTTCCATTTTTCTGAAGAAGTAATAGCATATTCTTTTAATGTAGGTACAATTACAAAATTTTCTTTTTCTATTCGGCTTTCATTTATCTCATATTCAAATGTACCCGCTACATTAACCATATTAATCATGGAAGCATTATAATTATAATCTTCACTGACTAACAATATATTTTTTCCAGAAATTTTACTTAGAATATACTTGATATCATAATTATACTTATGATTAACATATAATAGCTGAATGTCTTTTACATCTTTGACTACTGTAAAACGAACAATCTCTACTGGTTTACCATGAATTTTACGTTTTTGTGCCATTGTATGGAGATCTAAAATCGCTAGATCCGGTCCAAGAACTCCAATTTTAAAACTTTTTTGTTCTTCAATATTTGGCCAGCCAATTTGTTGTGCAAAATTAAAAACAAAAATGGGTCTATGTAGCCTTTTTACTTCATTATCTGTTTCTTGAGCTACTGTATTTAACGAGAAAAGAGCAGTAAATAAGCATAAAAACATAGAGATTGAATAGTTATAAATAGTCGATATATGAAACCTCTCACCTATCATAACCTAAGTAATAATCTTAAATAATAATTAGCTCCATTAACTCCAAATTGTTGAACCCTTCTACTGTATATAAAATTACCTTCTTCAGTATTTGCAGCATGTTTATGCTTATCAGGATATACATTGAAAACATTGTTTCCTCCTAAGGTAAATTTTATATAATCGCTATACTGATATGAAATTGCCATATCTGTAACTAATTTGGGAGAAAATGTTTGATCTCTTGTTTCTACATTTCCTGTAAAATCATTTACAACCCAATTGATAGGGTCTCCATCATTTGGATGTATAAATTTGATTTCTCCAAATAATGTATTTACCATCTGAAACCTTAATTTATCAAAATCATATGATAATAAAGAATTGATTTTGTAATTAGGTTGTCCATATTCTACTCTTGCAATTTCTTCTCTGTTAAACAGTACTTCTTCTTGCCCTGTAAGTGCTGGTGAAACCTTAATATTTCCTTTTACTTTAGTTCTCGTTATATTAGCTCCCAAAGAAGCATTAAATTCTCCACCACCAAGCGGGGCTTTATAAAACAAAGATATATCTGCTCCAGATGTTCTAGAATCTATGGCATTGGTAAAGAATTGAGCTGCACCTATATTAAATGGCTCTAATATTGTTTCATACCCCTCTGCAAATCTTCCAGAAAGCACAATTCTATCCTCTATATTGATCAAATAATAATCAAAGCTAAAAGATAGATTATCACTTAGTTTTCCGCTAATTCCTGCACTAAAATGATTGGACAATTCGGGTTTTAATTTTCCGATATCAAAAGCCTCTGTGGCCACAGCACTTTCATTATTAAAAGTCCCCACCTGAACACTTTCTCCATTAACAAACTGAGTACTTATATTTTGAAAGAATACCTGATGCAATGAGGGTGCTCTAAAACCAGTAGAGAAACCCGCTCTAACGCTAATTTCGTCTTTAATTCTATACCTACTCGATAATTTCCAAATTGCTTGACCTCCAAAATCATTATACGCTTCGTATCGTGCTGCACCTCGTATCAATAATTTTTCTGAAATATTGGCTTCTATATCTAAATATCCAGAACTATTAGTTCTAAAACGGTTTAGCTCATTTTCTGGTTGAAAACCTGGAAAAACCTGAGCTCCAACAATTCTTGGCAATTCTATTCCTAAATTATTGGTATATGTACTCCCTCCATCTATATAAGAAGCTTCTTCTCCTGCAATAATCTGATAATTCTCTACTCTTAATTCTGCTCCAAAAGCTATATTAACTCCACTAAGCCAATCAAATGTTCTTGAAATATCTAGGTTTGTAGTATTCTGTTTATATAAAAACCCACCAGCATAAAAAGCCTTTGGCGATGTTACTCCTAAAGAAGCATTATTAGAATTATTTACAGTATAATCTAATCTATTGATGCCAATAGAATGGCTAAAATCTACATCCCAATCATTCTTTATTCCTTTTATCCCTCCAGTAATTGCATCGTCTTGAATATCTATCATAATCTCAGGTGAAAAACCATTGGGGAATAACTCAAGAACCACTCTATCCTGATCTTTGGGGAAACGATAGAAACCTTTTGACGCGCCTTCTCTATAATTTCTTCCACCATGCATATAGAATGTTGCATAATCAGACATCTTTATCTCACCGTTAAATGATAGTGCCAAATTCTGTGTTTCTGCACTTCCTATTTCCATTACTCTCCTGCCAGAATATCCTGTCCGTCCAAAAAAATTATTCTCTAAAATCAATCTCTCATCTTCTGTTGTATCATCAGTATAAACTGCGCCTGTATAATCTCCAGATCTATTTATGGACTCTCTATCTCGATATTCTGCAGTAACATTGATATATCCTTCTTTACCTACTTTTAACCCAAAATTCGCAGAGGAGTATATATTTAGCCCATCTCCTTCTGTATTTAACCCTACTCTATTATCTATCTGAATAATCTCTATTTGTTTTTTCAGAATAATATTAATTACACCCGCAATAGCATCAGAACCATATTGTGAAGTAGCCCCGTCTCTCAATATTTCTATTCTCTCGATAGAGGCTATAGGTATTGCATTAAAATCTGTACCTACCGACCCTCTACCAACTGTACCATTAACATTTAACAGAGTGCTGCTATGCCTACGTTTACCATTAATCAAAACTAGGACTTGATCAGGCCCTAAACCTCTAAGAGTTGCCGGATCTATATGATCTGTTCCATCTGCTATGGTTTGATTAGTAGATTGAAAAGATGGAATTAAATAATGTAAAATATGACTTAATTCTACCTGTGATGAATTTGTAAGATGCTGTGGTGATACAATATCAACAGCTGCGGTATTTTTTAAAAGAGATTTGGGTTTGGCTCGAGAGCCTAAAGAAATAGGTTGATCAATAGAAAATCCCGTTTCTAAAATGAAGTCTAGTTTTGTCGTATCTCCAACCTTAACAGTAACTGTTTTGGAAACAGAAGTATACATTACAAATTTTGAAGTAACTATATACTCACCTTCATCTACATCAAAACTATAAGATCCATTAACATCTGTTGTTGTTCTTTTATCAGTACCCTCTATAGTTACTCTTGCTCCTGGCAAATTACCAAACTGGTCAGAAACATTGCCAGATATAGTAGCTCGCGATTGAGATAATACTCCAGAAAAAACACCTATAGACAGAAAAAGAGTAAAGTATATCCTATATCTATCTAAAGAAATAAGGGTGCCTTTTTTTATCCTCACTTTAATATTTTTACTCATTAAAAGTTAAATAGAAGATTTGTAGTTTAAATCCAGAAACTATTATAAATCAAATTACAAATATTTCTTGATAATACCTTTATTTACAATGTCTAATCTTTTTATTAAGAACACAAAGCTGGATGTACATCAAAAAAATATGTATTTACTATCTTACAAATAATTTCTTTAGACAGCATTTTTTTTTGAAACTCTTTTACTTCTGGTATATTTTCTGCTTTTGCTCTTTCTTCTTCATTAAGTGTTGCTCCCAGCATCAAAACAATAATAGATTTTCTTAAATCGCTTTCGAGTTTTTCATATTCTATCAGAAATTCCCAACCATTCATCACCGGCATGTTTACATCAAGAAAAAGTACCTCTGGAACAATTCCTGATTGTATATACTCTAATGCCTCTCTTCCGTTTTTTGCAATCAATACCCGCTCAACACATTCTGTTTTCTGAATTATTGTTTTATTAAAAAAATTAGTCGAATCACTATCGTCTACCAAAAGAAAACACTTTATTTTTCCCATGTTAAATGGTTGTTAATTCATCTTTTATCACCTTCACTTCTTATTGAAGTGATTTAAACTTTTATACTTTAGAACAAAACAATCTAAAAGATTTAAACTATTCTCAAAATAAAAAAAAATAAATCTCGTTTTACGATTAAACACATAAATGAACGACAAAAAGATATTTGATGTCATTTCTCATTTCAAGAATAAAGTAAATTCCTAATTTATAAACTTGATTTATAGTTAAAATGATAGATCATCATATGTTAAACAATACAGTAAAATATACTTATGTATTAAAATGATTTTTTAATACACTGTCCAGTAAATTTGGGGATAATGGTTTATTGATAAAATCATCAACAGAATGATTTGTGGAAGAAGCTCTTACATCATCTGGATTAGAAGATGTTGTTAATAAAATTACCTTAATGCCTTCTCTAATTTGTGTATCTAATTTAGAAAATTCAATCAAAAATTCCCACCCATTCATTGCGGGCATATTGATATCCAAAAAAATGAGATTAGGCTTTACGGTTAAATTTTGAGGTATATTATTAAGGTATTCAAGAGCTGCCATCCCACTCTGCACAGTATTTACTTTATTAAAACCACTGTGTTTGGCAACGACTCTTTCATTAAAAAAATTTGTAGCTCTGTCATCATCTATTAACAAAACGCAATCAACCAATGTACTCATTTGAATTTCCGATTACACTCAAAGGAAGTAAACTTTCTTGATATTACCATAAAAAAATCTATTTTTTGAAAGACTTTTCGTTCAAAAACACAAATTTAACGGCAAACCGTATTTTATACAATCATTTTCATGAAATCAAAATCATAATTCGGCATATAACCTTTTGATTATACATACTTTATGATTTGTTTTTATCACTCTTTTAGCTAAGACTCTAAAAATAAATGTAAATTTGGAAAATATCGGGTCTTAATGAACCCGAGAATATTGTAGGGAATATATGCTTGATAAAATAAAAAACAAATGTAAAACATCATCTTTAAGATATGTTTATTACAATCATATTGATGATATACCTCATGTTGATTGGGGTATTGTGAATCCAAAAAATAACATCTTTCTTTCTTTAGATTATCTTAAAACATTAGAAAATACCCTTTCTAATACAATTCGTTTTAGATATATTCTATTTTATGATAAGGAGATTCCTGTTGGTTTTGCTTCTGCTCAACTTATAAATCTTAATACGGCAAAGTTGAAATTTCAAGAATTTCCTTGCTGCATTAATGACGCTATTAAAAACACTTTATTTAAAAATCTAGATCTCAAGGTATTGATTTGTGGAAATTTATTTTCTTGTGGGGAGCATGGGTTTGTGTATAATACTAATTATATCTCATCAAAAACAGCTTTTGAAGGTTTGTCTGATGCGTTAAGTGAAATTAGAAAATCCGAAAAATCTGAAAAACCTTCTTTTATATTATTAAAAGAATTCTGGCCAGAATCTTTTAATCATAGTGATTACATTAAGGAACACGACTTCAGGGAGTTTAAAATCGACGTAAATATGGTATTGCATATGCAACCAAATTGGTATACTTTTGATGATTATATAGCTAGTATGCGAACAAAATTTAGAACTCGGGCAAAAAAGGTTTTTGAAAAATCTGAAAAGATAATCGTTAAAGATTTTAATGCTGAAAATATAGAGAAATATAAAGATGAAATCAATAAACTTTACCTATCCGTTATTGAAAAAGCTGATTTTAAAATAGAAAAACTTAACGCTTATACCTTTAAGAAATTAAAAGAAGTATTGGGTCAAACATTTGTTTTTAAAACATATTTTATAGAAGAAAAATTAATTGGATTTACAACCTCTTTTGTCACCAATGATTTTGTAGACGCCAATCATATAGGTCTAGATTATAAGTATAACAAAACACATTCAATATATCAAAAAATGTTATATGATTATGTTGATCTGGCCATACATAAAAAAGTTCATGAGCTTCGGTTGGGAAGAACGGCAGAAATTATAAAAAGCTGTGTAGGTGCAAAGCCAATTGAAATGAAATTGTATGTAAAGCATGCCAATTCTATTTCAAACACATTACTAAAACCGTTGGTAGAACTAATTTCTCCAAGTGAGTACGAAGTTAGAAGCCCTTTTAAACTTCAAATAGATTAATGGATTCTTTAACTCAAATTGTTTTAGGAGCAGCTGTTGGTGAAGCTGTTCTAGGTAGAAAAGTTGGTAACAAAGCAATCTTATGGGGAGCAATTGCAGGAACTATTCCTGATCTCGATGTATTAACAAAATTTTTTGTTGATGACCTTACTGCTAATGAATTACATCGTGGATTTTCACATTCTATACTCTTTAGCATACTGGCAGCACCGATATTTGGATGGATGATTTCCAAAATCTATCAAAATAAAGATGCTAATTGGAAAGATTGGTCAAAGCTAATGTTTTGGGGACTTTTTACACATCCTATTTTGGATGCATTTACAACTTGGGGAACTCAGTTATTTTGGCCATTCGAATATAGGGTCTCTTTTAAAAATATATTTGTAGTAGACCCTTTATATACTATACCCTTTTTAATTTTTGTGATCCTTGCTATGTTTTATAAACGTACTCATCCAAAAAGAAAAAAATTTAATCTGTTTGGGTTGTATATCAGTACAACATATATGATTATCACATTGGTTCTTAAATGGTATACTTATAATGTATTTCAAACCAATCTCGAAAACCAACATATTTCGTATAAAGAAATTCAAACCAAGCCCACTCCATTAAATAGTATTTTATGGGCCGCTAATGTAGAAACCGAAAATTCTTTTTTAATCGCTTATTACTCTTTATTAGAAAAGGACGATACTATTACTTTTTTAGAATTCAAGAAGAATCATCATCTTTTGGGCAAAATGAAAAACGATCCTTTACTCTCTAGATTAATCAAATTATCTAAAGGTTGCTATACTATCGAAAAAAATGATAACAAACTATTTTTTAATGATCTTAGATTTGGACAGTTGAATGTAGGAAATGATACTAATCGATTTGTTTATAGTTATGAGTTGTTTTATAACGACAAAGGTATCCTTACTGCCAAAGAAAGAGAACGAAACATGGAAGAAGTCGCTCCTTTACTCAAAAAACTATTTAAAAGAGTATTAGGCTATAAATCATAAAAAAAGAGCTTTTAGTTAAAAGCTCTTTTGGTGTATTCGTTTGTATTTTTTATGCAAACTGACAAATTACTCCTCCCATCAAAGCAAGACAAACTATCCAGTATCCAATATTAACCGCCATATATTTAAATCCTTTTCTTTCGAACAATGCATTTGTACCCATCACAGGCAATACTACCATTAATCCAATCATAGTACCATGTAAAGCTCCATGACCAAAAGTTCTAAAATTATTACCATACTTTGACATATAATCCTGAGCATATTGATACGTTTCTGTACCAGTTTCAGTTAAACCAGGCTCATTTATAATACTAGAGAAAAAACCAAATTGATGAATCACAAAGGTATTTAGTATAAATGCAAGAAAGAAACTAAAGATATATGACAAAATAAATATCAAAGCCATATTTCCTCCTTTTAAATCCTCCTGAGTAAATCCACAGGCATTCATCCATGCTGTACCAAAAACCTTTGGGTTATACCAGATAAACCCTAATATCATTGGGATTAATGCTGCAAGTCCCGTAATTAAAAAATTAAATTCCATATCAGTTAGTATTTAAAGTTGTTTCTCAAATATAACTAAAATCAATCTAATACGGTTTTACCACACCACATATAACAACCTGATAGAAAAGCAAATAAGAATAATTCCTGTCATTTTAAAAAATATAGACAGCCTTTTTGGTGAGATAAACTTCTTTACTTTTCTAGATAAAAATACCTTAAGTAAATCAGTAGTTAGTATACCTATAAGAACAGCTCCTATAAAAATAAACAGTGATCTATTTTCTGAATATTTATGTATCCCATAATTATAAACACCTATCCATACTGTAAAAACAAACGGATTAAAGAAATTAACACTAAACCCCTTTAAAAAAAAAGAATGTAACCCTTTGGATTGTACTAGTATATCTTTACTTATTGTTACTTTTTTAACCAGATAATTAACCCCCAAACCAAAAATAATTACACTACCTATAACCCCAATCCAAAATTGATTTTGCTCGATAGTAACAAAAGCAGACAAGCCATAATAGCATAGCCCTACACAAGAAACATCACTGCTGATAATCCCCAAGGCTACTGCTACTCCAGCCCTAGAACCAAACTGAAGACTACTGTTTAATAATAAAAAAAATACAGGACCAATAAAGATGATCATTCCTAATCCAATAAGAAACCCTTCTATAAAAGACATTAATATTTTTGATGTTTAAATTATCGTAAATTAAAATATCTATATTTGCCTTGCAAATCAAACAGTTATGCTTATGAATAATAAATATAAAATTGGTGTAAACAATACATTTGAGTTTGATCTTACGGATCAAGATATATCTATTATAGATACAATAAAAAACTCAAGTTCTTCTTATCATTTGCTACAAAATGATAAATCGTATCATACAGAGGTTACATCATCCGATTTTAATGCAAAGTCATATACTATAAAAGTTAACAATAATAACTATCAGGTTAATATTGCTAACAAATTAGATATGCAAATCGCAGCAATGGGGTTCACTATTGGATCTTCAAAACAAATCAATACAATTAAGGCTCCAATGCCTGGTTTGTTATTAGATATTCAGGTCTCAACTGGTCAGGAAGTCAAAGAAGATGATCCTTTACTTATTCTGGAAGCCATGAAAATGGAAAATGTTATTCTATCTCCCAGAGATGGAATTATTAAATCTATCTCTGCAAATAAAGGTGATGCAGTAGATAAAGGGCAATTGTTAATCGAATTTGAATAAACCTTCAACAGGCAATAAAAAGAACAACCTGTTCTAACATTTAAATATGAAAAAAGTACTAGTAGCAAACCGAGGCGAAATAGCAATAAGAGTGATGACTACCGCTCGCAAAATGGGAATCAAAACCGTTGCTATTTATTCTACAATAGACAGAAATGCACCTCATGTAAAGTTTGCAGATGAAGCAGTTTGTATAGGGGAAGCTCCTTCTAATCAATCATATCTATTGGGATCAAAAATTATAGAGGTCGCAAAACAACTAAATGTTGATGCTATACATCCAGGATATGGATTCTTGAGTGAAAATGCAGATTTTGCAGAAGAAGTTGAGAAAAATAACATCACCTTTATTGGACCAAAACCCAAAGCCATTGAAGTAATGGGAAGTAAATTAGCCGCCAAAGATGCGGTTAAAGCTTATGATATCCCGATGGTTCCTGGTATAGATGAAGCTATTACAGATGTTAACAAAGCAAAAAGTATTGCTAATGAAATAGGATTTCCTATCTTAATCAAAGCTTCTGCTGGAGGTGGTGGAAAAGGAATGCGTGTAGTAGAAGAAGAAAAAGATTTAGAATCACAAATGAACCGTGCCATTAGTGAAGCTACTTCTGCTTTTGGAGATGGTTCTGTATTTATAGAGAAATATGTAGCTTCACCCAGACATATAGAAATTCAAGTAATAGCTGATAGTCATGGTAATGTTCTTCATCTCTTCGAAAGAGAATGTAGTGTACAACGCCGACATCAAAAAGTGGTAGAAGAAGCTCCTTCTGCTGTGCTTTCTTCAGAATTACGTTCTAAGATGGGAGAAGCAGCAGTAAAAGTGGCTAAAGCTTGTGATTATCTTGGTGCAGGAACCGTAGAATTCCTTTTAGATGAAAATCATAATTTCTATTTTCTCGAGATGAATACTCGACTACAGGTAGAACATCCTGTTACCGAACTCATTACAGGAACAGACCTTGTAGAATTACAAATAAAAATAGCAAGAGGAGAACAATTGCCTATACAGCAAGAAGATTTAAATATAACTGGACATGCTCTAGAATTAAGAGTTTATGCAGAAGATCCTTTAAATGATTTCTTACCTAGTGTTGGGCACTTAGACAAGTATACCCTACCTGTAGGGAAAGGAATTCGAGTGGATAATGGTTTCGAAGAAGGAATGGATATTCCTATTTATTATGATCCTATGTTGTCAAAACTTATCACTTACGGAAAAACTCGTGAAGAAGCTATTCAATTAATGATCAAAGCAATTGATAATTATGTTGTAGAAGGCGTACAGACCACTTTACCTTTTGGAAAATTTGTATGTGAACACGAAGCCTTTCGTTCGGGTAATTTTGATACTCATTTTGTGAAAAAATATTATACTCCCGACTTGTTACAATCGGTCAATGAAGAAGAAGCAAAAATTGCAGCTCTAATAGCAATGAAACAATACATAGAAGATCAAAAAACACTACGCATACCAACACACTAAGAATATGGACTCAAAAATAAAAACGTTACAAGAGAAAATTGCTCTAGCAAAACTAGGTGGTGGTGAGCAACGTATTGAAAAACAACATCAAAAGAAAAAATTAACTGCCCGTGAACGCGTCGAATATCTTCTTGATGAAGGTTCTTTTGAAGAAATCGGTATTCTAGTTACACATCGTACTACAGATTTTGGCATGGAAAAAGAAATCTATTATGGGGATGGTGTTGTTACTGGATATGGAACGGTTAACGGACGTTTAATTTATATTTTTGCACAAGACTTTACCGTTTTTGGTGGAGCTTTATCAGAAACGCATGCAGAAAAGATTTGTAAAGTAATGGATATGGCGGTAAAAACGGGAGCTCCTATTATTGGACTTAATGACTCTGGTGGTGCCCGAATTCAGGAAGGGGTTCGATCTCTTGGAGGATATGCCGATATCTTTTTTAAAAATGTGCAAGCATCTGGAGTGATTCCACAAATCTCTGCTATTATGGGACCTTGTGCAGGTGGAGCCGTATACTCTCCTGCTATGACCGATTTTACGATGATGGTCGAAGACACAAGTTATATGTTTGTTACTGGTCCTAATGTAGTAAAGACTGTGACAAATGAAGAGGTTACTTCAGAAGAATTAGGAGGAGCTAGTACACATTCTACAAAATCAGGAGTTGCTCATATTACTTCTGCTAATGATGTAGAATGTCTTGAAGATATTAAGAAACTACTAAGTTACCTCCCACAGAGTAATAAAGAACAACCTAAAAAGTTACCTTATACTCTAAATGATGAAGTTAGGGATAACCTATCTAGCATTGTTCCTGACAATCCTAATAAGCCTTATGATATGCATGATGTGATTGGAGGGATTATTGATACCGATTCTTTTTACGAAATCCATAAAGATTATGCTGAAAATATCATTGTAGGATTTGCCAGAATTGGAGGAAGAAGTATTGGTATTGTAGCTAATCAACCTATATTTTTGGCTGGAGTTCTTGATGTTAATAGTTCTAAAAAAGCAGCACGATTCACAAGATTTTGTGATTGCTTTAATATTCCATTGTTAGTATTGGTAGATGTTCCTGGGTTCTTGCCTGGAACTGATCAGGAATGGAATGGTATCATTGTGCATGGAGCTAAATTGTTATACGCATTAAGTGAAGCTACTGTGCCCAAAGTAACCGTAATCACACGTAAAGCCTATGGTGGAGCTTATGACGTAATGAACTCAAAGCATATTGGAGCTGATCTTAATTTTGCCTGGCCATCTGCAGAAATTGCGGTAATGGGAGCAAAAGGTGCCAGTGAGATTATCTTTAGAAAAGAAATCAGTGCAGCAGACGATCCCGCTGCCAAGCTTACCGAAAAAGAAGCAGAATATGCTGAAAAATTTGCAAATCCATATCGTGCCGCACAACGTGGTTTTATCGATGAAGTAATTCTTCCAGAAGACACTCGTCGAAAACTAATCAAAGGATTTGGTATGCTCGAGAACAAAACGGTAGAACGTCCTGATCGAAAACACGGGAATATTCCTTTGTAATTTAGCATTGATCTAATATTATAAAAAGTAGAGTCGACAAGTACTGATATTTATCATACTATCGACTCTACTTTTTATAATAAATTATTTAGTACTTTAGGTTCATATTTTTAATTGAAACTTATTTTATTCATGAAACAGATATGTATTCTTCTTTTAGTGCTTTTTACACGCTATACCTATAAAAATAAGTTAAACAAATACACAGTTTTTTGCCATGTATATAGATAAATGGTATAACACCTGTTTAAGCAAACACAAGAAAAGAGTTTTAATCTTTTCTTGTGTTTTATAACTAACTTTAATATCAGACTTCTATTTTAGTTTCTTTTAGGTAAGCAAGGTAATTTTGATCACCTATTTCTTTTGCACATGTTACAATATGTTTATATGCTTTTTTATTAAATTCTTCCTCTTCCTTTCCACCCAACAAAATAGAGTTTTCAAAACATCTAATCGCTTTTTGATACTCTCCTTGTTTTTTAAATTGTTTACCAATCATCAAGAATCCATCAGAACCTTCATAATAACCATGTTCATCTTCGGTGATCACCTTATTTATTTTATCTATAAATGGATGATATATAGACATTCTGGTTTCTTTCTGCTTTGCAATAATTTTAGTAACTGCTGACAATATATGATCATAAGGCAAATCAATTCTAAAACTACGATTCCAAAATTCATAACACAGATCCAAATTTAGATTTGAATCCTCGTATTTAAATCTTACGGATTCGGTGAATAATTGATCATGAAGAGCTCGGTTGAAAAAAGGATATTTATAGATGAATGCTTCCCATTTTTCAAAAGAAGTATTTTCTTTCTTCAGCTGATAATATTGAGTTAAGAATGAATCGGGTTCAATTTTTTCCATCCAATAATGAATGTCCCATGAGCCTTCTTTGTCTAGCATGGTCAAAATATCATCATAGAAAGCGTCAAAATCTGTCATGAATTTTTTTCCATGAATGACAATTTTATCTTTATTTTCCTTTAAACTTGTAATTATATCAGAGTCTAAGTGCGATGGATACCTTTCATTTATTTGATAAATTAAATACGATGGAAACCATGTTTTAATAGAAGAAGAAAAAGTATTAGCAATTCCTTCTTCTTCATCATAAAAAGCAATTGGCCATTCTTCAATAGGCATTCCTATTTGGGGAATTATGACAATATAAAGATGGGCACTATGAGAATATGACATTAACGGATAGATTCCAAAATTACAAAAATCATTTCCTTTATAAATTTCTAGGTCATGATTATGATTCAAATTAAGACCTGGGAAATCCAATTCTGTAAATAGATGATTGTATGACTTTAATATTTTACTAAGTTTTTTCATTGTTTTATTTCTGGTTATTAAATAAACTTATCTTGAGTAATGACCAATAAAAAAGGTTGTTGATATTTATGTTACAAAACCCAAAAAGACAACCCTCATGTACCAAGTACTCGACAAATATACAATAGAAATGAAAATAATTCCTCAAATGTCCATAGTACGTAAAGGTCTAGAAATATCAGTTCCGATTGTAGAGCTTATCAATTTTATACTCTACAAACTTAAGACTGGTGTTCAATGGGAATTGTTACCTGTTGATAATCTATTTAGCAACAAGGTATAACATCCCAAAACAGTTTTTGGTCATTATCGTGATTGGTTCAAGAAAGATGTATGGAAAACGAGTTGGATTCGTTTATTATCAAAGCATAAGTCTTAGCTAGATCTTTCCAGTAGTGATATGGATGGTTGTCATACCACAGCATTAAAAGGAGGAGAAGAGGTAGGTTATCAAGGTATAAAGAAACGAAAGATCACTAATGCATTGTATCTTACTGATAGACCAGACTTACCTATTTCAATGTCAGAACTTATTAGTGGCAATCATAATGATTTATTTGATATAGAATTTCATTTTGAAGAAATTACAGTTACTTTAGAACAAGCTAAAATTTCATTAGATGGATTATTTTTGAATGCAGATTCTGGATTTGATTCTGTAGAGTTAAGACAACAATGTAAAACTAAAAGAATCATTGCCAATTTCAAGGAAAATAAGCGAAATAGTAAAAATAGTGATAGTGACTATTATTTTGATGAGCAATTGTAAAAAGAGCGATATGCAATAGAAAGAACTTATGCTTGGATAGACAGTTTTCGTACATTATTGAACCGTTTTGATACAACTACCTCAAGCTGGAAAAGGTTTAACTATATAGCTTTTATGGTCATTGCCATTAGAAAATTTCAAAAAATTAACTCAAGATGGGTTCAATGTTTTTATGTTTCAAATATAGGAGCCCCTTTTTTTACCATATTTTCAGTAGAAATAGTATCAAGAATATAAGTATATCCACGTTAGAATCTCTAATAAGATTTTTTAGAAGAGAGATACAAACAGATGATCCCGCTGCCAAGCTTACCGAAAAAGAAGCAGAATATGCTGAAAAATTTCCAAATCCATATCGTGCCGCACAACGTGGTTTTATCGATGAAGTAATTCTTCCAGAAGACACTCGTCGAAAACTAATCAAAGGATTTGGTATGCTCGAGAACAAAACGGTAGAACGTCCTGATCGAAAACACGGGAATATTCCTTTGTAATTTAGCATTGATCTAATATTATAAAAAGTAGAGTCGACAAGTACTGATATTTATCATACTATCGACTCTACTTTTTATAATAAATTATTTAGTACTTTAGGTTCATATTTTTAATTGAAACTTATTTTATTCATGAAACAGATATGTATTCTTTTTTTAGTGCTTTTTACACGCTATACCTATAGTCAACAAACCATAACATATAATGCAACAGATGGGATTTCTGTTACTGCTGATTTCTATGAAGCAAAAAGTAGTGATCAATTTATCATTCTTTTTCATCAAGCGGGTTGGAGTCGCGGAGAGTATAAAGAAATTGCACCAAAACTTAATGCATTAGGTTATAATTGTCTAGCCGTAGATCAAAGGTCTGGTGGGGCTGTTAACGGGGTTCAAAACGAAACCAATGCCGTGGCCAAAAAGAAAGGAAAAAAAACAGAGTTTGTTGATGCTTTTCAGGATTTAGAAGCATCAATAGCCTATGTAAAGAATACGTATAAACCCAAAAAGCTTATCATTTGGGGAAGTTCTTATTCTTCGTCACTAGTATTAAAATATGCAGGTGAGCATCCTGATTCACTAGATGGTGTACTCTCTTTTTCTCCAGGAGAATATTTTGAGGATAAGAAATTTATTACTAAAAGTGCCAAGCATATAAAAATACCTGTATTTATTACCTCTGCCCAAAATGAAAAAAAGAGTTGGGCAAGTATTTATGAGGCAATACCATCTGATAAAAAACAATCTTTTCGCCCTAAAACAAAAGGAAATCATGGATCTAGAGCTCTTTGGGCTAAGTTTTCTGATCATGAGGAATACTGGAAGGCTGTAAAAATATTCTTAAAAACGATATAACCTTTACCCGTTGCGCATTTTAGAAGAATCCTAAAAAAACATCAATTTGAGTATTTTGTCGTAATGAAATGAAGACAAAATATATCGAGAATAGTTTTTTTAGTCGATAATCTTATTCTTGATACGCTTCTTCTAAAGCCCAAGCACTCCTTTAGACTTCTATAATTATATTTATTAGATCCTGTTTAATTATCGTGAGTTATCATCTTTTTGCCACTAATTCCTGTAGCGCATCCACAAAAATAACTATGGAATGTAACATCAAGTCCTTCTGATTTAAATATTTCGGCTGCTGACAATGAGTTTTCATACACTTCAGTATACTTCCAGAGCATTTTATACTCTTTTGGATTTCCGATAAGTAATCTACCACAAATAGGTACAATATATTTTAAGTGTAATTTATATAAGCTTCTTAGCAACAAACTTTTGGGTTGGGAGACTTCTATAAATGAAAATTCTCCTCCTGCTTTTAAAATCCGTTTTGTTTCTTCTGCGAGTTTTACCATTTGATCTTCACTAAATGTTTTTAACCCAAAAGCAGAGAGCACCACATCAAAATGATTTGATGGAAGGTTGTTCTGTAAAGCATTCTGATTTGTTACATGGACACTATCATTAAATTCAGAGGAATTTTTCTTATGTGCCTGGCGTAGCATTCCCTCAGAAAAATCTAGTGCCGTAAAGTTTCCATTGGGAAAATGTTTTTTTACAGGATGCCATGTTTCTCCCATTCCTGTCATCAAATCAATAACTTCTAGTGCTTGATCAGAAGGTTTAATGGGATCCAGAAATTGCTTTCTCCATCGTAGTGAAAAGCCAAAAGAAGTAATATAATTTACTCTTTCATATGAACCACTCATTTTATTGAATAGTGTTTTTATATATTCTGAATCATATTGGTTATTCATTCGATGTCGTAGTTTTTTAATTCAAATATTATCTTTTGATTGTTTTTCTTACTCCTTTTATTTGAATCAAAAACAAATACTGTAGTGGATTCTCTCCTCTCACTTTTCAGCGAAATTAATGTATCAGAAAATCACAATAACTTATAGCTGTAATATCATTTACACTTTGTTATTTACTGCAATAAAAGGATTCTTATACATATGCGCAAATATTTTGACTTGGTATTAGGTATTATACTCTGAGTTGATTTAATGGGTAATTATTTGACCTATCACCCTAAAGATCATTCCGCCAAGGTTTTCTTAAGCAAATATAACTAGACATAATCTGTTAATATTACCATCCTTTTAATGCTTTAGTATTTCCCAACATAGAAATAACATTTCCTTTTTACTACAGGGTACTTCCTTGTACAGTAATGACCTTTCCCTGCATGATAATCATGCGTCCCTGCACCATGGTAACACTCCCCTGCATGATGATCATACGTCCCTGCACTATGGTAACACTCCCCGGCATGATAATCATGCGTCCCTGCACTATGGTAATGCTTCCCTGCATGATGATCATGCGTCCCTGCAACCGGGAGACTCGTTTTGGGTGCTGGGGTTTGCTTTTTATGTGCTAGGAAAAGAATATCAATCGTAGGGATTTGTATATATACTACGAGGAAAGTTTATATCCTTCTTAGGAAAATATCAAAGCTTTCTAGCAACTTGTCTAAACCTAAAAAATGACACCAAGTATTACAACTATTTTACCAGAAGTCGCTCACACTATTTCTTTCTGGATTAACCCAAATAATTTCTTTGCAATGACTTGCTTTTTTTTAGTTTTGCAACTTTAAAGAAAAGCATATGATTTCTGTAGATGGTATAGCAGTAGAGTTTAGTGGAGAATCCCTGTTTAGTAATGTTTCTTTTGTAATTAATGAGAATGATAAAATTGCCTTGATGGGTAAGAATGGTGCTGGTAAATCTACTATGATGAAGATCATAGCCGGAGTACAAAATGCTACAAGAGGAAATATACGATATCCAAAAGAAGTCGTTATTGCTTATTTACCTCAACATCTCCTAACCGATGATAATTGTACCGTATTCGAGGAAGCGTCTAAAGCTTTTATACATATTACAGCGATGCAACAAGAGATGGATCAACTTAATGCCGCACTCGAGACCAGAACTGATTATGATTCAAAGGAGTATATGGATATCATCCAAAAAGTAACTGACCTTGGTGAAAAATTCTATGCGATCGAAGAAGTAAATTATGATGCTGAAATAGAAAAAGCGTTGCAGGGTTTAGGGTTTAAAAGAGAAGATTTTGTGAGACCTACCAGTGAGTTTAGCGGTGGATGGCGTATGCGTATCGAACTCGCTAAAATCTTATTACAAAAACCAGATCTAATTCTCCTTGATGAGCCTACAAATCATGTGGATATAGAATCTGTAATCTGGCTCGAAGATTTCTTAATCAATAAAGCAAAAGCTGTCATCGTAATTTCGCATGATAAAGCTTTTATTGATAATATCACCAATCGTACTATCGAAGTTACTATGGGTAGAATATATGATTACAAAGCTAATTACTCCCATTACCTGCAACTACGAGAAGATCGAAGAGCACATCAAATTAAAGCGTATCAGGAACAACAAAAATTTATTGCTGATACAAAAGATTTTATAGAACGATTTAAAGGTACCTACTCCAAAACTAATCAAGTCAATTCTCGTGAGCGTATGCTTGAGAAATTACAGGTTATAGAGATCGATGAGGTTGATAATTCTGCCTTAAAACTGCGTTTTCCGGCTTCTATGAGATCAGGAGATTATCCTGTAATTGCTAAAGGTCTGTCAAAGACCTATGAGAAACATATTGTATTTAAAGATGCAAATCTGTCGATATCCAGAGGAGAAAAAGTATCTTTTGTAGGGCGTAATGGTGAAGGAAAATCAACTATGATCAAAGCCATAATGGGTGAAATAGATTTTGAAGGAGAATGCTCTTTAGGTCATAATGCTAAAGTGGGATATTTTGCTCAAAATCAAGCCTCACTACTAGACCCTAATTTAACTGTTTTTCAAACTGTGGATGAAGTAGCAGAAGGAAGTGTGAGAACGCAAATCAAAAATATCCTGGGACAGTTTATGTTTAGTGGAAATGATATTGACAAAAAAGTATCTGTACTTTCTGGTGGGGAGAAGACCCGATTGGCTATGGTAAAACTTTTACTAGAACCTGTAAATGTATTAATCCTAGATGAACCGACTAACCATTTGGACATTAGATCAAAAGATGTTTTAAAAGAAGCTCTTTTAGCATTTGATGGTACACTAATATTAGTTTCTCACGATCGTGATTTCTTACAAGGATTATCCCAAAAAGTATTTGAATTTAAAGACAAAAGAGTAATCGAACATTTTGAAACCATAGATGAATTCTTAATCAGAAATAGAATCGAAAACTTAAAACAGATTGATTTAAAATCATAAATATTACAAAAGTTGTAAAGCAATCTTTTTACTTTCTTCTAAAATGTATCATTATCTTCTCGTTTATAATAAAAAACATCTTAACACACCACCTAATAAAAAGTGACATTTGATTTAACATCAAAAAAATTAGTCGCTTTATTTATATATAATTGGGACAAAATTTTACTATCAACTCTATATCGAAATTATGACTCCGTTATCGTTGATCTTCGACAGATGTATTTGACTTAATTTTTAAATGTTACTGCAAAAGTTTTTACGTATTTTAATATAAAAATGTATCAAGATGTTTTATTTCCTTTTTCATGTACTTTAAATTCTTTACTTAATGTTTTTATAATTTGACAAAAACAATGTATCTTTAGGTTACTAAAAATCAATTTTTTATAGATTTTAGTAATCTAAGTGATCCGAGAAAATCTAACTTCTTTGCTACTACTCTTGGAAGCGTCGAATTAAACTCAGACCACTTTTTTTTTGGAATATAGCCATTTTGACTTCTTCCTTTTCTATAGTCATTTATAGAAGGTGTTTAAACAACAAAATCTATTAAATAACAAAATCTATATATCTAAATAGTAATCACATTGCAAATGTATCCTCATAAATCAGGTTTTTTTATAACTTATGTTCAAAATAATAGAACAAATCACCTAAACAAATGATTTATAAACGATAAAAATGATGTCTTGTAAAAAAAACATCTTACTATACGTGAGCATAACAGCTATTCTAATCGGTTTTATGTGATTTTATCTAAGAAAAGGTATCAACAAAACATGATATTATATTTATTTGAATATTTTTAATGGTACAAAAGGTATAACTCTTTCCTTTCTAGGTCTCAAAATCATAAATGTAGTAATGAAATAGTACTCTAATCCTTTGTTCTTAAAAAAAGAAAAAAGCATCAATATGAGGGTTTTATACATTTTTAACTTTTAATTTGCTCATAAAATGAATATCTTTATTCTATGGCAAAAACTATTGATATTCAAGTTGT
>CANMLS010000038.1 GCA_947498785.1 uncultured Aquimarina sp. | reverse complement strand
TTTTCTTCATATGCACAAAAGTAATATGCTATACTTAAAGGTTTACTATTTGTGTCCAGTGAAAGGTACTAATTCCAAATATTTACGAAGTAAAAAAGTAAGTAGTCGTACCATACAATCCTATATCAATAGCCTAAAACATTATTACAAATGGGTCATAAAACGAGGGTTAAGAAGTGATAATCCAACTACTAATATTGATATCAAAGGCATCAAACGTGACATCTTGTATCATATACTTACCAAACAAGAACTAGAAAAAATCTATTACGATTATAAACAGTTAGAGAGTGATAGCCTATCAAAAAAACGAAATGAAATCATCGTTAGTTTACTAGTATATCAAGGAATAACGACTACTGAACTCAAAAACCTGCAATTACAAGATGTAAAACTAAGAGAAGGAAATATTTACATCGCAGCTACCAGAAGAAGTAATGAAAGAACCCTAAAATTAGAATCACACCAAATCTTGGATATGATGGAATACACTTTACAAACCAGACAAACCATTCTATCAGAAACTAAAAAGGAAACTGACCTGTTTTTTATCAGTACAGGTAATAGCTTGAATCTTGGTAATGTGATACAAAAGCTAATACAACAATTACACAAGCAAAACAATAAAGTAGAAAGCATTAAACAAATACGAACCTCGGTAATTACCCATTGGTTAAAGAGTTACAACCTACGAGAAACCCAATATATGGCAGGACACCGTTACGTAAGTTCTACAGAAGCATATCTAATCAATGACTTAGAAGATTTACAAACCGATATTGATAAATACCATCCGATAGGATAAAACAACAACATTATGAAAACACAAAATAGAAGCCCTTAAACAGGAAAAAACATAGTATTTTTATTCCTTAAAACTGTAACCACGAAAACAGTGTCTTAAAAATTATGCCCGTCACGTCTGCAAGTAGGGAAACCCTTGCGCTGTATGTTACAGTACAGAAGGAAGGCTAAAACGGGTTCTTTCACTCCTTAAAAACTGTAACAATGAATTTACAAGAATTAACAGAAAAGTATGCCAAAACGGTGCATACAGACCCTACAACTAAAGAAACATATATTAAAATCCCAATAGTTGACCCTTGCGAACTTGGTTTTATGCAACAAACATTGTTAGACAACCTACATTTATTGAGTCAGTTGGATGATAAAGATGAGTACAACAGGAGTTTTAAAGACAATGTGTATTGGCTCTCTAAAATATTGATATCCAGTCATCCATCTGATGAACTCGAAGGTATATCAAAACTGATAAAAGCAGCATCAAAATTAATGTAAAACAAATGGGGGTTGCTATTTTGCGACCTCCTAACTTAAAAATAAACTATCTTTGTTATGAATGCAAAAATGAATATTATGGATTTACAGGGAGATATCAAATGGATACAGAATGAATTGAACAATGTAAAAGATCCTAAGATTATCGAGACTTTTAAAAAGCTATTGAAAAATAGGAGAAAAGTAAGTGAACCCTCTTATGAACTTACCGCAGAACAAAAAGCTATTTTAGATCAACGTTTAGAGGATCATAAAGCCAATCCAGAAAGTGGAAGGAGTTGGTCTGCTGTAAAATCTGATTTACGGGCTAAGTATGGGGTATGAATTGATTATCAAAACAGGGGCAGAGTTAGATATTGCTGAAGCCCTTGATTGGTATGAGGAACAAAGAGAAGGTCTAGGTATTGAATTGTTAGAGGCAATAGATGTAGAGATTACAAGAATAGAAAGAGACCCTGAACACTTCCAGATGCGTTATAGGGATTTTAGCATTGTTTTTACAAAACGTTTTCCTTACGGAATCCATTACACCATAGAAGAAAAGAAAATCTTTGTCCATGCAGTTATGAAAACCAGTAGGAAGCCAAGAAATTAAAGAACATTTTATCTGAATCCCGAATCGTAAGGTTCGGGATTTTGTTTTCATAGGATAAAATCCAAGTGTCTCCCTACGGTCGAATAGTTATTATGGGCGCAGCAAGAAAAATGCTTTGCCCATAAGCTGATCAAAGGTGTTCCTTCGTCACTCCATAAGTCATATTTTCTTCTTCCACAATTGCAGAAATAGCAATTGTTCCAGACCGTTACGACTTCCTCACCTTCGGTCGTCAATCTCCACTAGAAATATATGACCTTATTCCGTTCCTCTTTCACCCGTAGCTACTTTTTTGCTTAAAAACAATATGGTACGCTATCGCTATGAATTAATTAAGCAAAATCGCTACTTCATTGGCTACGCCGCTTGGTCGCTGCCTAGCCGATTATTTATGTGAAAGTTTATATTTTGATAAATCGGAACACATAAAAATCGTCTGGCACACAAAACCGTTACACTCCTTTTTGTGTGTCGGCTGCTCCTCTCCGCTACGGCTACGCCAGTTTTGCGTACACGCAGTTATCTTCAATCGCCAGATGGCTATGATTAATCTTAAAGCTGAAGGTCAGCAGCAACGGCAGTTGCGCACTTCAGCTTTAAGATCAATCGTTCTCACTCATACGGAAAAAACGCTTCAAAAGTGGAAGATTGAAAGGCAAATGCGGTGGTGATCTTCCACTTTTGAAGTGTTAGGCAAAGTGCCGATTGAACGTCACACAAACTTGCTCAAAACCATTAAAAATGTCACCAGAGCCACCCAAATCACGTCTACGACACGATTATACCGCTACAATATTATAATATCTTCCGTAAAAATCATGTCTTAAACCTCAAAAGTTCAAGTATAGCAGCCTGTGCGCGGCTATTTTATATAATTGCGTTATAGACCCTGACGATAGGAAGAGCGGCTATAACTACCCATTATGTAAAGATAGCTTTGGTGGTAGTGGTGGCAATAGGAAGTGGAATTTTACTATATTTACAAGGTCGATAAGACATACGTTCTTTTAAAAAAATGTAGAAGAAAGGTACTAGGGTAATTAGGCAAACCGATCAAAAAAATGCGTTTGATTAGTTTTCCTTTGGAATGCCAATGCCTGGGCGTGATCTTAAAGGAGATTACCGCTACGCATACCAGGGTCAAGAAAAAGATACCGAAACTGGAAAAGAAGCTTTTGAGCTTAGGCTTTGGGATAGCAGGATTGGACGGTGGTTGACTACGGATCCTTATGGGCAGTTTAACTCTCCTTATCTCGGTATGGGGAATAATCCAATCACAATGGTTGATCCTGATGGAGGAATGGCTTGTCCCAACCCTCCCTGCAATGGAGGTGATGTAGATGGTGGAACATTAGATACTGTTTATTTAACTGGTTCAGGAGGTGGAGGAGCTAGTTATATTCCTGATGAACAAAGGTTTTCTGGATCTATGGCTCAATGGCAAAACTTAACAAATAATCAATTTTCTTCTAATCACGAACTAGCTGATTTACAATGGCAAGTATCGTATGGGCAACAATTTGATAGACTCTGGCAAGATATAAATACTTGGAGAATAGACGCAACAGGGTTTGCTGAAAACTTTGATGCTGGATGGCAGAACTGGGATCCTGATGGAATTGGTAATTTCTGGATGAATGCAACTGCCGTTAGTGTTGGAGGTACTATTGGAATAGTAGGTGGTTCCAGTATATTAGGTGCTTATTTTACAGGAGGAAGTCTGTTCTCATCAACTAGCCAGAGTGTTAGCTCTTATTCTCAAGGGATTATGATCAGACACGGAGTAAGACGTATAGTATTTAGAAACTCACTAGGTCAATTTGCAAGAGGTACAGGAGTAAGAGAAACGTCAAGGATGTATTTTCAGCGTATGGGATTAAATGGTTTAGGTCAGGCTACAAGATCAACTTTGACTATACCTCCAAATTGGGGATCAATCGCAAGGTGGGCAGTTGGAGCTGGTTTATCAGGGGCTACTGGTTATTATTATTATAATGAACTATTTGATAATTAATTATGAGCGTATTAACAAGTTTAAGAAAAATTTTTGGACAGGGAGAACCAAGAAATCCAAATGAGTTTGTAAAAAAATTTATTAAAGACTCAAAACAAGAAAGAGCACAACTTGAAATGATATATAAAAGAGAGATTATTCTTCAAGTAGATTCTTTAAGATTTGTACCGTCATGGTTTAAAATTACAGATAAGAAGAAAGAAAATTATAAGGATGGATTCGTGATATTCTTCACAAAGGATGCTCAAGACTTCCAAAAGAACTATGAAAAGAAATACTCAAGGTTTTTTCAAGATAATGATCTGGTTAAGATTGAAGAAATGCATAATGAGGAACCTGTGATTACCGTAGCTAAATTCTTAGAGAGTAATGATGATCATTTCATATTGGCTAATGAAATGAAAATTTTTATAGATGCTTTTTATTTATTTAAAGAACTTAACCCTTCCATCTTATTCAACATAAGATATTTAACAGATGTTCCTGGATAGGTAACCCCCGCTAGCGCTCGTCTGTGACGGGTGCCCCTGCTAGCGCTCGTCTGTGACGGGTGCCGTCAAAGCCAGACAAGTTAAGATATGACAAATTATACAAAGCAAAACTATGGTAAACATCATAGCTTTTGGATTTTATAATGTTTGAAAAAGCACAAGTTACAAACTTGCGCCAGCGATGCGATAAATGAGCAAAATTAAGAACTACTGTTATAACGGTCGTGTTTATAAAAACATGGCTGTTATTGTTTTAATAATTATAGTATTGTTTCAAAAAATGAAACTGATATTTTATACTTTGCAGCAATGAGTAGAAAATATAAATTTCATAATAAGCAAGGACTCTATTTTGTGAGTTTTGCTATAGTATACTGGATAGACGTGTTCCCCCCGCTAGCGCCAGAATGTTTCTGGTGCCGTCAAAGCTTTGCAGGATATTAGTAAATATTTAAGCTAAAAAAAGTTTACATATTTCTACTTAATCCTAAAATAGATTTACAACTTATTCTTAGTCCTATTATTGGTTTACAATAATAGGACTTTTTGTATAATAATTCCCCCGCTCCCGCTAAGCTCCCCTGCTAGCTCTCGTCTGTGACGGGTGCCGTCAAGGTTTGGTAGGTAAAAGTAATAAATAGTAAAAGCAGTCATGTTTGTAAAAGATGTGGCTGTTTTTGGTTTATAAAGTTTTAAGTTTAGCCGCTTTAAGGAGGTTATCCAGAGCATATAGGATACCGCTTTTATCTTCTGTAGGCAGATTATCAATATCCTGTAAACGTTTAAGCATTGTAGGGTCTTTAAGGAGTTCTGCATTTTTGTTCTCCCCCTGCTAGCGCTCGTCTGTGACGGGTGCCGTCAAAGCTTGGCAAAACAAGGCTAAAAAATATAAACAGCCACGATCTATTTTATTGATAGGTTGTGGTTTTGTTTTTATGCAGAGTATGCTTTTTTAGCTTTATAGTCCCCCGCTAGCGCTCGTCTGTGACGGGTGCCGTCAAAGCCAGACAAGTTAGGATATGACAAAGTAGACCCCTGCTAGCTCTCGTCTGTGACGGGTGCCGTCAAAGCCAGACAAGTTAGGATATGACAAAGTAGACAAAGCAAAGCTATGGTAAGTATCATAGCTTTTTTATTTTTATAATGTTTGAAAAGGCACAAGTTACAAACTTGCGCCAGCGATGCGATAAATGAGCAAAATTAAGAACTACTGTAATAACGGTTGTGTTTATAAAAACATGGCCCCGCTAGCGCTCGTCTGTGACGGGTGCCGTCAAAGCCAGACAAGTTAGGATATGACAAATTATACAAAGCAAAGCTATGGTAAGTATCATAGCTTTTTTACTTTTATAATGTTTGAAAAGGCACAAGTTACAAACTTGCGCCAGCGATGCGATAAATGAGCAAAATTAAGAACTACTGTTATAACGGTCGTGTTTATAAAAACATGGCTGTTATTGTTTTAATAATTATAGTATTGTTTCAAAAAATGAAACTGATATTTTATACTTTGCAGCAATGAGTAGAAAATATAAATTTCATAATAAGCAAGGACTCTATTTTGTGAGTTTTGCTATAGTATACTGGATAGACGTGTTCACAAGAGAACGATACTTCTCAATATTGGCAGCAAGTATAGAGTATTGTAGAAAAGAGAAAGGAATGGAACTTTATGCTTATTGTTTTATGCCTAGTCATGTTCATTTGGTTTTTCGATCTGGTAATGGAAATCCATCAGGATTGATTCGTGATTTTAAAAAACATACGACAAAGAAAGTGATAGAAGCAATACAAGATAATTCTCAAGAGAGCAGAAGAGAATGGCTACTTTGGATGTTTGAAAAAGCTGGAAAAGAAAAAGGAAATGTAAGTAAATATCAATTTTGGCAACATCACAATAAGCCTATAGAATTATGGACAGATAAAGTCATAGAGCAAAAGATAGATTATATTCATAATAATCCTATTGAATCTGGTTTTGTAATCAATGCTATTGATTGGAAATATAGTAGTGCTAGAAATTATCAGGATGATCAGACTGTTTTAAAAATTGATAATGAAGGAGTACTGTTAGGACTGTCTAAATAAATAAAACATGGACCCAAGGTACAAACTTATACCAGTGGAGATATAAAAAAAGCGAGATCAAAATCACCTCGCTTTTTTACGTTTTATAGACCAATCCTCTTATGGATGGTGTCTTGCTATGCCAACTCATGACTTACCTATGAATTGCGTAGCTAGAAGAAGCTGGAAGCTCTTTTAAAAAGTTGATAAATGGTTTAAAGTTTAATGTCCATGTAATCGTGTATAAAGTTTTCATATCTACATTATTTTAAATTAATATTTATTGTTTGATTATAGTATAAACAATTGCCGTGCCAAAAAACAAAAAACACTGTAGTCGATAGTATATCAGTAGTTTGAAAGGATTGATGTTTTTGAAGATGGAAAGAAGTAGAGATCTTAAAACGTTAATTTTTCTTGTTAGAATATCAAAATTCTAATAAAAAATAAACACCTGTAGAGTATCATATTGAATTTGTTTTCGAGACCTATATATTTAATTCTTATATGAAATTACCGTATAATAACGCATCCAAGATTATTATTGACAATCTAAATCATAAAGTACTAGAAATATTTATATAAAAAAATCCCAGTCTCAAAAAATGCTACTAGGATGTAGTATTATTGCATTAATAAAAGATTTAACAAGAATTGTAAGGTTAAATATTGAGCCTTGTAATAAGAATATACCTAAATACAAATATTGTTAATCTTACATAAGGTAACAAAAAAGAAACTTATGACATTAAGAAGTAGATCTTTTAGATATTAAATTGTTTTTAAAATAAAAAAATGAATCATTAAAGATTGATGGTATGGTAAGCATTGAAGATTTATAAATAAAGCTGTACACATTTTATTTTGGATCTCCAATATTTCTTTGAAAACCTTACTTTTACCATTATTTTGATTATAAAATAATTATGCAAAAAATCCTACCCAACAAAAAAACAAAAGCTTTTAATCTTCAAGAAATGCTTCTGGTATTAGCCATTATCGGAATCTTATTATTGATTGCCTTACCTAATTTTTTACCACTAATTGCACAGGCAAAAGCTCAAGAAGCTAAAATTCAGCTGAAAACAATCAGCGATATGCAAACACAGTATCGCTATCTCAATTCTAAATACTCCTTAGATTTTTCAGAACTTAATTATGAAGCACCAAAAACTGTAAAAACTGGCGGAACGGCAAATTATAGTTATGAAGTTCTTGAAGCCAGCGTATCCAATTTTAAAGCCAGGGCAACCGCAGTGGTCGATTTTGATGGAGATGGAGTGTTTAATGTATGGGAAATCGATGAAAACGGTAGCCCCAAACAAATTGTAAAGGACTAATGCTTCTTTTAAAAATCATCATCATTAGTGTTCTGATAATTATCATGTATCAGGATCTTAAAGATCGAGAGGTCACCTGGTTTATATTCCCCATACTGATTGGCTTGCTTGGGCTTTTGCATTACCATCATACGCAACGAATTAATTTTTTGTATGCAATATTGATCAATGCAGGAATATTGGTCGTGATCATGGGGTTACTTTATCTCTATACATTGATCAAAATAAAACGTCCGTTCTTTGAAGAAGTATTCGGAGTGGGAGATCTATTATTTTTTGTTGCTTTAGCGATAGGGTTTCCAACGATGACATTTATTGTTTTATTCGTGTTTTCTTTAATTTTTTCATTGTTAGTATGGCTTATGATTAAAAAGAAAGCAAAGCATAATACGGTTCCGTTGGCGGGATATATGTCGGTATTTCTTACTATGACATTTATTATGCAATGGATAACGAACACATTAGCCTTATACTTGATATGAGTAGTATCACAACATACGAAATACCAGTACATTTGAAGCAATTAATTACTTCGAATCAGGCATTTCATTACAGGATAATCCCTGTAGCAAAAGAAGGAAATAGACTACACATTAAAACCGATGTCGAGGATATTGATAATTTACAAAAAGAGTTAAAAATAATTTTAGGATGTTCTATTGTAGTCATACGGGAAACTACAGAGCATATTCAGTCGTATCTGACGTTTAATTACCGAAAAACAACTATTGCTTCAAGTGAGAAACTGGCCTATGAAGATCGGTTTTTACAGAAATTGATCGCTACGGCCAAAGATTTTGGAAGTAGTGATATCCATATGGAGCCATATGAAAAATCATGTAGAGTACGATTTAGATTAGATGGTAAACTAAAAGAGCAATACACGATTTCTAATACAGAATATCCGCAACTGGTTAATCAGATTAAAATACAATCAGGACTTGATATTTCGCAAAAGCGATTAGCACAGGATGGTCGAATTACATTTAAAGAAGGAACAGACGAATTTGATATTCGTGTATCTACTATGCCTACATTATATGGAGAAAAAATAGTATTACGACTATTAAATAGAGATACGCAAGAGGTATCCTTAAATGATTTAGGTTTTACTATCGATGAATTAGAACTATATAGGGAGGCAATAAAAAATCCGCAAGGGATTGTTTTAATTTCAGGACCAACGGGGTCAGGTAAAACAACTACATTGTATGCGACCTTAAAAGAATTGAATACCGAAACAACAAACATTCTTACCATAGAAGACCCGATAGAATATACATTACAAGGAATTAATCAAGTACAACTTAGAGAAGATATAGAGTTTGATTTTCCTGCCGCCCTTCGAGCATTCTTACGTCAAGATCCAGATATTATAATGGTAGGTGAGATTAGAGATGATCGTACTGCAGCTATGACTATAAAAGCAGCACTTACCGGACATTTGGTATTATCCACCATACATACCAATTCTGCCTGGGCAACGATTTCGAGGCTAATCGATATGAAAGTGCCAGCATTTTTATTGGCGAATACCATCACGATGAGTATTGCACAACGCTTGGTAAGAAAACTATGTCCGCATTGTAAAACGAAGAAAAAAATTGAAGTTAAAGATTTTCCGCAGGGATTTGAGATCCCCGAAGAAATGGAAGAACATCATGTTGCGGTAGGGTGTAACCAATGCTATCATACAGGATATTTAGGGCGTAAAGCAATCTATGAGATATTACCAATTACAAAAGAACTGGAAATAGCAATAAGACATAACGAATTACAGATAGATACCTATATAGAAGAAAGAAATATAAAGACATTACAGCATAATGCCATTCGAATGGTGATTAATGGTGAAACTTCTATCGAAGAAGTATATGCTTTGTTGGCTGATAATTAAATAATACAAATAATCAACTAAAGAAGGTAGTATCGACCCAAATTAGTATTGAAAATTCCATTGGGAAATGGAAAACAATAAATAGAAAAGCAATGAAAATACAATTAAAGATAATAATACTAAGCATTGTTCTTGCCTTTGAGATGCAGGTTTGGGCTCAAGATGGGTTTCAGAATCAGGCGCAAGACAATACGCGAGTTGCTACTATCGAAAACAAGCTTCAATTATTGAATGTAGACATACCGGGATTAGCAGAAAAGGTAAATGTAAATATATCGAATACTTCGTTGCTTAACTTCTTGAGAGCAGTTTCTCAGGTACACAAGATTAATATCAACCTCTCGAATGAATTAAATGATATTACTATTGTTAATGGATTTAATAATGTTACCGTACAGGATTTATTGGTGTTTCTGGTGAAAGAGTATCGTTTGGATATCGCATTTACGGGTAATATCTTATCCGTTAAAAAGTATACTCCACCAGTAATTGCTCCTGTAGAAAAGGAAGTAAAAGTGCAATATGATGTTTTGGCAACAACATTGTCTACAGATCTAAGCAATGATCCACTACCAAAAGTCTTTAGAAAAATAACAGAGGTGTCTGGTAAGAACTTGTTATTTACACCCGAATTAAATAACAAAAGCCTCAATTTGTTTATTAGTAATGTTCCTTTTGATCTTGCGATGAAAAAACTGGCAGAAGCCAATAATCTGGACTTTAGAAAAACCAGAGATGGATTTTATGAATTTGATGCCTTTCCGCAAGCAGGAAATAATGGAGCAACTAGTGGTCGTTTACGCCATCCTAATTTTTCATATAAAGTGATAGATACACTAACAAAAATCGTTGCTGTTGATTTAAGAAATACACCAATATCTGAAGTTATTTACACATTATCAGAGGATTTAAAATTAGATATTTTTACAGCATCACCACTCGAAAATGCAGGAAAAGTAACCGTAAAGGCAGAGTCAATTTCTTTTGATGCCTTATTGGTTAAGATTTTTGAAAGTAATGTAACGGCTATACAAAATAATACTACAAATCAAGGAAATACGTCTAATATAAATGGGCAACAAAATCTACAGAATACTCCAGGAGACTCAAGATCATTTACATATAAGAGAGAAGGAAATGTATACTATTTTGGAACAGAAGATCAACTAGCACTAAAAAAAATAGAACTGGTACAAATGATGCACCGTTCTATTGCAATGTTAGGGGATGCAAATTCTTCTACTTCATACGGTAATAGTTTTAGTAATAATAATTTTACTAGCGGAGGGATTAATTATATCTCAGGGTCTTCTAATAATGGGTTTAACCAAAATGGAGGAGTGAATAGGAATCAACGAGGAGGTTCGTCGTTTAGAAATACAACTGCTTCTTCTGGAAGAACACAAGAGGTAGGTTCTATTTCAGATATTTTTCCTGCCACTATCATTGATGGTTTAGATATAAAAATAGATACAGAACTCAATAGTTTTGTAGTTAGTGGTCCTGGAACAAGAGTAGAAAAATTTAAAAACTTTATAAAGTATATTGATAAACCTGTTCCTCTAATACTGATTGAAGTGATGATTCTCGAGGTTAATCGTACCGCTACAGTAGAAACTGGAGTAGAGTTTGGAATTGGTAAAGAACCAGTTACAACGGCAGGAACTACTTTTCCGAATGCAAATATTACATTAGGGGCTTCGACTATAAATAGGATTATTGGTGGTTTTGATGGTTTTGGATCGCTCAACATCGGTAATGTAGTGCCAAATTTCTATATGGATATCAAGGCTATGGAAACCAACGGGAATGTAAAGATATTATCTACGCCTAAGTTAAGTACGCTTAATGGGCATAAGGCGTATTTGTCTAGTGGGCAAACAACGTATTATGCTGTAACCAATCAGAACTTTTTTGGATCGCAAATTCCGCAAACTTCTGAGGTGGTGAACTACCTTCCGATTGATGCAGAATTAGCACTGGAGTTTAAACCTTTTGTATCTGGAGACGGGCAAATTACATTAGATATACAGGTAATTCAATCAAATTTTAGTGGAGAACGTATTGCTGAAAATGCTCCACCAGATATTAATAGCCGTAGGTTTTCTTCTATTATGAGAATGAGAGCAAATGATGTGGCTATTCTGGGAGGAATTGAACAAAAAGTAAAGAATGATACTGGTTCTGGAGTACCTATATTGGCACGTATACCGATCATAAAATGGCTATTTAGTAAAAGAACCAGAGAAGATACTAAGAAAAAGTTAAACGTGATTATAAAACCAACAGTGTTCTATTAATGGCAAATCTATTATCGTCATATAATCCTATTAGAAAAACCTTGGTATCAATAGAGTATTCGATACAAGAAGGAAAACCTATACTGTTTGGTCTGGAACTAGTTCAGAAAAAAGGAGAATTGGATATTAATCAGACGTTTACATTAAAACAACCTGAAGAACTATCCAAGTTTTCTAAAACAACGCATTTAAGTCTAGTCATCACAGATGATAATGTATTGTCTAAAGAGGTACAACAAACAGGAATCGATGCTGAGATTGTAGCTGAAGCTTTTCCCAATTTAAATCTGAATGATTTTTATTATCAAATCCTTAGAAGTACAAGTTCATCTTTTATAGCTGTATGTAGAAAAGAATATGTCGAAACCTGTATAGAAAAATTTCAAAAGGCAGGAAATATCATTACAACAGTATCTCTTGGGGTTTTAAAAATGACAGCTTTATCTAGATATGCTCAAGACACTCCCCTAAAAAGCTATACAGCGGAAGTAGGTTTTAGTAATGAAGAACTGATTTCTATTATATCCAAAAGAGAACATATAGAAGAACGCCATAACATTGAAGGACTTATTTTTCCTACTACACATACTTTACCACTAGCAGTAATTCTTGATATTGTATTTAATACTGGTAAGATCTCAGGAAATCTCGAAACTCGAAATCAGGAGTTGCAGAAGCGATATAAGGAAACTCGTTTTTTTAAAAACACGTTACAATTTGGCATCGGATTTCTATTAATAACATTGTTGATTAACTTTTTTGTTTTTAACGAGAATTATAAAAAATGGCAAGGGTTACAAGAAGAGCTTCAGGTATATACAACACAGAAAGAACAGATTACCAAAAAACAAGCCGAAGTAAATACCAAAGAAGCTTTGGTACAAAGTATATTAACTACTGGGTTTTCTAAAAGTTCATATTATACAGATCAGATCGTGCAAGCACAACCAGCTACAGTACTCTTAACATCCTTTATATATCAACCTTTAATAAAACCCATTCGAAAAGACAAACACATTGAATTAAGTGAAAATATGATTTCTATTGCGGGAAAATCAACAGATAAAACACAGTTTACGGCTTGGTTAAGAACAATGGAAAATATGTCATACATCGGTACAGTAACTATAATACAATATGGTTTGGATAAAAAAAACACCTCAGATTTTGAATTAACACTTAAGATCAAATCAAATGGAGCAAAAGACTAAAAATATACTACTCATTGCAGGATTACTTTGTGTGCTATTTTTAGCTTACCAATATGGTTTTGCAAAAACATTCGCATTGCGTAACAAAGTTACCAAACTTGAAAAAGAAAAAGATAAATATCTGGCAGCACCAATGCAACTAGCTGCACTAACAAAAAAGAAACAGCAACTGGATGCTGTTCTGGCAAAAAATAATGTAGAAGGAAATTCGGTACAACAAAACCTACTTAAAACTTTAAATATGTTGTCGAATACTTCAAATATTAAAATCATTGCTTTTGAAGAACCTCATGTCATCACTAATGAAGTAACCAATAAAGGAACTACAACCTATGATTTTATTTTACAAGGAGATTATAAGGCATTGATCCAGATAATATATGCAGTAGAACAGCAATATAGTTTTGGAAATATTGCTCAAGTAAAATTTGAAAAAAAGAAAAATTTCAGAACAGGTGCAAGATACTTACAGTGTAGGTTACTATTGCAACGTTTGAATCAATAACATAAACAGAATAATATGATGAATTATAAAATATATTGTTATATCATTTTCCTGACCTTTTGTTGTGAGGGATGTCATAGCGTAAAAGTGAATCACACCAACATGCATACTGCCATAACTAACCCTATAGCTTTGGGCGTAGTCGGTTTGCAAAAAAAAGATGCATATAGTTCAGATTTTCAGGTTACTGCGATACCAGAGTATAAAAATGAAATTAGAGTACAAATGACCAAAGAAAACTTTAACCGAACTACTTTTGATACCTACCTTAAAGCAGCTAAAGGGAATGTACATAAGATTAAGTATATAGATTCTTTAGAAACCAAACCACAGCTTGCAATTCTAGAGTTATTAGATCGTGTAACTCTTATGGCCGAGATCCAAGAATCTCATAATACAAAAACACTTACGTATATAAAAAGTCAAAAAGAAGCAGGTATAGTGACTTCGATTTCTCTGGCATTGTCACAAGAGCTAGTACAAGAATTGAATACTGCTGATGCTGTTTTTTTAAACAATAGTACATACAAACAATACCAATTATCACTAGTAAAAGATGGTAAAGCGTATAAGACTATTGATTTTTCAAAAGCTTCGATTTTTGGTTATACCTTATCCTACTTCTGTTGGAGTGAAAATGATAAAAAACAAATTACTTTGGTTGATATTATTAATGAAAAATCATCTTGCTCAAAAAACTCGTATAGAGATGCCGATAAAGTATTAAAAAACATGAATTATTTTAAATTATAATGATGAAGAGGATAAACATATATATAGGAATAATATTTATGGCGTTTCTTGGTTGTGAAGAAGTGCTTCTAGAAGAAGATTTGTCTGATAAAGCAATAATAATAAATGCACCTGTTGAGGGTACTACTGTGCTTAATATTTCTGTAACTTTTAATTGGGAAACTTTAGATCAGGCAACGACATATCGACTTCAGGTAGCTCAACCAGATTTTGAAAATGCAGCCCAAATTGTATTGGATACTACTATAACAGGAACTAGTTTTAATACAAATTTGGTTCGCAATAGTTATAATTGGAGAGTACGAGCACAGAATTCGGGTACCACTACTCCATATGTATCGGCAGGTTTCACAGTTATCGAAAGCGAGGACTTTTCTGTTCGAGAAGTGCTGTTAGTAGCTCCCGAGAACACTACTATTGTTAATACGACTTCAATAAATCTGCAATGGCAAGCAGTAACTGATGCTACTTCTTATAGAATTCAATTATTAGATGAGAGTAATGCAGTAGTAGAAGAAAAAACAACAGCAGATACTTCAATCTCATTTACTTTTCCCGAAGGAGTTACACAATGGCAGGTAAGAGCAGAAAACAATACGCAAAACACATTATATAGCACAAGATCATTAACCGTTGATAGTATGAAGCCAAATCAACCTGTAGTTGTGGCTCCAGTTAATGATGCTACTCAAGCTGGTACTACAGTTGCCTTCAGTTGGACTAGAGAAGTTGTAGTGGGTACTCCAGAGTTTGATAGTATTTATATCTATAGTGATGTCGCATTAACACAACTTGTGTCTAAAAATAGAGTAACATCACCAACAGACATAGAACTTGATGCAAATACTACATATTATTGGTTTCTAAAAGCATTTGATGAGGCTGAAAATGAAAGTGAATCCAGTACAACTTCTCGTTTTACGATAAATTAGAAATTATGCTAAAAGGTAAAAAAGCACTATATATCTTATTGCCATTAGTAGCCCTTATTTGGGGAGCAATTGTTGTTCAGGTAATTGGTGCATTCTCTGATGATGACCCTGTTAGAACTGGGGTTACTTCAGTAAATATAACACCAGTCAAAACAAAAGAACGAGAAAAATTTACCTTGGGAACAGTGGATAGAGATCCTTTTTTAGGCACACTATATCAACCAAAAAAGAAGAAACGCAAATCAACTACACCAAGAGTTAAAAAAACTAAGCTGGTGTGGCCTTCTATTCGATATAAAGGCGTAGTTTCTGGACAGAATAGTGCTAATGCGATTTATCTTATAGAGATCAATGGAACCGATCAACTTATGAATTTAAAACAAACCATAGACGGAATAACACTACAAAGAGGAAAGTCGGGTTCTGTATCATTACGATATAAAAAAATAATAAAAGAATTTAAAATCATTAATTGAAGATATTCTTAAAAATAAGAGCTCAAGCGATGCAGTTTGCCATACTCATTTCGGTATTGGTAGCACTAGTATTAAGTGCTTTTTTATTATTAACACATACACATTCTTTTTTTGAAATCAAATCCCAGGAATTGCTACAAGCTTTTGAACAATCCAATATGTTGGTATTCGAATCTTTAGAGAATCATACTATTAAAATGGATACTATTGTTTCTGAAGAAGAAGCTAAAATTATTAAACAAACAACGAGTTATCATGGTGCATGGTCTAAGCAATTTTCGCAGGTGAGTATACATGATAGAAAAGCAACAAGAATAGCATATACTGGATCAGAATTATCAGAGAAAACTCCGAATTTGTATGTAGTCAATACCAATTCACCTTTGGTAGTAGTAGGTAATACACGCTTAGAAGGGAATAGTTATCTTCCAAAACAAGGAGTAAAAGCGGGTAATATTTCTGGTAATTATTACCAGGGTAACAGCTTGTATTATGGTCGTGCTATAGAAAGTAAAACTATATTGCCTAAGTTGGCACCAGAATGGATCACGTATCTGGAAAATAGGAGTAATGGATCAAGTATTGAAGATATTCGTACAGTCGCTTTAAAGAAAGAACTTCATAATTCTTTTCATCATCCTGTTCAAGTAATATATGATACCGATCCCATTTTTTTGGAGGATGAAAAGATTATCGGAAATATTATAATTCAGTCTCGATCTAAAATCATTGTAGGATCTCAATCTCAATTAACAGATGTAGTATTGATTGCTCCAAAAATTGAAGTAAGGAACAGAGTGAAAGGTAGTTTTCAAGCTATTGCAACACATAAAATTAATATTGGGCATGGGTGTTATTTATCATACCCATCATCTTTGGTGCTTTTGGATAAAAAAGTAATAACAGACAAGAACAAAAATAACCAGCAGATTGATCCTGATTTTACTATTGGGAAAAGAACCAAAATTGAAGGCATAGTAGCATATCTTAATAAAAACATAACCTCACAGAATCGAATCAAGACACATCTTGAAATAGCATCTGATTCTGAAGTTATAGGAGAAGTGTATTGTCAAGGGAATGTTGATTTTCGAGGAACAGTAAAAGGTTCTTTATATATGCAGCAATGTATTGCTCGTCAGTTTGGATCAGTATATTTAAACCATATATATAATGCGAAGGTTTTGGTCAACCCGGTACTGGATTATGCGGGATTACCTTTTGTAAATACTAAAAAAAGTATAGCAAAATGGATGTATTAAAGAAAATAAAAGCAGCAACATTAATTGAAATACTGACAGCATCAGTATTAATCCTTATTGTATTTATGATTGCTAGTCTAAGTTTTAATAACATTTTTAAACATCAAATACAAAGGGATCATAGCGCTATAGAGAACCGGATAAAAGAATTAGAATATTATTCTATTCATGGAACAATAAAATTGCCATATAGTGAAGATTTTGATGGTTGGGAAATCTTTATCAATGTAGAAGAGGAAAAAACGATGTTATTATACAGCAGAGAAGATGTTGAATATAAAAAAGAACTTGTTGTAAGATAATGATAAAGATAAATCATAAAATAAAGGCATTTACATTGACCGAAATTATGGTTGTTATGGTAATTTCTGTAATAGTAGTAGGGTTGGCATTTTCGGTATTAGGAATTGTACAGAAAAATATGCGCAACATTGGTGAAAATTATGAAAATAAAGAGCAAATACAATCTTTTGAAACTGCCTTGACTATCGATTTTAATACCTTTCCTACTGCTATATGGGATCCAGTAGAAAATATATTGATCGTTTCTTCTCCTATTGACAAAAGAAAATATCAATTTTATACAGATAGTATTGTAACCAACATTAGTAATCATACCGTATTAATAAAAGAAAAATTGTTTTATTTTGAAGGAAAGTTAGTACAGTCAGGAAATATAGATGCCATAAAATTAACCTTTCATAACACCAAAGAACCACATCGGTTATTTGTGTTTAAATATAATGATCCAACGATACATTTCTAGAGTATGGGAATAAAGATAGATACCTCTAAAAAACAAAGCCAAAAAGAGAACTCTTTTGATGTATCTGATATATTAACCAGAGAGATTACGCTACTTGGAACTGCATTTACATCCAAAAAGAAAGAGGAATGGTATGCCGAGCTTAGTGTATTACTAAAATCGGGGATAGACCTCAGAAGTGGATTAGAATTATTGTCAGAAACTCAGAAAAAAGAGAAAGACAGAAAACTCATGACCGCTATGCTTTCTAAACTGATTGCCGGAACACCTTTTTCTGAAATTCTTAAAGACGATAAAAACTTTACTGATTATGAATATTATGCCATAAAAATAGGAGAACAGACAGGGGAGTTGGCCAAAATTACTTTAGAACTTAGCGAATTTTATAAGCGAAAAAATGAACTACGTAGAGAAATTGTTTCTGCACTTACATATCCCATAATAGTATTATGTACAGCAATGATTGTTATCGTTTTTATGCTTCGATATGTAGTGCCTATGTTTGTTGATATTTTTAAACAAAACAAGGTAGATCTCCCAGGGATTACGCAAGGAATTATTAGTTTCTCTAACTTTATGGGGGAGTATGGAGCACTGTTATTTGGACTTTTTATCTTAGGAACCGGTGTACTTGTTTTTATATCTAAAAAGCAATGGTATCGAAAAATCCTTGGAACGATTCAGCTACGATTACCTATATTGGGTAATTACTTTCAGAGAATTTATATGGCGCAATTTACCCAGGCAATATCCCTATTGACTTCTGCTAAAGTACCCATGGTAGAGAGCATTGATTTGGTTAAGAATATGATTAATTTTTATCCGCTTCAACAAGGGTTATGTAGAACTAAACAGCTTGTTCTTGAAGGAGATACATTAAGTGTTTCTTTTGCTGAAAGTCCTATTTTTGATAAGAAAATGATTGCAATGATACGTGTAGCAGAAGAAACCAATCAAACAGAGTTCATCTTTCAAAAATTAAATGAACAATATAACCAGCAAGTAAAATATCAATCTCAGATCATTTCTAATATCCTTAATCCATTATTAACCATTTTTGTTGGGATTATTGTTGGAGCAATTTTAATTGCGATGTATTTACCAATGTTTAGATTAAGTAGTGTCATAGGCTAAATTATCTGTATTAAGGAATATAAAGAATAACTTGCTAGGTTATTTGAGAACACAAAGCGATATCAGGAAAAGGAGCTTAAAATTCATTTTATAATAGTTAGTGTTTTGTGAATACTCTACTCTTAATCATAACCAAAGTTTTCTTTCTATTTTTCAGATTCAAGTTTGTCCAATCTTTTTTGTAATTCAAGAAGTTTTCTATTTAATACTTTTAATTCTTCAATGTCTTTAGCTTGTTTATCTTGTTGTATGGTATACAGCGTTAATTCTTCAATTTTTTGAAGTAATTTTGCATCCATTTTTCCTGTTTTTTTATTTTTAAGACACAGATATTTATAAAAAATCACTTCATTACTATTTAAAAGCAAAATTTTCGAGTTAAAGCGAAGGGGTAAGATGAATTAATAAAAATAATTTGTTAAGATCAAATTTGTTTTGATAGCATTCAATTTACTAATATTAATGAGAAGAAGTTAAGTTTTTGAAGTGTGATGAGAAAGAAACCTAAATGAATTTATTATGTCATGATAGTATTTTCCTGAGAGATTTATAACTCCAAGGAGTTGTTTTACACTAAAAAGGACAATTTTAAATTTTAAAAAGGTGTATAGTTTAGTTATATTTGCGGCAAATTAAACAAAAGTACATGATGTCAATATCTGATTTATTTGATAGTGGATTTCAGAAGAGAAATCAAGACCATTTTGCGGCAATTGTTAAAATAGCTATGACTGATGGAGTTATTACAGATGAGGAAAAGGCCTTTTTGGATAGATTAGCGAGAAGACTGGATATTTCTGAAAATGATTATAAAGAAATTTTAAAGGATTATGATACACATCCTATTAATCCTCCTACAAGTTATGATAGAAGATTAGAGCGATTATATGACTTGGCAAAAATGGTATATGCTGATCATGTTAAAGGAGAAGGACAAGTGGTTTTATTGGAGAAATTGAGTATTGGTTTAGGTTTTAAATCAGAAAATGCAAAATATGTTGTTGATAAAGCCTTAATTCTTGTAGATCAGGGAGTCGATGGAGAGACCTTTGCAGACGAGATTAGAAATATGAATAGATAATTAGTATTCTTTATACGATGTAAAGGCTGCCTATTCGGCAGCCTTTTTTGCTATTTGTTTTATAATTTTATACATGAGTTCTTCCTGTTCAAAAGGTTTTGCTATAAAATCATCCATTCCTGATCTAATACATTTATCCCTTGCAGTATCATTAGATTTTCCAGAAAAACCGATGATCGGGACTTCTGAAATGAATTTATCTCCATAGTTATTACGAATCATATGAGTAGCCTGATATCCATCAATTTTTGAAATAGTTAGATCCATCAAAACCAGATCATATTTACGACGCTCAATATAATTTATTGCTTGCTGACCATTAATAGCAATATCAACAAAAAAATTACCCTTAGAGATTAGTATTTTCATGATAAGATATTGGGTAATCTCTTCGTCCTCTACTAATAAGATTCTAAATTTATTAGAACTCTCTGGGAGGGTATATTTTTTCTTTTTTCTACCAGGAGTAGTTTTTGTGACTTCAAATTTAAAAGGTAACTTAACATTGAATGTTGTTCCTTTTTCGGGTTCACTAGTTACTTTTATTTCGCCATTGAGAAGATCAACCAGATTTTTAACGATGGCAAGACCTAGACCTGTTCCGGGAATTTGTTTGTCCTGATCAAATCGAGAGAAACGCTCAAAAAGATGAGGTAGATTTTCTTCAAGAATTCCAATTCCTGTATCTTCAATTTTAAAAGTAAGACTTAATTTATTGGTACGCTGATAGTTTTTTGTAACCGAAAAACTGATTTTACCTTCTTCGGTAAATTTAAAGGCATTGGTAAGGAGATTGTTTATAATCTGATATATTCTTGTTCTATCTCCAATAAGATATTCCTGAATGTTAGGGTCGATATTGGTCTCAAAAATGATTTGTTTTTCCTCTGCCATTTTAGAATAAGATTCACGAAATCCATTCATTATATCCCGGAAAGCAAAACGTTCTTGAACAATTTTTAATGTTCCTGATTCTATTTTGGAGAGATCAATCATATCATCAATAAGGGCATTGAGATGATGACTTTCTCTTTTTATAATTCGTGCAAGCTCCTCTTGTTCAAAAGTGAGTTTTGTGGTTTCAAGAACCTCTACAAATCCTAATATACTGGTTAAAGGAGTTCTTATTTCATGATTTATATTAGCAATAAAACTATTTTTAAATTCTTCTTTCTCTAGAAGATATTTGTTCTTAAGTTCTAGTTCTTTGGATAAAAGAATAGATTCGTTTTTCTGCTGTGCTATTTGATTTAAATCTCTGTATTTTGATGTGTAATCAAAAAGGATAATGGTGATTTCTTCTTTGTCGAATGTTATAGTAATATCGCAAATTCTTTCTGTATCACTATCTTCTATATGAATACAAGGAAAGTTTAATGCTACATGGTTACTATGGTCACTTTGTTCAAAATCTCTTAAAATCTCAAAAAAAGGATGAGCATCAAAAATAGAGGATTGTTTGGGCCAATTAAAAAGATTCTTGTCAGTTTCTTTAATGATACCATCATAGGATACCTTGAGAACTTGTACCTGGGGGTTAAATTGTAATTCATCTACCATGCTTACTTGATTATTACTTCGGCAAGATCAGAAAAGAAATCCAGAACATTTTTATTCGTTTTTGCACTGGTTAAACAATCAAAAGGTATATTGTTGGTTTTAAGATGAACACTAGTTTCTTTTTCATTAACTAAGTCCAATTTATTACCTAATATTTTTGTTGGCACTTTGGGGTAGTTTTGGTTAAGATATTCGAGATCTTTATTAATATTTAAGTAGGTTTCTTCTCTGGTGAGGTCAAAAACATAAATAAAGGCATGTGCTCCCAGCAAATATGATTTTCGAGTGTCTTCTACACTATTAGAATGTCCTTCGGCATCCCAAATGATCATAGATAATTCTCGACCATCGGGCAATTGTATTATTTTCTTTTTAATTTGAACTCCAAGAGTTACCTTATATTCTTGTGAAAATTCATTGTCAATAAAACGTCTGAACAATGACGTTTTTCCGACACCAAAGTGTCCCAAAAGCACTACTTTTTTAGACAATTTCATCTGCAAAATGTTTTTTTAATTTTTTGGTAAATAGGGTACTGTTTTCTAAATCTTTATTTGAAATATGATTTTTGGCAAATTCTATAATTTGATCTTCCAAAACTTCCTTAAACATCATATTATATGCTCCAGAAATTACTGCAGCAACATAATATGTATAGAAATTTTGAATATGTATGGTATATAATTCATATTCTATTAATTCTAAGTTTTGATTTCCTCCCTGAAAAGCATCTTCTACAAAACTTTTTATTGCGGTTAACATTCCCGCAATCATTTCTTTATCAATGGTTCCGTCAGACAATGGGCTATAATCAGCTATTAATATCCCAGAGTTTTTCTCGATTACAAACATTTGAATTAACCTTGGTTTTGCATAATCACTAATAGCAAGATCTCCTTCACTAACCCCTTGTACTTTTGCTTTGGTCCTACGAAACCAGTTCTTAAAAGAGAATGCTTGTTTGGTCTTTCTGGATATATTTTCACTCAGTAATCTCATTTCATGAGCGATGTACTTTTTTATCATTTTACCGATAATAGGAAATAAAGCTTCTACTACCGCGTCTTGAGAATTTTTAATTTCTTCTTTTAATGCCTCTGTAATGGTAGGACCAAGAGTTTTTGGGATTTCTTGTACAAATTCTTCTAGTCTGTCATCAATTATGGGATCGACTTTATTAGATAGTTCTTTTTTCTGATGAACAATTTTGGTTAGTTCTTCTACTTTTTGAGCAATAGAGTCGGCAAATTCTTTTTCTTCGGTAAGAAGAAGTTCTTTAAGAATCTTAAGTTTATCCTGTTCCTCCATACCCTTGGATATTGGGTTACTTTTGACTTATTTTCTCGCCTAAAGAAATAAGAAGGTCTCCTAATACTTTTTTATCAACTTTTTTAGCATCTAAGTGCTCTGCTTTTTCTGCAAGATTATCTTCTAATTCTGTAATTCGAATATTGATATCTGTGCTTAAATTGTCGATAGCCTGATTAAGTTCTGTACGAGAATCCTCAATAAAGTTTTCGAGTTCTTTTTTCTTGTTTGAAATATCTTTTTTTACCTTTTCGAACTCTGAATTATAAGCGGCAATATTTTCTCCAAAAATCAGATTTTTTATTGCCTCTATTTTTGATGAAGGATCGTTATCAACTTTTTCTTCAATAGCTTTATTTTCTTTAGCCATTTGGTTGGTTTAATTAGATTTTTATTTTACACTATATGTAAAATTAACATAAAAACGCTAAAAACATAATCTTAACTGATGATAATGTTAATTCTATGCGCATATAACCTTCTTTTGAGGAAGATTATTCATAGGGTTTGCCTTTAAAATATAGGGATATGAATGATATAGAATAGTATAAATATACAACTATTCCTGTATACAAAGAGAGTAAATAATAATAATTTAGAAATATAAGAATTTATTTCATAAAAGATTCTACCTTTTTGACCATGTTTTTACTACCACAAATAAAAGGTGTACGTTCATGTAATTCGGTTGGTTTTATATCCATAATTCGTCTATAACCATCACTAGCTTTTCCTCCAGCTTGTTCGGTAATAAATGCCATAGGGTTACATTCATATAATAAACGAAGCTTACCATTAGGTGAGGTAGAAGTACTAGGATACATATAGATTCCTCCTTTTATCATATTACGATGAATATCACTTACTAATGAACCAATATAACGAGAGGTATAAGGACGATCTTCTTTTTCTTCTTGACAATATTTGATATAATCTTTGATTCCTTGAGGAAAATGAACATAATTACCTTCGTTTACAGAATAAATAGCACCATCATTGGGAAACTTCATATTAGGATGTGATAAATAATACGTTCCAAGTGCAGGGTTTAAAGTAAACCCGTTTACACCATGGCCTGTGGTATATACCAACATGGTAGATGTTCCATAAATAATATACCCCGCTGCAACTTGCAAATTACCAGGTTGTAGAAAATCTTCGAGAGTAACCGGTGTTCCTGTTGGTGTAACTCTTCTATAAATAGAGAAAATAGTCCCTACAGAAACATTTACATCTATATTAGAACTACCATCCAGAGGATCCATAAGAACAACATAGTTGTTTCTATGATCATTTTTTTGACCTTTTATCGTGATAAATTCATCATTTTCTTCAGAGGCAATGCCACATACAATCTCTCTGTTGGTGAGAGTATTGATAAAAGTTTCATTGGCTAAAACATCAAGTTTTTGCTGATCTTCACCTTGGATATTGGTTTCTCCTGCAGCTCCTGTAATGTCTACTAGACCAGCTTTATTTACCTCATGATTCACCATTTTTGCTGCTAGTCTGATTGAATTAATCAAACGAGAAAGTTCTCCACTTGCATATGGAAAATCTTTTTGATTTTCGATAATAAATTCTCCTAAGGTTTGGTTTTTTCTTGTCATTTATGGTGAAATTTATATGTTGCAAAAGTATTGTTTTTTAGACAACGATAACGTTTTCGTGAATTTAAATTATCAAACGTTATTAGTAATTACCATGAGACATAATAATATACTAGTTTTATGATTAGAAAATTAATTAAATTCTAATACATATTTTATAGTTTTGACAAAATTTTATTTTATGAACTACATAATTAGGAATGCCAGAGAACAAGATATGAGTCAAGTTCTTGATTTAATACAGGAATTAGCCACTTTTGAAAAAGAACCTGATGCAGTAGAGGTTACTGTTGAAGAATTGATTCGAGAGGGTTTTGGAGAGTACCCGCTTTTTCATTGTTTTGTTGCCGAGGTAGAGAAAAAAGTCGTTGGTATAGCCTTAATATATTATCGATTTTCTACATGGAAAGGGCGTTCTATTCACCTAGAAGACCTTATTGTACATGAATCGATGAGAGGTACTGGTTTAGGGAGCGCATTGTATGCCGAAGTATTAAAATATGCAAAATCAAAGGGAGTGAGAAGAGTAGAATGGGTGGTATTGGATTGGAATACTCATGCTATTGATTTTTATGAGAAAAGCGGAGCTAAACTTCTGAAAGATTGGTATCTGGTTCAAATGGATCAAGAAGGAGTTCATAATTTTGTAGCAGCATTATAATTATAGAAAAAACTGTAGATGAGAGTTTTTAAATTTGGAGGAGCATCTGTTAAAGATGCTAATGCGGTAAAGAATGTTCTTAAAGTATTAGAAGAAACTGGATTTTCTAATTTAGTTATTGTGGTTTCTGCAATGGGTAAAACGACCAATGCTTTAGAGAAAATTGTAGCGTCTTATCTTAAAAAGAGTTCAGATCTTGACAGTTTGCTGGATCACGTTAGAACATATCATCAAGAAATTTTACTACAACTTTTTGATAATGAGCAGCATTCTGTTTTTAAAGATGTAGAGCAGTTGTTCGTAGATTTGGATACTACGCTCAAAAGAAATAAATCGACCCGGTATGATTATATCTATGATCAGATAGTAAGTTATGGAGAATTACTTGCTTCTACTATCTTAAGTGAGTATTTAAATTATAAGGGATATCAAAATAAATGGTTGGATGCTCGGGATGTTATCAAAACAGATAATGCATATCGAGATGCAGAAATAGACTGGGAAGTAACAAAACAAAGTATACTTAAAAGAGTAAATAAAAAGGGACTTAGTATTACCCAAGGATTTATCGGATCTGATGAGAATAATTTTACAACTACATTAGGTAGAGAAGGAAGCGATTATACCGCAGGTATTTTTGCATATTGTCTAAATGCTGATAGTGTAAGTATATGGAAAGATGTTCCGGGTGTACTTAATGCAGATCCTCGGGTTTTTGATACAACACAATTGTTATCTCAGATTTCTTATGAAGAGGCTATAGAGCTGGCCTTCTACGGAGCTTCTGTGATACACCCAAAAACAATTCAACCACTACAACGAAAAGAAATCCCTTTATATGTTAAGTCGTTTTTACATCCACAAAACCAAGGAACTTCTGTAAAAAAAGGACAACCACTAGACCCGCATCTTTCCTGTTATATCGTAAAGAAAAATCAAATACTACTCTCACTTTCTTCATTAGATTTTTCATTCATTGTAGAAGATAATATTAGTGAGATCTTTAGACTTTTTCATCAATATCAAATTAAGGTAGATTTGATTCAGAATTCGGCAATTAGTTTTTCTGTATGTCTAGATGATAAGTTTAATAATTTCGAATCACTTTTGAATATACTTAAAGCAAAATTTAGAGTTGCTTACAATACCGATGTATCTTTATTTACCATCAGGCATTTTACAAATGAGGCGATTATATCTCTGGAAAAGGGAAAAGATATTTTATTGAGACAAATTACTAGAGAAACCTACCAAATGGTTGCAAGGTATTGAGAGTGAAAATTGAAGGATTTTGCTATATTTGCAGTTAGCACAAATTGTATTTAATGCCCATAGTCACAGCAAGACAAGTAGCCACAGGGCTCAAATTAGATAAACTCGGTTTTATAGGTACCTTTATTGGTTGGGTACTTCTTAAAGTTACCCGAATATCAAAAATAAATCGCCAGTACGATTCGCTTAGTCATTTAGAAGGTGTAGAGTATATTACTAAGACACTTGACTTGTATGGGGTTACTTTTGAAATCCCAGAAGAGGATTTAAAACGACTACCAAAAGACGGGGCTTTTATAACATTATCAAATCACCCTTTGGGAGGTATTGATGGCGGATTGTTACTCAAATTAATGTTGGCGCATAGATCTGATTATAAAGTTGTTGGAAATTTTTTGTTACATAGTTTTGAGCCTTTACAACCTTATGTGATGCCAGTAAATCCATTTGAAGACAGGAAAGAGGCAAAGTCAAGTCATAAGGGAATAAAGAATGCTATTTTACATCTTAAAGAGGGAAAACCTCTTGGGATTTTTCCGGCAGGAGAAGTATCTACGATTAAAGAAGGGAAAAACTATGTTGATAAAGCCTGGGCACCAAGTGTGATGCGTTTGGTTCATAAAGCAAAAGTACCTGTAATACCCATATATTTTCACGGTCGTAATAGCAGACTTTTCTATCGTTTAGCTTCTATTAGTGATACTCTTAGAACAGCCAAATTGCCGAGTGAACTTTTCTCGCAAGAAAATAAAATAATCAAAGTACGTATTGGTAATCCGATTTCTGTAAAGGATCAAGAAGAATATACAAATCTGAAAGATTTTACTAGTTTTTTGCGAAAGAAAACTTATATGCTAGCAAATCCTTTTGAGAAAAAGACACTGAGAGAATCTATTCCACAAAATTTAAAATTACCAAAGTCTCCTAAACAAATTGCTGGTGAAGGTAACATTAATGAAATAGAATCTGAACTACAATATTGTAGGGATTATGATAAGCGATTATTGATTAGCAAAAATTATGAAGTTTTTCTAGCCAAGAAGAAATATATCCCAAATGTAGTTCATGAAATTGGTAGATTAAGAGAAATCACATTTAGAGAAATAGGAGAAGGAACCAATAATTCTTTGGATCTGGATCCTTTTGATGAATATTATCATCATATGTTTTTATGGGATAATGGCGCAAAAAAAATGGTAGGTGCCTATCGTATGGGTATGGGGTCTAAGATTTATGCTAATCGTGGGATTGATGGTTTTTATTTACAAGATTTATTTAGGTTTGAACCAGAGCTACATAAAATGATGAATGAGTCTATCGAGATGGGAAGAGCTTTTATAATCAAAGAATATCAGCAACGCCCAATGCCTTTATTTTTATTATGGAAAGGAATCGTACATTGCACGTTGCGTTTTCCAGAACATAAATACCTGATAGGAGGAGTAAGTATCAGTAATAAGTTTAGTAATTTCACAAAATCTCTAATGATTGAGTTTATGAAATCTCATTATTATGATCCTTATGTTGCACAATATGTGAGACCCAAAAAGGAATTTAAGGTAAAGCTTAAAGATGCAGATAAAGATTTTGTTTTTGATGAAAGTAAAAGTGACCTGAATAAGTTTGACAAAATTATTGATGAAGTAGAACCAGGAAGCCTTCGTATTCCGGTTTTAATTAAGAAGTATATCAAACAAAATGCAAAAGTAGTGGCTTTTAATGTAGATCCATTATTTAATAATGCAGTAGATGGGTTAATGTATATTCGTATTGCAGACTTGCCAGACAGCACCGTAAAACCAGTTATGGAAGAATTTCAAACCGAACTGGAGAAAAAATACTTTAAGAACGGAGATAAGTAAAAAAATAAAAAAGCTCACAGCATGTTCTAAAACACTATGAGCTTTTTTAATAATATATAATACCCTATTGTGATACTGTTTGTAATATGTTTTTTTCTACAAAATCTTTACAATATTCTTTGATTTGATTTCTGGTTTTTGTGAATGCAGCATGAATTTCTTCTGTACCATCTACTTTTGATGGGTCAAAGAAATTGAAATGTAATCGTTCTGCTTTACCAGGAAAAAAAGGACATCTTTCTTTTGCATTATCACATACAGTAAGGATATATTCAAATTCTAGATCTAAATACTCATCGAGATTATTAGAAGTATGATTTGAGATATCTATAGCGTCTTCTTTCATTATTGCTATTGCCTTTGGGTTTACTCCGTGTGTTTCTACTCCGGCACTATAGATTGTGGCTTTGTCCTTTGCAAAATGTTTAAGATATCCTTCTGCCATTTGACTTCTGCAAGAATTTCCGGTACATAGTACTAAAATATTTTTCATTTTTGTTGTTTTTAATAAGTTTCTTACTGAATGATGATCTATGTAAGTAAGAAAAATTGTGGTGTTTGTGGTTATATAATTATTTTACTTCTACGTTCTAAAATGGTATTGTCATACCAGACTGTGTTTAATGTTGCTATTTTTTCTCTATATCCTATTTCTCGGAAACCTAAAGATTTATGTAAAGCAATACTGGCTTTATTTATACTAAAAACCCCAGCTTGTAATGTCCAAAACCCTGCTTGTTCGCTTTCTGAAATTAATTGGGATAAAAGTAATGCGCCTATTCCTAATCTTCTATATTTTGAGGTTATATAAATGCTAACTTCTGCTACACCTTTATATACTTCTCTTTTTGAAACTGGAGCTAATGCAGCCCATCCTATTATAGAATTTTTGAGGATAGCTTTAATTCTACATGATGCAAAATGAGAAGCATCCCATTGTTCCCAAGTGGGTAGGCGAGTCTCAAAAGTAGCAATTCCTGTTTCAATTCCTTCTTTGTATATTTCAGAAATTATAGACCAGTCTTTTTGAGTAAAGTGCCCTATTTGAATATTTTTATTCATTAGCAACATCCACTTCCAGGAGCACAGGAAGTAGCTTCTATTTTATTAGTTTCTGGTACTCCACATGTTTCTTTGGCTTTACAGTCAGTTGGGTTTACGGTTAGCTTAATAAGTAATTGTCCTTCTTTAATTTCGATATTTGTAATATGTAGCTGTGTGGTATGAAATCTTGAATTGCCATATTCTATTTTTACCGTAGCATCCATTTCATAAGCTTTCATTTTACCAACTTTTCTTAGTATTCCCAGAGCTTTATATGTGCTCATGTAATCTGGTTTGCCTATTTCATTTGGACTTTCCCAAAGTTGAATTATAGTTTCTTTCCAGGAGTCAGCACCTGCACCACAGTCAACAGAATCAACAGTAATATGTTTTACTTCTGTTATATGATAATTAGTGCCTACTAACATTCCTGGGCTATATTCAAATAACAATGACTTATCCTGATGCTCTGTCAATACGGCTATAAAATCTGATGTATTCATAGTTTTGTAATTAATTAGATTTAACAACAATTCATTTTTGTGGTATCAAAAAATGAATTAAGAATTTTTTGTAGGGTATTCCATCGGTCAATATCAATACAATAGCACATACTTTTGCCTTCAATTTCACCTTTAAGCAATCCTATACTTTTTAATTCTTTTAGGTGCTGAGATATGGTGGCTTGAGCTAAACCTATTTCCTCTACCAAATCATTACAAATACAGGCATTTTGTTTGCTTATATATTGAAGAATAGCTATACGAGCAGGATGACCAAGTATTTTGAATAGTTGTGCTAACTCATTTTGTCGCTTATCAAATATTTGTGTCTTAGTTATTCCCATCTTTTTGATATTATTATATCGCAATATTACGATAATAAGGTGAAATAAAAAAACCAGAATATAATTTTCTGGTTTTTAAACAATGATTGTATTTTAGAACCAAGGTTTTTTTCCTACTTGGTAGGTTTGATAAAATTCTTCATCAGATTTTGTAAGATAAATAATACCTTCAATCAATCCAATGAAAGAACCAATACCACAAGTAACAAAAGTGATAACGATTTGTATTATTCCTTCTTTAGTATATCCAAGATAGAACTTGTGAATACCTAAAGATCCAATAATAATCCCAAGAATTCCAGCTACCATTTTCTTGTTTTCTTCAGAATTGATAACTTCTTTTGCTCCTTCTGCAAACTCATTAGCTGTCTCCTTAACAGTTTCTGCTGCTTCTTCGGCACCTTTCTTTATATCATCGCCTAAGTTGTTGTTTTCTTCGCTCATAATTGTTTAAAAATGATTAATTTATTTGCAGAAAATTACAAAAAATATTAACTAAACATCAGAAGATCATGAATAATATTTGAACTATTGATTTTTATTATAAAACTCGATAAAAGTATCATTAATTTTGATAATCAGTATTTATTACTATATTTGATAAACAACTCTGAATAAAAAAGATATACTAACCCTTTAAATTTTAAAACTATGATATGGGGAATCTCATTAATCGTATTAAGTATTCTTGCAGTACCATCGTTATTATTGTCCAAAAAACCAAATGCTAAAGAACTTCTAGAAAAAATCGAGCCATATCAAGGTTGGATAGGCCTTGTGTTCTGTTTTTGGGGTATATGGGGAATTATTTCTGCAATATTAAATTTAGGATGGTTAACTACATACCCTATTTGGTGGATAACATTACTTGCGGGTAATATTGTTTCTGCTACTTTAGGATTTATGCTTGGATTTGGTTTAATAAGTAAATATTTTTTATCAAAAAGTGATGAAGCAAAAGAAAAGGCAAATCAACTTCGAGAAAAATTAGCTCCAAAACAAGGTAAGCTAGGGGTTTTAGGACTAATAGTTGGTGGCTGGATGATTGTAGCCTCTTTTCTATTCTTTTTGTAGTACTCTATTGAAATTATAATCAGTGTAAATTGATTTAATTTACATTATATAGTAAAAAGGTTGGCTGTAAAGCCAACCTTTTTTTTATTAAAAACTATTTATAAAAAAGCTTTGTCAACAGGCTCCCAAAGCTCTATTTTATTTCCTTCAGGGTCTACAATCCATCCAAACTTTCCATATTCATATTCTTCTATTTTATCTATGACAGTTACACCTTCTTTTTTAAGAGTTTCAAGAAGCTCAGTTAAGTTTTCTACTCTAAAATTCATCATAAAATCTTTCTTACTGGGAGCAAAATAGGTGGTTTCATCTTTAAAAGGACTCCATTGAGTCGAGCAATCATTACCTTGTTTATCTTTCCACCAAAATGTACAACCATAGTCATCGGTATTAAAACCAAGATGATCTCTATACCAATCTTTTGTTTTTTTTGGATCGGCTGTCTTAAAAAATATTCCTCCTATTCCTGTTACTCGTTTCATAGTGTTATTTGTTTTTTATTTTAGATTCATACATTGTAATCCATTCCTGTGGAGTCATTTTGGTTGATAATTCTCCGATCAATTTCATCGGAATCTGATCTGTTTTTTTGAAACGGATGCAACTTTTACCCATATCTAATTTTGTTTTTACATACTTGGGGTATTCGCCAACAAACCAGTCCATTAATTCAGGATTTGCATAAATGCCACTATGATAGACCGCTATAAAGTTCTTTTGAGAAGCAATATTCATGAATGGTAATGGTAACTTAGGGTCGCAATGATATCCATCGGGGTATAATTCATGAGGCACAACATAACCAATCATTTTATAACTGATCACTTCAGAAAAACCTTTGGGGAGGTTTTCTTTAATTACCTTTCTAAGATTTTGCATAACCTCTTTTCTTTCTTCAGGAATAAGATCAATATATTCATCAGGTGTTTTGGCTTCGTATTGCATGTGTTTTGATTTTTAGGTACTTCTTATAGGTTTACGTTGTAGAATCAACGCTGAGATTAATGAAATTATAAATCCAACAATCATGACTGTGGCAAACATGAGAAAGAAGTTCATAAATATATTAGAAAACAATTCTTTTTGAGATTCTAACTCTGCTAATTTGATTTTAAATTCATCTTCAGGTAAAGAAGCTTTCATTTGTTCGACATAATGTGCATAATATTCTGCCATAAAATCTGGATTGATATACTTTACATAAATCACATCTAGTATTCCAAATGCTAAGGCAGCTATTAAAGTGATAAGTACACCAATTAATAAAGCTCTTCCAAAGGCTACTATTCCATTATTTTCTTTATCTCGATAATGTTTTATGCCAAAAAACACAAAGAGTAAAGACACGACCATACCCAAATACCCTATTACTTCTTGGATAGAATAATCCAAACCTTGTCCAAAAAACCATCCTGAAAGTGCTAAAGCGCAAATAGTAATAGCACTTCGTATTCCGTAGCGAATAATTATGTTTTTCATTTTGATATGTAGTTAAATGTTTGATTCAAAAGTAGATCCGAATCTTAAAAAAACACTCATACTAAAGTATGAAATTCATACTATATGAGATATAATACCATTTACACTTTGAATTTACCGTAATAAAATACTCTTTTTCGCCTATGCATCAGGATAAAAATTGACGGTAGCTATGGCTATGTTAAATTTTTCTTCTTCACGTACACAAAAAATAGCTGATTTTCTTTTACAGCAAATTCAAAATATAACTAGTATAAGGTATTTTAATATGGTATGATTTTAAGCTCTTTAGCTTTTTGTATGGCCTGTGTTCTTCGTTTAGCATCCAATTTTACTAATACATTAGAAACATGAGTTTTTATAGTGCTTTCTGAAACAAAAAGCTTTTCAGCAATTTCTTTATTCGATAACCCAGAGGCTATTTCACATAATACTTCATATTCTCGTTTACTTAAGCCTAGAGTTTCGATTTTTTTATGATCTATCTCCTGAGGTTTAATTTTTTCTTTGTGTAAGACTCTTCTGTTTATAAGTATACCAATAACAAAGAAGATAATAGCAATAACGGTAATTATAGTTTCTATAGAAGAATTTCCTGTAATGATACTGTATTTGCTTAACTGAAATAGTGCTAGCAATGCGATTACAAGAGCGGTAAAAATAAAAATAGTTTTCCTCACTCTATAAATGTAATAAAACTGAAATTTACTTTGTAAGAAAATCAATTTCTCGTTGAAGATTTTCTTTGGATTGTAGTTCGAATTTATGATAAAAATAATCAGATTTAAAAATAACAGGCATATTAATAAAGTGATTTAAAACTTTGATTCGCCCTTTATTGTACATGAAATCGGGGTAGTACTTATACTCTTTACGAACATTTTTAAAATAGGTCTGATAATTTTCCCAATCACTACCTAATATAGTAAGGTCGGCATCGGTAAAATAGTTGATGTCACTATTTTTAGAAATATGATGTCCTTTGGTGGCTAAGATGATTTCTTCGCAGAGGAGAATTCTATGTTTATCAACAGATAAATAGTTTAATACCTTAACTGCCTTTTTTGCGCTTTGTTCTTCATTATCTGGCTTTAGTGCATTGTAGATATAATCATGATAAAACAAAGCAAATACAACCATTTCCCAGTCTTTGATTTCGTTTTTGACTTCACTCAGGTTATGATAAAGGTGTTCAAGATGAGAAAGATTATGATAATATCTGTTCTTTTTACTATGGTACTTTACAACATCACTCCATAAGGATTTGGTATAGCCAACATCCTTTGTGTAGTTGGATAGTAATGTTATGAATACTTCTTTTAACAAAATTCAGTTTTGATTTTATCAACTATGGTTTGTGCTAATTTCTCTTTGGATTCAACGGTCCAACCAGCTACATGAGGGCTTAAGATTATATTGTCCATTTTTAATAATGCAGAAAAGGCATCTGGCATCTCGACTACGCTTGATGTGACATCTTTTTTTGAATTGAATAAATTTTCAAAAGAAGATTTTTCATATTCTAAAACATCTAGTCCAGCTCCCAATATCTTTCCTTCTTCTATACTTTTAACCAGATCTTTGGTCACTACACTTTTTCCTCGAGCGGTATTGATAAGCCAAAATGGTTTTTTGAATTTATTGATGAATGTTTTATTGATCATTCTTATGGTCTTTGGAGTTTCTGGAGTATGTAGGCTTAAAACATCTGTCTTTTCAAAAAGTTCTTGTAGTTCTACTTGCATTGCATTACTATCTTCTACATCTTCTAAAATGTCATAACAAATAACTTCTACGTTAAACCCACGTAATTTTCGGGCAAAGGCTCTACCCATATTTCCATATCCAATAATGCCAACCGTTTTCCCATCTAATTCGATACCTCTATGTTCTTCTCGTAACCATTGTCCGTCTCGTACACTTTGATCAGCAATATTCATTTTGTTGAATAAAGATAAAATCATCCCTAATGCATGCTCACCTACAGCATTGCGATTTCCTTCAGGAGCATTAAATAGTTTGATTCCTCGTTTCTCGGCGTATGGGATATCAATATTCTCTAGTCCAGCACCAACACGACCAATAAATTTTAGATTTTTTGCTTTATCTAAAAATGATTTATCAATAGCAAAACGACTACGAATAATGATACCATCATAGAGTGAAATATTATCTTCAATTTCTGTTTTAGTTGATGTGTAATCTTCATCATTTTCAAAACCGGCCGCTGCAAGTTGATTTAACAGTAAAGGATGATTAGTATCTAGGTGAAGGATTTTCATATATATGGTATTGATATTCAAAATTAGTTAATAAAAGATTAGATACTGTATCTTTAGTAGGGATCACTTCATAATTTTAGAAATATTTAAGATGAAGTCATCATTTTATCTTGTTTTAATTTTCCATTTTTTTGGGAAGCAATATGACTCTGGATTGGGATGCTACAGACGGGGATAGTGATCCTTGGACTTTTGATCTTTATTTTGGAGATACGAATCCCCCCAGTTTTAGTTTCAGAAAACGTAGATGTTTCAATATTTGATGTAACTGTCTCAGCCAATACGACATATTATTGGAGAGTTGTGGTTAAGGATGACAAGCAAGGAGCTACCCTAGGTCAGATATGGAATTTTAGAGCGGAATAAATTAAAATATTGAAGGAGGGTTATGGATCCGTAATTTTTATCGATGTTAAGAACCACTCAAATACTTGGGTGGTTTTTTAATATAAAAAAACATAAACCTAAGGGATTCCATATACTTTGATATGCTTATCACTAGCATATCCATCAAATAAAATAGCAAGTTTTGTTCCATCTTCGCTTAACCTGAATTCATTAAATTTATCCTTGATTTTATCGATATAACCTACAATTTTCCAACCTGCATTGGTTTTACGGTATATATAAAGCTCATATGGACTATTATAAGTATCTCTAAAATTAGTTTTACTGGTTAATAATGTTTTTCCATCCTGACTTAAACCTATATGATTATCTTTAAAAAGGGTATCTGGGATAAAATTTTGCTGTTTTATCCATGTATTGTTTTCTAAAATATAAAATGAATAGTTGTATTCTTGTTTTCTAGAACGAGAAAATATAGTAAGTGACTTTCCATCTTTACCTATATGTGCAGAAATCCCTAAATTCTGATGAGGAAATTCTCCATCGATATCATTACCTAATTGTTGCCAGTTATTATGAACAAACTTAAAAACTTTTACTTTTCCGGCATTGGGTCCATTGTCATAATCATTGGGATTTGCGATAGTAACAATCGATCCATCTTCGTTAATATTTACACTATCCCAAAATAATCCATTAGACCCAGAGAAAATTACCTTTTCTTTTATACTAATTTTATCGCCTTTGATTGCCCAGCCATGATCTGTCCAAGTATATAATTGTAGTTTCACTTTATTAACTGCATTAAGAGCCTGAAACACCCCCATGGTGTTACAATCTCCACTAAGTGCTGCGGTATAAAGATCTCCTTTTTGTGGTGTTTTAACAAGACTACTGTCATTGTTTATTATTGTCCAGATGTTATCTTTAAGATCAAATGTTCTTATTTTTAGTATATAATTATCAAGATTTGCTATTACAATTCTAGTGGCATCATTATTCATTTTATAGTTTTGTCCATACGTAAAATAGCTAGTGTCTTTTTTTTTGTTTCCAAAAGGAGACCAAATCCTATCTCGAAGCTTATATGTGGCTATTTTTTTTGGTGTAACCGTAGAATCTATTTTTTTGAACTGATCTGCAATAGCTAATGTATTAGCATTAATACTAATATTCATTTCTTTAAAAGGGCTAGCGTTATATTTGGAGTATAATGTAATAGGATTACCTAAAGACTTCCATTTGGGAGTGTTTTCTTCTAAAGGAGAGTTGATATCAGAACATGATATAATGAGTATCCCAGCAATGGAGATAGCAATCCATTTTTTTATGATGACTAGTATTCTAATCATTTGGATTCATTTTTAAAGATTTTTACTTCGCCATAGGTGAGGTTATCTTCATCCATAGTGCTGTTACCTACAATAATCATAGAACCGTCATCATTTATTGCAATCGAATTATCAAACTCTTCATACGCTCGCTTTAATTCAATTCTTTCTCCGTACAACTTCCAATCATTATTTTTTAATTGAAAAACAGATACAAAATTTGCATCTTTTCCAGATTCGGTTGTATCTCTACCAAAACTTGTTACAGCCAAACGATTCCCTGAAGCATTTAGCATAAGTTGCTCTCCAAATTTATCCAAATCCATTCCATAAATTGTATTTCCCAGCTGTTTCCATTCATCGATGCTATTAAGGTGAAATACTCTTACACAACCATTGAGTAAAATGTTTCCACGGTTGATTTTGTTTGAGAATTTGGAGATTTGAAAATTTTTATATCCGATTGCGATAATAGAGCCATCATTGTTTATAGAAACAACATTTCCTATCAAGGAGATTTCATTATATAGGTTATGAACCATTTTGATTCGGCCTCCAATATGTATCCATTGATTATCGATTAATTTGTATGCGGTAACAGCTCTTTTGCCATTTCCGCCTATATTCATAATTAATGTACTACCATCACCGCTAAGGGCTAATGATTTTCCGATTTGATCTTCATGAAATACATTGTTTGTGTATTTAAAAGCCTTTGTTGTACCCATAATGGGGTCGCCTATTAGTTCCCATTGATTATTTGTATTTAACGTATAGACAGAGATACTACTGGTTATATTACCTGATGACTGATGATGAGGAGCTCCTACTGCAAGAGTTTTTCCATCTTGACTTAAACTAATATCATATCCAAATTCATCATATGCTTCTGATCCATTGAGATTCTGACCCAATTGTTCCCATTCTGAGTTATGGTATTTAAAAACTCTTACTTGCCCCGAATTTTCTCCATGCACATCACTATGTGCTGTTCCTATAGCTAAGATGTTTCCGTTAGCGCTCATATCTATGGTACTTCCAAAATGATCATATGTTTCTAGTCCCTCAATATCTTTCCCAATAGCTGTCCATGTATTTTCTTTATTTTGAAATACTCTTACATGTCCAGAACCAATACCGTTACTATCATTATATGGTGAACCAATGGCAATGATAGAACCGTCACCATTTATAGCAGTAGCCATACCAGCATAATCTCCTGAAGTTTTTGAGTAAATGTCTTGACCGATTTGTTTCCAATCATTACAAGAAAGGCATAACACGGCTATACTTATATAAAAAGTGCATATTAATTTTTTCATTGGGGTGTACAACTATTTTATAAAAATGTCATATTCAAAAGTATGAAAACGAATATCTTATGAGTACACGGTTTACAGTGAAATCAAAAATATGATATTATTAAGAAAAATGGTTTAATATGACTTTTTGGGATGCTTTAAGCAGCTTTATAAATGGCTTAGACTATTCTGATATCTTTTATACCTTATTCTCCTGATACCATAACAGTAGTATTTTTGATAATATATAAATCAATTCCTCTTCAATATTATTATCTAAAAAAGTATAAGATCAGTACTTTTTTGACGATTTCTATCGAAATATTTTTATGTAGCGGTATAATAAAAAACTAAATATTACTACTTTTAACTAATAGTCATACAATAGCCATAATATATAAAAAATATACTGTATTTGTGGTTACCCAAAAAGTCTGTGTTTATTTACTACAATGTCGTCAAACCCAAAGGAAATTCTTATTCTCTGGTGTATGTCTCTTATACAAGACTAACCTGTTTTGATTTCTGGAGTATTAAGACAGGTATCATGAAAAATTATAATATCCGATTCGCAAGAATCAGAATTAAGTTAATACATAGACTCACATCGTAAGCAATAGGTAAAAACCTGAAAAGGAAAAAATATAAATATTCAAACTAATAAAATTCAGTAAAATAAAAGTCAATAGATTGCGAATGCAGTTTCTGCAAAGTAAAATAGTGGCTGATAATCCATAAAGGACGAGTAATTGTTAAACACAATGTTAAAGGCTAGGGAAGCCTGTTATAATGATTAAACTCTAATTCGATAAAGAATATATACATGGAAGAATCAAAAACCAGTAAAGATGAGGTAGTTCATAACTGGACTGGTAAAATCAATAAAATAATTCGTGCGTCTATTGATATTCAACGTAAGGTGGTTGCTCTTTTTTTGTTTTTATCAAAAATTATTGCCATTCTATCAGCTGTAGTTTTGTTATATAACTCGATTGATGGTTTGTTGAAACAAAGTTTCACTATTCACCCTTTTGATGTTCCCTTAGCTTTCTCTGATAATGGATTTACGGGTAACTTCACTTCATGGCAACTTAGCGATGAAATTGCAAAGATTCAGAAAACTGGTTGGAGTGTTTCAGGGTTTAATGTAAAGAGGTTTCAGCAGGACAATATCGAAGCAGATATTGTCATATTTGGTATTTCTTTGAACACCGTTAAATCATTAAGCAGGAGTTTATTGGGGATTAAGGATAAAGCAATCAAAGGGAGTTTACTTAGAAAAGACAATATTCTCTATCTAAAAATAAATCTCTATAATTTAAAAAGTATTGAGATTACCTGTGATGTGAATGAATTCGATAATGTTTACAAAGCTTATGATGAAATAATTCGTAAGGCATCGTTTGAAATATTGCATGAAGTTGATCCTTTTGTATTAGCGAGTTTTTATTGGGCTAATAATAATCAAAAGAGAAGTGTTGATATTATCAAGGAAATAATTGAGGGTAAGATGGATGGTCATGATTCAGCTTATTTGTTGTGGGGAGAAATGTTAGGAAATGAAGAAAAGTATCCTCAGGCCATTGATAAGTTCAAGAATTCTGTAGAAATTAATCCCAAAAATGCCTTAGCCTGGAGCGGCTGGGGTTGGGTTTTATACGAGATGGGAGATAGGGACGACGAGGCTATTTCAAAATTTCAAGAAGTTATAAGCCAGACAGACGATGTATGGCATGCATGGTATTATTGGGGACTAATTCTTTACCGAAATAATCAGAATGAAGAAGCCATTATAAAGTTGAAAAAAGCGATATTAACCGATAAATCTCGGTACGAAGCTTATAATGAAATCAGCTATGTTTTCCAGACGCAAGGAGAAGTAGATACATCCATTGTTTATTTAGTCGAAGGCATTAAAAACTCAACAAACCCAGGATTTCTCTATGCTACTTTAGCAGAGATGTATTGGTCTCAGGATAAAAAAGAAAAAGCATTTACGAGTTTAAAAAAATCACTTAGTCAAGGGGTCGATATTTATCAATATATTGAGGTTGAACCCTACAAATCATTTGCCATATGTTTTCCAAAAAAAAATGATTGAGTTGAGTTAATGATTTAGTCTAATGGGGATTTCATTTAGAGGAAAATTTGAAAATGATGGTTTTTATATCAAGAGATTTAATTATTTTTAATATGATATTTAATTATTATAAATCTAAATTTATTCAATATGCCAACTTATACTTTAACTTTAAAACCGACCACCTCAAATAATGAAACCGCAACCTGGTCATCGTCTTCAGGTACTTTTAATTCTAACGGGTGGCAAAATGGCGACATACTTATAGTTACATGTAGTTTTGATCTGAGTAAAAGTACTAATAGTGCAGATTACGTAGGGCTTTGTGTTGGGGCTTGTCCAGCTAATTCATCTGAAGATATTACAGCCTTAGAAAATATAACAATTGCGACTATAGAGGGACAACTTTTGAACCTAGATTCACCAACAATAATCAAGGACTCCACCAATCCTCCTGCTACTGCCATCTTTTATAATGCTACTTGTAGTACAAAAACATATACATTAAATAGTGGTAGTAAGCTAAAAAACTATATATACCAATGGACAATGACTTATAATTATAGTAATACCATTGCAACAGGAACGAATGTTGAAATTGTTTTTGATTTTGGCGATCCACGTTGCGGAAAAGCAGGCACACCTGTAAAAAGTAATTGATAGCTTCAAATTGAATCAGTCACTGAGATTTTCATAAAAAAACTCTACTGTTTCGGTTAAGTCTAAGCCTATCGATGTCAATCAGTAGAGTGCAAAATAGTATATCTAACGTGTATAAAGCATTATAGGTAAGTTGTTTAGTCGTACTCTACAATAAACTAATTTTAAAGCCATTTTTTGCCGCTTTATAAATGGCTTCTACAATTCTAACATCTTTTATACCTTCTTCTCCAGGTACCATAACAGGAGTGTTATTGATAATAGATAAAGCATCATCATCCATTTGTTGAGCTTGTTGATTTTCTATATGAATATTTAATAATTTGCCATCACTGGCTTTGCCTTGCACTCCTCCATACATAGAGAAAGGAGCTAAGGTATACCATCCATTTTCACAATCAACATATAACTCATGCATCGATTTGCCTACACTGGTTTTACCATGTGCTATGACTCCAGAAGGAAACTCTAAGGTGAAATGAGTGGTTTCATCAGTCTCATTAAAAATCTTTGGGCGAGTAGTCATTTGTTTTGCAGTAACCGATATAGGTTCTTCACCAGTAGTGTATCGAGCAGCATTAAGAGCATATACTCCTAAGTCATACATAGTGCCACCTCCCAATGCAGAATTTAACCTCCAGGAACGAGCAGGATTGGTTACATTATAGCCTATCTCTGCTCTTACAGTTTTTATCTTCCCATAAGGTTTTGAAGTAGCCCAATCGATAACGGTACGTGTATTTGGCTCATGTTGCATGCGATATCCAATAGAAAGCTTCACTTTATTTTTTGCACAAGCATCAATGATTGCTTGACATTCTGCTTCGGTCTTTGCCATAGGTTTTTCACACCAAACATGTTTTCCTGCGTTTGCCGCTCTGATCGCATACTTAGCATGCAGTCCTGTGGGAACAACAATATAAATAACATCGATATCTGGATTGTCTGCGATGCGATGCATGGTCTCATAGTTATACACGTTTTTATCAGCAATACCATATTTTTTTTGCCATCTAGGAATTTTAGAAGGAGTGCCAGTTACAATTCCGTTAAGTTGACAATGTTTTGTGAGTTGTAGAGCAGGAGCTAAAACTGTAGAACTATAATTACCTAAACCTACCAGACATACATTCAGTTTTTTTGTAGGGTTACCAAATATATCATGTATAGGAAATAGACTACCTGCCAGAACCAATCCCGTGTTTCTAATAAATTTTCTTCTATCCAGCATGATTTAAATCTTTAAAAATGAGTTTATCAAGATAATTTTAAATTTTATAAAGTGCTGTTTTAGATTTGTTAAATCAACGTGATATTAATTTTCAGGATTCATTTTTTCTAACAATAATTCACATTTGGTGATGTATCCATAATCTCCCGATGTACTGGATTTTGCTTGTCTTAATGCAGTAGTTGCTTTTTCTTTAGCAGTTTTATAATCTTTTACATGATACGCTAATTCTGCTCTGTAATATTTGTACCAAAAAGCATTTGGCTTCATTGTTATAGCTTTATCAAACCATACAGAAGCTTTATCTAAATCTTTGTTTTTATGATAATAAAATTGAGCTGCATCAAAATAGGTCTGAGCTTTAATTTTCCCAGTCGAATGATTAATTTTCTCTTCAATTTCTTTAAATAGTATAGGATCAGAATTCACAAATAAAGGAATGACAACTTTGGTATATTCCCATGCAATTACCAGGTCACCCCCATTAGCATTAAAACTCTCGAAGTAAATATTCAAGGTTTCTATTTTATCTTTTAGTTTGATAACAGGTACTTTAAAACGCAATAAATCATTTTCTTGATCATAATTACCTGCTCCCCATAGTTTTGTATTTTTGTGAATTACAATAGTCCAGTCTTTTTCTCCCGGAATACTATATAATCCATAAGAACCTGCGGGGATAGTTTGTTTTGCAAGTTGTACATCTCTATCGATTGATATTTTGGTGGATGAATTAGCACCGGTACGCCAAAGTTTTTCATATGGAATTAATCCGCCAAAAATCTTCCTGTCTCCTACACTTGGTTGCCCATACTCAAGTTTTACAGCAGCTAAACCTACTTGTAATTCTTTAATTATTTTTGGACTAAGACTAGGCTTGTTGATTTGCGCATTTATAAAAAAGGGGGTCAGGAGGCATACTAATATAGATTTTTTTAAAAGGGATTTCATTTGTTTCTTTTGAGTTGTAATTAGAAGTTGATTTCTGTTTCTTTTTGACATAAAGAAATAGCTACATGTCTATGCACATATAGTAATTATAGATTTTGAGAATAAAAAATTAAGTTGAAATAATAATGTTATATTTCTATATACTTAGAAACTGTTCTCTCACTCTGAACCTCCCCAGTATGTTTGGTGTTTTGTTTCTCGAATATTAATACATGAACTTCTTCATTATCTTTTGTAGATGGGCAGTGTTCTACACCTTTTGGAATTACAATAATTTCACCAGGTGCTACGGTCACTGTTTTATCCCTAAACTTCATGTGTAAAGTGCCTTTTACAACCTGAAATAGTTCATCTTCATCATCGTGCTTGTGCCAAATAAAATCACCACATAATTTTGCTAGATAAACCTGATTATCATCTACCGTGGCGATACGATGAGGGTGCCATTGTTTGTCAAACTTTGATAACTTATCTTTGATGTTAATTACTTCCATGAACTTTTTTTTAAGAAAAACAAGGTACTTATTTCGTCTGTGATACGTGCTGGCTTTAACGTTTCTTTATACAGCAAACACCAATTGGTCTTTGCCGACACCAAGACTTTTTGAGTAGTTGTATTGATGATTTTGGTATGACGCTCGCTTTTTACTCCTCTATAACTATCAATCCAGGTTTGTATTGTGATTTTGTCATTTTCGAAAGTAGGATGGTGGTATTCGATAAAATGATTAAGAACGACCCAAACATACCTATTCCTTTGGTTGATATCGGTTTTGGATTCCCAATGTTTTTTTGCAACATCTTGTATCCATTGAAGGTACACAACGTTATTGACATGGTCCATTTCATCAATGGCTGATTTAGGCACGGTAAAATGGTGTTCAAAAATTTCGAGCTGCATTTGATTAGGGTTTTAGAACTTTAACTTTAAGTTATAAAAAAATCTTAGATACAAACGTATAGTATTCATGGTTTGTGGTTTCGAATTTACTGCTTTTTTGTGGCAATTATTATGCCCGTAGACCAATTCATTTTGGTGACATTAAAATCTTCTCTACTTTCCAGAGATTCGATCAATAGATTCACTTTTTCTTGATGTCCTTTGGGCCAATCTGGCTGAGTATTCATATCATCAATGATATAAAAACCACCAGGTTTTATTAATGTTAGTGTTTCTTCTAATTCATAAAATTTACCAGGCCAGGTATCTGCAAATACGAGATCAAATTTTTCTCCACTGTAATTTTTAATCCATTCGGCACCATCTGTATATATGATGCTGACTTTTTCTTCTTTTTCAAAGTATTTTTGTGCCACTTTTATAAGTTTAGGATCATTATCTAATGTGATAAGCCGAGAAGAGTCGTCCATTCCGGCGATCATCCATGAAAGTGATAAGCCTATCCCTGTACCTAATTCTAATAGGTTTGCATTAGGCTTAGATGTTATTAATGTTTTTAAAAGTGTTCCGATGTGTGGATCTGATGGCATGGTGAAACCTATCTTTTTACACTGAGTTTCTAATTCTGAATACACTTTTGGAAAATCTATATTTTTTGAATCGTTCATTATGTTTATATAAATAGTGTGTCTCACAAAACTATTTAGATGAATTTTGCCCATAAACTGATTATCATAATAAATTACGATGTTCATGTCTTTTTCAGGCAGTGATTGTAGTGGTAGCTTTTACAAACTTGGATATATGATTTGTTTAAGGACTTATGGTCATGTTTAGAAAAAAGAAAACCAATTTGATTTACTAATTAAAAGTAAAAAACACATTAAGAATATGTGGGATAAAGTCTGTTAATCTAAAGGATTACTTAAAATAAGGTTAAAATTAATAAGTACAAGTAAAATTAATTTTAAATTTAGGCATATTAACCATTTAAATATAATTATATGAAAACCAATTTATTAAATTTAGCTGAATTTAAAGTGCTTTCTAGAGAAAACCAAGGTAAAATTAGAGGGCAAGAAGGAGTGGATTTATCATTGTGTGGATGTTCATGTACTGGATATGTCACAGGACCAGCTTATTGCAGTCGATATATTGCATGTCCTCACGAGATAATATGCTAGTAAGTTATTTATTACATTTAGTTAAACAGAATTACACATTCGAGCTTTGTGATGAAGCTCGAATGTATAATTTTAAACCATTGTAATTTGAGTGTAGTCGGAAAAGGGTCAATATTTATGTTATGATCCGTTACAATTGACTATGTTTAAATTAGTGTTTTTTTAAAACCCCAGAATCACTTTTGCAATATAGAAGAATAGGAAAATACCAAAGATATCATTACTTGTGGTAATAAATGGACCTGTAGCAATTGCAGGATCAATACCTCTTTTGTTTAAGATTATAGGAACAAATGTCCCTATTAACGCTGCTACTATGATAACACATAGCATGGATATAGCAATAGTTAAGCTGAAATTCATTTCCATTTGTGTAATCAATCCAAATATTATGACCAGTATCCCCAGAGTAACACCACTAATCAGGCTCAAACTTATTTCTTTTACTAAACGCGTTAGAAGACTTCCTCTTACATTGTCGTTAGCTAATCCTTGTACAATAATTGCAGAAGACTGTACTCCAACATTACCTGCCATTGCTGCAATCAAAGGAGTGAAGAAGAATAGTTCTTTGTATTTATTAAGAGCTTCTTCAAACCCTTCCATAATAAATACACTTCCCAGCCCTCCAAAAAGACCAAGGATAAGCCATGGTAAACGAGCACGTGTAAGTTCCCAAACATTATCATCAGCTTCTACATCTTGAGAAATACCAGCGGCTAACTGGTAATCTTTTTCTGCTTCGTCTTTTATAAAATCTACAATATCATCGATAGTTACTCGACCTAATAAGATTCCATCATGATCGACTACGGGGATAGCTTCGAGGTCATATTTTTGCATGATACGAGCAACCTCTTCTCCTTCTGTATCAACATCTACATAATCTACTTTGGGAATATAAACTTCGCTAATATGCGTTTTTGCAGAGGCTGTTAGTAAATCTTTTAGAGATAATCTCCCTTTAAGTTTCTCTTCTTTATCCACTACATAAATAGAATGTACCCGGGTTACATTTTCTGCTTGTCGTCTCATCTCCCGTACACAACCAGCAACCGTCCAGGTTTCTTTTACTTTTACCAATTCTTTGGCCATCAGTCCTCCTGCGGTGTCCTCATCATAGGTAAGAAGTTCTTTAATATCTTCAGCACGTTTTTCATCTTCAATTTCGGCAATTACCTTTTCTGCTCTTTCTTCTGGGAGCTCAGCTACAACATCTGCCGCATCATCTGTATCCATTTCTTCCAGCTCTTCTGCTATTTCTTTTGCAGAAAGATTTTCTAGGATACGTTCTCGAAAATCCTCTTCCAGCTCCATAAGAGCTTCAGAAGTCTTCTCACTATCAAGTAACTTGATCAGGTATGTTGCTTGAGATAAATTGAGTTCACTAATAATTTCTGCAACATCGGCAAAATGTATTTCATTGAGCATACCACGCAGATTTACATCCTCTTCTATTTTGATGAGATGTTTTACCTGTTGGATAAGTTCTTTTGAAATCTGAAATTGCATATGCCTGATATTTAGTGTCCCTTTGTGCGCAAACGCCAACAAAGATAACCAAAGAATTTAATTGAGCTTTATCGTTGTGTTAAATCCCTAAATGAGTGTGCTTTTCTATCAATTGAGTGAGTTCTATAAACTCATTTACTGACAATTGTTCTGGACGTTTTGATAAGATGTTCAACGCCTTGATTTCATCAGAGAGTTGAAAGATTTTTAGACTGTTTCTTAGTGTTTTTCGACGTTGTCCAAAGGCGGTTTTTACTACCCTGAAGAAGAATTTTTCATCACAGGGGAGTGTATAATTTTTTTTCCTGATTAATCGCAGTACACCACTATCTACCTTGGGAGGAGGATTAAAAACATCTGGAGGAACAGTAAAAAGATATTCTGTATCATAAAATGCCTGTGTAAGTACCGAAAGAATACCATAAGCTTTGCTACCTTCTTGTTCACAGATACGTTGTGCAACTTCTTTTTGAAACATTCCTGTAAATTCTGGAATACGTTCTTTGTGTTCTAATGTTTTAAAAACAATCTGAGTCGATATGTTATATGGAAAGTTACCCGTAATCGCAAACTGCTTTTCTGAGAATATTGTATTTAAATCAAATTTTAGAAAATCAGCCTCCAAAACCCGAAAAGATGAATTACCCCTTAATACTTCATTATATTCTAACTGAAAATTAGTATTCAGATATTCGATCGATTCACTATCCAAATCCATGGCAATGACATCTAGGTTTTTTTGCAAAATGTATTTGGTCAAAACCCCCATTCCTGGGCCAATTTCGATTACGTTTTTGTAATTCTGTAGTGTTAGCGTATCTCCAATTTTTCTAGCTATATTTTCATCTTTCAAAAAATGCTGTCCAAGATGTTTTTTTGCTTTCACAGCAGTTTTTTCTTGTGATGCAGAATAATTAGGAGTGTATTTTTTGTTTTTCTTTGGTTTAGCCATCCTGTTCGCTTACAATTTCTAATTCTGTTCTGAATGCCACAAATTTACCTGCAAAACGGTTGGTTTCTGCCCTAAGGCGATCAGCATCTTCATCATAGTACTTTTGTAAAGTCTCTTTATTATTGGTAGTGTATTGAACAGAATAAGTAATACCTCCCATTTCCTCTTCTACAAGCACTTTGGTCATTAACGCCTTACTAAATTTTTCTGTGGCTAACATATCAGGAATATGTTCTTCTTTCATCCATTGTAACCATTCGTTATGAATAGTTTCTTCTATGTTTATAGTGACGTTATATATGTACATAAGTATTATTAATTTTAATTGAGAAGAAAATAGAATTTGATCTAAAAAAAAGTTAAGCGAGCAAAGGTAGTAAACTACGTGCAACTAGTTATTGACAATTGCCTAATTTATGGCATCACCCCTTAGAGTTCTATATTTTTTTCTTGCAGTAACAAAATAGATGCTGGCGGCATGGTTAAAGATGATTTTTTCATACAACTCTTTGGCTTTTTCTGGTTCTCCCAGTTCATTCGAGTATAGCTCTGCTAACCAATAATAGGCATCATCAGCAAGGATATCATCTTTATAAAATTCTATAATCTTCAGGTAGTTAATTTTGGCTTTTTCGAATTGTTTTTCTTTTTCAAATAATTTTGCCTGACGTAAAAAAGTTTCATCTTCGATTTTTTCTCCTCTATGCTGTGTTAAGATTTTTTGATATTCCGCAATAGCATCCTCATTTTTATTTTGAAAGGCTAATAAATCTGCTCTGGCAAAGATTTTTAATGCTGTCTGTGTAGAATCCTCAAGAGAATTATCGCTTATAATAAGACTTAGCTCCATAGCATCGTTAGCAATCAATTGAGAAGTCGAAGATTTTAAAACATCAAGTTGCGTTTGCGCCCATGCAAAATCTCCTTTATAATAGCTTGTTTTTGCTACCTTAAAACGAGCATCTTGTGCCAGAAAATTATTCTTTAGTGCATTTTGAACTTGGGTGTAATAGATCAATGCTTGATTAAATTTTTGATCTAATACTAGAACATCTGCAATCTTCATTTTAACTCGAGAAGACTGAAACCTAGATAAACGTTCTCTTTTGAGCAAATCTTTTAAAAAATCAATAGCCTCTTGTTTTTTATCCTGATTAAATGCCAGAAAATGAGCATAATCTACTTGTAATCCTATCGTTTCTCTCGATCTGCCATACTCATTAAATACTGTGTTGTATTGATCAACGATGGTTTTATATTCTTTTTTATTAGCATTATTTACTTTTGCTTTAAGAATAATCTTATGAGCAGTAAGTTTCATGTCTTTTGAAGCTGGAGTTTCAAGAAGGTAATTAAGAATTTCTGTAGCTGATTTAATATCTTTTTCAGAGATTGCAATTCTGGCTAAATCGATAATTCCTTCGGGACCTTCTTCTTTACGTTTATAAATAGCTTTTTCCTGTATGAATGCTTTTTTAAATTCCTTTTGTTGCACAAAAAGCCAACTCAACATTTCATTATATAAAATATTGGGATTTTGTTGTAATCTCTTAATAAGTAATTTTCTAAAGATAATATTGGCTTCATTTTCTGGGTCTTCTGATATGTAATCTCCAAAATTTCGCTGTACAATATTAATATAATTGGGTTGTGTTTTTAGCAATGATAGATAACTATCAAACATCTTTTCTAATTTACCTTGTTCTCCATAGATTTTGGCTAGTTGTACATTAAAATTTATTCTAGGATTGTCTTTCATCCCTTTTTTATAAATCAATGCTGCTTCATCCAATAAGCTGTATTTTTCGAATGTTTGGGCAAGAGAGTAGGCATGGTTTGCGCCATTGTTATAATAGGTTTCTACTGCCTTATCATAATACAAACGTGCTTCTTCAGATTTTCCTTGTAAATCATAATGATGTCCTAATTCTACCAGAACCTGTGCATTCTTTGGAGTTCTTTCTATGCTTTTTTTCAAAATATTTTCTGCCTCATCAAACCTCTCTAATTGTTGATATGATTCTACCAGTCCCAAAAAATAATTGATACGGTTAGGATTTTTGGCATATAATTTTTTATACACAGAAAGTGCTTTTTCATATGCTCCTTGTTGGATATAGTTTGTAGCTAACTGTTCCGACTGTGCAAAAGTCGAAAAAGTAAATACTATGGAGATGTAGAAAAAGAAAAAACGCATTTTGCAAGTTTTTTGTAAATATAACAAAATGCGTCATAGTAGTGTGTTATGGTTCCCTTAATGTATAGATCCAATCCTACATAAAAACTATTGCATCACCGATTTAGATCAATTTTTGAATCTATAATCCTCATTGAATCAGGAATGATGAAATACGATGAAATATTTTTCTGTCAAACTTTTTAGGATATTAGTAAAGCTAATGTAATATCGTTTGGAGTAATGATTAAAAAAGGATTACGTGAGTAAAGTGTTCTAGGGATTAAAAGAAAGTTAATTGATAAAATTAAATTCAATAAGAAATGAATAAACGGGACAATAAGATACGGTTGATTTTAATAGCATTACTTGTAATAATTGTTACGATAAGTTGTAAAGATGAAAAAACAGAATCTTATCAGGCACCAGAGCCAGAGCAAAAATTAGTACCGCAACCTTTTCCAACAACCTATGGTTTTCCTGTTTCTGAAGCAACACTAATTGCATATACGCAGGATTATTCGAATCCAAAAAATATAGAAGGTATTTACACACATGCATGGCAAATATGGGCAGGACTTACACAAACTACAGATTTAGAAACTGCAAACGGACATAAAATCAGAGTGTTTGAATCTTGGAGAACACCACAGCAAATAAAATCAGAAGATACAATTAATGATAAAAATCTCTTTCCTTTAACGGTACCTCATCAATTGGGACATGGGGTAGGTATGGATAGTATTAATGAAACTCAGCTTGCAGGATTTGTAAAATATAGTCTTGCCGCAGAAAAGCATGTCATAGAACAAGGGATTTTTGATCAAAAAGTAGCAAAATCTTTGATTAAAAGTGGTGCAAGTCAAATTATAGGATTTCCTACAAAATCTATTATGATTAAGCCAGTATTTCTTCCAGTAAATTTAACCAATGGTAAGGATACTATCCATGTGTGGCAAGGTCCACCAAAAGATACGATTCGAACTTGGGATCAAAATGATTGGCCAAATTCATTGATTAAAGTAGTAAAGAATAAAAGTGAAGCTGACGGAAAAACAAAGTTTGCCATATCTGATTTTATAAATTTTAAAGTAGATCAAAATTTTACAGAACCGTTTGGGAGTTTTGAACATGGAGATTATGCCATTTTGGTAGGAATGCATGTAATGACAAAAGAAACAACACGATGGACATGGCAATCTTTTTGGTGGAGTCAATATCCCGATACACCTCATTTTCCGAGTTCAGAATTGCATGCCTCATATAGAAGTAAAGTGACATTAGACGGTGCAGCAAACCACTATGCTATGACAGCAGCATATTCGACCAAAATACCTGCCCAACCCTATATTAATGGTCAAAACACAGGAGAATCACTATATGCTTATAATCCATACTTAGAAGCTGGTTTTGGTCCTGCGGGTTCTAATAACCCCGTTTTATTGGGAGAAAACGAAAGTGGTATCTATAATGGTAAAACTGTTGAGAATAACTATGGCATTCAAACAAATTGTATGAGTTGCCATATTCAGGCAAGATGGCCTCAGAATAATTCGAGTTTAAACTATAATGGTAATCGATACGTAGATTTTCAACAAAACTATGGTAAAGATACGCTTCAACTGGATTTTTTATGGTCGGTTAATGCAACTCTTGGATTAACTAAGTAGACAAATCATTACATATTATACAGGTAGTTTTATTGCATGCATGGGATAATAAGGCGAGCATTATCCATAGTTTAGTGATAAACAATCATGTGGTGTGAGTGACCCAGTTGCCTTTCTGATTAAAAGGTGACTGGGTTTGTTTTGTTTATATATCGTTTAATACCATTTCTGACTAAAATTTGCTCTTTTTTCTTTTCTACCTAATCAAAAACTACTGTTTTTTGTTTTGGTATTTTTTAAACCAGAATAGGTATAACAGATTAGTCAATCCATTCAAAACCACAGTAAGGAACTAATGCATCGGGGATTTTGATTCCTTTAGGAGTTTGATAATTTTCTAAAATACCCGCTAATACTCTTGGTAGTGCCAAAGAGCTTCCGTTAAGCGTATGTGCCAACTGGTTTTTTCCGTTTGTATCTTTAAATCTTAATTTTAATCGATTAGCCTGATAAGATTCAAAATTAGATGCAGAACTAATTTCTAACCAACGATCTTGAGCCGTAGAAAATACTTCAAAATCAAAGGTTAGCGCAGAGGTAAATCCTAAATCACCACCACAAAGTCGCAAAATACGATATGGTAATTGTAGTTCTCTAAGAATACCTTTTATATGTTCTACCATACCATCCAGAGCTTGATATGAGTTTTCTGGTTTTTCTATCCGTACAATTTCTACCTTATCAAATTGATGTAAACGATTTAGACCTCTTACATGAGCACCATAAGAACCAGCTTCGCGTCTAAAACAAGGAGTATATCCTGTGCAGCAAATAGGCAATTGTTTTTCTGTTACCAATTCATCTCTAAACATGTTAGTTACAGGAACCTCTGCAGTAGGAATAAGATATAGGTCATCACCAGTAACATGGTACATTTGTCCTTCTTTGTCAGGTAATTGCCCCGTGCCATACCCTGAAGTTTCATTTACCAAATAAGGAACTTGATATTCTTTATACCCTGCCTCAGTATTTTTGTCTAAAAAGTAGTTAATCAAAGCACGTTGTAATCGGGCACCTTTACCTTTATAAACAGGAAAACCAGCCCCAGTAATTTTAACACCTAATTCAAAATCAATAATATCATATTTCTTAGCGAGTTCCCAGTGAGGTAACGCTCCCTCTTCTAATGTAGGGATGTCACCTTCTTTATAAATTTCTTCATTATCCTCGTCGCTCTGTCCATTAGGAACAGAATCATGAGGGATATTAGGAATGGTATATAACAATTGTATGAGCTCTTCTTGTATCTGAGCAAGCTTAGCACCAAATTCTTTAGAAGTTTCTTTAAGTTGTGCCGTTTTCTCTTTAAGTAAATTAGCTTTTTGCTGCTCTCCATTTTTAAAAAGCATTCCAATTTCTTTGGAGAATGTATTAGAATCAGCTAGTGTATTATCTAATTTAGCTTGTGTGGCACGACGATCTTCATCCAAGGCAATCACTTTGCCTAAAACTGATTCTCCATCAAAATTTCTTTTTGCCAAGGCTTTTATATATGCTTCTTTGTTTGCTATGATTTTTGGTACTACTAACATGATATCGTTTTTGACGGTTTTTTCATTATTTATAATGAAGGAGCAAATTTAAATAAAAGCTCGGGTTTTGGAACTTAATTTTTTTGGATTATTATAAGAAATCTTATTTGTGAGAATAATAATTGGTATAAAAATACATCCTGTTGGTTTTATTATCAAAGTAATTACAAAAGAAGTTAGATTAAAAAGCATGTCATCTTTTTTGCGGCCAAAAGAAATATATACACCTTAATTTATGAGACTTACCCAGAGTTTTGAATTGATTAAACATACCGATCTGATGGGGCTTTTTTGGTGTGATTTATAAATTATACCTATGACATCTTTTCTCGAGTTAATGAGAAGTTTACTTTCGCGCTTCAAAATATTTAAAAAAAAAATTATGAAAAAATTATTGCTATTATTTACAGTAGTATGTGCAATGAACCTGATATCATGTGGTAAAGGTAATTCTAATGAAAAAGGGAGTAAACAAAGTGTTGATCAATCAAAAGAAGAAGAAGAAGAGGTTGAGCTTATAAACTATGAAAATAGTAGAATGGGATTCACAATTCTGGCCCCCAAAAAGGCTAAAATTATTCTTGACAATGATTTTAGTTTTATTACTTCGCAAGCTTTGTCAGACGGTTTTTTGGATGAGGTAAGCATTAGTGTTAGCCCTACTTATACAGACTTTGATTCTCTAGAAGATTTTAAAAAGGATTTAGAAACCTTCGCAATGAATGAGATTATAAGGACAGAAGAAGTTGATAATGGATATCTAGGTGTAGAAAAACTAAATAAGTTTGTTAGAATTTATTTTGAAATCGAAAACTTTAGAGCAGAGGTTACTACTCCAGAAAACTTTCAAAGTTTAGCTGAAAAAATAGCTAAATCAATTAAATCAGCCAAATAATGGTATAAAACCATTATAATAGAACCCGTTGTGTTGTGCATTTAAGAAGAATACTAGAAAAAAGCGTCAATGGTAGTGTTTTGCCGTACTGAAACAAAGACAAAACGTATTGAGAATAGCTTTTTTAGTCGACCATCTTATTCTTGATATACTTCTCCTAAAGCCGTAGCATTCGAATTAACGAATTTTGGTTAAAAAAATCTAAATGCACAACAGGTTATAATAGACTACTTTTTATTGTACAGTAGTTTTTTGATTTTGACTTATCCATCAAAAGATTAAAGCGATTTTCCTGCACCGTACAGGAAGGTTTTATACTGTCTTAATACTCGTTACATAGCTGCAGAGAGCTTTTGTTGCTCAGACAAAATGCTCCTGCATGGTAAAGGAAGGTTTTGTGTTGTCTTAATACTTGTTACATAGCTGCAGGGAGGTTTTGTTGCTCAGACAAAATGCTCCTGCACCGTGCAGGAAGGTTTTGTGTTGTCTTAATACTTGTTACATAGCTGCAGGGAGTTTTTGTTACTCAGACAAATTGCTCCTGCATAGTGCAGGAAGGTTTTGTGTTGTCTTAATACTTGTTACATAGCTGCAGGGAGGTTTTGTTGCTCAGACAAAATGCTCCTGCATAGTGCAGGAAGATTTAGGGTAACATTTGTTGAAGTTAAGACACTTATTTATAGAGTGTTTTATCATTTTAAAGACAAAACACACGATAGTGAAATAGTAAAATTAAATTTTTATCATGAATGTACCTTTTTTAAACCGTTACCGACACGGGGAGTTTTTACAGTATTTAAAAGATGTCTCACAATTATTGGGCGAACAAGATATGGCAGCTTTGCAGCTTACTGCTCAGTACGATGCCCTGCAACCTGTGGTTGCTTCTATCGATACCGCCTTTAAACAGAGTCAGGCCAGTGAAATCACTACAGAGTTAACCAACTTAGATGACCAGAGAGATAAGGCCCTGACAGGTTTGCGTTCTGTCATTAATGGCTATCAATACCATTATCAGGAGACAATTGTTAATGCAGCTAGTGTATTACAGGCAAATATCGACCAACATGGTAACAATATACAACGGCTAAGTTATCAGGAAGAGACTGTTGTACTGTCTAGTATTATTGCCGATTGGCAAGGTGATAAAGAATTGATCGAAGCTGTAAAAAACTTGAATCTAGACAAGTGGTTAACTCATTTACAGACCACAAACACGAGCTTTGCCACTCGGTATCTGGCACGGGTAGAGCAGCAAGCTGCCAATCCCAGTGAGGATATCCCAACATTTCGCGAGGAGGCAACGACAGCTTACAGGGATTTGGTGGCACACTTGAATGCACATGCTACCTTAAATACCGCACCCCAACACACTATTTTATTAGAACAGATCAGTGTATTGGCAGGGCAATATAATCAAGTAGTTGAGAACAGAACCAACAGTAGCGCAGCCGATACCTCACAAGATGGCGACATCATAGAAGACAATGATATTATTAGTAGGGTCACCGCACCATAAGAAACAAGCTCCTTACCAAGAGGGGCTTTTTTGATACCATTGGTTAAAGCAAACACCTCAAAAAACAAAGGATAACTTTTTGAGGAAAGCACAAAAGAATCTATGTTTTTATAATCTGTAACAATTATTGCTAACTATACCCCGAGTAAAGTAGCTGCTTTGCGCAAAGCCTCTAATTGTGCTACGGTAGGCTGAGCGCCAAACTCTTGTTCTGCCTCGTTATATAAACTCCTGCCGTGACCATCTGGAGAACCTTTACTACCGGTATGTTTTATATGGGGTTTCTCTGCACTCTTACTACCCGCAGCTTCTAATAGCGCTTTGGCTTTATTGTAATCTCTGTCTTTGATTGGCATATTTTATTGGTTTTAAGTGTATATTTATTTTTGTTTCTGATTGCGTACTAATATCCAGCACTCGTTACAAACGAGCGCTAGCCCACACGAAGACCAGGGATATTCTTTCAATTGAAAAGTAAAAATCTGCATGTATTTCCCCAAAACCGTGTTACATAACTAGTATTATACCCTCACTTCCCGATGGTAAGGGTCTATAACAGGTATTTATGTAAAACAGTCTGTTACTGCCAGCGCACTAGGATGGTTAATGTATTTGCTCAATCGCTGCAAAGGGCTAATTCTAATAAAAAACGGAAGTCAATTGCTATGGCAATCGCATTCCATTTTTTATTAAAATAGTTTTCTGTTTGAAGAAAAAAAGATGAGAACGCCACAAAAGAGGATGGCACTCCTGATCACAGGATTTACAGGTGTCTTTGTTTTCCTTCTCCTAATGCCCCAGTATTAACCTCTTGACTGGTATTTGGAGTTGGTGGTCATTCTTACCCAATTACAAAAATACAGATTTTTCCATAAGAATAAGAACGATTGTTATTGAAGTTGAAGAGTGTAACTGTTGAAGGGCAGAGCTTTAGCTTCAATACTAATCATAGCCGTCTGACGGCTGAAGATGAGCTGCATGTTTGCTAAAACTAAAAGGCGTAGCCAAAGTGGAGAGGAGCAGCCGACGTGGACGGGGAGCGATAGCGGAAGAACACGCCACAGGATTTTTATCTTTCAATCTAAAGAATTCCTCGAGGCTCTGCCTCGGGGTAGTTCATTTGAAAAATAAGATGTAAACTTCAAGATAAAAATCCTGTAGGCTGTGACCAAGTGGTGTAGCCGAGTACCATATAACAGTTTATAAAAAAAGCCTTTTTGGGGCTGATGTGATGATAATACATTGGAGCGATAGCGACTCACTTGGTTATTTTCCATAATGATAGCGACAAGCTGCTATCAATAATTGTTCATTTTCATATTTGTAAACTAATCGGTGTTCTGATGTAATTCGCCTTGACCAATATCCCTGTAAATCTCCTTTTAAAGCTTCTGGTTTTCCTATGCCCTCAAAAGGTGTTCGCATACAGCTTTTAATAAGTTCGTTGATTCGTTTGACTAGTTTTTTATCAACCTTTTGCCAATACAAATAATCTTCCCAAGAGGAGGTAGACCAAGTTAATTTCATCTATTCGATTAATTCTTTTTCAATACCATTACCTGCTTCTAATTCTTTGATAGAGTTTAATAGAATATCTCTATTTTTTCCTGTTAGAAGATAAGAGGTTTCTTTTAATGAGTTGTATTCGTCTAATGATATTAATACAAGGTCTTTACCGTTTTTACGTTTAATAATAATATCACTTACATCATTGACCACTTTATCGAACCAATGCTTTAAGTTTGCACGAAAATCTGTATAGTTTACTGTTTCCATAGCCCAAAGATAACAAAAAAGTACTTATAAAAGTACTTTTTTTTAAACAACGGATGCTTTTTCTCTATTTCCGCTCTTAATTCTGTAAACTGTGATGTAATATATTGTTCTGTAGAACTGATGTATTTATGTTCTGCAAATAGTTGTACTTTTCTAAGATCATTGCCCTTTTTAAGTAGATCAGCAAAGCAAAACTAGCTTACAAAGCTAGCAAACTGTATTATTGGTACAAGATAAACAATAAAAAAACCACTCTCTAAAAAAGAAAGTGGTTCTATATTTTATAATCTGTTATTGCTAACTATACCCCGAGTAAAGTAGCTGCTTTGCGCAAAGCCTCTAATTGTACTACGGTAGGCTGAGCGCCAAACTCTTGTTCTGCCTCGTTATATAAACTCCTGCCGTGACCATCTGGAGAACCTTTACTACCTGTATGCTTTTTGTGGGATTTCTCTGCACTCTTACTACCCGCAGCTTCTAATAGCGCTTTGGCTTTATTGTAATCTTTGTCTTTGATTGGCATATATCTTTTGGTTTTAAGTGTATATATTTATTTTTTATCTTATTGCTTACTAATATCCAGCACTCGTTACAAACGAGCGCTAGCGGGGGGCTAGCGGGGGGTTAATAACCCAATTTATCTAAAGGTACTTTACCAGATACAATGTCAATATACTTTTCAAACTCTAATGGCATATCAATATTGAATAAAATATTTTTGGCAGGATCAATATTCTGACCTTTTAAACTACATAAAAAAAGACGCTCGTTTAAACTAGGATAAACTTCTACTGAAGTTATTTCATAATTTGAAATAGTACTAATATCAATATTTTTAGAGGTAAGTTCTTTTATAGATTTATCGTATACTCCACTGGGATGATCATATTTCCCTTCCTTTAAAATATCTTTTTCAACTAAAACTGCTCCATTTTCACCAAATGAAATAAATTCTCTTTCATTTTTTGTACCTTCCCAAACATTGACTGTTCTACTACCTGGATCTTCATGTATCCACAACTTAGGAGGTTGATAATTAGTAATAGGCTTGATATTTAAAGTCACTATATTGGATTTTTTCAAAAATTGTTTTGTGACTGCATGAGGAAACAATATAGGAACGTTCTCTAAATCTATTTCTTTAAAATCATTATCCTCTCGAAAAGAATTAAAAAAAACTATATATGGACTCTTTATCATTTGAGCTAAAACAAAAGTTCCTTTTCTAGTTTCTATACTCAATACTTTATTTTCTTTCCAAACTACTCTTCCCATATCTATTTACATCCATTTAAATATTCATTCTTAGCCTTTGTGTATTCATCTATTTTGCTATTATTAGGTCCTACAGGATTTTGTTTATTAGCAACACCTGATGTACTATTTTTATCGTACTTACCATGTTTTTTAACATCCTCTTCATAGTAATGCTGTTCAAGACCTCTTGCCGTATTTTTTCCCTCTACTCCAGAACCATCATACACAGAAGTAGGTGCTTTACCTCCGAATTCATCAAAATCCCCACCATATCTTCTTGAAATAATCTCTTCAGGTTTTAATTTTAAATCACTAGGAGCACTTGCATAACCTGTGTAGGGTTTTCCTCCTTTCATCCCTCTATAAGTAACATGATCTCTACCTGCTCCTGTACTTACATTTCCTTGATTTATTTTATTTAATCCAAAAACATCAACCCAACTATTTATATCATTTACATAAGCATAAAAATTGGGTTCTCCAGATTCTAACCTAATCGGATCCTGCGAAATATAAGTTCCTGTGTCTGGCGAGTAGTACCTAAACCTATTGTAGTACAGCCCTGTTTCAGGGTCTTCATATTGTCCTTGGTATCTAAAACCTGTGCAAGATTCAGAAGTAAGAGTTACATTTTCCTCATGAGATCAAC